>NZ_CP079203.1:1545000-2145000 GCF_019297835.1 Sphingomonas sanguinis | reverse complement strand
CGCCGGGCTGCGATGGCCGCCGCAGGTGAAGCGATACCAATAGGGCCGCGCCGGTTCGAGGCCGGTCACTTCAACATGCACCGCATGGGCCAGCTCGGGATGGGCGATCGTGTCGCCCTGGCGGACGATCTGGCGGAAGTCGGGATCGCGCGCCACCTCCCAGCCGACGCGCACGGGTGCTGCGACCATGCCGCCATCGGGTTGTGCCGGTTCGGGGACGATCCGCGTCCAGGCGACGAAGCCGTCCGCATCGGGATCGCCGGACGCGACGCCGAGCGTGAACGGCGTGGTGAGGAAGCCCGGCGCGTCGATCAGGTTGCGCGGACCGGCCGGCAGCGCGCCGGCGCGCGCCGCCATCCACAGCATCGGAAAGGCGGCGAGCAGGTGACGGCGATCCATCCTAGTCTCGGGTCCGATCAGTTCAGCACGATGTGGAAGAAGGCGGCGCGACCATAATCGTCGATTTCGTTGACATATTGAAGACGGTTGCCGACCAGGAAATTGGGCTGGTCGTCAAACAGGTTGTTGATCTCGTACTTGAAGGTCACGTGCGGCAAGACCTTGTGCCACAGCGCGGCGTTGACGACGGTCAGGGGCGCCCGGCCGGTATCGTCCTTGGGCGTGACGCCCAGCGCGGTCAGCGAGTCCGAACGGTGGCTGACCGTCGCCCGGAACGCACCCGCGATCTCGGGCAGACGCACCGTCGCCCCGGCACCGACCGTCACGCGCGGCTGGTACATCAGCCGGTCGACCGTGCGCGTGCCGGTTTCCTCGCCGGTGACATGCATCTGGCCGTCGAGCAGCGTCACGTTGAAGAAAGGATCGACCTTGCGACCCAGCACGTCGACATTGCGCTCGGCGATCTGGAACTCGATCCCGTACAAACGCGAGCGTTCGGCATTGGTCGGCTCGCGCACCGCATAGGTGGTGCCGTCCACCTCCTGCAGCGAGCGCAGGACATAGATGTCGTCCTTGATCCACTTGGCAAAGGCGGCGACGCCGATCACGCCATGCGTGCCGAAATAATATTCGGCACCGACGTCGAGATTGTCGGCGCGGCGCGGCCTCAGATTTGGGTTGCCGCGCCGGATCGAGCAGTCGGGACCGCCCGCCTCCTCGTCCTCCACGCCGCAGCTGATCGTCTCGGGCTGGGCGATGTCGCCCGGCGTCGGGCGGCCCAGCGTGCGGCTATAGGCGAAGCGCAGCTTGGTGCCGTCGGCCAGATCATGATCGGCCGCGAACGAGGGGAGGAGATAGGCATAGCCGCCCTGCTTCACCGTCTGCCCCGGCGCCACCACGCCGCTGCGGATCACCGGCTGATAGGCGTCGAACCCGATATGGTCGTAGCGAAGCCCGGCCACCAACCGCGTCGCGTCGCTGGCATGGTGGAGCGACAGATAGGGCGTCCACAGCCGCTCGACATAGCGATAGTCGCTGGCCGCCGCCTGATAGGCGGTCGCGCGCGCGTCCAGCCCGATCTGCTGCCACAGGCTGCCCCTGGCGCGGTTATAGTCGATCCATGGGAAGGACATGGCCGACCCGACCGGCAGATAGCCGGGATCGACCATATAATCCGTCATCACCCGCCCCAGCCGGTACGTATTGACGTTCAGGTCGCGTGACAGGTCGAGGCGGCGGAACTCGACACCCGTGGCCAGTCCGAAACCACGGTCGTTCGCTTCGGTGTTCCAGGCATAGTCGACGCGCAGATCGGCCAGCCCCTCGCGCGCGGATCGTTCGGTGATGTTCGCGGTGCTGAGCTTGTAGACCGACGAGAAGGGCGCATTGGGGTCGCTGATCCCGGTCACGCGCGGGATGCCGCCGGTCGCATCGCTGCCGTCCTCCCAGTCGAGGAACAGGCGCGCCGGATAGGTGCGCACGCCGACATAGGGCTGCACATTGTCGTAGATCGCGCGGGTATAGCCGCCGCGCACGTCGAGATGCGAGGCGTCGCCGCGCCAGCCGACCGAGGCGATGCCGCCATAGGTCTTCTTGTCCCAGGTGTCGTAGCGGTAGCGCGAATAGATGCTGTTGACCTGCGACCGGCCGCCGGTCGCCGTGCGCGCGACGATGGTGCTGCGCGTATAATAGTCGTTCTTGTTCATCGTCGAGGATTCCCACAGACGATAACCGAAGCCGAGCAGCGAGGCGCGGATGCGGTCGCTCGCCTGCCATTCCAGCTTGCCGCTGCTGCCCGCGGTGCGCAGCCGGTTGGTGTAGCTGCCATAGCTATGGTCGCCCGGCACCGCGCGACCATCCCAGTTGCCCGCGTCGGGACCGGCAAGCAGCCTGCCCCTGGTGTCGAAATAATTCTTCACCGGCTGCCACCATTTGGCGGAGTTGCGCGTGCGGCTCTGGTAACGGGCCGACAGCAGGATGCCGAACTGGCCTTGCGCGCCGAAACGGTCGGCGAATACGCCCTTGGCCCCGCCGCCCCAATGCTGCGCGCTGCCACCGATCGTGTTGCGTCCGTCGGGGCCGCGGAACGACTGATAGCTGCCATAGCCGTCGAGCAGGGTATAGCGGCGCTTCAGGTCGAGGGGGCTGCGCGTCACGATGTCGACGATGCCGCCGATCGCGCCGCCATCCTGTTCGGCGGTGAAGGTCTTGTAGACGTCGGTGCGCTGCGACAGTTCGGACGGGATGATCTGCAGATTGATCATCCGCGATCCCTCGCCGTCATTGCCGATCGAGGCGAGGGTGATGCCGTCGATCGTCGTCTGGTTGAGATCGGGCGAGATGCCGCGGATCGTCACGAAACGCGGCGCATCGCCCTCGTCGATCGTGCTGATACCGGGCAGCAGCCGTAGCTGCTCGGCGATGTTGCCGTCCGCCGCGATCGTCTCGACGTCGTCATAGACGATGCTGTCGACCACGGCGGGCGACTGTTCCTTCCGGGCGGTCGCCAGGCGCTCCGCGGTGACGACGACGTCCGACTGCGGGGCGGTCGAGTTCGTCCCGTCGGATGAGGTCGCGTCCTTCGCATGAGCCGGGACCGCCGTCAGCAACAGGCCGGACGCGCAGCACAACAGGCGCGCCCGGTGGGCGCGCGAAAACATCGTCATGATCAATCCCCCGTTATGATGGCGAACCCGGTTGATCCGAGTGCATCATCGACGCGACGAGGATGCCTGACCGCATCGAGTCGTTCGTCGTCGTGGGGGGAGCGCTAATCGTCGAAGTTTACGGCTGCATGGTTGTTTGATGACAATTCTGTAACGATTAGCATTACGCAAAGGCGCCGTTGCGACCGTCGAGCGGCACGGTCCGTTCGGCATCCGCCCGCACCGGACCGTTCGCAGGTTACAGCCCGTTCAGCATCCTCAGGCCGTTGCGGTAGATCGTCGGCATGCCATGCTCGATATACAGCGTCCGCGCATATTCCGCGATCACGTCGGAGCGGTAGGCGGTCATGTCGTTACCGAAGCGCAGGATCACATAGTCGCTCTCCAGCGCCGTGAGCAGCGCGTGCTGCTCCTCGGCTTCGAGGCACTGGATTTCGAAATGGATGACCATCGGCAGCGCGCCACGGGCGAGGATGTCGAGGATGATCGCCTTGTCCATGCCCTCGGCATCGACGACGAGGATGTCCGCCGCGCGTCCGCCGGTCTTGGCCAGTACGTCCTGATAGGTGACGACCGGCACCGCGATCTTTTCGATGCACGACTGGATCTGCAGCTTCGTCGCCTCGTCGACCGTCTTGCCGCCGATCGCGTTCTTGTCGTCGTAGATCGAGGACAGGCCGATCACCCAGCGCGGCAGGCCCAGTTCGGTCACCTTGCCCGGATTGATCGCGTTGAGGACGAGTTCCCCGCCCTCGATCCCATAGGCGAAGGGCAGCAGCATCGCGTTGCGGTTCTTGCGATAGCCCCGCTCCAGCGCCGCGAACATATACGGGTTCGGCTCCAGCAGGACGGCGGGCGGATCATAGTTGATCATCACCGGGCGGAGCGGATCGACCAGCATCCCGTCGGCCGCGCCGATCTGCCACACCATCCGGTCGGCGTCCTGATCGAGCAGCCAGGCGACGACCTTGGCGAACTCGAACGCCATATGGTCCTCCGCGTCGATCGACATATTGGAGTTCAGCACCGATGCGATGGCGACGCTGTTGGTGCGGTTCTCCCGCATCCCGGCGATCAAGACACCGATATCCTGCGACCATTCATCGTCATACCCCGCCAGAATGGCGGCGGGTTCTTCCAGATCACCCTTGCGGAGCAGGTCCATCGCCTTGTCCTTGCGGACCTGCGCGGGCAGCCATGAGCCGCCCCAGATGTGGATGCCCAAGGTGCCTTCCAATGTCCGGTGGCGTACCGAGGCCAGCGGCTGGTCATAGAGATAGGGGTAGAATGCCTCGGTGCCGAGCCGACGATGCGCGTGCCGCTTCAGGAATGCGCCGAACAGCCATGGTCCGGTCGACACGTTGGTACGTGTCTCGTCCAGGTCGTGGCTCATGATATGGTCGAGCAATTCGCGAAAGATCGCGTGCCCCTTCGGCGCGCCGATGAAGCCGATCGAGCAATAATCGGTGGAGGCGTCCTCGTTGCAGACGGTCAACATGCGGGACATCTCGGCGACATCGAAATGCTGATACGGCATGACGTCGCAGTCGAGGCAAATGCCGCCGAAGCGATAAAGGATTTCATAGCGCGCGATATCGGCGCGCATCGGCATGACCGAGACGGACTCGATCTTCTCGCGCGAGATGGTCAGCGTCGGCAGATCGGCATCGGTCCAGGTGATGAAGCGCGCGTCCGGGAATTGCCGTTGCCATGCCTCCCAATAGGCCTCGTAATGCGACGGGATCGGCGTGTCGCCGAACCAGACACGGTGAAACAGGCCATGCTCCAGATCGGGGTCCTGTTCCGCCAAGGGGGCAACCGGCTGCATGACGGGAGCAGGAGCAGCAGCGGACGCCTTGGTGCTGACGAGCGCGTGTTGGTGGATGACATCATAGGCACCGCGCGTCGATCCCCAGAGCTGGTGCGCATAGATGGGATCGGGGCCGTCATAAGCGATGCCAGTGAAATGCTCGGGAATGAAATAATGGCTGGGATAGATGCGCATCCGATTATAGCCATAGGCGCGATAGGCATCGGTCACGCGCTGCGGCCCGACACTCTGCCATGCCATCCGGTCGATGACACTGGCCTCGGCGGCGATGTCCTTGATGATCTGTCCGACGAACGGATTTTCGACCTCGGCTCCGAAATAGCCCGCCGCGATCAGGCCGGGACGCGCCACCTCGCTTTCCCAACTGGCAAAGGCCTCGCATTCTAGGAGGTGATCGTCCAGCGGGCGGACGCAGATGCTGTCGGCATCGACCAGCACGCCGCCATGGTGATACAGGATTTCCCAGCGCATCATGTCGGCGACGCCGTTCAACTCGCGTCCCCACATCGCGTCCATATGGGCCTGGTTGACCCATTGGGTGGCGGCGAAGTCGTCATTGCCCCACAGCCGGAACTCCCAGTCCGGGTGCATCGTGCGCCAGGTGTCGATGCAATTGTCCGGTCGCTTGGATTCGTCGCCGACCCAGATGACGTGCAAACGCTTGGGGATCATAGCGGCGTTACCTTCTGGCTTGGTCGGAGATGTTGGCCGGATGGTAAACAGGCGTGTTTAATAATGCGTTATCGCGATCGGCGCGTCGAGACGGTGGTGATGTGAGGGCAGGGGGCGCTCCCCGATGGCCTAACGCCAGCCGGTCGCACGCTGGATGGCTTCGTCCACCGGCACGTCATGCAGCTGCCGATAGCGGGCCTCGACCAGGCTGAAGAGGCCGAAGGCAAGGAGCCCGGCGCCGACGATGATATCGAACGGGTTGGTCAGCCAGGACAGGACGCGCGCCATGCCGCCCGCCTGGCTCGCCTGCTCCGCGATCCCGGCCTTGGCCAGAAGATAGCCGCTGATGAGGAAAACGAGGCCGCGCGCCGCATAGCCTGCGCGCCCGCTCCACCGCACCCAGGATTGTCTCGCGACCGATGGCGCGAGATAGCGCAGGAACGAGCCTTTCACGGCCTTTGCAAGCTGGACCACAGCAAGCACGACCATCACCGCCGCCCCGACCAGGACCAGCGCCCAGCCGCCCGGCATCTGCATGGCGGTGCGCGCGCTTTCCTGGGTGCCGTCGCCCGAGAGCGCCGCGCCGCGCATCAACTGGACGGACTGGGATGCGAGCAGGAGGTGAATGGCGCCGCTGACGCCCGCCCCGACCCGCTCCATCATGCCTTTGCGATCGGTGCCGTGACGCTCGATATCCAGGGCCGCATCCGCCAGGCGCCATATGCCGTACGCCGTCAGTCCGGCGGCGATGATCGCCAGCAGCACCTGACCGCCGCCCCGGCCGAGATAGGCGATCGCGCCGCTCGGGTCTTCCGCCCTGCCGGTTCGCAGGATGAGCAGGGCGATGACGATGTAGAGCAGCCCCCGCGTCGCGAAGCCGATCCGGGTCAAGGTCGTGAGGCGCGCGTTGGCGTTCATATGTTCTCCCTTACCTCGGCAAAACAAGAACTAAGCCATCTCGTTCCAGCAGGAGAATGACCGATCCCGATTAGGCCGGCCCCGATCCTCCGGGCGATGGCGACAGGCTCGCGGAGAGATCGCGCAGCGCGTCGGCCAGCCGGTCCATGGCGGTCGCCGGGGTGAACAGGGCGGGCGTCACGCGGACGCAGGCGCCCTTGGCGACGCCGGTCCGATGAACGGTGAAGATGCGATGCTGGTCGAGCAGGCGTTGCGCGATGGCGGCATTCGCCTCCGCGCTATCCACGCCCCGGAACCGGAACGACGTGATTGCGCCGTGCATGGCGGGATCGTCCGGGGTCAGGATGTCGAGGCCGGGGATGGTCTGCGCCCGCCGGACCCAGCGATCGCGAAGCGCGCGCAGCCGGGCGGCGCGTGCGGCCCGATCGATCCGGTGCTGAAAGGCGAGCGCGGCGGGCACGGTGAGCCAGGACGCGTAATCGAGCGTGCCGGTGTGGACGCGCGCCATGACGGTGTCGGGACCGCCAGCGTCTTCGGCCGGGTCGCGATCGATCCGGGTGAGCGCGCTTTTGCGGATATGGAGGAACCCCACGCCAAGCGGCGCGCCGAGCCATTTGTGACCGTTCAGGCCGACGAAATCGCAATCCAGATCGGGCAGCGCGAAGTCGAGCTGCTGCCAGCTGTGCGCGGCGTCGACGATGACGTCGATACCCCGCGCACGCGCCATCGCGGCGATTTCGCGGACCGGGATGACCAGCCCGGTGCGATGGCTCATATGGGTGAGGAGGATCAGCTTCAGCCGAGGTTCGTCGGCCATCACCTGGGCATAGGCGTCGATCAGGCTGGCGCGGGTGGCTGGCTCGGGCAGCGCGATGCGGCGGACGTGGACGCCGCGACGTTTCGCTAGGCTCTCCATGCACGCCTGCATGCTGTCATAATCGAGGTCGGCATAGAGGATCGCATCGCCTGGCGACAGGCGGTTGTAGCCGAGGATCAGGGCCTTGAGTGCCTCGGTCGCGTTGCGGGTGAAGGCGATCTCGTCCGCCGGCACCCCGAGTTCGGCCGCGACGGCGGCGCGGGCGGCGTGAAGGTCGGCAAGCATCCCACGCCGGGCATAATAGCTGGTGTCGCGGTTCACGCGCGCGACCATTTGCTCGTACGCGGCGCGCACCGGGCGGGGCATGGCGCCCCAATTGCCGTTTTCGAGCTGGATGACGTCCTGCGGTACGTCATAGTCCGCCGCCACGCTCGCCCAGAATGCCTCGTCATCCGGGGCGGGGCGGGCCGGACCACCGGCGCGCGCGGGCAGGGGCAGGGTGGCGGCCATCCCGCCCGCCAATAGCGCGCGCCGATCGATCATCAGAAGCTCAACCCCAACCGGACATAATAGCGGCCGCCATCGGTATCGTAGGGGGCGTTGCGCGAATAGATCAGGCCGCGATTGGCTTGGTTGGTCGCCTCGGCCGGATAGGTGCCGAAGACATTCTCGGCCCCGCCGCGGATCGAGATGTTCGGCGTCATGCGATAGGTGAGCGACGCGTCGAACAGCGCGATCCCGCCGAAGCGCTGGAACAGCTCGCCGGTCGCATTGCCCGTCACGTCGGTCCACGGCCCGTAATAGCGGCCGCGCAGCATCACGCCGATGGCGCCGATGTCGTAGCCCAGTGTGCCGGTCGCATTGTGCTGGGGCAGGCGTTCCTGGAAGATGCGGCGCTGCGTGTCGTTGGCGATCGCCGCGCTCGTCCCGCTGCGGACGGTGGTGCGGTTGTAATTATAGGCCAATGTCGCGCTGGCCCGACCGTCGCCCAGATTGCGGGCATAGCTGACCACGACATCAACGCCGCGCGTGCGGGTGTTGAAGTCGTTGGTGAAATAGCTGATCGAGGTGAAGCGGTTGGGATTGGCGAAGCCCGCCGGAATGGGGATGGTCGCCGACTGGCTGAAGCGGTCGTCGACGTCGATCTGATAGAGGTCGACCGTCGCGCCCAGCCCGATATGCGTCTGCGCGACGAGGCCCGCGCTGATGTTGCGCGAGGTTTCGGGGCGTAGCGGCTTGGCGCCGAGCGCCACCGCGAGCGGGTCGGTGGGGGCCAGACGGCCCTGGTTGAAGACCTGGAGCGTACGGGTGTCGAGGCCCTGGCTCACCAGCCGCGTATTGAGCTGGGCCGGGGTCGGCGCGCGGAAGCCGGTGGAATAGGTGCCCCGTAGCGCCAGCCATTCGACCGGCTCGACCCGGCCGGAGAATTTATAGGTGAACTTGTCGCCGAAGCTGGAAAAATCCTCGTAGCGGCCCGCCGCGCCGAGCGTCAGCATCGTGATCGGATGCCAGGCCAAGTCGACATAACCGGCATTGCTCGTCTGCTGGAAATGGCCCGCCTGTTGCGGGCCGAAGCCGGGGAAGCCATTCGAATTGGGGGCAAGGCCGGTCGCGGCGCCCGCACCGATCGCATAGGAGGCGGGATCGCCGGTGCCGACTGCATAGCGCTCGATCCGCCGTTCGCCGCCAAAGGCGATGTTGAGCGGCTCGACCCCGCCGACGGGCAGGCGATAGACGAAATCGGCGTTGAAGTTGGTCTCGCGCTGCGTCAGGCGACCCAGATAGAAGCTGGTCGGGCTGGCCGGGCCGAGCGAGGCGTTGAGGGTCTGGTCGATGGTATAGTCGATGCGGCTGCGCCCCGCCGACGCGCTGAGGTCGTAGCTCAGCGCGTCCGACAGGTTGCCGCGCAGGCCGCTGACGAGTTGCAGATCGGCGAATTGCGTGCCGAAGCGCGGGGTGAAACCAGCCGGGTAAAGGCTGCGGAAGCTGAACCCCGGAAAGGCGCTGCTGGCGTTATAGACGCTGCCGGTGTTGCTGGGATTACGCCAGTTGAAGTCGGTGACCCCTTCGCCCTGCTGCACGGTGCCGAAGGCATAGACCGTGGCGGCGTCGGCCAGGTCGTAATGCATGTCGACCGCGCCGCGCACCCGCTCTTCGTCGGGCTGGCCCCAGCGCTGTACGGGGTTGGGAACGGCGAGAGTGGGGTTCGCCGCCTGGAAGGCGAGGGCGTCGGGGCGCTGGCGGGTGCGCGACGTCGCCTCGCCATGTTCGAACTGCCCGGTGAAGACGATCGCACCCTTGTCGTCGAGCGCGATGCCGCCGCGCGCGCCCGACTGGTAGTTGTTGCCGTCACCGGCATAATATTGGCTGAACTGGCCGTACGCCTCCATCCCCGGCTGGTCATCGAGAATGATGTTGATGACGCCCGCGATCGCGTCGGAGCCATATTGGGCGGACGCACCGTCGCGCAGCACCTCGATCCGCTTGATCGCCAGGCTGGGGATGCTGGCGAGGTCGGGGGCCTGCGCGCCACGCGTGCCGAGCAGCGCCGAGCGATGATAGCGCTTGCCGTTGACGAGGACGAGCGTCTGGTCGGCGGAAAGGCCGCGCAACGTCGCCGGGCGCACGAAGGCCTGTCCGTCGGCGGCGGGCAGGCGCTGCACGTTGAACGACGGCAACAGCTGCGCCAGCGCATTGTTGAGATCGCCCGAGACGGCGGAGCGCACCAGGCTTTCGGGCAGCACGTCGACCGGTGCCAGCGTATCAAATTGCGTGCGGCCGCGCTCGCGCGTGCCGGTCACGACGACATCGTCGCCACCTGCGGCATCGGGCGTCGTCTGGCTGGCCTGCGGATCGGCCTGGGGCGCGACGGCCTGTGCCGAAACGGCGGGCACGAATAGAAGATGCAGCGCGACAACGGCGCTGGCGGTTGCGAATTTCATGAAGCGGCTTTCCCTGGAAGGCGGCTCTTTCGGCGCCTGTGGGCTGCGCGCTAGGGCAGGTTTGTTGCACCGCCATGGAGCTTCTGCGTCGCCATCGGGTCAGAGCCGTGACCGTTTCGCGTCACATCGGGCTGGCACGACGCACCGCGCGACTTCGTTTCAGCCCCGTGCCAGATGGCTCTGCCCCAGGCGCAGCGACATGCGCCACAGCGTCTGAACCGATGGCCCCGTCCGGTCGGACTGGCCGGGCAGCATCGCGACCAGTCCCTGCGCCAAGGCCAGCCCCAGGTCGCCCAGCTCTAGCGAAAAGCAGGTCAGGTCGGGCGACAGCGCGCGGCAGGCGGGATTGTCGCGCAGGCCGATCACCGCGACGTCGCGCCCCGGCTCCAGGCCCAGGCGGCGGAGCGCGCGATAGGCGCCGACCGGCGCGGTCTCGCCCATCAGTAGCAGCGCGGTCGGGCGGTCGGGCAGCGCCATCAGCTCGCTGGCCGTCGCCTCGCCGTCGCTTTCGTCGGTCTCTCCGTGATGGACGAGGGCGGGGTCGAAGGGGATGTCCGCGCGCGTCAGCGCGTCGCGATAGCGCTCGACCACGATATGGCTGTTGTTGATCGTCGCGGGCGGCGCGACCAGTCCGATACGGCGATGCCCCGCCTCGGTCAGCAGCGTCATCGCATCGGCCATGACACCCTCGAAATCCAGGTCGATCCAGGCATAGTCGCGTGCGATCGCGGTGCGGCCCAGCGCGACGAAGGGGATGTTGCGGTCGAGCAGGAAGGGGATGCGCGGATCGTCATGCTGCGTGCCCGACAGCACCCAGCCATCGACCGTGCCGCGTGAGACATGGCGCCGCAGGAAGGTCAGCGCGTCCTCGCCTTTCCGCGCCAGCAGGACGACGAGGTCGAGGTCATGCTCGCTCAGACCGTTCTGCAGCCCCTCGAGCAGCGCCATGAAGAAGGGGTCGCCATGGATCGCGCTGTCATGTTCCAGCGTCAGCATGAAGCCGACCGTCCCCGTCCGCCCGCTGCGCAGCGTCCGTCCCGACTGGTTGGGGATATAGCCATGCTTGGCCGCCGCCTCGACCACCCGCTTGCGGGTCGCCGGGCTGACGTCCTTACGATCGTTGAGCGCGCGCGACACCGTGCCGATCGACAGCCCCAGGTGATGCGCAAGTTCGCGTATGTCCATGCGCCCGTGATCGCGGCGCAAGCGGTTTCGCACAAGTCCCCCCCTGCGCGGGGGAACCGCAAACAAGATCATTGACAGACGCGGCCAATCGGTCGAAAACCCGTAAACGTTTACGGCCATCGAAGAATGGCGATGAGAGGACCTTGTCGTTTTGGACACGCTTGTTCTGGAAACCCGCGCGATCGCGTGGCGCTATAACGGGGTCTGGTTGCGGATCGAGGCGCATGGGCCGGATGGGTTGCGGCTGCGCGCATCGCCCTTTCCCGACGCCGGGGCACGGGCCGGGGCGTTGCTGGACGATGGTGTGGGCGCCGATCCGATCGTTACTCGCGACGGGGCGACCGCGCGGATCACGCAAGGCCGGATCACCGCCGAAGTCGACCTGCAGGGGCGCGTCCGTTTCCTGAATGCGGACGGAGAGCTGCTGCTGGAGGAAAAGTGGCGGCAGCGCGACACGATCAGCAAATTCTGGACGGTCGGCACCGAGGAGGTGCGCACGATCAGCGCGCTGGGGCTGGCGGGGCGCGAGTTCAAGCCGCTGACCGGCGACACCGCGCGCATCACCGTCCGCTTCGAGGCGAAGACCGGCGAGCGACTATACGGCATGGGCCAGTATCAGCAGCCCAATCTCGACCTCGCCGGATGCACGCTGGAACTGGCGCAGCGCAATTCGCAGGCCAGCGTGCCCTTCGTCGTATCGAGCCATGGCTATGGCCTGTTGTGGAACATGCCCGCCATCGGCGCGGTGCATTTCGCCGCCAATGGCGCGACCTGGACCGCCGAGGCCGCGCGCGAGATCGATTACTGGATCACCGCGGGCGACACCCCCGCCGACATCGTGCGCAACTATGCGCAGGTGACGGGTACGGTGCCGATGATGCCTGACTATGCGCTGGGGCTGTGGCAGAGTAAGCTGCGCTACCGCACCCAGGACGAACTGCTCGCGGTGGCGCGCGACTATCATGCGCGCGGTATCCCGCTGGCGGTGATCGTCGCCGATTTCTTCCACTGGCCGGTACAGGGCGACTGGCGGTTCGACGAACGCGAATGGCCCGATCCCGCCGCGATGACCGCCGAGCTGAAGGCGATGGGCACCGAGTTGCTCGTCTCGATCTGGCCGACGGTCGACCATCGTTCGGAAAATTATCCGGAGATGGTCGAGAAGGGCTATCTGGTGCGATCCGCGCGGGGGCTGGACGTGCAGCAGGAATTTCTCGGCAATACCCGCTTCATCGACGTCACCCATCCCGGCGCGCGCGGCTTTCTGTGGGACCGGGCGAAGCGCAATTATCGCGACAAGGGCGTTGCGCTGTTCTGGCTGGACGAGGCGGAGCCCGAATACAGCGCCTATGATTTCGACAATTATCGTTATCACAGCGGCAGCGTGCTGGAGGTCGGCAACGCCTATCCGCTGCATTACGCCCAGGCCTTTTACGATGGCCTGGCGGCGGACGGCGAAAGCGAGATCGTCAGCCTGATCCGCTGCGCCTGGGCGGGCAGCCAGCGTTACGGCGCGCTGGTCTGGTCGGGCGATATCCATTCCTCGTTCGAGGCGATGCGCAACCAGCTGAGCGCGGGGCTGAACATGGGGATGGCGGGCATCCCGTGGTGGACGACCGATATCGGCGGCTTTCATGGCGGCCATGTCGAGGACCCGGCCTTTCACGAACTGATGATCCGCTGGTTCCAATGGGCGGTGTTCACGCCCGTCCTGCGGATGCACGGCCACCGCGACCCCGTGACCCCTCCGGCCGAGCCGTTCCGCGACGGCGTGGCGCAATGCGACACGGGCGCGGGCAATGAATTGTGGAGCTTTGGCGAGACGGTCTTTGCGGTGCTGCGCCGCTATGCCGCCTTGCGCGAACGGCTGCGGCCCTATGTCGCGGAGCTGATGCAGGCGGCGCATGAGCGGGGCGATCCGTTGATGCGGCCCATGTTCTACGACTATCCCGCCGACCCGCGCGCTTGGGCGGTGGACGACCAGTATATGTTCGGACCCGACCTGCTGGTCGCGCCCGTGACCGAGGCGGGCGTCAGCGAGCGGAGCGTCTATCTGCCCGAGGGCATCTGGCGCGATGCCTGGACGGGTGAGAGGGTCGAGGGTGGCGGTGACGTGGCCTGCCATGCGCCGGTCGAGCGAATTCCGGTCTTCATCCGTGACGGGGCCGGGGTGGCGCGGGCTTTCGACGCAAACGACTGAACGACACCGTCAACAAGGCGGGTCCGGGGATAAGGGAGAAGGACATGGCGACAGCGGCACAGGCCGGGGACAGGGAAGGGAGGCCGCGCGGCGACGCGCAGGTCGCCCGCATCCCGTTCGTCGAAAAGATCTGCTATGGCTTCGGTGACGCGGGCGGGACGATCGTCACGGGGCTGATCGCCAATTTCCTGACCTTCTATTATACCGATGTCTTCGGACTGGCGCCGGGCATTGTCGGCGTGCTGTTCCTGTCGCTGCGCATCTTCGATGCCGTCTCCGATCCGCTGATCGGGATCATGGCCGACCGCACTTCGACCCGCTGGGGACGGTTCCGCCCCTATCTGCTGTGGACCGCGATTCCGGTGGGCTTGAGTTGCTTCCTGACCTTTCAGGCACCCGATTTCAGCTATGACGGCAAGGTCGCCTATGCCGCGATCACCTATTTCCTGCTCGCGCTGTCCTATTCGCTCAACAACGTGCCGTACTGCGCGCTCATCACCCGGATGACCGACAGCGAGCGCGAAGGCGTGTCGTGCCAGTCGGTGCGCTTCGCGATGGTGGCGATCGCGTCCTTCTGCGTCTCGGTCGGACTGCCGATCCTGGTGCGCCATCTGGGGGGCGCGGACATCGCGCGCGGTTACCGCGACGGGGTCGCGATCCTGAGTGCCGCCGCAGTCGTCATGTTCCTGATCTGCTTCCTGTTCGTGCGCGAGCGGGTGGTCGCCGCCGACACCGCCGACGTGCCGTTGAAGACCGCCATCGCCAACACGTTGAAGAACGACCAGCTGCGCTGGACCTTCCTGATGACGCTGCTGCTGATCGCGATCTTCAATACCAAGGGCGGCGCGGCGCTCTACTTCATCACCTATGTCTTGAAGGGCGATGCGACCTATCAGGCGCTGTTCTTCGGCACGGCGACCGCCGGGGGCTTTCTGGGTTCGATCGTGGTGCAGGCCTTTACCCGGCGCTACGACGTGCGCAGCATCTATATATGGGTGAATCTGATCCTGGTCGCCGGACACTTCGCCGCCTTTTTCGTGCCTGGCGACTATCCGACGCTGTGGCTGGTGCTGGTCGGGCTGTGCTGTGTCGTCTTGGGTTGCACCCTGCCGCTGCACTTCACCCTGATCCAGCTGGCCGACCAATATGGCGAGTGGAAGCTGGGGATGCGCTCCTCGGGCATGAGCTTTGCGTTCAACCAGTTCTTCGTGAAGCTGGCCTGGGCGGTGGCGGGTGCGCTGATCAGCGGGGTGCTGGTCGCTGTGTCGTACAAGGCGGGGGCGGGCAACCAGACGCCGCTGTCGCTGACCGGCATCCGCCTGTTGTCGACGATCATCCCCGGCCTGATGCACCTGGCGCTGGCCTTTGCGATTTCCCGCCTGATCCTGAACCGCGACACGATCGCGCGCATGACCGCCGCGCGCGCCGTATGACCCTTATCCCGGAACCCCTGATGGCCCAGACCCTTCGCTCCGCCCCGATCCTTCTCGCCGCGCTGCTCGGCTCGGTAGCCATGCCCGCGCTGGCGCAGGAGCGGATGACGGTCGACCTCGCCAGCGACACCGGCGCCTTTCACGGCGGCGCGTCGGGTACGCTTTATGGCCTGTACGATGCGCGGCTGCCGCATCCCAATCTGGTCGAGGGCATCGGGCTGCGGACCGTTTCGACCAAGGCGCAGGACGGGCCGCAGCATCCCGGTGCCGATGCGCTGGAGGTGTCGACGCTGCTGACCGACGCGTCGGGCGGCGACACGTACATCTACATGACCGACATCAACCGCGAATTTCCCTATGACTGGAAGACCGGGGACTGTGCGCAGTCGGTGACCAACTATATCGAAAAGCTGCGCGCGCAGGTGCGACAGGTGAAGGACATGGCGCCGCGCTACCGCGACCGGATCGTCTTCGTCCCCTTCAACGAGCCCGACGGCAACATGTTCGCCGAAGGGCCCAAGAGCTGCAACAATGTGCGGTGGCAGAAGGACCCGACCGCGTTCAACGACGCCTGGGACCGGGCGGTGCGGATGATCCGCCGGGAACTGCCCGGTGCGCGGATCGCGGGGCCGAACACCAGCATCCTCTATCCGGAGGTCGAGGGGTTCCTGCGCCACGCCATCGCGGCCGACACCATGCCCGACATCGTGACATGGCACGAACTCAGCAACCCGGCGGCGGTGCGGACCAGCGTGCGCAAGTACCGCGAATGGGAGGACAGGCTGTTCGCCGGGACCAAGTGGCAGGGCCGCCACCTGCCGGTGAACATCAACGAATATGCCTATAACTACCACACCTCGGTCCCCGGCCAGATGGTGCAGTGGGTGGCGGCGATCGAGGATTCCAAGGTCGATGCCGACATCGCCTATTGGAATATCGACGGGAATTTGAGCGACTCCGCCGTCCAGGCCAATCGCGGCAACGGGCAATGGTGGCTGCTCAACGCCTATGCGACGATGAGCGGCCACACCCTGGCCGTCACCCCGCCGCATCCCGACCAGAGCTATACCTTGCAAGGCGTGGCAACGCTCGATCCCGCGCGCGGCCAGATGCGCCTGCTGTTCGGCGGCAAGTCGGGCGATGCGACCATCGCGCTGACCCATGTGCCCGCCAGCTTCGGCCATACGGTACGCATCCGCGTGCGCGAGATCGACTGGACCGGGCAGCTGGGTGACTCGCCGCCACCGGTGGCGGTCGGCGACCGCGTAGTGCCGGTAAAGGACGGGCAGATCGACCTGACCTTCGGCCGCGATGGTTGGCCCGCCCTGCGCGAGGAAGCGGCCTATGAGCTGGTCCTGTCCCCCGGACAGGACGTACGCCCCGCCGCCGTCGCCCCCCGCTGGCGGCAGGATTACGAGGCGGAAAAGGCAACCCGCCAAGGGCAGGGCCTGATCGTGCGCGGACCGGAAGGCTCACCCGATCACGTCGACCGCTTCCATGTCTCGAACGGCTATCTGGTCGAGGGGTTCAAGACCGGCACCGACGCCGCACTCGACTTTGCGGTCGATGTGCCGCGCGACGGCCGCTACGACCTGAGCGTCCTCGCCAACAGCTTCAACAAGGATCCGCTGGTCGAGCCGCAGGGGGCGACCAATGTCTTCCTGCGCATCGACGGCAAGCCGCAGGGCGAGCTGTTCCTTCCGTTGGGCTACAAGCCTGCCGTGCTCGATCATGTCGACACGGTCGTCCATCTGACGCGCGGCCGCCATGTCCTGACGCTCGCCACCCGCAGCCTCGACGGCACGCGCCGGACGCAGGGCAATGCGATGGTCGATCGTATCACCCTGACCGCTGCCGATCCCACCGTGACCGCCGCGCGCTATGACGTGGCCGACGCGGTGGTGAAGGGCGGCCGTGCGACCTTCTGGGTCTATGCCGCAAAGGATGGACTGGTGCGGCTGAACCCCGAGGTCAGCGGCGGCGCGGTGCGTATGGCGGTCAACGGCCGTGAGACGAAGGGCCGCGCCTTCCTGCTCGGCGGAATCAACAAGGTGGTGCTGACCAGCACGAGATCGTCGGCCATTCGCGGCCTGTCGGTGACGCCCGAGAACGGCCCCGCGCCGCATGTCTATGAGGCGGAGGATGCCCAGGTCGCCGGGACCGCGCGGATCGGCACGGCTTCGCGCGCGAGCGGCGGCTGGGCGGTGTTCGCCATCGGCGGCGCGCCGGGGAATGGCAACACGCTGACCTTCCCTAGGGTGACGGTGCCGCGCGCGGGCAGCTACGCGCTGACCCTGCGCTTCTCAAACGAGGAACAGGCCAAGGCGACGCATTACAATCCCGACCCGCTCGCCCGGATCGCGCGCATCTCGGTGAACGGCGGCAAGGCAATGCTGGTCAGCGCACCGCACAGCTTCAACGCCAACAACTGGTGGGAAATGACGGTGCCCGTGGTCCTGAAGGCAGGCGCCAACACCATCCGCATCGCCGGTGAGGAACAGCCCAATTGGGATGGCCGCAGCTATGCGTCGCAGACCTGGCCGGGCGTCCAGCTCCGCTCGGCCTATGCTCCCAATATCGACCGGATCGCCATCACGCCGCTGCCCTGAACGCAGACTCGCAAGAGCGGGCCGCCTCGGGCCTTTTGCAACCATCGACCGTAAACGTTTCTGAAAAAAACAAGGAGGGGTTCTCATGAAACAGCATAAGATCGGCACGCTGCTCGCCTCGGTTTCGACGATGATGGCGTTCGCCACGGCCGCGCCCGCTCAGGCGCAGGACGCGCCGCCGCCTGCCGATGTGCCTGCCCCCGCCGATCCGAACGGGGCGAGCAGCGCCGACATCGTGGTCACCGGCATCCGCCAGAGTCTGAGCAGCGCGCAGAACATCAAGCGCAACTCGGATGCGATCGTCGACGCGCTGGTCGCCGAGGATATCGGCAAGTTCCCCGACAACAACGCGGCCGAGGCGATTGCCCGCGTCACCGGCGTACAGGTGACGCGCTATGCCGACGAGGCGAACGGCGTGCTGATCCGCGGTCTGCCCAACGTCCAGACGACGGTGCAGGGGCGCGAGATCTTCACCGCCGATGGCCGCTCGGTGTCGATCCAGGACTTTCCCGCCCAGGCACTGTCGCGGGTCGAGGTCTACAAGGCGACGACCGCGGAGAATTTGGAGGGCGGTATCGCGGGCCTGATCGATGTCGGCCTGCGCCGTCCCTTTGACTTCAAGGGCTTCCAGCTCGCGGGTGCGGCGCGCGGCGTCTATAATTCGGAATCGCGGAAAGTGGACCCGATCGGCAGCCTGCTCGTCAGCGACCGCTGGCAGACCGGGATTGGTGAGATCGGCGCGCTTATCAACGCGTCCTTCACCCAGACGCGTTACCTGAACTCGGTCCGCTATCAGGGCTTTCAGGACAATGTTCCGGCGAACCAGCAGATCCTGCCCGCCTCGGTCGGCCGCAGCTTCACCTTCCCGCAGGATATCGGCCTGTTCTACGGTCGCGGCACCCGCCAGCGTCCCTCGGTCAACGGCTCGATCCAGTGGAAGCCCGCCGACAATCTGATGATCTATCTGGATGGCCTGTATCAGGGTTATCGCAACCGCAACGCCAACGACTTTTTCGGCATCCCGATCCAGTCCAACCCCAATGGCGGCAATCCGCCGACGATCCGCAATGCGGTGCTGACGCAGGACGGCACGACGCTCCAGTCGTTCGACGTGGACCTGGGGCTGGTCAACGGGCCGTCCAAGGAGTTCGGCACCAGCCGTACCGACACCTATCAGGGCGCGCTGGGCGCGAAGTGGGAAACGGGCAATGCGGTCTTCACCACCGATCTGGCCTATACCAAGTCGACCTCGAACAATAACTGGGGCCAGTTCCAAACCCAGGTGGCGACGCCGCTGTCGCTGGCGGTGAAGCTGAACGATCAGGGCAGCGTCAATTTCACGCCGAGCGGAGTCGACTTCGCCAATCCCAACAGCTTCTATATGCGCGGCCTGATCGAGAATCGCAGCCGGTCGATGGGCGACCAGTGGCAGTGGCAAGGCAATGTGGTGCTCGACACCGACTCGTCGCTATTCCCCAAATTCCAGTTCGGTCTGCGCTACGGCGATCGCAGCGCCAGTTCGGTCTATGGCGACCGTTATGCCTCGCTGGTCAGCCTGAAGGACACGATCGACAAGGTGCCGACCGTCTCGCAGGGCGGGATCATCCGGCCGGGCTTCTGGGGCGACGATGTGCAGCAGTTCCGCAGCTGGTACGCGCCCAACGCCTTCCTGTTCAACGACCGGCTGAACGATGTGCGCGACTATATCCGTCAGGCGCTGGTCCGGGCCGGGGCCGATGCCGGAACACAGTCGGCGTGGGCGCCCGAACTGCCCAATCTCAACCCGCTCAATGCCTTCAAGGCGCGCGAGCAGGTCTATACCGCCTATGCGCAGGTCAATTACGCGTTCAACATCGGTATTCCCGTCGACGGCGCGATCGGCGCGCGCGTGATCCTGACGCGCAACCGGCTGAACGGCACCAACCAGCTGCCGACCGCTACGGGCGGCACCGTGTTGGTCCCGATCGACTCCTCGACCCAATATACCGACATCCTGCCCAATATCAGCGCGCAGCTGCACTTCACCGACCAGCTGAAGCTGCGCCTGTCGCGCACCCAGGCGCTGTCGCGGCCCGGTTTCAACCAGATCAACCCGACGCTGACCGTCTCGCAGGGGACCGTCGGTGGCAACATCTCCTACACCGGCAATGGCGGCAACCCGAACCTGCAACCGATCCGGTCGGACAATTACGACGCGTCGCTGGAATATTATTTCTCGCGCACCGGATCGGTGTCGGTCGCCGGTTTCTATCGCAAGATCAACGGCTTCATCAATTCGCTGCCGCAGATCGTGAACGTCGCGCCGTTCGGCGACATTCTGGTCTATCGCCCGTCCAATGCCGGGTCGGGCACGATCAAGGGCATCGAGGTAGCGGGCACCACCTTCTTCGATTTCCTGCCCGGCGCGCTGCGCGGGTTCGGCGCACAGGCCAACTTCACCTATATCGACGGCGAGCAGGTGCTGCCCTCGGCCGCCAACTTCACCGGCGGGCGCAACACCCTGCCCGGCGTGTCCAAATACAGCTTCAACGTGATCGGCCTGTACGAGCTGGGGCCGACGAGCGTTCGGCTGGCCTATAATTACCGCAGCTCGAACGTCGACGGGTTCGGCGCGCCGGGTGTCTTCACCACCGTCTATTCTGGCGGTGTCGGGCGGCTCGACCTGTCCGCCAGCTATAATGTAAACGACAATGTCACGCTGACGGTGGACGCGACCAATTTGTTGCAGACGCCCTATCACAGCTATGTGAAGGACCCACGCTATCCGCGTGACATCCGTTGGGAGGCGAGCCTGTTCTCGGCGGGTGTGCGCTTCCGGTTCTAAAGGATCACGCAGGAAATCCTCCCCTGCAAGGGGAGGGGGACCATGCGAAGCATGGTGGAGGGGTGTCCCCGGCCGCGAGAGAAATCCACCCTCGCCAGCCGGGACACCCCTCCGTCAGGCCTTCGGCCTGCCACCTCCCCTGCGAGGGGAGGAATAGGATTAGAAAAGGGGGAGCGGCATGAAACAAGGATGGCGGTCGGTTCTGGGCATGGTGGTCGGCTTGGCCACGGCGCTGGCACCCATGAGCGTGGGCGCGGACAATCCAATCGTCCAGACGCGCTTCACCGCCGACCCCGCGCCTTTGGTGCATGACGGCATCGTCTATCTCTATACCGGTCATGACGAGGACGACGCGACCGGCTTCAGGATGCTTGACTGGCGGCTCTACAGTTCGACCGACATGGTCAACTGGACCGACCGGGGCTCGCCCGCCTCGCTCAAGACCTTTGCCTGGGCGCAGCAGGACAATGGCGCCTGGGCGCCGCAGGTGATCGCGCGCGACGGCAAATTCTATCTCTACGCACCTGTCCGTGTGGCGGGGAACCCCGATACCGCCATCGGGGTCGCGGTGGCAGACCGGCCGGAGGGACCGTTCCGCGACACGCTGGGCAAGCCGCTGATCGCCGCGCGGTTCGGCGCGATCGATCCCACGGTCGCGGTCGACGATGACGGCCAAGCCTATCTCTACTGGGGCAATCCCGACCTCTGGTACGTCAAGCTCAACCGCGACATGACCAGCTATTCCGGCGAGGTCGTGAAGGTCGCCAAGCCGATCGACTATCAGGAAGGCCCCTGGTTCTACAAGCGCGGGCCCCATTACTATATGGCCTATGCCTCCAGCTGCTGCCCCGAGGGGATCGGCTATGCGATGAGCGACCGGGCGACCGGCCCCTGGGTGCATAAGGGCCCGATCATGGATCCCAATGCCGCCTCGACCGGCAACCATCCCGGCATCATCGACTATAAGGGCCACTCCTATCTGTTCGGCTTTCACTACGAGCTGAACTTCGCGACGACGCCGATCCATCACGAGCGCCGCTCGGTGACTTTGCGGGAGTTCCGCTACAACCCGGACGGCACCATTCCGCGCCTGCCCTGGTGGAATGACGCGGGCGTGGCGCAGATCGCACCCCTCGATCCCTATCGCTGGGTGGAGGCGGAGACGATCGCCTGGACCTCGCGCATCGGGCGCGACCGCGACCGGCCCTATCGCTGGGCCCCGGGCGTCACGACCACGAGCGGCGCGGACGGGCGCGTCCATGTCACCCGCATCGCCGATCGCAGTTATATCAAGATCGGCGGCGTCGACTTCGGACGCGGGGCGGCTGGCTTCGCCGCCAGTGTGGCGCGGGTGCGCGGCCGCCCGACGATCACGCTCCATCTCGACCGGGTCGATGGCCCGCAGATCGGCACGCTGGCCCTGACCGGCGGCGAAGGCGCGGATTGGGTGACGCAGACGACGGCGGTGACCGGGGCGAACGGCGTCCACGACTTGTTCCTCGTCTTCCAAGGCGACGGCGACAGCCTGTTCGACTTCGACCGCTGGCAGTTTCGCCGGCGCTAGGTTTTGATCCACTGACGTGGAAGCGGCACCAGCCCACTCCCCCACCCGACCGCCCATTCAGGATACGCTGTGGGCGGTCGGGTGGGGGAGTGGGCCGGTGCCGCGACGATCCAGCTCTGCTGGATCGGACTCCAGGAGCGCCGTGTCCGGACGGAAAGGCCCTGTTAAGGGCCTGGCCGTATCGATCGCGGGGAGCCTCGGCGCCCTTGGGTGGTTGACGCCGCGCGATGGGAGCCGCCGATGCATGACCAGACGGGCCGCGACGACGCCCTAACCGAGGCATTGGTGTCCGGAACGCCGGGTTATCGCCGCCTGACCTGGGCGATGCTGTTCGCCGGTTTCTCGACCTTCTCGACGCTCTATGCGGTCCAGCCGCTGCTGCCGTTGCTGGCGGCGCATTACCGGATCAGCGCGGAGGCGTCGTCGCTGGCGGTGTCGCTGGCCACCGGGCCGATGGCATTCGGCATATTGGTGGCGGGGGCGGTGTCGGATCGGGTGGGGCGGCGATCGCTGATGGTCGCGGCGATGATGATCGCCGCCGCGCTGACCCTGGCGGCGGCGGTGGTGCCGGGCTGGCACGCGCTGTTGGCCCTGCGTTTCCTGGCGGGGCTGGCGCTGGCGGGGGTTCCGGCGGTGGCGATGGCCTATGTCGCCGAGGAGGTGGATGCGCGGTCGATCGGTGCCGCCATGGGGCTGTATATCGCGGGCAGCGGATTGGGCGGCATGGGCGGGCGGCTGGTCGCCAGCATGGTGGCCGCGTTCGCCGACTGGCGCTGGGCGCTGGCGGCGGTCGGCGTGAGCGGCCTCGTCATGGCGGAGGCGTTCCGGCGTCTCGCGCCCCCGTCACGCCGCTTCGTGGCTAGCGAGGCGGACTGGCTCGCCCTGCCGCGCGGGGCGGCGGTGCTGTTCCGCGATCCCGGCCTGCGGCTGCTCTATGCCGAAGGGTTCCTGCTGATGGGAATCTTCGTCACCATCTTCAACTATGCCGGGTTCCATCTGCTCGGTCCTCCTTACGGCCTGAGCCAAGCGATGGTGGGCGCGGTGTTCCTGCTCTACATATTGGGGTCGATCAGCTCGAGCCTGTTCGGTAAGCTGGCGGGCCGGGTCGGGCGTCGCCGGATATTCTGGATGCCCGTGGCGCTGACGATGACGGGCGTCGCCCTCACCGCCGCCCGGCCGCTCTGGCCGGTGGTGTTGGGGATCGCGGTGGTCACGATCGGCTTTTTCGGGGCGCATTCGATCGCCAGCGCCTGGGTCGGGCGACGCGGAGGCGCCGCGCGTGGGCAGGCGGCGGCCTGGTATCTGTTCTTCTATTATATGGGGTCGAGCGTGCTCGGCTCGGCGGGCGGCATCGCCTGGACGCGCGCCGGATGGCCGGGCGTCGTGGCGTTCTGCTTAGTGCTGGGCGGGTTGGCGCTGGTGGGCGGCATCCTGCTGTTCCGCGTCCGCCCGCTCGCCGAAACGGAGCAGGCGCGCCCCATGGGACCGGTCACGCCGGGCTGAGCGGTACGTGCCGCTTGTCGGGAGCAGGGCGGCAGGCTAGCGTCCGGGCGATCGGAGGGGGCGAAGATGCTGGCACGGTGGCGTGGACTCGTGGCGCTGGGGCTTGCCCTGATCCTGGGGCAGGGGGCTTGGGCGCAGAGTGCCAATCCCGTGCTCAAGGCCCATGCGGGCGGCATCCGCGACGCCGCGCACGAGCGCAACCTGACGCTGAAGCGGCTGGACATCGCGGTCGAGCAACGCGGCAGCGTCGTCGAAACCACCGTCACCGCTGCTTTCGCCAACCCTGAGTCCGAGCAGCTGGAGGGCGATTTCCGCCTCACCCTGCCCGAGGGTGCCGTCGTCACCGGCTATGCGCTGGATGTCGGCGGGCAGATGGTCGACGGCGTGCTGGTCGACCGCCCGCGTGCCAAGGCGGTCTATGAAGCGCGCGTGCGCCAGCGGATCGATCCCGGTCTGGCCGAGGTCAGCGCGGACAATGTCTTTTCGACCCGTGTCTTTCCGATCTGGCCGGGCAGCGGGCGGACGATCCGGGTGCGCTTCGTCGCGCCCGTCGGGGCGGAGGGCTGGCGCCTGCCGCTGGGGTTCGAGGGTTCGGTGGGCGACTGGTCGATCCGCGTCCATGCCAGCGGCACGACCAAGCCGATGGTAACGCTGGACGACACGCCGCTGGCGATCACGGCGGACGGCGAAGGCTGGGGCGGTTCGGTCGGCGGCAAGGACAAGCCGCTCTCCGGCGGTTTGACGATCGCGCCGGGCCGCGCCGCCGATCTGGTCGCGAGCGCCCATCATAATGGCGAGCGCGATCTGGAACTGGGCGGCGACCTGCCCGCCGCTGCGGGGGGCGAGGCGGCTCCGGCGCATCTGCGGATCTATTGGGATCGGTCGCGTTCGCGGCTGAAGGCCGACACGGCGCGCGAGGTCGCGCTGGTCCGTACGGCGATCGATCGCTGGCATCCCGCCAAGGTCGAACTGGTCGCCTTCAACAGCAGCGGTGGGCAGACCAAGGCGGTCACCACCGCCGGGGAAGCCGCCGCCTGGCTGGGCGCGCTCGACTATCGCGGGGCGACGAGCTTCGCGCCGCTGTCGCAGGGTGGCCCCGCCGATCGCTGCCTGATCTTCACCGATGGGCGGGCGACCATCGACCGCGATACGGCGATCACGCTGCGCTGTCCGCTCGACGTGGTCAGCAGCGCGGGCAGCGACGACCGGGCCTGGCTGGGGCATCTGGCGCGCGCGCATGGCGGGCGGCTGATCCCGCTGGGCGACGATCCGGCGGCGGCGCTGGCGCTGTTGCAGGCCAGTGCGCCCGGCGTGATCGCCGTCACCGACCGCGACGACCGCCCCTTGCCCTTCGTGCCGCTGGCCGCCGCCCAGGGACGCTGGGCGGTGCTGGTCCGCGCGCCGGGCTTCGGGCCGGTGAAGATCCGGCTGGGTGCGGGGCAGGATTTGGTCCGCACCATTGATGGCGGCGGCGAGGCTCCGGCCTTTGACGGTCCGGGGGCGCTCCTGGCGCAGGATGCGCTGGCGACGCTGGGCGCGACCGAGCAGCGCGACGCCTATGTGGCGCTCAGTCGCCGCTATGGCATTGCCAGCCCCAGCCTGTCCTTCCTCGTGCTGGAGAGCGTTAGCGACTATCTGAACGCCAAGATCGATCCGCCCGCGACCCTGCCCGCCGAGTGGCGCGATGATTATGCCCGTCAGCGCAAGGCGATGGAGGCGGACGCCGCTCGCATCGCGCAGCGCCATTTCGATACGCTGCTCAAGGAATGGCAGGACGAGGTGGCGTGGTGGAAGACGAAGTTCGACCCCGCCACGCAGCCCAAGCGGATCGCGACCTCGCGCAGCTTCGACCGGACGACCTCGACCGTCGTCCCGCTGGCGCAACCGACCGCGTCGCCTGCAGCGCCGCCACCGCCACCGCCGCCACCGCCGCCACCGCCGCCGCCGCCGCCGCCACCTCCGCCCGCGCCGGACGAAGTTGTCATGTCTGCGCCGGGCGCGCCTCCCGCTCCCGCGGCTCCTCCCGCGCCGCGCGTCAGTCCGGCGACAGGAAATGTCATCGCGACGGGCAGCCGGTTTCGTGTGACCCCCGGGGCAACAGCGACCCCGGCGGCATCCTCGGTCCAGATCGACGCGTGGCAGCCCGATCGCCCCTATCTGGAACTGTATGACGGCAAGCCCGCCGATTTCGCCGAACGCTTCCGCGAGGCGGAGGCGCGGCACGGGGCCTTGCCGATCTTCTATCTCGACACCGCCGCCTGGCTGGCCAAGCGGGACCGGATGGCCGAGGCCCGCGAGATGGTGTTGTCGGCGCTGGACCTGCCGACCGCCGACGACACGACGCTGGGCATGGTCGCCGACCGCCTGGAGCGGTACGGCGACTGGGACCGTGCGGTCGAGCTGCGCGAGCGGCAGGCGGTGCTCGACCCGGACCGACCGCAGCCGCGCCGCCTGCTCGCGCTGACGCTCGCGCGCCGTGCCGCCGCCCGTCCGGCGCAGGCCAAGGCGGACCTGACCCGCGCGATCACCCTGCTCTATGAGGTCGCGACCAGCCCGCAGGCCGAGACATGGGACGGCATCGACCTGATCGCGCTGAACGAGGCCAATGCGATGCTGCCGCGCCTGCGCAAGCTGGGCGGCACGGTGGCGATGGACCTCCGGCTGGTCATGCTGCTCGATGTCGATATGCGCGTGGTCATCGATTGGACCACCGACGGCTCGGACATGGATCTGTGGGTCGACGAGCCGACGCGCGAGCGGGCGATCTACAACAACAACCGCACCGCGATCGGCGGGCGGCTGTCGCGCGATATGACGCGGGGCTATGGGCCGGAGGAATATATGATCCATGCCGCGCCGCCGGGCACCTACACGGTGCAGGCCAATGTCTTTGCACCCGACCGGATCGACCCCAATGGCGCGACCATCCTGACCGCGCATCTGTTCCGCAATTTCGGACGGCGCGACGAGACGGTCGAGAGCGTCGACATCGAGCTGAAGCGCGATGAAAAGGGCGCGCGGATGATCGGCCGCGTCGTCGTGCCGGGCAAGCCGGTGTCGGGCAAGGTCGCGGCGAAAGGCGGAGCGCCGCTGCCCTGACCGTACCGAATCCGGGCCGGTCCGGTTCGGCTGGTTTTACGGAGCGATAAGGGTGTAGGGGACAGGACATGGCCGAGCAGAGTCCGCCCCTTTCGTCGTTCCGCAAATGGACGCCCGCGCGCTACCGTGCGCTGTTGCGAAAGCAGGGGCCGGGGTCGGTCAAGTTCCGCACCCGGCTGGCGATCCTGATCGGCGCGGTGGCGATCGGGCTGGCCGCGACCGTCTTTGCCGAGGCGGCGGATGCGGCGGGCGAGATGTTCCACCATTTCTCGCACCGCTATCACTGGGCGCCGCTGGTCGTGACCCCGCTGCTGTTCGCCGCGCTGGTGTGGATCACGCGGCGGTTCGCGCCGCTCGCGCGCGGATCGGGCATTCCGCAGGTGATGGCGGCGCAGGCCGATCCCGAGCGCGCGACCGGCGGGCTGGTGTCGATCCGCACCGTCGTCGCCAAGGCCGGGCTGACGCTGGCGGCGGTGCTGGGCGGCGCGTCGGTCGGGCGCGAGGGGCCGACGGTGCAGATCGCCGCCGCGATCATGGGGCTGACCCACCGCATCCTGGGCGTGCCGCTACGCGGGGCGGTGCTGATCGCGGGCGGCGCGGCGGGTGTCGCGGCGGCGTTCAACACGCCGCTGGCCGGGCTGCTCTTCGCCATCGAGGAACTGGCTTCGGCCTATGAGCAGAAGGTCACGCTGCTGGTCATCGCCGCCATCGCGATCGCGGGCATGGTCGCCCAGTCGGCGCAGGGCGATTACGTATATTTCGGGCTGATCGGCGCGCATATGCCGATCGTGACGGCGCTGGTCGCCGCTCCCGTCGCCGGGATCGTCGGCGGGCTGGCGGGCGGCGGCTTCGCCCGGCTGATGCTGATGATGGCGACCGGCACCAACCGCGTGACCCAGTGGAGTAAGGCGCGGCCGGTGATGTTCGCCGGGCTGTGCGGGGTGGTCGTCGCAGGTCTGGGCGTCGGCACCGGGCTGACCTGGGGCACAGGCTATGGCGCGGCGCGGGCGATGATCGTCGGGGTCGATGCGCCGCTCTGGTACGGCCCGGCCAAGTTCCTGGCGACGCTGGCCACCGCCGTCGCCGGGCTGCCCGGCGGTATCTTCGCACCGTCGCTGTCGGTAGGGGCGGGGCTGGGCAATCTGTTGCACTCGATCTTTCCCGGATCGCCCGCCTCGGCGATCGTGATCCTGGGCATGGTCGGCTATTTCGCGGGCGTGGTTCGCGCGCCGCTGACCGCCGTCATCATCCTGTCGGAGACGACCGCCAGCCGCGGCCTGATGCTGCCGATGTTCGCCACCGCCTTCATCGCCGACGGGGTCAGCCAGCTGATCTGCCGCGAAAAGCTGTACCACGGCCTGTCGCACACCTTCACGATGCGGTGAGCGGCGGGGGAGGGGGTGCCTTCCCCGCGAAGATCAGAACCGCCCGCGCAGCGTCACGCGAACGTTGCGCGGCGCGCCGGGCATCGTCCAGACATCGGCATAGCTGCTCGAAATATAATAGGTGTCGAACAGGTTATCGAGGTCGAGCCGCACGTCGAAGCGCGGGTTGACCGCCCAGCTCGCATCCAGCCGCGCGACCGTATAGGCGGGCAGGCGGTAGCCGCTGGCATAGGGATCGCCGTTGCGCGCGCCGACATGGGTCACGCCGCCGCCGATCGTCACCGCGCCCAGCCGCTGATGGAGGTCGAGCGCGGCGAGATGCTTCGGGACATTGGACAACATCGTGCCGATCAGCGCGGGGTTCTTGTCGTTGCGCACCGTGGCGTCGGTATAGGTGTAGGTCGCGGTGCCGGTCAGGCCGCTGGTCAGGTGAAGATCGGCGACCGTCTCGATCCCCCGCGATCGCTGCCGCCCGATCTGCGTCTTGACGAACGGGTCGGTGGCATTGGGGTTCAGCACGTTACGCTTGGTCATGGTGAACAGCGCCGTCTGTCCGGTCAGCGCGCCGCCGAACAGGCTGTACTTGGCGCCGATCTCGGTCGAGTCGCTGCGCTCCGCATCGAAACTGCTGATCCCGTCCGAGGGGTTGAGCCGCAGCGACTGGCCCCAGCTGGTGAAGAGCGAGAATTGCGGGCTCGCCGCCCAGGTCAGCGCGGCGCGCGGAGTGATGCCGCGATCGATCGTATCCAGCACCAGATTGCCGCGCAGATAATTGGTCATCGTCTCGCGGAAATTATTCCAGCGCGCCCCGATCAGCGCGGTGAAGTCGCCGAAGCGGATCAGGTCCTGCGCATAGACGCTCTCGCTGCGGAACGAATGATGGCGATCCTGAAAGGGAGTGGGTACCGGCAACGGCTGGCCATAGACGGGGTTGAAGGCGTCGATGGTCAGGATCGGCGCCCCCGGTCGCCCGCGCGCCTGATCCATGCGGAAGTCCAGGCCGTGCCGCACCCGGTCGACGCCGACGCGAATGTCGTGCGACAGGCCCAGCCAGTCGGCCTTGGCAGTCAGCTCGAAGCGGGCGGTCAGGTCCTGCCAGCGGAAATCGTGGAAGCGCCGCGACCGGCCGATCGTCCGGCCATCGGCCTGCACCCCGCGTGCGCCGAAATCGACCTGGGTGGCATAGCCGGTGAGGAAACCGTCGCGGCTGGACAGTCCGGCCTCCAGCGAGATGCGGTCGCTCAGCGCGGCGAACACGCTGCCCTGCTGCCACAGCATCCGCTGGGTCATGCGGCCATCGGCAGGCTCGCCGAGAAAGGTGTCGCGGTCCATCGCGCGGGCATCGCCCTTGATCGCCGCCACGCCGCGATCGATCGGCGCGCGGTTGCGCATGAACTCGCCCTGATAGAGGAAGCGCAGGTCCTGGCTCGGCGTGAAGGACAAGGACGGCGCGAGCAGCAGGCGGTCGGTATGGACATAGTTGCGGAAGCTGTCGCCCTGTTCCGACACGCCGATCAGCCGCGCGGACAGGGTGTTCGTCACCGGGCCGCTGATGTCGCCGGTCGCGCGCACCCGGTTCCAGCTGCCATAGCTGAGCGATGCCTCGCCCTGGGGCGTCGCGGTCGGCGCCTTGGTGACGATGTTGAGCGACCCGCCCGGCTCGCCCAGCCCCGACAGCGCGGCGGCGGCGCCCTTCAGGAACTCGAACCGCTCGACCGTGGCGACGTCGACCGGTGCGTTGAAGCCGAGGTTGCTGCTGAAGCGGTTGATGAGGATATCGGGACCGCTATTCTCGTTCCCCGCGAAGCCGCGAATGGCATATTTGTCCCACAGCCCGCCAAAGTCGTTCTGCCGCGACACGCCGCCCGCCAGATCGATCGTGTCGTCCAGCCGGGTCGCGCCGGTCCGGTCGATGATCGCGCGATCGATGACGCGCAGGGACTGTGGATAGCGATGGGGTGGCGTGTCGGTGCCGGTGATGCTGGCATTGGCATCGCGCAAGGCCGTGACGACGATATCCTTCTGATCGTCGCTGCCGCCATCGACGGGGGCGGCCAGCGTCTGCGCCACCGCACCCTGGCTCACCGCCACCCCGGCCAGCAGAATCGCGCGCCAGATTACCTTCGACATATACGGCCCCCAATCGATTTCGGCGCGGCCAATATCGATAATGCTAATAACTCTCAATCGGAAATTGGACCTGTTTTGGTTTTGGTGGCGTGATGACGAAGCGTGTCACGCGCATGCCATGTGATGCAGCCATGACCCACGGGCGGCGTTGCGCCATGGTGTAAGTCTATGAGGGGTAATGGGAATGACGGTGGTGCGGCGGACGATTCGGGGTGTGGCGCTGGCGGCGGCGGGGCTGCTCGCGGCGACGGGGGCGATCGCCGAACCGATCCCCGAACCGATCAGGGTCATGACCTTTAACGTACGCTATGCGTCGGACGAGGGGGCGACGCGCTGGGCAGTGCGGCGGCCGGTAATGGCCGAATTGATCCGCCGCGATGCGCCCGATGTGATCGCCACGCAGGAACTGCTCCAGCGGCAGGGCGACGACCTGACCCGTGCGCTGCCCGGCTATCGCTGGTTCGGGCGCGACCGGATGGGTGGGCATGCCAATGAGCATATGGGGATCTTCTATCGTCCCGACCGGCTGACCCTGGTCGCGCATGGCGATTTCTGGCTGTCCGACACACCGGATGTCGTCGGCAGCCAGAGCTGGGGCACCGACCTGCCGCGCATGGCGAATTGGGCGGTGTTCGAGACCAAGGGGGAGAAGCCGCACCGCTTCCTGTTCCTCGACACGCATCTTGCCCACCGCGACGAGGATGCCGACGCGCGCGACAAGGCGGCGGCGCTGATCCTGGCGCGGCTCCCCGCACTGGCCAAGGGGCTGCCGGTGGTGGTGGCGGGCGACATGAACGCGCGGCCCGACACGGCGGCCTATCGCCGCTTCGCGGGCGCGCTGACCGACGCCTGGCCTACCGCCGCACGACGCGAGGGGCCGGAAATGACCTTCCACGACTTCACCGGTACGCCCGACCGGCGGATCGACTATCTCTTCCTGCGCGGCTTTCGCGCGGAGTCGATCGCGACCGATAGCTATCATCAGGACAAGACCTATCCGTCGGATCATTTTCCGGTCCGGGCGACGCTGGAATTTGCGGACGAGGATCGCTGACGCCCTGCAATCCTCCCCTTGCGCGGGGAGGATGTCAGCCGAGCAGCGCCTGAAGCGGCTCGGTCAGGATTTCGTCGATGCGGCCATCCCGGCGGACCAGAATGCGTGCCGCGACCTGTAGCGGCGCCAGTGCCGACAGGTCGGGGAACAGTATCGCCACCGCCGTCGCCAGCGCATCGGCGAGCATCCCGGTCTGCGCGATGACATGGACCGCGACCACGCCGTTGTCCGGCGGGTGGCCGGTGCGCGGGTCGAGGCCATGCTCGCCCTTGCGATAGGTCCCGCTGCCCGCCACCGCCATCTGGTGCAGCGCCACGCGCATCGGGGCCGCGTCGACGCGCGGCGGGGTTTCGAGATCAACCCACCAGGGATCGCCATCGGGCCGCGTGCCGCGCCCGACCAGTTCCCCGCCCACCTCGACCAGACAATGGCCGAAGCCCAAACCTGCGAGCATGTCGGCGACCGCATCGGCGGCATAACCCTTGGCGATGCCCGACAGGTCGAGCGCGACGCCGCCCGGCTGCCAGAGCCGCGCCGCGCCTGCGTCCCAGCGCAACCGTCGCCAGCCGCCCGTCGCTTGGGCCAGTGCAATCGCCGCCGCATCGGGCAGGGGCTGCGGCCCCTTCGGCCCATGGCCCCAGAGATCGACCAGATGCCCGATCGCCGGATCGAATGCTCCGTCGCTCAGCGCCGCGACCCGCAACGCCGTGTCGATCACGGCCGCAAAGTCGGGCGACAGCGCGATCCAGCTTTCCGATGGCGATCGCTTGAAGCGTGAGAGCACCGAGTCGGTCGCCCAGTGGCTCATCTGCGCGACCAGATCGTCGAGCCGCGCCTGCACCGCTTCGCCCACGCCTTGCGCACCGGCCACGTCGCGGGTGGCGTAGCGCACGCGCCACATCGTCCCCATCGTCTCGCCACCCAGCGTGACGATGGCCGCCGGATCGCCACTCGCCACGGCGTTCGGGTCGATCCGGGGCGGCAGGACGATGCGCATGGTTACGGCGTCATGACTTCAAGGGTGGTGGTGTAGCTCATCCGCCGCTGCGTCGCGCGCGGGGCGGTCGGCTTGTCGTCGGTCAGCGTCGCGTTCAGCCAGTACATGCCCGCCGCCGGCCAGGCATAGCTCAGCACGCCTTGCGCGTCGGTCGTCACCTCCTTGGCGCCTTCGGCATCGCGGTAGCGCTTGCCGCCGGGGACGATCGTGACCTTCAGGTTCGGTGCGGGCTTGCCGTCGACCAGGAAGCGGAACTTCGCCGTCTCGCCCGCGACCAGTTCGTCCGGGTGGGTGACGGGATCGAACTCCAGCCCCTTGCCCGTCGGTTTCAGCACGGTGCGCGTCGGCTCGCCTGCGGTGACGAAAATCTCGTTGCGGCCGAGCGTCTCGGTCAGGGTCACATCGGTCGCGTTGGCGGGGATGTCGGCGACGGTCAGCGGCGGCTGGCGCATGCCGCTCGGCCCCGGCGGCCCGCCGCGCCCGCCGACGCGCTTCTCGACGCCGTCCACCTTGAAGCTGCCCATGATGCCCGCCATCTCGGTCCCGATCTTCCAGGTGCCGGGCTTATCGAGCTGCACGTCGAAAACCGAGCGATAGCGCCCGGTCGAGCCGTTCTGGATATGCCCCGGCGTGCCGTCGGGCTGCCAGACCTTCACCATCTCGATCCGGCCGGGCTGGTGGTCGGCATAGAACAGGTCGTTGGACACGGCGCTGTCGACCGTCACCCAGCTGTCGGTGCCCGAAAAGATGGTGCCAGAGGGGAGCAGCCACATGCGATGCGCCGAGGCCAGGCCCGGTATCGCCAGCAAGGCGGCGGCGGCGAGCAGTCGGAGGCGATGCGTCTTCATGATGACCCTTCCCTGTCAGCGGGCCGAAATGGTGACGGCACCCAGTTCATGGCTGCCCGCAGCGCGGCCCTGGGGATTGGGCACGGTCAGCGGCACCTGCACCAGCTCGCGCCCGCCCGTCTCGCGCGCGGCCTCGACATTCAGGACATATTGGCCGGGCTTCAGGTCGGCGGGCAGCGGGATGGCATGGGTGCCGGGCGCGCGGGTCGCGCCGCTGATGCCGTTTGCGGGCATCGCCATGCTCCGTCCGCCCTTCCGCCACCAGGCGCGCAGATCGGCCAGCCATTTGGTGCCGGGCTCGCCGACGGTCTTGTTGACGGCATACCAGACCGCCAGCGTGCGCGCCGGGCCGCCGCTCGCGGGCTCCAGCCAGACCGCGACATAGGGCTTGTGATATTCGGCGACGTTGAGGCGCGGGATGGTGACGTTCACCGTCGCGGCCCCTGCCGCCCCCGGCAACGCCACCACGCCCAGCGCAAGAACAGCGGTCGATCGCATCGTGAAACTCTCCATCAGTGCAGGAAGAAGACGGCGATCGCCGCCGGAAGCAGGAAGCCCGCCGCGACCAGCGGCCAGGTCGAGGGCCGGTGCCGCGCGTGCATCTGGAGCAGCAGCAGCCCGGTCAGGGTGAAGACGATACAGGCGACCGCAAAGGCGTCGATGAACCAGAACCAGGCGGTCCCGGCATTGCGCCCCTTGTGCAGGTCGTTGAGGTAGGAGACCCAGCCGCGATCGGTCCGCTCGGACGTGATCGCGCCGCTCGCCCGGTCGATACTGACCCAGGCGTCGCCGCCGGGGCGCGGCATGGCGACATAGACCTCGCCGTCCGACCATTCGCCCGGCCGCCCGGCGGGATCGAGATCGACCGCGCGCGCCACCGCCTCGGCGACGCGCGGCGGCAGGGGGGCGTCATTCGTCTTCGGATTGGCCAAGAGCGGGCGCAGGCCGGGGGCGAGCAGCCCGCTCTTCTGCACCGTCTTCGGGCTGGCCGAGATGCTGGCGGCGTGGTTGAGGGTCAGGCCGGTGATCGCGAACAGCATCATGCCGACCAGCGACACCGCCGCGCTGATCCAGTGCCAGGTGTGAAGCTGTTTCAGCCACCAGCCGCGCCATTTGCGCTTCTTGGGGCTGGGGGCGGTGGCCGCGCTCATGCGTCGGCCCAGCGGCGCAGCAGGTTGTGATAGACGCCGGTCAGCTCGACCACCGAGCGATCGCCCTGCCCCTTGTCCGCCCCCACCCGCTGCACCGCGCGGTCCAGGTCGAACAGGATGCGCCGTTCGCCATCGTCGCGGACCATGGATTGAATCCACAGGAAGGAGGCGACACGGGCCCCTCGCGTGACGGGCTCGACCCGGTGCAGGCTGGAGGCGGGATAGAGGACCGCGCTGCCCGCGGCCAGCTTCACCCGCTGTTCGCCGTACAGATCCTCGACCACCAGCTCGCCGCCGTCATAGGCGTCCGGGTCCTCGAGGAAGAGGGTCAGCGACAGGTCGGAGCGCATCCGGAAGTCGCTGCCCCGCTTCAGCCGCACGGCATTGTCGACATGCACGTCGAACGCCTGGCCGCCCGCATAGCGGTTGAACAGCGGCGGATAGACCTTGAGCGGCAGGGCCGCCGCCACGAACAGCGGCGACCGCCCCAGCGCGTCGAGGACCATCCGCCCCGCCTCGACCGCCGCCCCCGAATCCTCCGGCAACTGCTCGTTGCGCTTGGCGAGCGCCGCCTGCGGGCCGGAGGTGGCATTGCCGTCCGCCCAGGCTCCCGCATCGATGACGCGGCGGACCTGGGCGACCCCGGCGGGATCGAGGATATCGGGAAGGACGATCAGCATCGACGAAGGCTAGTCCGGTCAGAAGTTGTAGAACAGGCTCAGCGTCGCCTGACGCCGGTCGCCGGGGATCGCCCAGCCGCCGGTGATGTTGCCGGTCGTCGCGTTGATGTTGTTGCGCACGCCCGTGACATATTTCTCGTCGGTGAAGTTCTGGACGTTGAGCTGCATCGTCCAGCGCTGGGCGATGGTATAGGCCAGGAAGGCGCGGTGGATCAGATAATCGTCCACATCGAACTGCACCGGATTGGCCGCGACCGGCGCATTGGTCGCGAACGATCCCTGATAGGTCAGGCCGTAACCGACCTCCAGGCCGAAGGGCAGCTTATAGGTGGTGAACAGGCTGCCCGAATGTTTGGGCGTCTGGATCAGCTGGCTGCCCGCCTGCGGATCGAGCACGCCCGCCGCCTTGTCGCGGTTGGAGATGCTCTGCAGCACCTTGCCGTCGAGATAGGTATAGTTGGCGAAGATCGTCCAGGCCGGGGTGATCGATCCCGACGCACCCAGCGCGATGCCGTCCACCCGGCTGCGCCCGTCCAGCACCTGCAAGCCCACCGGCAGCGCCGGATCGTTGGAGGGCACGCGGTAATTGGTCCGCTCGTTGCGGAAGACGGCGGCGGTCAGCTCCAGGCGACGGCCGAACAGCCCCGCCTTCACGCCCGCCTCATAATTTTTGGCGGTTTCGGGCGCGACGGCACAGGGGTTCGCAGCGGTCGCGGTGGACGGCACGCCGCAACCGAGCCGGACGGTCGTCGAGGACGGTGTCTTGGCGTTGCCATAGCCCGCATAGACGCTGACATTCTCGACCGGGTGGAATACCGCGCCCGCCCGCCAGGAGAACAGCTTTTCGCGGCTGGTCTGCGGAGCAGCCTGAAGCGCGGTCAACTGGGTCGAGCCCGGCGGCACTACGGTGAGCGGCAGGGCGCGGAAATTCGCTTCCTGATATTCCCAGCGCACGCCGCCATTCAGCTCGAAGAAGCGGTTCAGCGCCAGCGTGTCGAAGGCATAGACGGCCAGATTGCGCGTCTCGCTGCGCGATTGGGCGGTGGTCGTGAAGTTGACCGGGCCGGTATAGTTGGTGTTCGGATTGGCGATGTTGATCAGCGGCAGCGGCGACACCGCGCTGCCGTCTGCATTGCGCAGCAGCGAGCCTTGGGTGATCTGGTAATTCTCGATCATGCCCGACATGCCGATGTTCAGCACATTGTGGAAACCACCCTTCGCGCCTGCTTCATGGCGCAGGTCGATCTGGTCGGTCAGCATCTGGTTCTGCTGATCACGGACCAGCCCGCGCGGGCCGGAGGGCAGATAGAAGCCGGCGGGCACATTGGCGGGGCAGGCCGCGCCGACGGTTGCGCCCGGCGTCGCCGTCACCGGCTGGCGACCAGTGGCGGCGAGGCAGAACGTCCCCTGCGGCGCTGAGGTGACGCTATCCTGCGTAACCTGCTGCCAGCGGGTCAGGTTGCGCACGCTCCAATGCTCGTCGATCTGGTGGCGGAAGGTCGCGGTGAAGCGGTCGACAATGCTGTCCTGCCGGTCGAGATTGGCGATGCCGAAATAGCTGGAGCGCTTGGCCCCCGGCACGAAGCCGTCGACCAGGCCATTATCGAACCAGGGGATGCCGTAGACCGGCGTGTTGCGATCCTCCTGATGGACATAGGCGAGCGTCAGGCTGGTCGGGCCGCCGATGCCGATCGTGACCGAGGGCGCGATGCCCCAGCGCTGCATCTTCTCGACATCGCGGCCGGGCACGTCGTTATGGTGGTACGCGCCGTTCAGGCGCACCGCGACCAGATCCGACACGCGGACATTGCTGTCGATCGCGCCGCGATAATAATTGTCGGTGCCGACCGAGCCCTGCACGATGGTCAGCGTCTCGGACGTGGGCACCTTGGAGACGAGGTTGATCGTCCCGCCGACCGAACCCGATCCGTTGAAGACGCTGTTCGCGCCATTATAGACCTCGACCTGTTGCAGGTTGAACGGGTCGGTACGGCTGTACTGCGCGCTGTCGCGCACGCCGTCGATGGTGATGTCGTTGCTGGCCGAATAGCCGCGCAGATTGATCGAATCGCCGTAACCGCCGCCGCCCTCGCCCGCGCCGAAGGTGATGCCCGGCAGCGTCTGGAGCACGTCGCGCAGCGTCTGGAGGTTCTGCTTACGGATGATCTGCTCACTGACCACGGTGATCGTCTGCGGCGTGTCGAGCAGCGCGGCGGTCGCCTTCGGGCTTTCCAGGCTCGCGGCGTCGGTCGCACGCTGGCCGGTGACGATCACGTCGCGCTGGCCGGTCGAATCCTGCGACTTCGCGGCGGCGGCGCTCGGCGCTGCGTTATCGGCACGCGGGCCGGTTTCGGCGGCGGCGACATGGGGCGCGGTGGCCAGGAAGCCCACGCACGACAGGGCGATGAACGAATGTGACATGAATCTTTCCCCTTTGCCGCGCCAGCTATTGAGAAACATTCGCACTGTCAACGCGATTGATAATGATTATCAAAATGTCATCGAATGATGGAGGCGAGGCAGGGGAGCCGGTCCGAAATGGACACCGGTCGGCATCGGGATCGAGGCGCCATCCGGCTCCAAAAATTCGAAATTTGTCGATCCCGAAACCAAAATTTTACGTCACATGGGTTAGATTTCAGGAATGGAAGAGACGTCGACCACGAATCGTTACATCCAGATCGGGAGCAATCAGGTCGCGCTCGGCATGTATATCCACGCGCTGCACTGTTCATGGCTGCACAACCCGTTTTGGCGAAAGTCCTTCCTGCTCACCGAGCCAGAAGACCTGGCGAAGATTCGCGAGTCGGTTCCGACCGTCACCATCGACCTGGCCAAAGGGCGCGGACCGACGATGATCGACGCGAACGAGACGGTGGAATTGCCCTTGGCACCTCCCGCCGAAACGCCTGCGACGCCGGTCGTCACGTCGCTCCGCCCGCGCCGCGCCAAGCCGCCGACCGAGCTGGAGCGGGCGAGCGCCGTGTCCGAGCGTGCCACCGCCGCCGTCGCGCACCTCTTCGACGAAGCGCTGCTGGGCCGCACCATCCGCACCAGCGATCTGGTCCCGATCGTCGAGGACATCGCCGAGACGACCGCCAAGAGCGCTGCCGCGATGATCGCCGTCACGCGGCTGAAGGATAAGGGCCAGTATATCTATATCCACTCGGTCGCGGTGGGCACGCTGATGATGAGCCTGGCGCGTCATCTGGGTCTGAGCGAGGAGGAGGTGCATGTCGCGGGCATGGCCGGACTGCTCCATGATATCGGCAAGATGCATATCGCCGCCGACATCCTCGACAAACCCGGTCGCCTGAATGCCGAGGAAATGGTGGAAATCCGACGTCATCCGGGTCTGGGCCACAGGATCTTGGTCGACATGAAGGATCTCGACCCGCGCATCCTGGACGTGTGCCGCCACCATCACGAGCGGATGGACGGGGCGGGCTATCCCGACGGTCTGAAGGGCGACGAGATCAGCCAGTTCGTCCGCATCTCGTCCGTGTGCGACGTCTATGACGCGGTGACGTCGATACGCCCCTATAAGCGCGCCTGGTCGCCGCACGAGGCGCTGGCGCAGATGATCGAATGGGACGGTCATTTCGACCCGGAGATGCTGCGCGTCTTCATCTCCAGCCTGGGCGTCCAGCCATTCGCCGCGCTGGTCCGCCTCCATTCCAACCGGCTGGGCATCGTCGTGCGCGAAGGGGAAAGCCCGACCCGGCCGATCGTGCGCACCTTTTTCGACATTCCCAACCATGTTCCGACCGCGATCGAGGATGTGGCGACCGCGCACGACCCCATATTGCGCGCCGAGCGCGGCGATTACTGGTTCGGCGAACGCTGGCCTGCGCTCCAGGCCGAAATCCTGGCCGAACCCGCCGTCCCCGAAGCCCCGCTGAAACGCGTGGTCGGGGGGCTGTAACTCCAGCCGGTGACACCGAAACCGCCACTGGATAAGGCCATGGACCAACCGCAAGCATGGGGTGCCGCGATGCTGATCCGCCAGGCGACAGAGGATGACGCCTTGGCCATGAGCCAGGTGCTGAGGGAAATCATCGCCCTTACTGGCCGTTCGCGCCCGCACGATCCCGCCTTTACCCTCTCCCACTATATCGCGGCACCGGACGGCATTTTGTGCAGCGTCGCGCTCGACGACCATGGGGCGATGGGATTCCAGTCGCTGAAGCGCGCGGCGGCGGGCAATCGCTATAACTTGCCCGAAGGCTGGGGCATCATCGGCACGCATATCAGCCCGCGTGCCCATCGGCGGGGCATCGGCAAAGCGTTGTTCGCCCGCAGTCTGCACGCCGCCAGCGAGGCCGGGCTGACCCGAATCGACGCCACGATCGGCGCGGATAATCCGATGGGCTTACGCTATTATGCAGCCATGGGTTTCCGGACCTATCGGGAAGGGAACGGGATCGTCCAGAAGCTCTTCGAGCTGACGCCAGACGGCTGAACCTGAGTAGCACGCCGCGATGGCGGGAGGACGTGCAATTCTGTATGGCGCGCGGGATGATCCGCCTCAGTGAATTGAAACTGCCTCTCCACCATGCGGACGAGGCCCTGCCCGCCGCCATCTGTCGCCGGTTGCGCGTGACGCCGCGCGAGCTGGTGCGCTTCGTGATCGCCCGGCGCGGGCATGATGCGCGCGACAAGAACAATATCCAGCTCGTCTATTCGGTCGATGTGAACCTGAAGAACGAGGCCGCCGTGCTGGAGCGGTTCCGCCGCGACCGCGATGTACAGCGCACGCCCGATACCCGCTATCACCTGCCAAGCGGGCCGCCGCCGGGCACCAAGCGCCCGGTGGTGATCGGCGCGGGCCCCTGCGGCCTGTTCGCCGCGCTGGTGCTGGCGCAGGCGGGATATCGCCCGATCATCCTGGAGCGCGGCAAGGTGGTGCGCGAGCGGACTCAGGACACCTGGGGCCTGTGGCGCCGGAGCGTGCTCAACCCCGAATCCAACGTGCAATATGGCGAAGGCGGGGCGGGCACCTTTTCGGACGGCAAGCTCTACAGTCGGATCAAGGACCCGCGCCACCTGAACCGCAAGGTGCTGACCGAGTTCGTGAAAGCGGGCGCGCCGCCCGAAATCCTGACCGAGGCGCATCCGCATATCGGCACCTTCCGCCTGGTCACGATGGTCGAGAGCATGCGCGCGACCATCGAGGAGCTGGGCGGCGAATATCGTTTCTCTACTCGCGTCGACGGGCTGGATGTCGCGACGGACGGATCGGGCCAACGCCGGGTGCGCGGGCTGCACCTGAACGGCGGCGGCTATCTGGAGGTCGATCATGTCGTCCTCGCCATCGGCCATAGCGCCCGCGACAGTTTCGCGATGCTCCAATCGGCGGGCGTCTATGTCGAGGCCAAGCCCTTTTCGATCGGCGTACGGATCGAGCACCCGCAGGGGTGGATCGACCGCGCGCGCTTCGGGCATCAGGCGGGCAATCCGATCCTGGGCGCGGCCGAATATCACATCTCGCACCACTGCCAGAACGGGCGGACGGTCTACAGCTTCTGCATGTGTCCGGGCGGCACCGTCGTCGCCGCGACCAGCGAAGAGGGCCGCGTCGCGACCAACGGCATGAGCCAATATTCGCGCAACGAGCGCAACGCCAATTCGGGCTTCGTGGTCGCGATCGATCCGGAGCGCGACTTTCCCGGCGATCCGCTGGCGGGCCTCGCGCTGCAACGCCATTGGGAGGAGCGCGCCTATGTCGCGGGCGGCTCCAACTACAAGGCCCCGGCGCAGCGGGTCGGCGACTTCCTGGCCAAGCGCCCCTCGACCAGCCTGGGGTCGGTCACGCCCTCCTATCGCCCCGGCGTGACGCCGACCGACCTGTCCGAATGCCTGCCCGACTTCGTGGTCGAGGCGATGCGCGAGGCGATTCCGGTCTTCGGCCGCCAGATCGCCGGATACGACCATCCGGACGTGGTGATGACGGGGGTGGAGACGCGCACTTCGTCGCCCGTCCGCTTCACGCGCGGCGAGGACGGGCACAGCCTGAACACCTACGGTCTCTATCCTGCGGGCGAGGGCGCGGGCTATGCGGGCGGCATCCTGTCGGCGGCGGTCGACGGCATCAAGACGGCCGAGGCGGTCGCGCGCAGCATCGGTACGTCTTGAAGATCTTCTTCGACGGCGGCCTTCGCCCCGGCGGCATGGAATATGCGGTGGTGCTGGGCGGGAAGGCGCATGTCGTGCGCGACCTGGGGCCGGGGACCAGCATGACCGCCGAGTGGCTGGCGCTGATCGCCGCCACGCGCGCGGCGCACGAGGCCGGGCTGGCGGACGCGCTGCTGTTGGGGGACGCCGCCGCGGTGGTCGCGCAGGCCCTGGGCAAGGTGCGGGTGCCGCCCGCGCATCTGGTCCATTTCGCGACCTGGGCCGCCCTGCCGCGTCCGCCGCGCTTTCGGTTGCGCCATATCAAGCGCACCCAGAACCTCGCCGGGATCGCGCTGGCGCGGCTCCAGGCTGACGTTTCCCGATAGCGTTATCATTTTGCCGATCCTATGATCCGCGCATGGCCCATGGCCGCGCGGAATCGGGCGCGAGCCGGGCATAGGAGAGGGATGAGATGCGGATGGGGCATTCACGGTCCGGCGCCGGGCGGCGCATGGGTTTGATGGTGTTGCTGGGCACGGCGGCAGCGTGGCCCGCCATGGCGGAGGCGCGACCGCGCATCCTGACCCCGATGAGCGCGCACGCCGTCCTCCAGCGCGACCGCCCGATCATCGTCGAGGGTGCGGCCGATGCGGGCGAGGGCGTCACCGTGACGCTGGGCGGGGCGAGTGCCAGCGCGACCGCCGATGGCAAGGGCCGGTGGCGCGCCACCTTGCCCGCCATGGTGGCGACCGCGACGCCTCTGACCCTGACCGCCACCGGCAAGGATGGCGCAGTGGACACGATGGACGACCTGTTGGTCGGCGATGTCTGGCTGTGCTCGGGCCAGTCCAACATGGAATATCCGACCAAGCAGGCGCTGAACGGCGAGGGTTTGGTCAAGGGTGCGGCCAACGACCATATCCGCCTGCTCGACGTGGCGCATCATGTCGGCCTGTCCGCCGACGAGCCGCTGGAAAAGCGCCCGGTCTGGGCCGCCGCTTCGCCCGCCAGCGTCGCCGATTTCTCCGCCGCCTGCTATCTGATGGTCAAGGATCTGGCCGCCAAGTCGAACGTGCCGATGGGCGCGATCGATTCGAGCTGGGGCGGGACCAAGATCCTGCCTTGGGTCGATGCCACCGATGCGCGCAAGCTGCCTGGCCTGAGCGCCGATGCCGACCTGCTGGCGCTTTATGCCCGCGACCATGCAGCGGGGCTGCGCAGCTTCGGCGACCGCTGGGGCGACTGGTGGCGCAAGGCGAGCGGGACGAAGCGCGGGCAGGAGCCATGGAACGCGCCCGATCGGCTGAGCTGGACACCGGTGCCCAAATTCTCCCCCTGGGAGGAATGGGGCGTGCCCGCGCTCGCGGATTACAACGGCCTGGTCTGGTTCCGGCAGGGCTTCGACCTGCCGACCCCTCCCACTGGCGACGGGGTGATCGAGCTGGCGGGGATCGACGAGCTGGATACCGTCTGGATCAATGGCGTGGTCGTCGGCGCGACCTTCGGCTGGGGCGACTGGCGGCGCTACACCGTGCCGCGTTCGGCGCTCAAGAAGGGGCATAACGAGATCGTCGTCGGGCTGGGTGACACCTATGGTCCGGGCGGCATGTTCGGTCCCGCCGACAATATCCGGTTCACGCCCGCCGGGGGGCAACCGATCCCGCTCGGCACCGGCTGGCGCTATTCGGTCTACAAGGCGAACGACCAGAGCTATCCCCGCAGCCCGTGGGAAAGCCATGCAGGGCTGGGCACGCTCTATAACGGTATGATCGCGCCGCTGGGGCCGATCGGGTTGAAGGGCGTCGCTTGGTATCAGGGCGAGTCCGATGTCGGTCTCGCCAGCTATGGCGATCGGCTGGCGGCGCTGATGACCGGATGGCGGCGGCAGTTCCAGAACCCGGAATTACCCTTCCTGATCGTGCAGCTCGCCAATTTCGGATCGCCGCCGGTCAGGATTGGCGACAGCGGCTGGGCGGCCTTGCGCGAGACTCAGCGTCTGGCGGTGCTGCGCGATCCCCATGCGGCGCTGGCGACGACGATCGATATCGGCGTACGCAACGACATCCATCCGGCCGACAAGAACGAACTCGCCAAGCGGCTGGTCTTCGCCGAACAGCATCTGGAGGCGGGTGATCGTGCCAATGCCTCCGGGCCGATGATCGCCTCGGCGACCCGTGCAGGGAGTGAGGTGGTGCTGCGCTTCAGCGGTGTGCAGGGCGCGCTTCATGCGTGGAGCGCCGCCGCGCCGATCGGGTTCGAGCTGTGCGATGCCTCGGCCTGCCGTTATGCCAATGCGACGGTGAACGGGGCGGAAGTGCGGCTGGCCGATGCGAAGCCGGGCGATGTACGGGTGCGCTATGCCTGGGCCGATGCGCCGGTGGTCAATTTCTATGACGAGGCCCCGCATCCGGTGGTGCCGTTCGAGATGGCGATTACGGGGAACTGACCTGTAACACCCTCACCCTTCCCACCCGCTAAAGCGGGCGGGCCCCTTCCCTCTCCCAGTGGGAGAGGGAGGGAGGCGCGAAGCGCCGGAAGGGTGAGGGTGGTTCATCACAGGAAACACCACCACTCGACGCGTTCGACCGACCAACGTCCCCAAAATGCGCTTGAAATAAAATGTCATCCGGTTGAAAGATAGCAACGACCCGAGCAGACTCGGGCAAAGCGTTGAGGAGAGAGCATGGCCGTGCCGCCAGAAGGCATTTCGCGCGCCAACCTGGCCCCGTTGCAGCTGCATGTCCCTGAGCCGAAATTTCGGCCGGGCGATGCGGTCGACTTCGCCAGTGTCGAGGTTCCGCCCGCCGGAGCGCAGCGCCGCCCCGACACCGCCGCGCCCGCCGACAGCTTCCATGAACTCGCCTATACGCTGATCCGCGTGCTGGATGAGGAGGGCCGCGCGGTCGGTCCCTGGGACCCTAAGCTCTCGCCCGATCGCCTGCGCCGGATGCTGCGCCACATGGTGCTGCTCCGCGCCTTTGACGAACGCATGTTCCGCGCCCAGCGTCAGGGCAAGACCAGCTTCTATATGAAGGCGCTGGGCGAGGAGGCGGTCGCCGTCGCCGCCGCCCATGCGCTGGATTATGAGGATATGTGTTTCCCCTCCTATCGCCAGCAGGGGCTGTTGATCGCGCGCGACTGGCCGCTGGTCGACATGATGAACCAGATCTATTCCAACAGCGCGGACCGGCTGGGCGGCAAGCAGTTGCCCATCATGTATTCGGCGAAAGAGGCTGGCTTCTTCTCGATCTCGGGCAATCTGACGACGCAATATCCGCAGGCGGTGGGCTGGGCGATGGCCTCGGCCGCCAAGGGCGACACCCGCATTGCCGCCGTGTGGTGCGGCGAGGGTTCGACGGCGGAGGGCGACTTCCACTCGGCCTGCACCTTTGCCGCCGTCTACCGTGCGCCGGTGGTCATGAACGTCGTCAACAACCAGTGGGCGATCTCCAGCTTTTCGGGCTTCGCGGGCGCGGAGGCGACGACCTTTGCAGCGCGGGCGATCGGCTATGGCATTGCGGGTCTTCGGGTCGACGGCAACGACGCGCTAGCGGTCTATGCCGCCACCCAATGGGCCGCCGAGCGCGCGCGGACCAACCAGGGCGCGACGCTGATCGAGCATTTCACCTATCGCACCGAGGGGCACTCCACCTCGGACGATCCGACGCAATATCGCTCGGCGGGTGAACCGACCGCCTGGCCGCTGGGCGATCCGATCCGGCGGTTGAAGGATCACCTGATCGGCCTGGGCGAATGGGACGAAGAGCGCCACGCCGCGCAGGACCGCGAAGTCGCCGAGGAGGTCCGCGCCGCGCAAAAGGCGGCCGAGGCGAACGGTATCCTCGGCCACGGCCTGCACCAGCCGCTCGACAGCCTGTTCGACGGTGTATTTGAGGAGATGCCTTGGCATTTGCGCGAGCAGCGCCAGCAGATGCTCGACGAGGAAGAAGCGAGCGGACGGCCATGGGCGCGGAAGTGACGGCCGTCGCCTGTTCCCCGGCGAAGGCCGGGGCCCAGTCGCCACGCAGCCTGTGGCGCGCCCCGCCGCCCCGCCGCGATGACACCGCAACTGGACCCCGGCCTTCGCCGGGGAACGGTGCTGGTAAGGGTTCTGTCCTGTGAACGAAGTCACCGTAACCGTGCCCGAAACGGGCGAAACCACCCGCATGAACATGATCCAGGCGATCAATTCCGCCATGGACGTGGTCATGGCGCGCGACCCGGATGTGGTCGTGATGGGCGAGGATGTCGGCTATTTCGGCGGCGTCTTCCGCGCGACTGCGGGTCTCCAGAAGAAGTATGGCAAGACCCGCGTGTTCGACACGCCGATCACCGAATGCGGCATCATCGGCGTCGCGGTCGGTATGGGGGCCTATGGCCTGCGCCCGGTGCCCGAGATCCAGTTCGCCGACTATATCTACCCGGCGCTCGACCAGCTGGTCAGCGAGGCGGCGCGGCTGCGCTATCGCTCGGCGGGCGAGTTCACCGCGCCGATCACGGTGCGCTCGCCCTTCGGTGGCGGCATCTTCGGCGGCCAGACGCACAGCCAGTCGCCGGAGGGCATCTTCACCCATGTCTCAGGGATAAAGACGGTGATCCCGGCGACGCCCTATGACGCCAAGGGTCTGTTGATCGCCGCGATCGAGGACAATGACCCCGTCCTCTTCTTCGAGCCCAAGCGCATCTATAACGGCCCGTTCAACGGCCATTGGGATCGCCCGGCGGAGAACTGGTCCAAGCATCCCGGCGGCGAAGTCCCGACCGGCTATTACCGCATCCCGCTGGGCAAGGCGGCGACGGTGCGCGAAGGCGAGGCGGTGACGATCCTGTGCTACGGCACGATGGTCCATGTCTGCGCCGCCGTGGTCGCCGAGATGGGCGTGGATGCCGAGATCATCGACCTGCGCACGCTCGTCCCCCTCGACATCGATGCGATCGAGGCGTCGGTGAAGAAGACCGGCCGCTGCATGATCGTGCACGAGGCGACGCGCACCGGCGGGTACGGTGCGGAGCTGTCCGCGCTGGTCCAGGAACGCTGCTTCTATCACCTCGAAGCGCCGATCGCGCGCGTGACCGGCTTCGACACGCCCTATCCGCACAGCCTGGAATGGGCCTATTTCCCTGGCCCGGTCCGTATCGGCCAGGCGCTCAAGACCTTGTTGAAGGACGCCTGACATGGCTCGTTTCACCTTCCGCCTGCCCGACATCGGCGAAGGCATCTCCGAGGCCGAGATCGTCGCCTGGCACGTCAAGCTCGGCGACCGGGTCGAGGAGGACCAGTCGGTCGCCGACATGATGACCGACAAGGCGACCGTCGAGATGGAATCGCCGGTGTCGGGCACCGTCGTCGAACTGGCGGGCGAGGTCGGCGATCAGGTGCCGATCGGATCAGCGCTGATGGTGATCGAGACCGATGCGGTGGAGGAAGCCGCGTCGCCTGCGACCGAGGAATCGGTGCTGGAGGCGGAAAATCCCGGCGTCGAAGAAGCGCCAACTCCCTCTCCCCTTGTGGGAGAGGGGCGGGGTGAGGGGGCGCCGCAAGCGACGTCCCCCGTGGCCACCCCTCACCCCGACCCTCTCCCACAAGGGGAGAGGGAGCAGGAGAAGAAGGTGTTGGCCTCGCCCGCCGTCCGGGCCCGCGCACAGGACCTGGGCGTCGACCTTGCCAGCGTGAAGCCCGCCGAGGGCGACCGGGTGCGCCATTCGGACCTCGACGCCTTCCTGCGCTATGGCTCGGGCCAGGGCTATACCCCCGCCCGTGCCCCCCGCGCCGACGAAGCCGTGCGCGTCATCGGCATGCGCCGCCGGATCGCCGAGAACATGGCCGCCTCCAAGCGTTCCATCCCGCACTTCACCTATGTCGAGGAAATCGACGTCACCGCGCTGGAGGAGACGCGTGCGCAGCTGAACGCAGGGCGGGGCAGCCGGCCCAAGCTGACGATGCTGCCGCTCCTCATCGTCGCGATCTGCAAGACGCTGCCCGACTTCCCGATGCTCAACGCGCGTTATGACGACGAGGCGGGCGTGGTGAACCGTTCGGGCGCGGTGCATATGGGCATGGCGACGCAGACCCCCGCCGGGCTGATGGTCCCCGTCATCCGCAATGCCGAGAGCCGCAATGTCTGGCAGCTGGCGACGGAGATCGGCCGCCTTGCCGAGGCCGCGCGTGCAGGCAGCATCGCCAGCACCGACATGGGTGGCGGCACGATCACCCTGACCTCGCTGGGGCCGCTGGGCGGTATTGCGACGACCCCGGTCATCAACCGGCCCGAGGTGGCGATCATCGGCCCGAATCGTATCGTCGAGCGGCCGGTCTTCCGCTCCGACGGGCGCGGTGGCGAGACGATCGCGCGGGCCAAGCTGATGAACCTGTCGATCAGCTGCGACCACCGGGTCGTCGATGGTTATGACGCGGCAAGCTATGTCCAGGCGCTGAAGCGGTTGCTGGAGACGCCGGTGATGCTGTTCGCGGATTGAGGTTGCGCGCTGGGCGAAGGCGGGGCGTGCGCTTCGACTTCGCTCAGCGTGAACGGCGTTGGTGTTTTTTCCCAACATCCGTTCAGCCTGAGCGAAGTCGAAGGCCATGCGTGAACCTATCCGCCGGGCGCGCGTCCTATCCTCGAGACAGGAGGATGCCATGCGCGGAATGACGGCGGGATCGCTGGAAATGACGTCGGACGGGACGGTGCGCGGGATGGTCGGCGGTGACGTCATCGTCGCCTCGGGCGTGCACGCCACGATCAAGGGCATGGTGGCCGGCGACGTCATCGTCGAGCGCGGCGCGACCGTGCGGATCACCGGCATGGTATCCGGCCGAGTCGTCAATCTGGGCGGCGCGGTGAAGGTGAAGGGCATGGTCGCGGGGTAACGCCCGGCTTGCCATCCGCCCCCCAAGCGTGAACAGGGGGCGGCATGACGACCGATCATAATGCGCGCACCGGCCTGTTGCTGGGCATCGGCGCCTATATCAGCTGGGGTATATTGCCCCTCTATCTCAAGCTGTTGAAGGGTGTGCCCGCGCTTCAGGTGCTGGCGCATCGCATCCTGTGGTCGCTGCTGTTGCTGGCGATCGTCGTGCAGGTCGCGCGGCGGGGCAAGGCGATCATCGCGGCGGCGCGGGGGCGTACCCTGTTGCTGCTCTGCGCCAGCGCGGCGCTCATCGCGGTCAACTGGCTGATCTATATCTGGTCGGTCCAGAACAACCATGTGCTCGAAGCCAGCCTGGGCTATTTCATCAACCCGCTGGTCAATGTCGTGCTGGGCGTCACCCTGCTTGGCGAACGGATCCGGCGGGGGCAGGCGATTGCGGTCGGCGTCGCCGCAATGGGCGTGGCGGTGCTGGCGATCCATGGCGGCGGCGCGATCGGCATCTCGCTCGCGCTGGCGCTTTCCTTCGGTTTCTACGGCTTCGTGCGCAAGATCGCGGCGATCGATGCACTGGGCGGGCTGACGGTCGAGACGCTGCTGCTCGCCGCGCCTGCGCTGTTCGTGCTGTTCCAGGCGAGCGGCCACGGGACGGCGGCGTTCGGGGTGGATCGGCATCTCGACATGCTGCTGATCCTGGCGGGCGCGGTGACGGCGGCGCCGCTATTGATGTTCGCGGCGGCGGCACGGCGGATGCGCTACGCCACGCTCGGGCTGCTGCAATATATGTCCCCGACCCTGCAATTCGCGCAGGCCGTGCTGCTGTTCGGCGAGCCGTTGAAGCCGGTGCACATCGTCACCTTTGCGCTGATCTGGACGGGGTGTGCGCTTTACGCCTTCGATAGCGTACGGGGGAGCCGGACGCCGGTGACGGCGGAATAGGTTCGCGCGGAGGCGCAGAGGGAGATTGCCCAGCCGAAGGCGGCCTTCCCTGTCATCAGCGCGGCTTTGTCTGCGGGTTGATAGGAGGGTGCCGGTCAGGCTCGTCTAAACATCTCTGCGCGGACCAAAAATCACCTCCGCCCACCCTGCAATTTGGCGACCGCCCGCCGTAGCACTCCGCGCGGCGCGACCCGCGTGCTGGCGGCGGTCAGCCGGTTGAGCAGCCCCGACACCATCACCGCGTCCCCCCGCTCCAGCGCGGCGAGGCCATCGCGCACCACCTGTTCCGACCCAGAAGCGAAGCGCTCGAACAGCGGCGTTTCGGCCATGCCCGCGACATCGGCGAACTCGGTCTTCGTCGGCCCCGGACACAGCGCGGTCACCGTCACGCCGCGTGCGCGTACCTCTTCGTGCAGCGCCTCCGAAAAGTGCAGCACGAACGCCTTGCTGGCATAATAGACCGCCATATACGGCCCCGGCTGAAAGGCGGCGGTCGACGCGACGTTCAGCACGCGCCCCCGCCCGCGCGCCAGCATAGGCGGCAGGACGGCATGGGTCAGCGTCACCAAGGCCCGGACGTTGAGATCGATCATCCCCATCTGCGTCGCCAGATCGCTGTCGGCAAAGTCGCCCAGCGCGCCGAACCCGGCATTGTTGATGAGCGTATCCACCACCAGTCCCCGGTCGGCGATCCCGTCGAGCAGCGCCTTCACCCCTTCGGGCCGTCCCAGATCGGCGGAAACGACATGCACCTCGACATCCGGCCGCGCGCCCAGTTCTTGCGCCAGCGCTGCCAGCCGGTCGGTCCGCCTGGCGGTCAGCACCAGCGTCACGGGTTTCTTCGCCAGCGCCCGCGCGAAATCCGCGCCCAGGCCGGCCGAGGCGCCGGTAATCAGGATGGTGTCGGGCATCGCCATGTCTCCCAAGAAGCGGCCATGCCTTCGGCCAGCCGCCGCCAAATCCAGACCCTTAGCAATCCGCATCGCGGAGGCGGGTTCCGTGAGATCGTCGTCGGCAATTTGGGTGAGGTCGGGCGTGGGGGAAAGGGCGGCCCGTTTTCCAGGCCGCCCGGCATCCCCTCCCGGCACGGAGCGCTTGGCTCCCGATGCCTAGGCGCCGTCCCGTGTTCGGCCGGTCACCCTGACATGGCCATTCTCTAATCCGGTCCGGGCGATGGGCTCAAGCACCTGTTTGCACGCGCGCGAAAGAAGTCCTGCGGCTGTGTCTTTCGAGCAACGGGTATGGTGCTGGCATCGGGTGCTCCAGGCGGGCTAATAGGAGGGCATGACCATCGAAATCCATCATGACGGCCCTGTCGCCATCCTGACGCTACGGAATCCGCCAAATAATCATCTTGGACTGGGAACCATTTTGCAATTGGCGGAAGCGTTCGACGCTGCGGATTCGGACCCGGCGATTCGCGCCATCCTGCTTCGATCAGAAGGTCGGGTATTTTGCGCGGGCGCGGACCTGGTGAACGCGAACCCGGTCGCCGATCCGTTGCCGCCGGGCGAGCGCAGCCCCTTTTACATGGCGGCGGCGCGGCTGTTCGGGGTGGCGACGCCCGTGGTCGCGGCGGTGCAGGGGGCGGCGGTCGGCGCGGGGCTGGGGCTGGCGCTGGTCGCTGACTTCCGCATCGCGACACCCGAGGCGCGGTTCGTGGCGAATTTCGTCCAGCTCGGGCTGCATCCGGGCTTCGGCATCTCGGCGGTGCTGGAGCGGGTGATCGGCCGCCAGCGGGCGTCAATGATGCTGCTGACCGGGCGGCGCATCCGGGGCGAGGAGGCGGAGGGCTGGGGGCTGGTCGACCAGCTGGTGTCGGCGGACATGCTGGAGGCGACCGCGCTGGCGCTGGCGCACGAGATCGCGGGCACCGCGCCGCTCGCGGTGGCGTCGACCCGGCGGACGTTGCGGGGGGATTTGCGCGCTCTGGTCGAGGCGGCGACCGATCATGAACTGGCCGAACAGGCGATATTGATGCGCACCGAGGATTTCGCCGAAGGCGTGCGCGCCGTTACCGAGCGGCGTCCGGGGCGCTTTCAGGGGCGCTGAGAGACGCGTCGCGCCGATCCGAAAACCGGGGGCCGTCAGTCGAGCGTGATCGCCGCATCGCTCCCCGGCACCGGCAAGGCTTCGCCGAACCGCACGGTGCGGACGCTGGTATATTCCCCGTCCACCGGTTCGGCATGGACATGGATGATGCGGCGTGTGCCGTCGATCGCCCAGTAAGTGGGGATGTCGGCGCGCGCATAGAGCATCCGCTTCAGCCCCAGATCGCGCGCTTGCGTCGTCTGCGCGATCTCGACCACCAGCAACAGGTCCGCCGGGGTGAGGAAGCGATTTTCGGCGACGGGCGCGCGGAGCAGGGCTGCGTCGCACGCCACGACGGTCGAGTCGTTCAGCATCAGGCCCGTTTCGCCACGGACCAGGGCTGGTCCCATCTTTTGGGCAAGATAGAAGACGACATGGGCTTGAGCCGCGGAATGACCGTTCATTGGCGGGTTCATCCGTTCCAGCTCCCCCTCGATCAGTTCGACCTTCATGCCCTCGAACGCCCCGCTTTCGACCATGTGCAGGAATTCTGCGCTGGTGAAGCGGGCGCGGGTGTCCGGGGAGAGGCGGGCCAGTTGGTTCACGGTGGCGATCCTATCATGACGGCCTGGGCGAGCCTAGCCGCGCCCTATTTTCTGCAATAGCCTTCGCCCGGCTTCACCGTCAGGCATTCGGTCTTGCCCGCCAGATATTTCAGCCCCGTCGCATCGCCGTTCGTCGGGCGCAGCGTCTCGCGCACGCCATTGCGATCGAAGACGATGGTGTCGCCGACCTGCTCGCCCCGGAACTCGCCCTTGTGGTCGAGGTCCCATTGCATCTCCAGGCGATAGCGGCCCGGCGTCGCGGCATGCCGGATGGTCAGATACATGCCCTCCACCCCGACATAGCGTCCGACATAATCGGGCGCCTTTTTCTTCGGCAGGCCGGTGAAGGTCGATCCGTCCCCGGCCGGACCGGCCGTGGCGGCGCCGCTGGGGGTGTTCGTCGGCGCCGCCGCGTTCTTCACCTCGTCCGGCGTCTCGCGCGAACAGGCGGGCAGGGAGCATAAGGCGGCGAGGATCAGGATGCGCTTCATGGCGCGCAGAACAGCCGAACCGGACGGCGCGTTCCCCCCCGCAGTTTCCCAGCGCCAGCGTGTGTCGCGGCCCGTCCGCGAAGGGGTAGCCATTCACCCCGCACGCGCGTAAAGGCGCACCCATTCCATCCCCATCTGCCTGGAGCGCCCGTCCCATGCGCATCGCGATCGCATCCGATCATGCCGCCGTCTCGTTGAAGGTCGTGCTGGCGGACTGGCTGCGCGAACAGGGTCATGAGGTACTGGACCTGGGGACCGACGGGACCGCCAGCGTCGACTATCCCGATTTCGGCCGCGCGATCGGCGAAGCGCTGGCCGATGGGCGCGCCGAACGCGGCGTCGCGCTGTGCGGATCGGGCATCGGTATCTCGATCGCGGCTAACCGCAACCCCGCCTGCCGCTGCGCGCTCGTGTCCGAGCCGCTGTCGGCCGCGCTCGCCCGTCAGCATAACGACGCCAACGCCATCGCTATGGGCGCGCGCGTCATCGGCGAGGAAATGGCCAAGGCCTGCCTCGAAGCCTTTCTGTCCACCCCGTTCGAGGGCGGACGTCATCAGCGCCGTGTCGACATGCTGTCCACTGCGCCCGCCCAGAATTGAACGCCAAGGATACCCTCATGAGCACGCTTAACGACGTCCAGCCCGCCGGTTTCTTCACCCGCACCCTCGCCGATGCCGACCCCGCCGTCTTCGCCGGTGTCGCGCACGAGCTGGAACGCGAGCAGACCCAGATCGAGTTGATCGCCTCCGAGAACATCGTCTCCAAGGCGGTGATGGAAGCGCAAGGGTCCGTCTTCACCAACAAGTATGCCGAGGGCTATCCGGGCAAGCGCTATTATCAGGGCTGCGCGCCGTCGGACGAGGTCGAGCAGCTGGCGATCGACCGTGCCAAGCAGATTTTCGGCTGCGACTTCGTCAACGTCCAGCCGCATTCGGGCGCGCAGGCGAACGGCGCTGTCATGCTGGCGCTGGCCAAGCCCGGCGACACGATCATGGGCCTGTCGCTCGACGCCGGTGGCCATCTGACGCACGGTGCCAAGGCGGCGCTGTCGGGCAAGTGGTTCAACGCGGTCCAGTATGGCGTCGATCCCGAGACGCACCTGATCGATTATGACGAGGTCGCCCGGATCGCGCGCGAGAGCCAGCCCAAGATCATCATCGCGGGTGGCTCGGCCTATCCGCGCGTCATCGACTTCGCCAAGTTCCGCGCCATCGCGGACGAGGTCGGCGCCTATTTCATGGTCGACATGGCGCACTTCGCGGGCATCGTCGCGGGCGGTTTGCACCCGACCCCGTTCGGCCATGCGCATGTCGTGACCACCACCACGCACAAGACGCTGCGAGGTCCTCGCGGCGGCATGATCATGACCAATGACGAGGCGATCGCGAAGAAGATCAACTCGGCGGTCTTCCCCGGTCTTCAGGGCGGTCCGCTGATGCACGTTATCGCCGCCAAGGCGGTCGCGTTCGGCGAAGCGCTCCAGCCGGAGTTCAAGACCTATATCGCGGCGGTCGTGGAGAATGCCCGCGTGCTGGCGGCGACGCTGAAGACGCGCGGGGCGAATCTGGTCGCGGGCGGCACCGACACGCATCTGGCGCTGGTCGACCTGACCCCGCTGGGCATCACCGGCCGCGACGCCGACGAGGCGCTGGAGCGGGCCGGCATCACCTGCAACAAGAACGGCATCCCCAACGATCCGCTCCCCCCGATGAAGACCAGCGGCATCCGCGTCGGCTCGCCCGCTGGGACCACGCGCGGTTTCGGTCCGGCCGAGTTCGAACAGATCGGCCATATGGTCGCCGATGTGCTCGACGGTCTGAAGGCCAAGGGCGAGCATGGGGATCCTGAGGTCGAGGCGAACGTTCGGACCCGTGTGCGCGAGCTTTGCGCGCGCTTTCCGATCTACCAGGGATAAGGACGTTTCAAATGGCCAAGTTCGACCAGAAATTTGCCGAGGTGCAGAGCGACATCAAGTCGACGCCGGGCCTGGGCAAGAGCATGGCGAAGTGGGGCGCGCTCGGCGCCGTCGTCGCGATCCCGGTGCCGTTCGTCGGCCCGATCTTCGGCGCGGCGGCGGGTGCCGGCTACGCCTATTTCAAGGCGAAGAAGAAGATCTGAATGCGCTGCCCCTTTTGTGGCCATGAAGACAGTCAGGTAAAGGATAGCCGCCCCACCGAAGATGGGGCGGCGATCCGCCGCCGCCGCCAGTGCGAAGGCTGCGGCGCGCGCTTCACCACGTTCGAGCGCATCCAGCTGCGCGAGCTGTTCGTGTTGAAGAGCGAGGACCGGCGCGAACCGTTCGACCGGGAAAAGCTGCTCCGCTCGATTTCCATCGCGACGCGCAAGCGGCCGATCGATCCGGTGCGGGTGGAGAAGCTCGTCTCCGGAATCCAGCGCCAGCTAGAGACGAGCGGCGAGGGCGAGGTGTCGTCCAAGCGGATCGGCGAGATGGTGATGGAGGGGCTGAAGGGCCTCGACTCGGTGGCGTATATCCGGTTCGCGAGCGTGTACCGCGAGTTCGGCGAGGCCAGGGATTTCGAGGCGTTCGCCGGGACGGTGGAAGAAGTGGCTCCTCGGGGGGAGTGATTTGGTGAGGTCCGGGCGTGGGCTTCGACTTCGCTCAGCCTGAACGGAGGTATTGAATAGCAGATTGTACAAACAGCCGGTCAGGCTGAGCGAAGTCGAAGCCCAAGGGAATCCCTTGCCCTCAACCTGGGAAGCGATAGCCTCAGGGAATGGCCTTCTATTGCTACATCCTCCGCTGCTCCGACGGCAGCTATTACACCGGCCACACCGAAAACCTCGAACACCGCATCGCCCAGCATCAGACCGGCGACGTCCCCTGCTACACCCAGACCCGCCGCCCGATCGAACTGGCGTGGTCGCAGGACTTCCCAACGCGCCACGAAGCCCTCGCTGCCGAACGCCAGATCAAGGGTTGGCCTCGCGCCAAGAAGACCGCCCTGATCGCAACCGACTGGACGGCGCTAAAAGAAGCCGCGATACCCCGCGCCGAACGTGCCCTTCGACTTCGCTCAGGGCGAACGGAAGATTGAATTTTGTCCCAGCCCCAATCCCAGCCCCCCGTCATCGTCCTGGTCCGCCCGCAGCTTGGCGAGAATATCGGCAAGGCCGCGCGTGCCATGCTGAATTTCGGGCTGGTCGAGATGCGCCTCGTCACCCCGCGCGACGGCTGGCCCAATCCGCAGGCGGGACCGGCGGCGTCGGGCGCCGACATCGTGCTGGAACAGGCCAAGGTCTATGAGAGCGTCGCCGATGCGGTCGCCGACTGTTCGCAGGTCTATGCCACCACCGTCCGCAAGCGCGGCGTGACCAAGCCGGTCGTCACCCCGGAAGAGGCGGCGCGCGAAATCCATGCCGACGCTGTGGGCCGCGCGGCCTTCCTGTTCGGGCCGGAGCGCTCGGGGCTGGAAACCGACGATGTGGCCATCGCGCGCAAGATCGTCACCGTGCCGATCAACCCCGAATTCGGCAGCCTGAACCTGGCGCAGGCGGTGATCCTGATCGCCTATGAATGGTCGAAGGGGATCGCACTGGCCCAGCCGCCCGAAGTCGAACTGCCCGAAGTCGCGCCGCAGGGCGAACTGGACGGCATGATCGGTCAGCTGGAGGATATGCTGGAGAATGCGGGCTTCTTTTTCCCGCCCGACCGGACGCCTGCGAGCAAGCGCACCCTGCGCACCCTGCTGACGAAGCCCGGCTGGTCGAGCCAGGAAGTGCGGACGCTGCGCGGCGTGCTGTCGACGCTGGCGCGGCCGCGTCAGCGATAAAGGGGAAAGTCCCCCACCTCCGTTCCGGCTGAGCGAAGTCGAAGCCCAAGGGATGGCGTTCGCCAAACGCTACCTGTGGCGGAGGTCGGGGCGTGGGCTTCGACTTCGGCGCAAAGCGCCGAAGTTTATCCTGAGCGGCTGGCTTGCCAGCCAGCCGAAGGGCTCAGCCTGAACGGGCGGGGGTTAAGGGGAGGGGGCGCTTACCCCCGCGTCCGGTCGAACGTCGCCAGCTCATAGGCGATCGAACCTTCGACCAGCACTTCCCAGATATCGGCCACCACCGCCTCGGGCACGCCCAGGCGCTGCGCTTCGGCTCGGGCCTGGTCGATCACCTGGCGCTTGCGGTCCTCGTCGCGCACGCGGTCGCGGGTCGGTTTGATCCGGGCGGCGGCGTCCATATAGGCGAAGCGGCGCGCGAGCAGGGCGACCAACTCGCGGTCGAGCTGGTCCACGCCCGCGCGGACCTCCGCCATGGTGGTGCAATCGGGTCCGGCGAGAATCTGGGTCATGTTCCAAGGCTCTGCCGGGTGGCGTCCGTGCTGTCCAGTCCGGCTTGCCGATCGGAGCGGGCGCGGGTTAGCATGGCGCTGCGTTCGAATGGGGAGATAGGACGATGCTGACCGCGTTGCTGCTGCTGGCCCTGACCGGGCAACAGGCCGAACCCGCGCCCGCCCCGGTGAAGGAGAGGAAAATCTGCCGGGTTCAGGAAACCACCGGCTCGCGCCTGGCGTCCAAGCGGATCTGCAAGACCCAGGCGGAATGGGACGAGATCGCCGCCAATGCGCGCAACGACGTGCAAAACGCGACCGATCGGCTGAACACCGCCGCGGGGCGCTGACCACCGCTTCGCTTGACTCCGGCGTGCGTGTCGTCTAGGCGCGCCGCTTCGCAATTGCCCCCGCATCCCGGTGAAGCGGTGGGCCTGCGCTTGTCCCCATAAAGGCTTGCATGGTGCGATACCGGGACCAACGTCGTTCGTAATTGCCAAGGATTACACATGTCGAAGCGTCAGAGCGCAAAGTACAAGCTCGATCGCCGTATGGGCGAGAACATCTGGGGCCGCCCCAAGAGCCCCGTCAACAAGCGTGAATACGGCCCCGGCCAGCACGGTCAGCGTCGCAAGGGCAAGATGTCGGACTTCGGTCTGCAGCTGCGCGCCAAGCAGAAGCTGAAGGGCTATTATGGCGACGTGACCGAGAAGCAGTTCAAGGCCTGCTACCAGGAAGCCGCCCGCATGAAGGGCGATACCTCGCAGAACCTGATCGGCCTGCTCGAGCAGCGCCTGGACATGATCGTGTACCGCGCCAAGTTCGCGCCGACGATCTTCGCCGCGCGCCAGCTGGTCAGCCACGGCCACATCCGCGTCAACGGCGTGAAGTGCAACATCGCGTCGCGTCGCTGCTTCGTCGGCGACGAGATCTCGCTGGGTTCGAAGGCGACCGAAATGGCGCTGGTCATGGAAGCACAGCAGCTCGCCGAGCGTGAAGTGCCCGACTACGTCACCGCCGACGGCAACACCAAGGTCGCGCTGACCCGCATTCCGACCCTGGACGAGGTGCCCTATCCGGTGAAGATGGAACCGAACCTGGTCGTCGAATTCTATTCGCGCTAAGTTTCGGGTCTTACCGAAGTTTCGGAAAGGGCGGTCCTTCGGGGCCGCTCTTTTTGTTTTCCATTCTAACATTTGCTTCATGCCGGATCGACAAACCCGATGCGCTGTTCAGGTAATGGGTCGGCCCACTGTCGCCCCTTAACCGGAGGGTTGCAGATGGATTGGATGGCGTTCCTGATCGGCTTCACGATCATGTCTCTGGCCTCGCTGGCCATTTACGCAAAAGGCAGCAAGACGTCGCCGTCGCTGCATCACACATTGCTCCATGCCGCCGTGCCATTTATCGCCGCGACGGCCTATCTTGCCATGGCCTTTGGCATCGGCACGCTGATCAACATCGACGGATCGGTGACCTATCTGGCCCGTTACGCCGACTGGTCCGTCACGACGCCGATCCTGCTCGCCAGCCTGGTGCTGCTGGCCTTTCACGAGCGGGGCAAGACGGGGGAGGTCGGCGGCTATCTGACCGCGATCATCGTCCTCGACGTCCTTATGATCGTCACCGGCCTGATCTCGTCGCTGGCGCTCGTGCCCGTGCTGAAATGGGTATGGTATCTCTGGTCGTGCGCAGCCTTTGTCGGCGTGCTGTATCTGCTGTGGGTTCCGCTGCGCGCAATGGCGGCCGAACGAGGCGAAGCCCTGGGCACGGCCTATCGGAAAAACGTCGTGTTCCTGACCGTGATCTGGTTCCTGTACCCGATCGTCTTCCTGGTCGGGCCGGAAGGACTAAAGATCATCAGCGATCCGACGTCGGTTTGGGCGATCCTGATCATGGATGTGCTGGCGAAGGTCGTCTACGCCTTCTATGCGGCCGCCAATCTGAAGACGGCGCTGCACGACCATCGCGCCTGATGACCCGCGCCCCGGTGATCGGCTGGACCATGTTGGCGGGGGCGGCGCTGGCCGCCTCCGCCGGTTCCTTGCCCATCCAGCTGGGCTTTGCGATCCTGGCCATCGGTGTCCTCGGCATGGCGCATGGCGCCAGCGATCTGGCGATCGTCGCGCCGGGCCGCCGTCCCCTGTTCCTGTTCCTATATGTCTCCGTGTCCCTGATCTGCCTGGCGTGGTGGACGGGATACCCTGAGATTGCATTGCCCCTGTTCCTGGCGGCCTCGGCCATTCATTTTGGGGTGGAGGATGCGCCCCATGGCGGTCTGCCGGAGCGGGCGGCGCGGGGCATCTCGCTGGTGGCGACGCCGGCGATCCTGCATCGCGAGGGTTATGGCGACATTCTCGCCTTTGCGGCAGGCCATGACATTTCGACGACCGTGCTTTTCCTGCTGATCGGTGGCGGAGCCGTTGCGACGGCGCTGGTCCTGATCATGGCGATACGGCGCCGCGACGGGCGCCTGCTGGTCGGCACCGGCGCCCTGTTGGTTCTGCCGCCGCTAATCGGTTTTTCGATCGGCTTTCTGGTTCTGCACGCCCTTCCGCAGACCGCTCAGCGGCGGAAAGAGATCGGCTGCGTCAGCCATCGCGCCTATTTCCGGGCGGTCGGCCCCGTCCTCCTGGCGGCCCTTCTCATCGCGGCGGCGGTGGGAGCATTTTTTGTCGATCGGGAGGGGACCGGCGTCCGCGCCCTGTTTGCCGGTATCGCGGCCTTGGCGATGCCCCATCTGCTTGTGACACCCTGGTTCGAGGGGCGGGCAGGCCGTCCCGTCGCATACTCTTGCCCCGCGATCAGCGGCCGGGCACAACATCCCCAAACATAAGGGGAAATCATCATGCGCCGTCTGCTTATCCTGTCCCTCCTACTCTCCGGCACCGCGATGGCGCAGGACAAGCCCGCCATCTCGGTCGACACGCTGAAGACGGTCACCCAGACCCTGTCCTCCGACGAATATGAAGGCCGCGCGCCGACCACCCCGGCCGAGGACAAGACGGTGGCGTACATCATCGACCGCTTTCAGAAGGCGGGCCTGAAGCCCGGCAACAAGGGCAGCTGGACCCAGGACGTGCCGATGGTGGAGATCACCGCCACCGACGTCCAGCCCTTCACCGTCAAGGGTAAGGGAGCGCCCATTCCGCTCGCCTATCGCACCGATATGGTCGTCGGCACCTATCGCGTGACCCCGCGCATCGACGTGAAGGACAGCGAGCTGGTCTTTGTCGGATACGGCATCACCGCGCCCGAAAAGGGCTGGGACGATTATGCCGGGGTCGATGTGCGCGGCAAGACGGTGGTCATCCTGATCAACGATGCCGACTGGCAGACCATGGGCCGCGAAGGGCCGTTCGAGGGCCGCGCCATGACCTGGTATGGTCGCTGGCCCTACAAGTTCGAGAATGCCGCTAGGCACGGCGCCGCCGCGGCGCTGATCGTCCACCAGACCGAACCCGCCGCTTACCCCTGGGCGGTGGTGCAGTCCTCCTGGACCGGGCCGCAGCTGGAGCTGGACGAGCCGGGCGACCATCAGGACCAGAGCCAGGTCATCGGCTGGATTCAGGAGGCGGTGGCGCAGAATATCCTGAAGGCGGCGGGCAAGGACTTGCCCACGCTGACCAAGGCGGCGCAGCAAAAGGGGTTCAAGGCGGTGCCGCTCGGCCTGACCCTATCGGGCGGCTTCACCAACACAATCCGGCGTCAGGCATCGAAGAACGTGATCGGCGTCCTGCCGGGGACCACCGAGCCGGGCGATTACGTCCTCTATTCGGCGCATTGGGACCATCTGGGCCGCTGCGACGCGGTGGATGGCGACGATATCTGCAACGGCGCGCTCGACAATGCGACCGGCGTGGCGGGGCTGGTCGCTTTGGCCGAGGCGCAAGCCAAGGCGGGACCGGCCAAGCGCTCCATCGCGTTCCTGGCGGTGACGGCGGAGGAAAGCGGGCTGCTCGGCTCGGGCTATTATGCGCAGCATCCCGTCTTCCCGCTCGCCCGCACCGTGGGCGGGGTGAACATGGACGGGCTGAACGTGACGGGCCGGTCGAAGGACTTCGTGCTGGTCGGCAAGGGCAAGTCCGAGATCGAGGACCTCGCCAAGTCGCTGGTCGGCGCCCAAGGCCGCTATATCGGCGAGGAGGCCAATCCCGAGCGTGGCAGCTATTACCGCTCCGACCATTTCTCGTTCGCCAAGCTGGGCGTGCCGATGCTCGACGGCGGCTCGGGGCAAGACAAGGTGATGGGGGGCGTCGCGGCGGGCAAGGCGGCGTCCGAGGACTATGTGGCCAACCGCTATCACAAGCCCGCCGACGAATATGATCCTCGCTGGGATTGGTCGGGTGCGGTCGAAGATTTGACGGTCTATTATCAATTGGGCAGGACGCTCGCCGACCGGCCGGGCCTGTGGCCCAACTGGTATCCCACCGCCGAATTTCGCGGCATTCGCGATCAAAGCAGGAAGAACGTCCAGTGACCACGCCATCGGTGACCACGCCAACCGTGACCACGCCCCCGCCGCCCGAATGGGCCCCGCATGACGCCGTATGGATCGGCTTTCCCAGCCATCCGGAGCTGTGGGAAGAGGATCTCGACCCTGCGCGCGAGGAGGTGCTGGCCTTTGCCCGCGCCGTCCATGCCGATGGCCGGGGCGAGCGGGTGATCCTGGTCGCCGCCGATGGCGAGGCGGCCGATGCCGCACGTGCGATGGCGGGCGACATGGCGGACGTGGTCGTCCAGCCCTTTGGCGATATCTGGCTGCGCGATACCGGCCCGATCATCACCGGCGACGGCTCGGCACGGCTGTTCCAGTTCAACGGCTGGGGCGGCAAGTACGACCTGCCCGGCGACGACACGGTCGGTGCACGGCTGGCCGAGGATCGTGGGCTTTCCGCCACCCGTTGCGAATGGGTGCTGGAAGGTGGCGCGATCGACGGGGACGGCACCGGGCTGGTCGTGACGACGCGCCAGTGCCTGCTCAACCCGAATCGCAACCCCGACCTGACCGAGGGCGCGATCGCCGAGCGGCTGGCCGGAGACTTGGGGCTGACCCGGATCGTGTGGCTGGGCAACGGCCTGCTCAACGACCATACCGATGGCCATGTCGACAATCTGGCGCGCTTCGTCGGCCCCAACCGCGTCGCCATTCCCGAAGCCGCCGAGAATGATCCCAACTGGCAGGTCTATGCCGCCGCCAAGCGCGACGCGCAGGCCGCCGGTCTGGAGGTCGTCGCCATCCCGTCGCCGGGCCGCGTGCTGCGCGACGACGAGGTCGTGCCCGCCAGCTATATGAACTTCTACATCGGCAATGCCGCTGTCGTCGTGCCGCTTTATGGCAGCGAGAATGACGATGCCGGGGTCGCCGCGATCCAGGCGATCTTCCCCGACCGCCAGGTCGTGGGCCTGCGCGCCGATGCGATCCTGACCGGCGGCGGCAGCTTCCACTGCATCTCGCAGCAGATTCCGACCATCGCCTGATTTCGTTCCTCGGCCCGTGCGTCTGCCTCGACGCGCGGGCCTTTCCCTTTACCGTGCATAAACCGTGGGTCGGTTAGGATGGTGCATTCACCCGTCCGGGATCGGAACCACGCCTTGCAAGTCACCATCAATCTGCTCCGCGCCCAGCATGAGGACATCGCGCGGGCCGTCCGCGATCTCGTCGACCTGTTCGAAAAGAGCTATGCCGAGGCCGCACCGCTGCTGGGCCCGGCCCGCACGCGGATCGCGCAGGTCATCACCAAGCATCTCAAGACCGAGGACGAACTGCTGCTGACGCCGCTGCGCGAACGGCGGCTGATGGCCAGCATCCCCGGATGCGAGGCGATCGTGGTCGAGACGCGCGAGCTGCGCCTGACCTATTCCAAACATATCGGCATCTGGACCGCGCGCGCCATCGAGGAGCAGTGGAGCGAATATGTCGGCGTGACGCGCCTGCTGTACCAACGACTGATGGCGCTGTGCGATCTGAAGATGACAAGCTTCTATCCGGTGGTCCTGCGCTACATCCTGTTCGATCCCGCCCCGGCATCCCGCATGACGGCGTGACGCGGGGGGCGGCAGGGGTTAGCATCGCGGCGCCACCGATCAGGGGAGTCGCCATGACCGCCGTCCGATCCGCCAACGGGTTTGATCGTCCGATCCTGCCCATGATTGCGCCTGTCCTGGTCATCGTCGGCGCGGCCGCGTTGCTTCGCCTGCCGATTGCGCAGGTCCATCCCCGCGCCGCGGCGCTGCTGTTCCTGTGGATCGCCTCGGACGCGATGATGCTGGGGCTGTTGAGCCGGACGCGTCGGCCGGGTTGGCGCGCGGGAATCGCTGCGATGGCGTCCGCGGGCATGGCGGTGCTCAGCCTGTCGCCGCCGCCGATCCGGGCGGCGCTGTTCACCATGCCCTGGGCGATGATGGTTCCGGTCGTCGCGATCGCGCTGCATGGCGGATGGGGGCTATGGCGGGTGGCGGCGCGGCTGCGGGCGTGGAACCCGGCCGATCCGGATCGCTGGTCGGCGCTGCTGGAGGAGATGCTGCCCCGGCCGCTGGTGCGATTGGCGCTGGCGGAGGCCCGGCTGCTCCACCTCGCGCTGTTCCGCTGGCGCGCGGTGCCCGACATCCCGGCGGGGGCGCAGGGTTTTGCCTATCACCGCCATCTGCAACCGATGATGGTCGCGCTGCTGGTCATTTCCTGCATCGAGATCACCGTCACCCACCTGCTGGTCGCGCATTGGAGCCGGACCGCGGCGATGGTGATGTTCGTCATCAGCGATGTGTCACTGCTGTACCTGATCGGGCTCATCAAGTCGCTGCGCCTGTCGCCGGTTTTGCTCACCCCGGCGGGGGTGCGGCTGCGGGCCGGACTGCTGGTCGACCGGACCATCTCCTATGCGGCGATCGCGGCGGTGACGGCCAATCCCGATGGCGAGACGGTGCGCGCACTCGATAGCTGGAACATCGCGCTGCTCGCCTGGCCCAACATGCTGATCCGCCTGTCCGAGCCCTTGCCGCCGCGCTCGCGGTGGAGGCGCGATCCGGTGCGGGCGGTGGCGTTGCGGCTGGACGAGCCAGGGCCGTTTCTCGATGCCTTGCGGGCCAGGTTGGATGCGGAAGCGGGGTGACGCCCGCGTACGGAGCCATTAAAGGGCAGGGCCATGACCCAGATCACCGTCGCCGCGCTGCAACTGGCCTTTACCGCCGATATCGACCGCAACATCGCCGAGGTGTCGCGCCTCGTCCGCGAGGCGGCGTCCCGGGGGGCGCAGGTGATCCTGCCGCCCGAATTGTTCGAGGGCGAGTATTTCTGCCGCGTCGAGGACGAGGGACTGTTCACCAACGCCAAGCCGACCGCCGAGCATCAGGCGGTGCGCGCGATGCAGGAACTGGCCGCCGAGCTGAAGGTCCATATCCCGACCAGCTTCTTCGAGGCGGACGGGCCGCATCATTATAACTCGCTGGCGATGGTCAACCCGGACGGCAAGGTCGCGGGCGTCTATCGCAAGAGCCATATCCCGGATGGTCCGGGCTATGAGGAGAAATTCTATTTCCGCCCCGGCAATACCGGGTTCAAGGTGTGGGACGGCCCCGCGACCAAGCTGGGCGTCGGCATCTGCTGGGACCAATGGTATCCCGAGACGGCGCGCGCGATGATGCTGATGGGCGCGGAAATCCTGTTCTATCCGACCGCGATCGGCAGCGAGCCGCATGACGACAGCCTCGACACCGCGCGGCTGTGGCGCCGTGCGATGGTCGGTCATGCCGTGTCCAACGTCGTGCCGATCGTCGCCGCCAATCGCGTCGGCTGCGAGCACGGCCAGACCTTCTACGGCACCAGCTTCATCTGCGACGAGCGCGGCGACATCCTGGCCGAACTCGACCGCGAGGAAGAGGGCGTGATCGTCGCCACGCTCGACATCGAGCGGGTGAAGCGCCACCGCGCGGCGTTCGGCTTCTTCCGCGACCGGCGGCCCGAACTTTACGGGCGGCTGGTCCAGGATATCTGAGCTTAAATTCCTCCCCTGCAAGGGGAGGGGGACCATGCGCAGCATGGTGGAGGGGTGTCCCGCTCTCGATAGGGTGATACCCCTCCGTCAGGGCTTCGCCCTGCCACCTCCCCTTGCAGGGGAGGAATAAGTTTAGCCCCGCAACTCCATTGCCCGCGCGAACACGGCCTCGAACATTTCGGGCGTCAGTCTCCCGGTATTCTGGTTGTAGCGCGAGCAGTGATAGCTATCGAGAATTACCGGTCCGCCGCCGGGCAGGCGATGTTCGGCCATATGGCCGAATCGCGCCTTGGGCAGGCGACCGCCAAGCGCCTTGACCACCGAACGGTGCGCGATCTCGCCGAGTGCGATCACGACCGAAAGTCGCGGCAGTGCAGCCAGTTCCTGCTCCAGGAAATTCCGGCAGGTGCGAATCTCGTCCGGCGTCGGCTTGTTCTCGGGCGGCAGGCATTTGACCGCGTTCAGGATCACCGCGCCCTTCAACGTCAGGCCGTCATCGACCTTCGCGGCGAACTCACCCTCGGCAAAGCCGAATTTGGCGAGCGTGCCATAGAGCAGCGGCCCCGCGCCATCGCCGGTGAAGGGGCGGCCGGTGCGGTGCGCGCCATGCTTGCCGGGGGCGAGGCCGACGACCGCCAGCCAGGCTTCGCCATCGCCGAACGGCGGCACGGGGGCGTTCCACCAATTGGGATATTCGGCGGCGACGGTCTCGCGGACCTCGACCAGGCGGGGACAGAGCGGGCAGTCGCGCGGCGGCTGGATCGGGGCCAGGGGCGCCGGGATGACAGGAAAGGATGCGTCAGGCATCGCGCTCGGGTAGTCGGAGGACATGACGACGACAAGCTATGCCATCGCGCTGGGTTCCAACCGTCCGGGGCGGCATGGCGGCCCGCGGGATGAAATCCGCGCGGCGCTGGCGGCCCTGCCCGGCGTCTATGCGGTGTCGCCGATCCTGACCACTGCGCCCATCGGCCCGTCGATCCGCGCCTTCGCCAATGCCGCCGCGCTGGTCGAAAGCCCGCTGGACCCGCCCGCGATGCTTCGCGTGCTGAAGGCCGTCGAGCGCGATTTCGGGCGGCGGCGGGGGCAGCGCTGGGGTGCGCGGGTGATCGACCTGGACATCATTTTGTGGTCGGGGGGGCAGTGGCGCTCGCCTGGGCTGATCGTGCCGCACCTGGCCTATGCCGCGCGCGACTTCGTGCTGCATCCGCTGGCGGCGATCGCGGCGGACTGGCGCGACCCGCGTGACGGGCGGTTTGTACGCCATATGCGACATGGTGTTGACCGCAGGCGTCCGCGCCCCTAGGTCGCTTCCACCCCGATGGAGGGTCCGTAGCTCAGTTGGTAGAGCAAGCGACTTTTAATCGAGAGGTCCCGGGTTCGAGTCCCGGCGGACCCACCACGGGGATGATACAGGGATCAGCCTTCGCCATTGTCGTCGCGAAGCGCCCGTCCGGCGATGGTGATTTCCCCGACGAAACACGCCAGCCCCGCCACCGCGCAGAGCAATCCGCCGCCGAAAAAGAAGAACAGCACCCCGGCATGACGGGAGTCGCGCAGCGTGCCCAGGAACAGGGTGATCGCCGAGCAGCAGGTCATCGCGCCAGCCGCTGCGGTCAGCGTGACCGCGATGTCGAGAATCTTGGACCGGAGGCGAAGGCGGCGCATTTCATAGCCGTTCGTCCGGCCGTCTTTCTTCAATCCCTGGATCCGGTCGCTGATCCGCCCCAGCCGCGTCGCGAAGACATTGAGTAGCGACCCTACGGCGGTCAGCAGGAAGATCGGCGTCAGGGCCAGCTGGATGACGCGGGCTGCGGCGTTCAGGGGTTCGGTCATCATGGCTCGCTGTTCCGAAGACCACCGATCGAACAAGCGGGCGCAATGTTCCCGTTTTCGAGATTGGAGTGCGGTCAGCGATGTCGGAGCATCTTCTGCTCATCCACAGGAGAGAGGGTGTGAAGCCAGTGGAGAGGGTCTCATCCTCTCGATCGGGCGCCACCCCTCCGTTAGGGCTTACGCCATGCCACCTACCCTTGCAGGGGAGGAACGAAGTCGACGTGACGCAGCGCCAGCGGCCGGCAACACCCGGCTATGGCTGGACCTTCGCTCGCTCGGACCCGGCGGCGCGGTGACGAGAATATGGTTGACCAGCCTCGGGACGCAGGCCGGTCCCTATGACAATCCCCGACCGCCAGAGGTGCCGGGGATTGCCGTTTGTCTCAGAACAAGTGGCCGATCAGCTTCGAGGCGCCCAGCGCAACGCCGCCGACGGCGAGCCAGCTCGACACCGCACCGATGGTCAGGATCATCAGGCGATCGACCGGGGTAATGATATGCTCTTCCATCACAGTGCAGTCCTCTCCCGCCAATCGTTTTCGTCGGCGTGCCTCATTTATGAAACAAAACCGGTTAACAGACAAACCCATTTTTCGAATATTGGTGATCGATCCTGCGATCGGGGCAATACCTGGCTTTGGATCAATGGGTTGAAGCTCATATCCCGGCTGGGAAAGAGTGGCTTGATCGCCGATCGGCTTGCCCTTTGAGCCCGTTCCCCGCAAAGCTCCGGCATGATGGCGCGCCCCAGATGACCGATCCGACCCCAGTATCTGGCCGTGATTCGGCGGGCGATTCGTGTCCTCCCCCACCGAAGCTATCGACCATGCCGATGGCGTTGCGCGGCCTGGCGGCGGGGGCGATGGCGCTGGCCCTGTTGCTGATCGTGGGGCTGGCGGTGGATCACTGGCCCTTTGACTGGGATCGCGCGATCCTGACGGGACTGCGCGCCCATGCCGGGTCGGAGGCTCTGCGCGCCGCCGCGGTGGATTTCACCGCTTTGGGCAGCGTGCCGGTATTGATCCTGATGGTCGCGGGGGCGTCGATCCTGTTGCTGGCGCGCGGCTGGTGGCTGCTCGCGCTGGCGACGGTCGCTTCGGGGATCAGCGGCGGCGCGGTCGTGACCTGGGTGAAGCTCATGGTTGCACGCCCACGCCCCGATCTGGTGCCGCACTGGGTCGACGTTCACAATGCCAGCTTCCCCAGCGGCCATGCGGCGGGCAGCGCGATGGTCTATCTGACGCTGGCGGCGCTGGCGACGCAACTGACCCGCCATCGTCAAGTGCGCCATGCCATCGTCGCGATCGCGGTGCTGCTGGTCGGCACGATCGGGGCCAGCCGCGTCTATCTGGGCGTGCATTGGCCCTCCGACGTGGCGGCGGGATGGTGCTTCGGTACGCTCTGGGCGCTGGGCTGGTGGTGGGCGACGGCGGCCGCCCGCCGGTCATGGCGCGGCGCGCGCCAATAAGGCTTGGGCCGCCTTCAGATGCGGCGCATCGACCATCTTGCCATCCAGTTGCAGCGCGCCTGCGCCGGGATTGGCGAGGAACAGATCGACGATCGCCCTGGCCCGCGCGAGATCCTCTGCCGAGGGCGTGAAGGCGGCGTTGATGACCGGCACCTGCGCGGGATGGATCGCCATCATGCCGGTAAAGCCGTCCCGATTGCCGCGCGCGGCATAGGCGGCCAGCCCGTCCAGATCGCGAAAGTCGGGATAGACGGTTTCGATCGCGGCGATCCCGGCGGCATGGGCGCCGAACAGGGTCAGCGAGCGCGCCAGCTGATAGGGGGCGGTATAGCTGCCGTCCGCCTCGCGCGAGGTGGTCGCGCCGATCGCGGCGGGCAAATCCTCCGCGCCCCAGGTCAGGCCGGTCAGCTTCAGGCTGGACCCTGCATATTCGTGCAGCCGGAACAGCGCCATCGGCGTCTCGGTGACGATCGGCAGGATCGGGATATGCGTCACCCCGCGCGCCGCCAGCGCATGGAGGCTGACCAGCCCTTCGGCCTTGGGCAGGACGATGCCATCGGGCCGGGCGGGCAGGATCGCCGCCAGATCGTCCGCCGCCAGCGGTCCGTCGACCGGGTTGATCCGCACGAACAGCTGCACGCGGGTGTCACGCGGCTGGGACAGGAACCGCGCCACCTCTTCACGCGCACGCGGCTTGGCATCGGGGGCGACCGCATCCTCCAGGTCGAGGATCAATGCGTCCGCGCCCACGCCCATGGCCTTGGCCATCCGCTCGGGGCGGTCGCCGGGCACGAAGAGGAGCGAGCGCAGCGGCATCGGCTTTAGCGGCCCATCTCGGCCAGCTTGCGCTCCCAGGCCAGCGCGTCGCGGACGATGCCTTCCAGATTATCGCGCTCGGGCCGCCAGGGCAAAGTTGCGAGGATCGCACTATTGTCGGCGACCAGCTCGGCCGGGTCGCCCGCGCGGCGGCCTTCCATGCGGCGCTCGATCGTCAGGTTGGTTACGCGGTCGACAGCGTCCAGCACCTCCAGCACCGAGAAGCCACGGCCATAGCCGCAGTTCAGCGTGTGGCTCTCGCCCGGCCGCTCGATGAGCAGTTCGAGCGCTGCGACATGCGCGGCGGCGAGGTCGGAGACGTGGATGTAATCGCGCACGCCCGTCCCGTCGCGGGTGGCGAAGTCGGTGCCATAGACGCCTACGCCCTCGCGCTTGCCGATCGCCGCCTCGACCGCGATCTTGATGAGATGCGTCGCGCCGACCGTCGACTGGCCCGACCGGCCCTGGGGGTCGGCGCCCGCGACGTTGAAGTAGCGCAGCGCGCAATAGTTGATCGGATGCGCGGCGGCGACGTCCTTCAGCATGATCTCGGTCATCAGCTTGGACATGCCGTACGGGTTGATCGGCGCCTTGGGATCGCTTTCCTTGATCGGCACCCGCTCGGGCGTGCCATAGGTGGCGGCGGTCGACGAGAAGATGAAGTGGCCGACGCCCTCGGCCACCGCGCTTTCCATCAGCGAGCGGCTGGCGGCGGTGTTGTTGCGATAATATTTGAGCGGGTCGGTGACAGACTCGGGCACGATGATCGAACCGGCGAAGTGCATGATCGCGCGGACGTTATGCTCGCGGATCGCGGCGCGCACCGCCTCGTCGTCGGCGACATTGGCGACGACCAGCGATGCGCGCGGATCGACCGCCCAGTCGAAGCCGGTGACGAGATTGTCGAGCACGACGACCTCATGGCCCGCGTCCAGCAGCGCCAGCACGGCATGGCTGCCGATATAGCCGGCCCCGCCCGTCACCATTACCTTGCCGTCGATCGTCGCCATCACATTTGCCTCAAGTCCCTGGATTGCCGTGGCCTAGCCGCTTCCTATCTAGGCACACAAGACGACAAGGAGATTCCGAGTGACCGAATATGTAACGCTGGCCGGGGGCTGTTTCTGGTGCACCGAGGCGGTGTTCAAGGACGTGATCGGGGTCGAATCGGTCGAAAGCGGCTATATCGGCGGCACCGTGCCCAACCCGACCTACAAGCAGGTGTGCGGCGGCGACACCGGCCATGCCGAGGCGATCCGCATCGGTTTCGATCCGCAGCAGCTGGTGCTGGACGATCTGCTCGACATTTATTTTGCGACGCACGACCCGACGCAGCTCAACCGGCAGGGCAATGACGTCGGCACGCAATATCGCTCGGCGATGTTCCCGGCGGACGAGGCGCAGGCGGCGGCGATGAAGGCGGCGATCGAACGCGCCCAGGCCGGGCTGGACAAGCCGGTCGTGACGACCATCGAGCCGATGGCCGAGTGGTATCCGGCCGAGGATTATCATCAGGACTATTGGGAAACTTCGGGTCGGTCGAACCCCTATTGCATGGCGGTGATCCCGCCCAAGTTGCAGAAGCTGCGCAAGAGCTTCGCCGCGCGGTCGAAGGCGGTGACGGCGTAAGGGTTTCCCGGGCGAGGTCGGGCATGCGCTTCGACTTCGCTCAGCGCGAACGGAGGTCCTGGGTTAATTCCAACCTCCGTTCAGCCTAAGCGTAGTCGAAGGCCACGCACGGACTTTCGCCTAAAATGCCCTTGGGGCAGCGGTCATCCCTTGGCCTTCGACTTCGCTCAGGCTGAACGGGGGTGGGGACGGTCCCCCAAACCCTAACGCGTCGCCGCGCGCCGCAGCCGGTCGTTGATCGCCTCTCCGATCCCTTCGTCCGGGATCGGCGCCACCGCCAGCCTCGTGCGATCGCTCGCATCCGCGCGGTGGAGCGCGTCGAACAGCCGCGCCGCCGCTTCGACCGGATCGCCGCGCTCCGACAGGCTGTCCTGCCCACATACGTCGCCGAAGCCGATCAGCCACTCGTCCGCCGCCGCTTGCGTGACATTCAGGCGCAGGGGTTTGCGCGGCGCATAATGGCTGGCGAGCTGGCCCGGCGCGGTGACGATGGCGGGGGTCTGCGGACCTTGCTCCACATCGCCGAGCACCTGCGCCAGCATCGCCGCCGTCACCGGGCCGGGGCGCAGGATGGTGCGGCCCGCGACGATGGTCGACTCCAATCCAGCCTCGGTTGCGCCGTCGTCGATGACCGGCACGCCCGGTCCCAGGCTCGCGCGGACATGCGCGGCACGGGTCGGGCTGATCCCGCCGCTGGCATTGGCCGACGGCGCGGCGAGCGGACGGCCGCTTTCCGCCAGCAGCGCCTGCATCGCGCGGTGGCGCGGTACGCGGATGGCGACCGTATCCAGCCCCGCCGTGACGAGTGACGCGATGCCAGCCCCGGCCTTGAGCGGGCGCACCAAAGTCAGCGGTCCCGGCCAGAAGGCGCGCGCCAGCGCCAATGCATCGTCATCGAATTCCGCCAGCGTCTGCGCCGCCTTCAGATCGGGAACGTGGACGATCAGCGGATTGAACGAAGGCCGCCCCTTGGCCGCATAGATGCGCGCCACGCCTGTCGCGTCGGTCGCGTCGGCGGCCAGGCCATAGACCGTCTCGGTCGACACCGCGACGATACCGCCGTCCAGGATCATGGACGCGGCGGCGCGGATCGCATCGGGGCCGAAGGGCAGGGTCGGGTCGTCAGGGGGAAAGGTCATGGTCGATGCCGCCTATATCCCCTCGTGCGCACTGACTAAAGGGGGCGAGGACGCGGCCGGTCCCCTTCGACAATTGGCCTTCGCCCCCTTAAAGGACGGGCGCATGTTCGATCTCGATTCCTATCTCGCCCGTATCGCTCTGCCCTCGCGCGTGACCGTCGATGCCGAAGGGCTGGGGCGGCTGCAATGGGCGCATCGCCAGGCCATTCCGTTCGAGAATATCGATGTCCGGCTGGGCCGTCCCATCGCCATCGACAGCGCGGGCGTCTTCGCCAAGCTGGTGACGGCCAAGCGCGGCGGTTACTGCTTCGAGCAGAACCGGCTGTTCCTTGATGCGCTGGCGGCGCACGGTTTCCATGCGCGGCCGCTGCTCGCGCGGGTCTGGCTGGCGGCGACCGACGTGCCGCCGACCACCCATACGCTCAGCCTCGTTCATATCGAGGGACAGGACTGGATTGCCGATGCGGGCTTCGGGGGTAGCTATTCGCCGCCCATGCCGCTCGTCGAGGGGGCCGAGGCGACCGCACCCGATGGCGCGCTGTTCCGGCTGGAGCGTGATCCACAGCATGGCTGGATGCTGCTGCGCAACGGCCATCCCGGCTTGACCGATGGCCGCGCGACGGGCGAGGGGTGGCAGCCGCAATATAGCTTCACCACCGATCATGTCTGGGACGCGGATCTGGCGCTGGCCAATCACTGGACGTCGACCGCGCCGGAAAGCCGTTTCCGCCAGGCGACGATCGTCAGCATCATCCTGCCGCGCGGGTTCGCATCGCTGACCGACCGCCATTATCGCCGCCGGGTCGGGGAGGACGAGACCGCCGGTACGATCACCGACCCGCGCGTCTATCGGATGCGGCTGAGCCTGATGTTCGGAATCGACCTGACCGTCGAAGAGGCGGGGACGCTGTTCGGCGAATAAGCGATTCGGCGGCCCCCGCGACAGGGGGGGCGCTGACCGATTTGCTACGTTCTTCGTGGCGGGCGCGGGGCATCGGCACGCTGCGTGTAACGATAACGCCTACGTAATGATATGAAAACGAACGCAATTCGGCGTTCGGCTGGCGGCGGCCCGGTGGCCGAGCGCCATTTTCGCCATGTGCCGTGTATATTTAAGCTGGATTTTACGATTGCCCGCTACACCAGCAAATGAACTGGGGGGCATTACAGATGACAAGCTATGGAATGGCCTTGCTGAAACCGACGGGTTTTCGGTCGGACCACCCCTTTTGACCGGGGGATTGGCGCCCCGGTCGGGTTTGCTTGGTATTTCGTGAGCTTTTGATTGGGCCGCAGGGCGATCCTGCGTGCCGGACCTTTGACCTGAAGGATACATCATGTCGATCACCATGGTGATGGCAGGCGAGGACGTGTGCCTGCCGACCATCGGCGCTTTGGCCGAAGATTTGAAGACCGCGATCGTACCCGATGCGACCGTTCGGCTGGACCTGTCGGGTGCTGCTACGCCGGACCTCAGCGTCATCCAGCTCGTCCAGTCGGCGCGCGTCAGCGCGGCGGCGGTGGGATGCGATTTCGCGCTGTCGGCACCGGCCGATGCGACGCTGCACGCTCTGCTGACCCGCGCGGCCTTCCTGCCCGCTTCGGCGGAAGACACCCAATTCTGGCTTCACGGAGAGACCGCCCAATGACCGCTTCCATCCTGACCGTCGACGACAGCGCGAGCCTGCGCATGGCGATCCGCATCGCCCTGACCGGCGCGGGCTATACGGTGACGGAGGCCGCCGATGGCGCCGAGGGGCTGGCCAAGGCGACCGAGACCCGCTTCGACCTGATCGTCACCGATCTCAACATGCCCAATATGGACGGGCTGGAGATGATCCGCGCGCTGCGCCAGCAGCCTGCACAGGCTGGCGTGCCGATCATCTTCCTGACCACCGAGTCGGATGATTCGATGAAGGCGCAGGCCAAGGCGGCGGGCGCGACCGGCTGGCTGGTCAAGCCGTTCCAGCCCGAACAGCTGATCCGCGTCGCGCAGAAGGTCCTGGCGCGATGAGCACGGAAGATCCGACAGCCGCCTTCCGGATCGAGGCGGGCGAGCTTCTGGAGCAGGTCGAACAGGGTCTGCTCGACCTGGAGCACCGGCTGGACGACATGAACCTCGTCAACGCCGTGTTCCGTGGCCTTCACACGCTGAAAGGCTCGGGCGCGATGTTCGGCTTCGATGCGCTGGCGGCCTTCACCCATCACTGCGAAAGCGCGTTCGATCGCGTGCGCAAGGGCGATGTTCGTGCGACGCCGGAACTGGTGTCGGTGATCCTGTCGGCGGCGGACCATATGCGGGCGCTGGTCGATGGCGATGCCCCGGCCGCGCATGGCCAGGCGATCCTCGACCGGCTGGCAGCGGCGGTCGATGCCGCAGCCGGTGGCGGGGCGCCCGTCGCTGCGCCTGCACCGCGCAAGCAGGGCTGGACGCTGTCCTTCCGCCTGCCGCCCGACGCCATGACCAACGGGACCAGCCCGCTGGCGCTGCTCGACGAGCTGCGCGAACTGGGCGAGGCGACGATCGTGGCGAGCTTCGACACGGTGCCCGCGCTCGACGACCTCAACCCGGGCCATTGCCTGGTCGGCTGGGACTGCACGCTGATCGGCGACATTTCGCGCGAGGCGATCGAGGACGTGTTCCTGTTCGTCATGGACGATATGGAGATCACCATCACCCCGCTGGCGGTCGGAGAGGCCGAGGCGGAGGTGGCGACGACCTCCGAACACGCCCCCGTGGCCGTGGATGCGCCGGTCGCCGCCAACGACACCACGCCGCGCGGTGCCTCGGCCAACCGGTCGCAGGGCGAGCATGTCCGCGTGCCCGCCGAGCGTCTGGACGAGCTGATGGACCGGGTCGGCGAGCTCGTCATCGCCCAGAGCCGCCTGTCGCAGCTGGCGGGCCATGGTCACGACCTCAGCCTGCGTTCGGTGTCCGAAGAGATCGAGCGTCTGGCGGGCGAAATGCGCGACACGATGATGATCCTGCGCATGGTGCCGGTGTCGACCCTGTTCGGCCGTTTCCGCCGCCTGATCCACGATCTGGCGAACGAGACCGGCAAGGCGATCGAGCTGGTGACCGAAGGCGAGACGACCGAGGTCGACAAGACCGTGATCGAGCGTCTGTTCGACCCGCTGGTCCACATCATCCGCAACAGTTGCGACCATGGCCTTGAAAAGGCCGAGGACCGCGTCGCGGCGGGCAAGTCGGCCAGTGGCGTGATCCGGTTGAGCGCGCATCAGGCGGGTGGCGAAGTCCTCATCACCATCACCGATGACGGTCGCGGCATCGATGTCGAGCGGGTCCGCGCCAAGGCGGAAGCCAATGGCCTGATCCAGCCCGGCCAGGTGGTCAGCGAGGACGAACTTCTCGGCCTGATCTTCCATCCCGGCTTCTCGACGGCGGCGCAGGTCACGAACCTGTCGGGCCGGGGCGTCGGCATGGACGTGGTCAAGCGCACGATCGAAAGCCTGCGCGGCTCGATCGACGTGAAGAGCGTGTCCGGCCAGGGATCGACCATCACGCTGCGCATTCCGCTGACGCTGGCGATCATCGAGGGGCTGCTCGTCCGAGTGGGTGAGGGACGCTATGTCATCCCGCTCGCGGCGGTCGAGGAATGCCTGGAGCTGTCGCTGGAGGAGGATCTGCGCTCGCGTGGGCGCAGCATCATCACGCTGCGCGAACGGCTGGTGCCCTTCCTGCGCCTGCGCGACCTTTTCGCGACGGGGACCAAGCCCGACACCTATCAGAAGATCGTCGTGGTCGGCACGGGGGCGGAGCGCGTCGGATTGGTCGTCGACCAGATCGTCGGCAACCACCAGACGGTCATCAAGGCCATGTCGCCGCTCCACCGCAACGTCGCCGCCTTTGCGGGCGCGACCATCCTGGGCGACGGTTCGGTCGCCCTGATCCTCGACATCGCCCAGCTCATCGCGCTGAGCCAGCCTAGGGAGGAGCGGCGTCTGGCCGCTGGATAAGCCCATGCCGTATCACAAAGTACCCAATTGGACGCCCGAGAACGGCCTGGAGGTCCTGACCTTCGGCCTGGGCGGCGAGACCTTCGCGCTGGAGGCGGGCATCGTCCGCGAAATTCTGGACATGATGCCGGTAACGATGGTGCCGGGCGCCGATCCGCTCGCCGCCTCGGTCATCAACTTTCGCGGCCGCATCGTGCCGCTGGCCGATCTGCGCGGCTCGTTCGGGATGGAGGCGCATGCCAACACCGCCGACAGCCGGATCATCGTGATCGAGCTGGACGTGAAGGGCGATCCGTTCCTGATCGGCCTGACCGCCGATCAGGTCAACGAAGTCACGGTGCTGCACGCGGGCGATGCGGAGGAGGTGCCCGTCATCGGCATGCGCTGGCCGCGTGAGAATGTCCGCTGCCTGGTACGGCGCGGGGGCGACGTGGTGGTCCTGCCGGACCTGACCGCGCTGTTCTCCCGCCTGACGAACGACGCCACCGAGACCACCACCATCCACTGACCGGGCGCACGGTCTGCGCCAGCGCCTTTGAGGCCATCATCATGCGATACAACAGCGTATCGACGCCTCTGCGTGCGGAACAGACCGCACTGCACCGGGTCGGGTTATCCATCGCGACCATCCCGGTGCAGCCCCTGGCGGGGGAAATCCCGCCCGAGCCGCGCCCCTATGGCGCCTCGCGATCCGGCTCCGGCACGACGCCCCGGCGCCCGGACCTTCCGCCGCCGTGCGCGCGGCGGCCGATATCTTTCCGTTCCATGCCGAAACCCTGTTCGGCCTGAACGTCGATTCCACAGATCACGACTTTACATCCATTCTAAATCGGGGGGGACCCACTCATGCGAGCAACGATCAAAGTGAAACTGGGCGCGACATTCGCGCTTATCGTCTGTCTTCTGTTGGCGGTCGTCGGCGTCGGTGTGATGAAGATGAGCGCGCTCAACACCGCGATCAGCGAAGTCATCGCCGGTCCTGCCAAGCGAATGGAAATCGCGCAGAGCATCGACGCCGAAGTCGGGCGCGTCGTCCGCAACGAAAAGAACATGGCGCTGACCGAAGATCTCGACAAGACCCGGGACTTCAATCAGCGCGTGATGACGCAGCGTGCGCTGGTCGATACCTATTTTGCCGAAGGGATGAAGGCCGCCACGGCCAACGGGCGCATCTACTGGCAGGACGCGCGGGACCAATGGGAAGGGTACAAGCCCCTCAATGACCAGATTCGTGCCCTGGCGCTTGAAAACAAGAACCAGGAAGCGGCCAAGGTGTCGATGACGGCGGCCCGTGAAAAGACGATGAAAATGGCGGATTCGCTGGCCAAGCTGGTCGAACTCGGTCGTCAGGACATGGCGGCTGCCGATCGGGACACCAACGCCCAATATGCCAATGCCCGCACCGTCCTGTTCGCCACGGCGGCGCTGGCGCTGCTGGTCGCGGTCGGCGGCGCCTTGTGGATTTCGCGTCTCGTCTCGCAGGGTCTGAACAAGGTGTCGGTGGCGATCGATGCGGTGGCGATCGGCGATCTGTCGCAGGACGTGACCGTCACCTCGAATGACGAGATCAAGGATCTGGTCGACACCGTCAACCGCATGACCACCAACCTGCGTGAGAGCGCACAGCTGGCCGATACGATCGCGGGCGGCGACCTGACCGTCAATCACCAGCCGCTGTCGGACAAGGACGTGCTGGGCCATGCGCTGGTCGCGATGGTCGATCGCCTGCGCGGCGTCGTCGGCGATGCGACCCAGGCGGCGCAGAACGTCGCGGCGGGCAGCCAGCAGCTGTCGTCCTCGTCGGAGCAGGTGAGCCAAGGCGCGACCGAGCAGGCCGCCGCCGCCGAGGAAGCCTCTGCCTCGATGGAGCAGATGGCCGCCAACATCAAACAGAATGCCGACAACGCGACCCAGACCGAGAAGATCGCGCGCCAGTCGTCGCTCGATGCCGAACAGAGCGGCACGGCGGTACAGAAGGCCGTGATCGCGATGCGTACGATCGCGGAGAAGATCGGCATCGTGCAGGAAATCGCTCGCCAGACCGACCTGCTCGCCCTTAATGCGGCGGTCGAAGCGGCGCGTGCGGGCGAACATGGTCGCGGCTTCGCGGTCGTGGCGGCCGAAGTCCGCAAGCTCGCCGAGCGCAGCCAGACGGCCGCGGCGGAGATCAGCGGCATGTCGTCCGACACCGTTGGTGCTGCCACTCAGGCGGGCGAGATGCTGACCAAGCTGGTGCCCGACATCCGCCGCACCGCCGAGCTGGTCGCCGAGATCAGCGCGGCGTGCCGTGAGCAGGATATCGGCGCGGTCCAGATCAACGAGGCGATCCAGCAGCTCGACAAGGTGACGCAGCAGAACGCGTCTGCCTCCGAGCAGATTTCGTCGACCTCGGAAGAGCTCGCCAGCCAGGCCGAGGAGCTTCAGGAAAGCATCGCCTATTTCCGGGTCGAAGCCGGTGGCCAGCACGTCCGTGCCAAGGCGCCAGTCCGCAAACCGCTCGCCCGCCCGGCGACCAAGGCGACCAAGGCAGCCAAGCCGGGCAACGCGCCGCGCGCGGGCTCGGTCGCCGACCAGCAGGCGCGTGTGCGCGGCTTCGCGCTGGACCTGACCAATGGCGGTCCCGACGGCGAGGACGCCGAATTCGGGCGTGCCGCCTGAGACGACATGACCGGGGGCGGGCGCTGACCCGCCCCCCAAAGGTCGGGATTTTTCGCGACCATCCCGCCGCTTCGCAGCCCCAGGGGGGGCTTCCGAAACGCACGACGCGCTGGCCACCCTTAAGGACAAGACCATGCTGGGTTCCTTCAATCACCTGTCGATGCCGAAAAAACTCACCGTCTGTCTTGGTGCGATCATCGCGATCACGGTGGGCGTCGACGGTGTCATGGGCGCCAGCGTGCTCTCCGCGCTCGACCTGAGCAATGGTGGCCCGGACGGCGAGGACGCCGCCTTCGGACGCGCGGCATGAGCGGCGCGCACGACATCCAGGTCGTGGTCTTCGGTCTCGGGGAGGAGGAATTCGCCCTTCCCGTCACCACGGTCCGCGAGATCCTGGACCACCGTAACGCCTATCGGGTGCCGCACGCACCCGACTGGTTCCTGGGGCTGACCGATGTGCGCGGCGAATCCGTGCCCATGGTCGACCTGCGTGTCCGGCTGGGCCTCAGCCCGGTCGAGCCGACGCTGACGACCCGCATCCTCGTCGTCGACGTGGCGGGGGCCGGTGGCAAGCCGCTGTCGCTGGGGATGGTCGTCGACCGGGTCCTCGACGTGGCGACCTTCCCGGCCGAGGCGGTCGAGGGCGCGCCCGATCTGGGCGGTCGCTGGCGGTCGGAGCAGATCGAGGCGATCCTGCGGCGGGGCGCAGGCTTCATCGCGCTGCTCGACCCGGTACGCCTATTCGGCGCGGCGGACCTTGACGTCGCCCGTGCGGCTGCGGTTGCCGCCTGATTCAAACTTTCAGCATAGATAGAAATGGGGATGATCATGCGTTTCCACGCTTCGTTGAAAGACACTTCGCATGTCGACGTCGCCACGACGGAGATCGGCCGTCTGCAGCGCGCCTTTGCCCAGGGGCGGGTGAGCGAGCGGGCCGACCTGTCAGGCGCGACCGGCAAGGCGCGCGACATGCTCGTGGCGGTCAACGAGTTGCTCGAAACCGCCGCCCTGCCTGCGGCCGCGTTCAACCAGCGGCTGGCGCAGGTCGCGGCCGAGCATGAGCGGGGCGACATCGACGCGGCGCTGCCGGTCGACGAATTTCCGGGCGAACTGGCCGTCGCGGCGCGGACCGTCAACGATCTGGTCGCCAGCCATATCGCCGTCAAGAAACAGGCGATGGCCTGTGTCGCCGCGCTGGCGCAGGGCGATTTTGAGGCGCCGCTGGCGCAACTGCCGGGCAAGAAGGCCTTCATCAACGACACGATCGAGCAGCTTCGCGCCAATCTGAAGGGCCTGATCGCCGAGATGAACACCATGTCGGCCGAGCATGACCGGGGCGATATCGACGTGTTCGTGCCGGTCGAGAAGTTCCAGGGCGATTTCGGCGTCATGGCCCGGGGCCTGAACGAGATGGTCGCCAACCATATCGCCGCCAAGAAGATGGCGATGGCCTGCATCAAGCAGTTCGGCGAGGGCAATTTCAACGCGCCGATGCAGCAACTGCCGGGCAAGAAGGCGTTCATCAACGACACGATCGAATTGCTGCGCGCCAATTTCCAGGCGATCATCGGTGAAATCCAGCGCCTGATCGCGGCCTCGACCGCAGGAAAGCTGAGCGAGCGCGGCGACGCGACCCGCTTCCCCGGCGACTTTGCCGGACTGGTCAGCGGGATCAACGGGATGCTCGACGCGATCCTGCTGCCGATCGGGGAGGGCAATCGCGTCCTCAACCTGGTCAGCACCGGATCGCTGCTCGAACGGGTGGAGATCGAGTGCGACGGCGATCATCGTCGCATGAAGGATGCGATCAACAATCTGGTCGACAATCTCACCCAGTTCGCGGGCAATGTCGCGGGCGCGGCCGATCAGGTCGCCAGCGGCAGCCAGCAGCTGTCCTCGGCCTCCGAACAGGTGTCGGAAGGCGCGACCGAACAGGCCGCCGCCGCCGAGGAAGCCTCGGCTTCGATGGAGCAGATGGCGGCCAACATCAAACAGAATGCCGACAACGCCACCCAGACCGAGAAGATCGCCCGCCAGTCTTCACAGGACGCCGAACAGAGCGGCCAAGCGGTGCAGAAGGCGGTCGTCGCCATGCGTACGATCGCGGAAAAGATCGGCATCGTGCAGGAGATCGCCCGCCAGACCGATCTGCTCGCGCTGAACGCTGCGGTCGAGGCCGCACGCGCCGGCGAACATGGTCGCGGCTTCGCGGTCGTGGCGGCCGAGGTGCGCAAGCTCGCCGAGCGCAGCCAGACGGCGGCGGCGGAGATCAGCGGCATGTCGTCGGACACGGTGCTCGCCGCGACTCAGGCGGGTGAAATGCTGACCAAGCTGGTCCCCGACATCCGCCGCACCGCCGAACTGGTCAGCGAGATCAGTGCCGCATGCCGCGAACAGGATATCGGCGCGGCGCAGATCAACGAGGCGATCCAGCAGCTCGACAAGGTGACTCAGCAGAACGCATCCGCGTCCGACGAGATTTCGAGCACCTCGACGCAGCTCGCCGGTCGTGCGGAGGATCTGCAGGAGAGCATCGCCTTCTTCCAGATCGCCCAGGGCGCCCGGCCGGTTGCGGCCAAGCCAGCGGTTCGCAAGCCCGCCACCAAGCAGGTCATCGCCAAGGCGGGTAAGGCCTCGGCACGAGCGGGTTCCGTCGCCGACCAGCAGGCACGGGTTCGCGGCTTCGCGCTCGACCTCAACGAGGGCGGGCCGGACGGCGAGGATGCGGAGTTCGGCCACGCGGCCTGAATTTGGTGGGCCCGCAGAAATGCAGGGGGGCGTTCCGCGGGTCCGTTTACATGACGCGAGTATCACGGATCTGAACCAATAATTCATCACTTTCGGCCTATGGTATTCCGAGGTTCCGAGGGGTTGGTTCCGTAATATTCGAAGCGTCTTTTCCTATTGGGGTGGGCATATGCGGGTTACGATCAAGGCCAAGCTGGCCGGTACATTTGCGATAGTCTTGCTACTTGTGGCGGTCGTCGTCGGAGTCGGAATATCGAAGGTCAATGCGTTGAACGTGATGATCGCCGAGATCATCGACGGGCCGGCGCAGCGTATCAAACTGTCCTTGACCGCCGATGGCGACATCAGCCGCGCGATCCGCGCGGAAAAGAACATGATGATGACGCAGGATATGGCGCAGAAGCGCAGCTTCGACAGCAGCTTCGGCCAGTATGACGCCAAGATCGAGGAAAGCCTGAGCGAGGGTCTGAAGATCGCCACCGTGCAGGGGCGCCCGGTTTGGACCAAGGCGCTGGAGGAATGGCACAGCTACAAGAATATAAGCGACCGTGCCCGCGCTCTGGCCCTGCAGAACCAGAATAGCGAGGCGGGTGCCATGTCGATGACCGAAGGCCGTGCCGTCGCGGTGCGCCTGAGCGACACGCTGAACAAGCTGGCGGGCATCACGCAAGGCCAGATGGATAAGGCGAAGATCGACTCCGCCGCGCTTTATGCCTCGGCGCGTACCACCCTGATGGGTACCGCCGCCGTCGCGCTCCTGATCGCGATCGCCGGCGCGCTGTGGATCGCGCTGCTGGTCTCCAAGGGCCTGCGCAAGATCGACGAAGCCGTGTCCGCCGTCGCCGATGGCGATCTGAGCAACGAGGTGCATGTCGCCAGCAATGACGAGATCAAGGATCTAGTCGACACCGTCAACCGCATGACCGTGCGCCTGCGCGAGACGATCGGCCAGACCACCCAGGCGGCACAGAATGTCGCGGCGGGCAGCCAGCAGCTGTCGTCTTCGTCGGAACAGGTGAGCCAGGGCGCGACCGAACAGGCCGCCGCCGCTGAGGAAGCCTCTGCCTCGATGGAGCAGATGGCTGCCAACATCAAACAGAATGCCGACAACGCCACCCAGACCGAGAAGATCGCACGCCAGTCGTCGCAGGACGCCGAACATAGCGGTCAGGCGGTGCAGAAGGCGGTGATCGCCATGCGCACCATCGCGGAGAAGATCGGCATCGTGCAGGAAATCGCCCGTCAGACCGACCTGCTGGCGCTGAACGCAGCGGTCGAAGCGGCCCGTGCGGGCGAACATGGTCGCGGTTTCGCGGTCGTCGCCGCCGAAGTCCGCAAGCTCGCCGAGCGCAGCCAGACGGCAGCGGCGGAGATCAGCGGCATGTCGTCGGACACCGTCGGTGCCGCGACCCAGGCGGGCGAGATGCTGACCAGGCTGGTGCCCGACATCCGTCGTACCGCCGAACTGGTCGCCGAGATCAGCGCCGCGTGCCGCGAACAGGATATCGGCGCGGTCCAGATCAACGAGGCGATCCAGCAGCTCGACAAGGTGACGCAGCAGAACGCTTCGGCCTCCGAGCAGATCTCGTCGACCTCGGAAGAGCTCGCCAGCCAGGCCGAGGAGCTTCAGGAAAGCATCGCCTATTTCCGCGTCGATGGGCACGGCCACCAGACCCGTTCGACTGCGCGCCGCGCCGCGCCGGTTCGCAGCAAGGCCAAGCCCAAGGCGGCGGCTCCGGCACCGCGGCCCGGCTCGGTCGCCGACCAGCAGGCCCGCGTGCGCGGCTTCGCGCTGGACCTGACCAATGGCGGGCCAGACGGCGAGGACGCCGCCTTCGGACGCGCGGCATGAGCGGCGCGCACGACATCCAGGTCGTGGTCTTCGGTCTCGGGGAGGAGGAATTCGCCCTTCCCGTCACCACGGTCCGCGAGATTCTGGACCATCGCAATGCCTATCGGGTGCCCCACGCACCCGACTGGTTCCTGGGACTGACCGATGTGCGCGGCGAATCCGTGCCGATGGTCGACCTGCGCGTCCGGCTGGGCCTCAGCCCGATCGAGCCGACGTTGACCACGCGTGTCCTGGTCGTCGATGTCGCCGCCGCCGGTGGCAAGCCGCTGTCGCTGGGGATGGTCGTCGACCGGGTCCTCGACGTGGCGACCTTCCCGGCCGAGGCGGTCGAGGGCGCGCCCGATCTGGGCGGTCGCTGGCGGTCGGAGCAGATCGAGGCGATCCTGCGGCGAGGGAGCGGCTTCGTCGCCTTGCTCGACCCGGCGCGTCTGTTCGGTGCCGATGGCGCCCAGGCCGCCCTGGCCGATTTCGGCATGGCGGCGTGATTCCATCTTCGTCCGGCCGCCCCGTGCGGCGGCCGGTCCTTTCTCTTCGATTCCGACAGGAGCCGTCCCTTTGAGCAGTCTTGCCCGCGCGACATCGTCGTCGCCCGACGCGCTCCAGCGTCGCGATTTCGATCGCATCTCCGCTTATGTGTACAAGGAGTGTGGCATTCGCCTGCCGCCCGCCAAGATGACGATGATCGAGGGCCGCCTGCGCCGCCGGGTGCGCGCGACCGGGCTCAGCAGCCTGAGCGACTATTGCGCCTGGGTGTTCCAGGCCGATCATCTGGAGGGCGAGCGCGAGCATCTGTTGAACGCGGTCACGACCAACAAGACCGACTTCTTCCGCGAGCCGAAGCATTTCGACTATCTGATGGGCACGGTGATGCCGCGCCTGCGCGACGCGGGACAGCGCCGGGTGCGGGTGTGGAGCTCGGCCTGCTCGACGGGTGCGGAACCCTATACGCTGGCCATGCTGCTCGACGCCTTCGCCGCCGACAAGGGCGGCCCCGATTACGGCATTCTGGCGACCGATCTGGACAGCGAAGTTCTGCGCACCGCGCGCCGGGGCATCTATCCGGCCGCGCTGCTCGATCCGGTGCCGACGGCGCTCCGCAAGCGCTATGTGCTGAGCGCGACCGATCCGAAGCGTGACGAGATGCGCATCGTGCCCGCGCTGCGTTCGTCGATCGGCTTTGCCCGCATGAACCTGATGGACGAGCGCTATCCGGTGGGCGATCCGATGGACATCATCTTCTGCCGCAACGTCCTGATCTATTTCGACAAGCCGACCCAGGAAAAGGTCGTGCGCCGTCTGGCCGACTGCCTGCGTCCCGGCGGCTGGCTGTTCCTCGGCCATTCCGAATCGATCACCGGTTTCGACCTGCCCCTGAAGACGGTGTCGAACACCGTGTTCCAACGGATTTGACGGCCATGAGCAAAGTCCGCGTGCTGGTGATCGACGACAGCGCCAGCGTCCGTCAGGCGATGACCGCGATCCTGTCCGCCGATCCCGAGATCCAGGTGATCGCCGCCGCTGCCGATCCCTTCGCCGCTGCCCGCTATATTCAGGAAGAAGTGCCCGACGTCATCACGCTGGACGTCGAGATGCCGCGCATGGACGGCATCACCTTCCTGCGCAAGCTGATGGCGCAGCGCCCGTTGCCGGTGGTGATGTGCTCCTCGCTGGTCGAGGAAGGGTCGGAGACGCTGCTCCAGGCGCTGGAGGCCGGGGCGGTCGACGTCATCCTGAAGCCGCGCGTCGGCGTCGCCGATCACCTGAACGAAGCGCATATGATGATCCGCGAGACGGTGAAGGGCGCGGCCAAGGCCCGGCTCGGCGCGCGGCGCTCCCAGGTCAAGCTGAACCCCGCGCAGAAGCTGACCGCCGACGCCGTCCTGCCGCCGCCGACCGGCCGCGCGATGAGCCGCACGACCGAGATGGTGGTGTGCATCGGCGCGTCCACCGGCGGGACCGAAGCGCTGCGCGAGGTGCTGGAGGCGCTGCCCGCCAATTCGCCGGGCATCGTCATCGTCCAGCATATGCCGGAGAGCTTTACCCGCGCCTTCGCCAAGCGGCTCGACGGGCTGTGCGAGGTCGACGTCAAGGAGGCCGAGGACGGCGATACGGTGATGCGCGGCCGCGTCCTGATCGCGCCGGGCGGCCTGCGCCACACCATGCTGGAGCGGCAGGGCGCGCGCTATGTCGTATCGGTGCGCGAAGGGCCGCTGGTGTCGCGCCATCGCCCCTCGGTCGACGTGCTGTTCCGCTCGGCGGCGCGCAATGCCGGGTCCAATGCGGTCGGTATCATCCTGACCGGCATGGGCGACGACGGCGCGCGCGGCCTGCTGGAGATGAAACAGGCGGGTGCGCGCACCTTTGCGCAGGACGAGGCGACCTCGGTCGTGTTCGGCATGCCCAAGGAAGCGATCGCGCGCGGCGCGCACGACAAGATCATCCCGCTGGGCAGCGTCGCACGCGAACTGCTCCACGCCACGGCCCGCTAAGAAGGAACGACAGATGTTTGTGGCACGGATAGATACCGACAACGCGGCCCCGCTGACCCGCGACATGCTCGCGTCCACCACCTCCTTCGCGGCGCTGGCGCAGCAGGTGCAGGATCGCATGGGCGGCCTGGAGGACGCATTTCGCGAGACCGGGGAGACGCTGGCCACCGCGATCGGCACGATCGACGGCATGGCGCAGGGGCTGTCGAGCATCCGCCAGGACCTGTCGCACGACACCGCCGGTGTGGCGGTGTCGCGGCTGCGCGACGTCGCCTATCGCCTCATCACCCTGCCGATCATCCAGAAGCGACGCGCGATCGAGGTCGAAACGCTGACCGGCCGCACCCGCGAACTGCGCGGCCTGTTGAACGAGGTCAGCACCATCCTGAAGCTGCTCGGCATCTATGGGATGAACATCAAGATCGCCTCGTCGGGCGAGGCGGCGTTCTTCAACTTCGTCGTCGGCATGGACGAAAAGCTGACCACGGGCCGCCAGGAACTGCGCCAGATCGAGCGGCAGCTGGACCAGTTCGGCCGGGTCGTGGGCGACGTGCAGCAGGCCGACCGCCTGCTCGCGACCGAATGCGACCGAGCCGGGGCCACCGTGCCCGCCGAGCTGACCGCCAACGCCAATGCGCTTCAGGATCATATAGAATCGGTGATGCGCATGACCGACGAGGTCGGCGGCATCGTCCGCACCGTGCAGGGCGAGGTCGCCCGCATCCTGGGCGCGATTCAGATCGGCGACAGCGTGCGCCAGCGTGCCGAGCACGCCATCGCCATGCTGCGCCGGGTCGCGACCGAGGATGCGAATGGCGGCGTGCCCGAGGGGGCGAAGGCGCATATGGCCCGGCTGGTCGCCGCGCAGCTGAACGCGATGGCGGACGAGTTCGGGCGCGAGATCGCCTCGATCGTCACCTCGCTGGAACGGCTCGCTCCGCTGACCGACCATTTGCGCGACCTGCTGGGTGCGCAGGGCGGCGACGACGGCCAGCTGCTGTTCCGGCTGGAGCATGGCATTTCGACGCTGGGTAACGTCACCGACCAGCTGTGCGACGCCGACGGCCATCTCGCCGAGTTGACAGGTTTCGTCAGCCGCACTTTGGCCGACCTGACCGAGGGGTTGAGCCGTATCCGCAATATCGCGGTCAATGTGCAGGACATCTCGACCAACACCCAGCTGCTGTGTCGTCGTCATGGCGCCCTGGGCCGCGCGGTGGCGGTGATCGCCAAGGAGGTCGCGCCCTGCGCCAGCCGACTCGACCAGCTGAGCTTGGCGGTCGGATCGCTGATCGGCGTGTTGAGCGGGATCGATCTGGTCCAGCAGGACGGCACGCATGGCGAAAACGGCGACACGCGCGGTGCGCTGCAGGAGGCGCTGTCGGTCGTCCGCCGCGCCTGCGAAAGTTCGGCGGGTGCCATGGTCAAGGGCGGCGGCGATGCCGAGCGGATCGTCACCTCGCTTCAGGCCAGCGCGAGCGATCTGGGCCAGCAGCGCGATTTCGTGGAGACGCTGTGCGGGGTCGCGCAGGAGTTGATCCTCTATGCAGACCAGGTCGCGCCCGAAGGTCCGGAAGGCGCCGAACTGACCGCGGCGGACGAGGCCGTGCTGGCCGAATGGATGCCCTGGGCGGCCAGCCTCTACACCATGGCGTCCGAACGGCTGATCCACGCAGCCTATCTGCTGCCCGGCATGGAGCCGGTCGCGACGGTCGCGGCGGTCACGTTCGACGATGATGACGACGGGCTGTTCTGATCCCGATCGCGGGACGGTTCGGCCATCTTAAAAGAAGTTCATCTCCGGGGTGCGAAGCCATTCGTACCCCGGATCGTTTCGCTCTTGCAGCATGACGGGCACCGGCCCCGTCGATAGTGAGGGAAACGAACCATGGCCGAGACGATCGCCGATCTTTTGAACCGCACGCTGGTCGAAGCGGGCGTCGAGCGGATCTGGGGCGTGACGGGCGACAGCCTGAACGCCTTTAACGACTCGCTCCGCAAGTCGGGCACCATTCAATGGATGCATGTCCGCAACGAGGAAGCCGGTGCCTTCGCCGCCGGGGCGGAAGCGGCGGCGACGGGCGCGCTCGCGGTGTGCGCGGGCAGCTGCGGGCCGGGCAATCTTCACCTCATCAACGGGCTGTTCGACTGCCACCGCAATCATGTGCCGGTGCTGGCGATCGCCGCGCATATCCCGTCGAGCGAGATCGGCCTCAACTATTTCCAGGAAACGCATCCCACCGAGCTGTTCCGCGAATGCAGCCATTTCTGCGAAATGGTGCAGGATCCGCGCCAGATGCCCGAACTGCTCCACCGCGCGATCCGTACCGCGATCGGCAAGCGCGGCGTGGCGGTGCTGGTCATCCCCGGCGATGTCGCGCTGAAGCCCGCACCGGAGACGCGCAGCGTCGCCTTCCCGCCGCTCGCCACCCCGCGCCTCGTGCCGCAGCAGGACGAACTGGCCAAGATCGCCGGGCTGCTCAACGGGTCGAAGGCGGTGACGCTGCTGTGCGGTTCGGGCACGGCGGGCGCACATGACGAGGTGGTCGCGCTGGCCAAGGCACTACAGGCGCCGATCGTCCATGCCTATCGGGGCAAGGAATGGATCGAATACGACAACCCCTATGATGTCGGCATGACCGGGCTGATCGGCTTTTCATCGGGCTATCACGCGATGATGGAGTGCGACACGCTGCTGATGCTGGGCACCGACTTCCCCTATCGCAACTTCTATCCCGAAAAGGCGAAGGTCGTGCAGGTCGACCGCGACCCGAGCGCGCTGGGGCGGCGCGTGCCGCTCGACCTGGGCGTGGTCGGCGACGTGGCCGAGGTGGCGCGCGGACTGATCCCGCTGATCGCGGGCGAGCGGGACGGCCACTTCCTCGAAAAGGCGCGCGCGCATTATCGCGATGCGCGCAAAGGGCTGGACGACCTCGCCACCCCGCGCGACGGCGACAAGCCACTGCATCCGCAATTCGTGGCGCGGACGATCGACCGCCTCGCGAACGAGGATACCGTCTTCACCGCCGATGTCGGCACGCCCGCCGTGTGGGCGGCGCGCTATCTGACGATGAACGGCAAGCGGCGGATCATAGGCTCGTTCAACCATGGCTCGATGGCCAATGCCCTGCCGCAGGCGCTGGGCGTGCAGGGCGCCTATCCGGGGCGGCAGGTCGTGTCGATGTCGGGTGACGGCGGGCTGACCATGTTGATGGGCGACATGCTGACCGCCGTGCAGATGAAGCTGCCGGTCAAGATCGTCGTCTTCAACAATTCGACCTTGGGCTTCGTCGCGCTGGAGCAGAAGGCGGCCGGTTATGTCGACGACAATGTCTCGCTCCAGAACCCGGACTTCGGCGCGATCGCGCGGGAGATGGGCTATTTCGGCGTGCGCGTCACCCGCTCCGACGCGCTGGAGGGGGCGCTGCGCGAGGCGTTCGCGCATGATGGCCCCGCGCTTGTCGATGTCGTGACCGAGACGCAGGAACTCATCATGCCGCCCAAAATCCAGGCCGAGCAGATCAAGGGGTTCAGCCTCTATGCCGCGCGCGCGGTGCTGAGCGGTCGTGGGGACGAGGTGCTGGAACTGGCACGGGCCAACCTCTTCCGGTGACGCCGCCGCCCGCCCTGCGAAGCTGGGTGACGACGCATGTCTCGCGCGAGGAGACGGTGCGTGGCCTCGCCTTCGTCGCGCGCTGTACCGGCGCGGCGGTGCTGGCGCTCAGCATCGCCGACCGGCTGCACCTCGACCATCCGGTCTGGGCGAGCGTGTCGGCGCTGGTCGTCTCGCAGGACCGGCTAGGCGACACGCATCGCTCGCTCGGCTGGCGGATCGTCGCGACGCTGATCGGCGTGGCGGTGGCGCTGCTCGTCGCCTTCGCCATGCCCGGTGCGGGGGCGGTGGCGATGCTGGCGGTGGCGGTCGGCGTCACCGCCGCCATCGCCCGGATCCGCACCGAATTGCGGGTGTGCATGTGGACCTCGGTCATCGTCCTGCTGACCGTGCCGCCGGGCGGTACGATCCTGGTCTCCGCACTCGCCCGCGCGCAGGAAGTGCTGCTGGGCGTCGCGATCGGGGCGCTTCTCCACTGGAGCTTCGACCGGTTGCTGTTCCGCCGAGCCGGCTGATCGGCTGTCCGACAAATAAACGCTATTCGGCGGTCGCCGGGACGCAAATTTCGCGTTCGGGCTCGAAAACGTTTGCGGATTTAGGCCGTGCGACGCAAACTGCTGAAAAATAGAATAGTCGGAGAAGATCGGTGCCTTCATGCTGTCCCGCCCCGTCGCGGCGTCAAGTCCTTGCCACGGCCAGTATCGGTGCCCTGGCGACCGGATGGGGGGCGGTGATGCCCGCCTCCGCCTGGGCGCAGAACGGCGCGAAGCCTGCAGCGCCCATGCCCGTCAACGCGGTCCAGCCCTTCGACATGGCCGACGTCACGCTGGCCGACAGCCCCTTCCTCCACGCGCAGAAGATGACCGAGGCGTATCTGATGCGCCTGCAACCCGACCGGATGCTGGCCAATTTCCGCACTAATGCCGGATTGAAGCCCAAGGCGCCGGTCTATGGCGGCTGGGAGTCGGAGGCGCAGTGGGCCGACATCAACTGCCATGGCCACACACTGGGCCATTATCTCTCAGCCTGCGCGCTGGCGTACCGCGCGACCAAGGACAAGCGCTACCGCCAGCGCATCGACTATATCGCGAACGAGCTGGCCGCGTGCCAGCAGGCGGCGGGCAGCGGATTGGTCTGCGCCTTTCCGAAGGGGGCGGCACTGGTCGCGGCGCATCTGCGCGGCGAACCGATCACCGGTGTGCCCTGGTACACGCTGCACAAGGTCTATGCGGGCCTGCGCGATGCGGTGCAGCTGGCGGGGAGCGAGGCGGCGCGGCCGGTGCTGATCCGGCTGGCCGATTGGGGCGTCGTCGCCACCAAGCCGCTGTCGGATGCGCAGTTCGAGACGATGCTGGAGACCGAATATGGCGGCATGAACGAAGTGTATGCCGATCTGTATTTCATGACCGGCAAGGACGACTATCGCCGCCTTGCCGAACGCTTCTCGCAAAAGGCGGTGATGAAGCCGCTGGGCCAGGGCCGCGACTATCTCGACGGGATGCACGCCAACACCCAGATCCCGAAGATCATCGGTTTCCAGCGCGTCTATGAGGCGAATGGCGACGATGCCTATCACAACGCCGCCGCCTTTTTCTGGCGCACGGTCGCGCATACCCGCGCCTTCGCCACCGGCGGCCACGGCGATGGCGAGCATTTCTTCGCCATGGCGGATTTCGACAAGCATGTGTTCTCGGCCAAGGGGTCGGAAACCTGCTGCCAGCACAACATGCTGAAGTTGACCCGCGCGCTGTTCCTGCGCGACCCGCAGGCGGACTATGCCGATTATTACGAGCGCACGCTCTACAACGGCATCCTCGCTTCGCAGGACCCGGACTCGGGCATGGCGACCTATTTCCAGGGTGCGCGGCCGGGCTACATGAAGCTGTACCACACGCCCGAGGACAGCTTCTGGTGCTGCACCGGTACGGGCATGGAAAATCATGTGAAGTATCGCGACTCGATCTACTTCCATGACGACCGTGCGCTGTACGTGAACCTGTTCATCCCCTCGACCGTGACCTGGGCCGACAAGGGGGCGTCGCTGACCCAGGCGACGAACTTCCCCGAGGCGGCGAACACCCAGTTTCGCTGGAAATTGCGCCAGCCGACCGAGCTGACCCTGAAGCTGCGCCACCCCAAATGGAGCCGCACCGCGACCCTGCTGGTCAACGGCGCGGAGGTGCAGCGTTCGGACAAGCCCGGCTGCTATGCCGAACTGACCCGGACATGGAAGACCGGCGACACGGTCGAATGGCGTATGGTCATGGAGCCCGCCGTCGAGAGCGCCCCCGCCACGCCCGAGATCGTCGCCTTCACCTATGGCCCGCTGGTGCTGGCGGGCGCGCTAGGCCGCGAGGGGCTGGCCCCGGGCGCGGACATCATCGTCAGCGAGCGGAAGTACGGCGAGTATAACGACACGCCGTTTCAGGCCCCGACGCTGTCGGGTGAGCCGGATGCCCTGGCAAAGACGATCAGCGCGACCGGCAAGCCGCTGGAGTTCACCATCCCGGCGGCGGACGGCCAGAAGGTGCGGCTCATCCCCTATCACCAGATCGCGCATCAGCGTTATGCGACCTATTGGAAGCTGGCTTGAGTTCCTTAGCTCCCCGGTGCGAACCGGGGAGCTAGCGGCTCTGCCACTTTAAGAAGCATTATCTTATGGCCCGTCAGGCGTAGGCCATTCAGGCCGCTTCAGTTCTTCGCCAGCGAGCATCTGTCGGGCAAATTCGAGCCTGTCGGTGAGGAATGCTACTAGCACATCTCGTTCATCTTCGGTCGCCTCGCGATTTCCGAGATCGTTGGCCGTATTTTCAATCACAAATCGCGCGGCAACGAGAGTTCCATTCATGGCGACAAGATAGCGCGCCAAGGACCGGCTACCCTGATCGTCCAATTCATAAACCGGAAAGCGTCCAATTTCGTCGATGATCCCACCGAAAGAGAGGGCGGCTGCGCGAAGAGTAAGTGATGTCGGCAAAAAATTCGGCGTCGTTCTGTGATAGCTCTCCAAGACCTCATACCCATGCGAGAGCAGTCGAGCCGCAGCTTTTCGGAGCTGGCGTTTGCGATGCCAAATCGGCATGAAAGCCGTGAAATACGTGACTAGCAAAGCCAGAACGGCACCAGCAAATTGTGCCCAGCCTGCGAGTTTGTCGTGGCTCTGCAGCCACAACAGAAATTCACGCATCTTGATTGCCTCCCTGACTCGCCATGTTTGGTCAAGCATCGAGCAGAAGACAATTTGAAAAGAAAACCGCAGGCCAATTTCAGCTGGCAATTAGGTCTCTGGAAAGATGGTGGGCGATGACGGGCTCGAACCGCCGACATTCTCGGTGTAAACGAGACGCTCTACCAACTGAGCTAATCGCCCCCTCTCGGGAAGGCCGCCTAATGCCGATGCGGTCCGCATCTGGCAAGTCGCTTTTATGCCTCCAACCCATCTGGTTCGTTTGTTGGATACAAACCCCACCGCCATGGGTACATAACGGGAACATCGAGGGGCGGATGCGACCGGGGGAGCGGTCGGGTTCGCGCTCGGTGTTTCGGGGGGAGTGGGGATGGCCGGAACGGGGGAGGGCGCGCGGTGGACGCTGGCGCGGCGACGGCAATTCCTGGCGGCGCTGGCGGTCAGCGCCGATGCAGGCGCGGCGGCACGGGCGGTAGGAGAGACGCTGCGGGCTGCACGCGCCTTGCGGGGGCGCGACCGGGCCTTTGGCGAGGCCTGGGACACGGCGATCGGCGCAGCACACGCGCTGGTCGAGGAAGGGCTGCTGCGCCGGATGCTGACCCTGTTGGCGGCTGAGGACGGGGAGGAGGGCGGAGAGGCCGGTGCGGGGACCACCGGCCTCTCCATCACCCCGCCGCTCGGCGCCACCGAGGTGCAATTCTATCTGAAGCTGCTCGCACGCCGCGATGCGCTGGCCAAGGCCGGTGACGGCGCGAGCGAAGCGGCACGGGCCGACGCGGCGGAAACCGATGCGGCGCTGGAACGCGCGCTCGATGGGCTGGCGCGGCGGCGGTTGAAGGGGATGGCGTGATGGCGGGACAAGATGCGGCAACGCGGCTCGCCACGCTGGCGATGCTGGAGCCGGGTGTGCGCGAACAAGCGCTGGCCGTGCTGACGGCCGCCCAGAAGCGCGAACTGGTCGAGCGATGGGAATTATGGGCGCATGACGGACAGGTGGCGCCGCCGGGCGACTGGCGGGTCTGGCTGATCCGCGCCGGGCGCGGGTTCGGCAAGACGCGTGCGGGGGCGGAGTGGGTGAGTGCGCTCGCCCGCGAGCATCCGGGGGCACGGATCGCGCTGATGGGCGCGACCTTGCGCGATGTCGAGCGGGTGATGGTGCGCGGCGAAAGCGGGCTGCTGGCGGTGGCGCGGAAAGGTGAAGCGCCCAAATGGATCGGAAGCCTGGGCCAGGTGCATTTCGCGTCGGGCGCGATCGGCTTCGCCTATTCGGCCGCCGCGCCCGAGGCTTTGCGCGGACCGCAGCATCATGCGGCGTGGTGCGACGAACTGGGCAAATGGAAGGGGGAGGCCGGATGGGACAATCTGATGATGACGCTCCGGCTGGGCGAGCGGCCGCGCGTGCTGGTCACGACCACGCCGCGCGCGACGCCCTTGATGCGCAAGGTCATGGCGCTGCCCGATTGCGTGGAGACGATCGGGCGGACCAGCGACAACGCGCATCTGCCCGACAGCTTCCAGGACGCGATGCTGGCGCAATATGGCGACACGCGGCTGGGGCGGCAGGAACTGGACGGCGAGATGATCGACGACCGCGAGGGGGCCTTGTGGCCCCGCGCACTGCTCGACCGGCAGCGGGCCAAGACGGTGCCCGCGCTCGACCGGGTCGTGGTCGGCGTCGATCCGCCCGCGACGAGCAGCGGCGATGCCTGCGGGATCGTGGCGGTCGGGCTGGGGCGCGACGGGCATGGCTATGTGCTGGAGGACGCCAGCGAGGCCGGGCTTTCGCCGGAGGGCTGGGCCGCGCGGGTGGCGGGCTGTGCCCGGCGTAACCGCGCGGACCGGGTGGTGGCCGAGCGCAACCAGGGTGGCGACATGGTGGAAAGCGTGCTGCGGCTCGCTGATCCGACCCTGCCGGTGCATCTGGTGTACGCCTCGATCGGAAAGGCGGCGCGGGCGGAGCCGGTGTCCTTTCTCTATGCGCAAGGTAGGGTATGGCATTCGCGAGGCTTCCCCGCGCTGGAGGATGAGCTGTGCGGGCTGGGGGTGGCGGGGGCCTATGACGGGCCTGGCCGCTCGCCGGACCGGGCGGATGCGCTGGTCTGGGCACTGACCGAGCTGATGCTGTCCGGGCGCGGGGCCCCGGGGATACGGAATTTGTGAGGACGCCTTTTCCTCCCCTGCAAGGGGAGGTGGCAGGGCGAAGCCCTGACGGAGGGGTGTCCAGGTCGGAGAGGTTGGGCTGTCCTCGCGGGCAGTGACACCCCTCCACCATCCTACGGATGGTCCCCCTCCCCTTGCAGGGGAGGAATGTTTTTCGAGGAGTTCGATCATGAGGATGTTCGGTCGCAAGACCGGGCGGGGGGCCGCGCGTCCTTTGCTCGGGCTGGGGTTGGCGCGGTCCGGCGTGCCTTTGACGGGGGCGGCGCCCTCTTACGAGACGCAGGTCCGCGAGGGTTACTTACGCAATCCGGTGGCGCAGCGGGCGGTGCGGATGGTGGCGGGCGGGCTGGCCGATGCGCCGCTGACCGCCTCGCACTCCGAGCTGATCGCGCTGGTCGCAGCGCGCAGCGAGGGGCAGGCGCTGCTGGAGACGGTCGCGACGCACATGCTGCTGCACGGCAACGCCTATGTGCAGATCCTGCGCGATGCCGAGGGCGAGGTAGCCGAGCTGTTCGCGCTGCGCCCCGAGCGGGTGACGATGGAGCTGGACGCGAGCGGCTGGCCCGCCGCCTATCTCTACCGCGCGGGCGGTCGCGTGACGACCTTGCCGGTCGATCCGGTGAAGCCGTCGGTGGTGCATCTGAAAAGCTGCCACCCGCTCGACGATCATTACGGGCTGGGCTGTCTGGGCGCGGCGGCGGGGGCGATCGCGATTCACAATGCGGCGGCGGCCTGGAACCGCGCGCTGCTCGACAATGCGGCGCGGCCTTCGGGGGCCTTGGTCTATGATCCGGGTGACGGTTCGACCCTGACCCCGGACCAGTTCGAGCGGCTGCGCGCCGAGATGGAGGGCTTTGCGGGCAGCGGCAATGCGGGGCGTCCGCTGCTGCTGGAGGGCGGGCTGAAGTGGCAGGCGCTGAGCCTGACTCCGGCCGAGCTGGACTTCATCGCGGCCAAGTCGTCGGCGGCGCGTGAGATCGCGCTGGCGTTCGGGGTGCCGCCGATGCTGCTCGGCCTGCCCGGCGACAACACCTATGCCAATTATCGCGAGGCGAACCGTGCGCTGTGGCGGCAGGCGATCCTGCCGCTGGCGGGCGGAATCCTGAGCGGCCTGTCGCAGGGACTGGCGGGCTGGTTCGAGGGAGCGAGCCTGTCGGTCGACATCAACCGCGTCACCGCGCTGGCCGAGGAACGCCAGATGCTTTGGGCCATGGCGGCAAGCGCCGACTTCCTCGATCCGGCGGAGAAGCGCCAAATGATCGGCCTGTCATGAGCGGGGACGTTCTGGCGCGGCTGTTGGCGCAGGCGGCGGACAGCGGTGCGGACCTGGTGACGCTGCGCGCCGTGGCGGAGGAGGCGGGTGAGCTGGGCGCGACGCGTGCGCTCACCCGATTGGGCCTCGCCGATGCCGACGCCGCGGGCGATGTCGCCGAACTGCGCGAGCTGCTGAGCGCGTGGCGCGAGGCCAAGTCGTCGGTGTGGAAGAGCGCGGTCGGCTGGCTGACCCGACTGCTGGGCGCGCTGCTGCTCGCGGGGATCGCGATGCGGCTGGGGATGGAGGACTGGCTGAAATGAGCCTTTCCTTCACCGGCTATGCCGCGATCTGGGACCGGATGGACCGGGCGGGTGACGTCATGCGGCGCGGCGCCTTTGCCGGTGCCGACCGGGTTCCGCTGCTCTGGCAGCATCGCGGCGAGGCGATGGGGCGCATCACCGCGCTGGCGGAGGACGATACGGGCCTGGCGGTCGAGGGCGCGGTCGACGACCCCGCGCTGGCCGCGATGGTGCGGGCGGGTGCGGTGGCGGGCCTGTCGGTCGGTTATCGCCCGCGTGTCATTCATCAGGGGGCGGCCCGCGCGATCCTGTCGGCCGAGCTGCTCGAAATCAGTCTGGTGACGGTGCCGATGCAGCCGCTCGCCCGCGTCACTCGGATTTTTACCAAGGGGGAATGATATGGACATGATCGAACGGCCCGTGCTGGACGGGGCGCGCAAGACCGGCGGCGCTTTCGACGGCTATGTGCGCAGCGGCACCACCGTCGAGCTGAAGGCCTTTACCGGCACCACCGGCGACAGCGGCGGCTTCGCCGTGCCGCGCGAGATCGATGCGGCGATCGGATCGGTGCTGCGCAACGTCTCGCCGATTCGCGGCATCGCCAATGTCGTGACGGTCGGCTCGGCGGGCTATCGCAAGCTGGTGACCACCGGGGGCACGCCGTCGGGCTGGGCGAGCGAGACGGCGGCGCGGCCCGAAACGGCGACGCCCAGCTTCGTCGAACTCGCGCCGCCGATGGGCGAGCTCTACGCCAATCCTTCGGCCAGCCAGGCGATGCTGGACGACGCGGCCTTCGATGTCGAAGGCTGGCTGGCCAGCGAGATCGCGACCGAGTTCGGCCGCGCGGAAGGACAGGCCTTCGTCAGCGGATCGGGGGTGAACCGGCCGAAGGGCTTCCTGACCAACCCCGTCTCGACCGCCAAGGACGGGGTGCGTCCGTTCGGCACGCTGCAATATCTGGCGAGTGGCGGGCAGGGCACGTTCGGCGCCAAGCCGGAGGAGCGGCTGCTTGATCTGGTCCAGCTGCTGCGTGCGCCGTACCGCCAGGGGGCGTGTTTCGTGATGAACGCCGCGACCTCGACCAACATCCGCAAGATGAAGACGTCGGACGGCCAGTTTCTATGGGCGCCGGGGCTTGCGGCCGGGCAGCCCGCGACGCTGCTCGGCTATCCGGTGATCGAGGCGGAGGACATGCCCGACATCGCGCAGGACGCCTGTGCCATCGCCTTCGGCAATTTCCAGGCGGGGTATCTCATCACCGAGCGCGCCGAGACCGCGATCCTGCGCGATCCGTACAGCAACAAGCCGTTCGTCACCTTCTACGCCACGCGGCGAGTCGGCGGCTGTGTCAGCGACTCGGAGGCGATCAAGCTGATGAAGTTCGCGACGGCCTAAGTCCCTGAAAAATCGGGGCAGCCGACAAAGGGCTGCCCCGTAGTTCAGGGAGGATGCCGAACCGGCCGGGGGGCGCGGGGTCGGCATGGCCGGTGCCCAAGGGGGAGGCGGGCAGCGGCTGTCCGACTCTCTGCGCGCCAACTGTGACGCCCGTGTGTCGAGCCTGTCGCAACTTGTATCGGTGAAGGAGAATTCATGATGAGCGGGACGAAGGAGGCCATGCCCCTTGCGACCGTGACGGTGGCGGCGGGCGCGGTGCGCGCATTGCTGCGGCTGGAAGAGGGCAATGAAGCGGCGCTGGTCGAGCGCGTCGCGGGTGTCGCACTGGGGCTGGCCGAATCCTTTTGCGGGCAGATGCTGATTCGACGACTCGTCGAGGAGCCGATGCTGGGATCGGTGGCGTGGCAGGCGCTGGCGGTGACGCCGGTCGTGACGATCCTGTCCGGCGGGGAAAACGCGATCGACCGGGACGGGCGCGGCTGGGTTCGCACGCGGGAGGCCGCGACGGTGCGCTATCGTGCAGGCCTGGCCGAGGCTTGGGACAGCCTGCCGCCCGAGATCGCACATGGCGTGGCGATCATGGGGGCGCATCTGTTCGACAATCGCGATGCCGCCGCCGTGCCGCCCGCCGCCGTTGCCGCACTCTGGCGGCCCTACCGGCGGATGCGGCTCGACGGGTCGAGGCGGGCATGACCGCGCGGGAGGCGTTGCGCGTCGGGTTGATGACCGCGCTCCGCCCCGCGCTGACGCCGCTGGGGGTGGCGCTGTTCGATGCGGTGCCGGTGCGGGCGAGCGTGCCGCAAGCCGTGCTGGGCGAGCCGAGCGACAGCGATTGGGGCGCGGCGGGGATCGAGGGGCGCGAGCTGCGCGTCGCGCTGACCCTGACCGATGAGGGCGAGCAGCCCCGGCGGCTGCGCGCCTGCGTCCAGGCGGCGGAGGCGATCGGATTGGCGGAGATTTTGGCGGACGGCTGGCGGGTGGCGGGGCTGAGCGTGACGGCGACCCGCATGGGGAAGACGGGCGCACGCTGGACCGCGAGCGTCGAATGGCGCGCCCGGCTGTGGCGCATGGGACAATAGGGGGACGGGATATGGCAATCGAAAAGGGAAGCGCCTTTCTGCTCAAGATCGGCGACGGGGCCGAGCCGCCCGCCTTCGCGACGATGGCGGGACTGCGCACCACGCAGCTGTCGATCAATGGCGAGACGGTGGTAGTGACCAGCAAGGATTCGGGCGGCTGGCGCGAATTGCTGTCGGGGGCGGGCGTGCGGCATGTCAGCGTGGCGGGTGCGGGCGTCTTCACCGGATCGGCGGCGGAGGCGCGGATGCGCGGCCATGCGCTGGCGGGCACGATCGAGACCTATCGGCTGAGCTTCGAGAGCGGCGGGTCGATGACCGGGCGGTTCCTGGTCACGCGGCTGGATTACTCGGGCGATTTCGGCGGCGAGCGGACCTACACGCTGGCGCTGGAAAGCTCCGGCCCGGTGGTGTCGGCATGAGCGCGAATCCGATGCGCGGCGAGGCGAGCGTTCGGGTCGGCGGCAGCGAGCTGGTCGTACGGCCGAGCTTCCAGGCTCTGGTCGCGGCGGAGGGCGAACTGGGGCCGTTGTTCGAGCTGGTCGTGCGGGCGGGCGAGGGCAAACTCTCGCTGGGCGAGGCGGCGGCGCTGATCTGGCATTGCCTGCGCGAGGTGCCCGAGGGGCTGAGCCGCGAACAGCTGGGCGAGGCGCTGGTCGATCTGGGTCTGGCGGCGCTGGCGCCCGTGCTGCGGCAATTGCTGCGCCAGATACTGGGCGGCCAAGCATCGGACGGCCGATGACCTTTGCCGAGGCGGCGGCGCGGCTGGCGGGGATGACGGGCGCGGTGCTGGGCTGGTCGCCCGACCGTTTCTGGCGCGCCACCCCGGCCGAGCTTCAGGGAATCGTGGCGGCGATGACGGGCGGGGCGGAGGGTGGCGATCCGCCCTCGCCCGCCACCCTCGCCCGCTTGCGGGAGATGTATCCGGATGGATGAACAGGATTTTGCACCCCGCATCGATATGCGGGGCTTCATGGCGGACATGGGGTCGATGCGCGCCGAACTGTCGCGCGGGCTGGCCGACGCGGCGGAGATCGGCGCGCGATCGGTCGAGGGGGCGCTGCTGCGCGCCGCGCGGACCGGCAAGTTCGGCTTCGAGGAACTGAAGGCGACCGCGCTGTCGGTGCTCGACCAGATCGCGCGCCTGGCGCTGAAACAGGGCTTGGGCACACTCCACGATGGCGGGTTGCTCAGCCTGCTGGGCGGCCTCGCCTCGGGTCTGCCGGGGCGGGCGACCGGTGGGCCGGTATCGCCCGACCGCCCCTATCTGGTCGGTGAGCGCGGGCCGGAGGTGTTCCTGCCGACGAGCAGCGGACGGGTCGAGACGCTGCGCCCCGGTGGTTCCCCGCGCGACGTGCGGGTGGCGATCACGATCAACGCGGGGGCGGGCGAGGCGGCGGGCGTGCTGCAACGCTCCAGCCGACAGGTGGCGCGGGCGGTGCGCGCGGCGCTGGCGGAGGATTGAGCATCTTTCCTCCCCTGCAAGGGGAGGTGGCAGGGCGCAGCCCTGACGGAGGGGTGTCGCGGTGAGAGAGACGGTGGAGCCTCACCACTGGGGACACCCCTCCACCATGCTTCGCATGTGCGCGGGCGAGATGGTGCCCCCGGCACCATCTTGACGTGCCGGGGGCACGTCAAAGCTCGCGCACCCTCCCCTTGCAGGGGAGGAATTGAAGGAACGAAATCATGCAATGGTGCTTGCATAGCGAACGCCGCGACCAGCGGAGCGACACGTTGTCGCGCTTCGACCCGCGTTACTGGACGGTCGATTTTCCGCGCCCGATGATGGCAGCGGTGGTCGCGACCGCACCGGACGCGCTGCGGATCGACGCAGTATTCTATCGTGCCGACGATCTGGCGGGGCTGATCTGGGAATCGGCCGACCGGCACGACCATCCGCTGCTGCGCTACGACACGGTGCGCAATTATCGCGATTGCCGGTTGCGGTTCCGCTGGCGCTCGGGCGGGATCAAGCCGCTGGATGCGCGGCATGGGCCGACGTTGACCATTGAGGGGCGCGACGAGAGCGGCAAGGCCCGTGCCTGGTATGTCCGGCTGTGGAATTATGCGACCGGCACGCCGGAGGATGCGGAGGTCGTGATCGACTTCGCGGACCTAGCGGGCGGGTTCCGGTTTCCGGAGGATCGCGATCTCGTCTGGGCGGGCGATATCGACCGCATGTTCGTCTCTTTGGTCGCACCCGATTATGATGCGGGCGCGACCCTGCTGGCGCAGCCGCGCGAGGGCTGGGTGGAGCTGACGGGCATCGCCTGTGACGGACCGGGCGCGGTGATCGGGGTCGGGGCAGGCGTTATGCCCGAACAGGGGCTCCGCATCGCCAGCGGTTATGACGACAGCTATCACCTGACGCCGCAGCGTTTGCTGCGCAACATGCTGCACCTCGGCTATCGCGGCGGCATCGTCCATTATGTCGGCATGAGCCATTATTTCCGGCTCGAACGCAGCGGCGATGGTCTCTACGCCAGCCTCGCGGGCGGTGCGCTGAACGTGGCGAGTGCGGCATGGCATCGCGCTTTCGCCAGCGAGGCCAAGGCGCTGGGCTACGGCCTGATCTGGTCGTTGTCCTATGAGCTGTTCGACGCGCATTGCTGGGGCGACTGGAAACAGCGCTCTGCCGATGGCGCGCCTGCACTGACCGGATGGGAGCCGCCTTCGACCCTGCTCAGCCCGGCGCATGGCGGCGCGATGGCCTATCTGCAGGCGGTGGCGCGCGCGTTCCTGGCGATCGGCGAGGGGGCGGGGCTGGCGCCGCAATTCCAGGTCGGTGAGCCCTGGTGGTGGGTGCGCCCTTCGGACGGCGCGCCGTGCCTGTACGATGCGGCGGCGGTGGCGGCCTTCGCGCCGGTGCCGATGGCGAGCATGGCGGGGGCGAAGACGCAGGCGCAGCGCGAGACGCTTGACCGCGCGGGGGCGTGTCTGGCGGCGTCCACGGCGGCACTGTGCGCGGTCGCCAAGGCGGCGGCACCGGGCTGCGTCACCCATCTGCTCACCTATCTGCCGACCGTGCTCGACCCGCAGGCGCCAGAGGCCAAGCGCGCCAACATGCCGATCGGCTGGGCGAGCCCGGCCTTCGATGTGCTGCAGCTGGAGGATTATGACTGGGTGACGGCGGGCGACACCGCCTCGACCCGAAAGGGCGTCGCGCTGGCCAAGGCACGACTCGGCTATCCGCCTGCGCGCCAGCATTACCTGGCGGGCTTCGTGCTGCGGGGGGATCAGCGGGACCAATGGGGCCGCATCGCCGACGCGGCGCAGGTGGCGCGCGAGCGGGGCGTCGCCGCGACCTATGTGTGGGCGATGCCGCAGGTGATGCGCGATGGATTTGTGTGCTGGGAAGGGGAGGAGGACGAGGTGCAGGCTTTCGACGATGTGCTGTTCCCGCTGGCGCTGGGGCGCGAGGCGGAGGTGACGCCGGGCTTCTCGACCGCGATCCTGACCAGCGCGGGCGGGCGCGAGGCACGCAATGCGGCTTGGGCGGAGGCGCGGACGACCTATGATGTCGGACCCGGCATCCGCTCGGCCGAGGACATTGCCACGCTGCTCGGCTTTTTCCGGGCGCGGATGGGACCGGCGCGGGGCTTCCGCCTCCGCGATCCCTTCGACAGCATCGGCACCGACGAAGCGATCGGCATGGGCGACGGCACCACCCGCCGCTTCGCGCTGGCCCGCCATTATGGCGACCAGTCGCGCCGTATCACCCGGCCGGTGCCGGGCAGCGTGTCGGTGAAGGTCGCAGGCCGTGGCGTCACCGGCTTCGGGATGGAGCTGGGCGGCTGGCTGCTCTTCGACACCGCCCCTGCGGCGGGCGCGGCGATCACCGCCAGCTTCCTCTTCGACGTGCCCGTCCGCTTTGCCGAGGATCGGCTGAGCGCGACGCTGGCCGGGTTCCGCGCGGGCGCGGCGGCCTCGGTCCCACTGGTCGAGGTGCGGGAGGCATGAGCGCCGATACGCTGACGACATGGGTGCTGTGCTGGCGGATCGAGCGGCGCGACGGAGTGACGATCGGGCTGACGGGCCACGACCATGACCTGTGGATCGAGGGGCTGCGCTATCGCGCGGCGCCCGGCCTGACGCCCAGTGCGATCCTGCGCGGCGATGGCCTCGCCCCCGATCTGATGGAGGCATCGGGGGCGCTGACCAGCGCGGCGATCGGCGAGCGCGATCTGCTGAGCGGGCGTTCGGATGGGGCGAGCGTGGCGGCGATCGCGGTCGACTGGAGCGGCGAGAACGCCCCCGTGCCGCTGGGACAGGGAACGATCGGCGCGGTCCAACTGGGCGAGGGCGGCTTCACCGCCGAATTGCGCGGGGTGGCGGCATCGCTCGACCGGCCGGTGGCGGAGGAAACCTCGCCCGACTGCCGCGCCTCGCTGGGCGGCAAGCGGTGCCGCGTGGCGATGGCGGGGCGGCGGCGGTTCGTGCGGGTTGCGGCCTGGGACGGCGAAGTCGCGCTGACCGTCGACGCCACCGAGCCGGTCGCCAACGCCTATGGCCAGGGGCGGCTGATCTGGTTCGGCGGCGACAATGCCGGACTGGAGGCCATGGTGGCGCGGTCCGAGGGGAATCGGCTGTGGCTGTCCGCCGCGCCCGCCTTCGGAGTCGCGCCGGGCGCGCTGATCGAATTGGTCGAAGGGTGTGACAAGCGCCTCGAAACCTGTCTGTCGCGCTTCGGCAATGTCGTGAATTTTCGCGGCGAGCCGTTCCTGCCCGGCATCGACCTGCTCACCCGCTATCCCGGCGCATGAACGGCGTGGAGGCGGCGGCGCGGGCGCTGATCGGCGTGCGGTTCCGGCTGCACGGGCGCGACGCGGTGCATGGGCTGGATTGCGTCGGGCTGGTCGCGCTGGCGACGGGGCGGGATGCGCCGACCGGCTATGGCTGGCGCAGCGGCGACGAGGGGCGGGTGGCGGCGCTGCTCGATGCGGCATTCGAGCGCTGCGAGGATGAGCCGGGTGCGGTGCTGCTGATGCAGGCCGGGCCGGGGCAGCTGCATCTGGCGATCCGGGTGAGCGACGGGATCGTCCATGCCGATGCGGGGCTGCGCCGTGTCGCCTGGCGACCGGGCGTGCCGCCTTGGCCGGTGCTGGGATGTTGGAAGGGGGAGGGGTAATGGCGACCTTGGTCTTGGGCACGGTGGGACGTGCGCTGCTGGGGCCGGTGGGCGGCGCGATCGGCGCGCTGATCGGTAATCGGGTCGATCATGCGGTGCTGGGCCCGCCGCGCAGGCAAGGCCCGCGTCTGGCCGAACTGTCGGTGCAGACATCGACCTATGGCACGCAGATGCCCGCCGTCTTCGGCACGATGCGCGTCGCCGGGCCGGTGATCTGGGCGACCGATCTGGTCGAGGCACGGGGCGTGACCGGCGGCGGCAAGGGGCGGCCGGGTACGGAAAGCTACAGCTACTCCGCCAACTTCGCGGTCGCCTTGTCGGGGCGGGCGATCCGGCGGGTCGGGCGGATCTGGGCCGACGGCCGGTTGTTGCGCGGAAGCGCGGGGGACTTCAAGGTCACGACCGGTTTTCGCCTCCATCCCGGCACCGAAGACCAGACTGTCGACCCGCTGATCGCCTCGATCGAGGGCGCGCGGGCGTCGGCCTTTCGGGGCATCGCCTATGCAGTGTTCGAGGGGCTGGCACTGGCCGAGTTCGGCAACCGTATCCCGCAATTGACCTTCGAGGTGGAGGCCGATTCCGGTCCCGTCTCCTGCGACGGGATCGCGCAGGCGCTGTCGCCCGTGGTGCGGCCTGGCGATGCGGGGATGAGTGTGGCGGGCTTTGCGGCGAGCGGCGGCAGCGTGCGCGCGGTGCTGGAGATGCTGGCCGACATGAGCGGCGGACAATGGGTCGCCGAGGGCGCGGGCGTGCAGCTGGCGGTGCCGGGCAGCGGTGCTGGGCAGGTGATCCGTGACGAGGGCATGGGTGCGGACGGACCGGGCCGTCGCGGCACGCGCGCGATCGCCAGCGAGGCGCTGGTGCCCGCCAGCGTCACGGTCGCCCATTACGATCCGGCCCGCGATTATCAGATTGGGGTGCAGCGGGCGCGGCGTCCCGGCGGCGTGCGCGACGATCGGCTGGAGCTGGCCGCCGCGCTCGACGCCACGACCGCGCGCACGCTGGCGCAGGACCGGCTGGCGCGTCACGCGGCCGAGCGGGTGCGGCGTATCGTGACGCTCGGTCCCGAGGCGCTGACCGTCACGCCGGGCAGCATCGTGCGGATCGATGGCGAGGCGGGGCGCTGGCGTGTGACTGAGGCAGCGTGGGAGGCGATGGCGGTCCGGCTGACCTGCATGCCGCTGGGGCAGGGCGGGCCGATCCTGCCTGCCTCACCCGGCCGGATCGCGCGGGCGGCGGATCGGGTGATCGGCACGACCCGGCTGATCGCGTTCGAGGCACCACCGCTGACCGACGAACTGCTCTCGGCGCCGCGCCTGTCGGTGGTGGCGGCGGGCGGCCCGGGCTGGCGACAGGCGGAGCTGGCCTATAGCCTCGACGACGGGGCAAGCTGGACGGCGCTCGGCCCGACCGCGCTGCCCGGCATCATCGGCGTGGTCAGCGCGGTGACGCCCGGCGGCGGCAGCGCTCTGGTCGATCGTCGGGGAAGGTTCGACGTGCAACTGGCCGAGGATCTGGCGGATGCCGATGACGCCGCGCTGGATGCGGGCGCCAACCTCGCTTGGATCGACGGCGAGCTGATCCAGTTCGCCCAGGCGCAGCCGCTGGGCGATCGACATTGGCGGCTGAGCGGCTTGCGGCGCGGGCTTCGCGGGACCGAGGCGATGATGGGACAGGCCAAGCCCGGCGCATCCTTCGTCCTGATCGCGCCCGGTTCGGTGCGGACCGTGGACGTGCCGATCGCCATGCTGGGCCGCAGCGTCCGCGTCATGGCGCATGGCCTGGGTGACCCTGTCGAGGGTGTTCAGGCGGTGGCCGAGGTCACGGGCCTATCGGTCCTGCCGCCGTCGCCGGTCGGCTGGCGGTGCCGTCGCGGGGCAGAGGGGCGCGTGACGATCGGGTGGACGCGGCGGAGCCGGATCGGCTGGCGCTGGCTGGACCGGGTCGACGCGCCGCTGGGCGAAGAGGCGGAGCGCTATCGCATCGCGATCGGCGACCGGGTGGAGGACCTGACCGCCGCTGGCTGGAGCGGCGCGGCACCCGATGGAACGCGGGTGACCATCAGGCAGATCGGGACCTGGGGCGCTTCGGCGCCGCTGGTCGGAATCGTGGGAGAGGGCGCATGACGACGAACGATACGCCGCGCTGGACGCTGCCGCTGCTGGCGGCAGGCCAGGCACAAAAGGAAATGACGCATAACGAGGCGCTCAGCCTGCTCGACCTGATGGTGCATCCATGCGTCGAGTCGGTCGGACAGAATGTGCCGCCGGGCACTCCGTCGCCTGGTCAGGCGTGGATTGTCGGCAGTCAGCCGGGCGATGTCTGGACGGGCCGTGCCGGAATGCTGGCAGGCTGGACCGATGGCGGCTGGCGATTCCTGGTTCCCCGCGTAGGATTGTCCGTGTGGAGTCGGGCGGATGATTGCCGCTGCGAATGGGACGGAAATCAGTGGCGGCTGGGCAGGGTCGTGGCCCGGTTCCTGATGGTGGAGGGAAAAAAAGTTGTTGGCGCGCAACGACCTGGCATTGCGTCGCCTGCCGGCGGCCAAGTCGTTGATTCCGAAGCGCGATTGGCCCTGAATGCGGTAATCGCGGCGCTGGCGGATCATGGTCTTGTCGCCTCCGGCTGAACGAAAATCTGTGCTTTTAATGCCACAGTGGCGGGCTTTTGTTCGCTTGCGTGGAAACCAACGCTCCGATAGTGGGTTTGCGCTGTCCGTAGTGACAACCAAGAAAGGGGACTATGATGCGGAAGCTTGCCATTGTTCTGGCACTCGCCTCCACCGCTCTGGCTTCGCCTGCCCTCGCCCGCGACAAGTCGTGGTACGTCGGCATCGAAGGCGGCGGGATGATCGTCGAAGATATCGATTATGATATCACCGGCACGCGCACCGGCACCGCCACCGTCGACCATGACTATGGTTATGACGTTGACGGCGTGATGGGTTACGACTTCGGTGGTTTCCGTCTGGAAACCGAAGTCGGCTATCGTCGTGCGACGGTTGACGGCTTCAGCTCGACCACGCTGACCAACACCGGCATCGGTGCTGGCACCGTTCCGGCTGGCAGCTACAGCTACGCCGGTGGCTCGACCTCGGCGCTCAGCTTCATGCTGAACGGCTTGCTCGACTTCGGTGCCGACGACGGCATCCAGGGCTTCGTCGGCGGCGGTGTCGGTGTGGCTCGCGTCAAGGCGAACTACGCGCTCAACAACCGTGCTGACTTCCTGAACGACTCGGACACCGTGTTCGCGTGGCAGGCTCTGGCGGGCATCCGTGCACCGCTGACCGACCACATCGACGCGACGCTGAAGTATCGCTTCTTCAACGCCGAGAACGTCAAGCTGGTCGACGTCGCCAACAACACGCATGACGGCCGCTTCCGGTCGCACTCGCTGCTGGGTGGCGTGGCGTACAACTTCGGTGAGCCGGCTGCTCCGCCGCCTCCGCCGCCGCCCCCGCCGCCCCCGCCGCCTCCTCCCCCGCCGCCCCCGCCGCCGGCTCCCGAGGCCGTGCCGTGCTCGCCGGGTCCGTTCATCGTGTTCTTCGAGTGGAACAAGTCGGACATCACCCCGGAAGCAGCGTCGATCCTCGACAACGCGATCACCCAGTACCAGAGCTGCGGCAATGCCCGCGTGATGGTTGCAGGCTTCACCGACACGTCGGGTACGCCGAAGTACAACATGGGTCTGTCGCAGCGTCGTGCCGACGCGGTGAAGGCGTACATGACCTCGCACTCGATCCCCGATGGCTCGATCGCCACGGAAGCCTTCGGCGAACAGCGCGACAAGCTGCGCGTTCAGACCGCCGACGGCGTCCGCGAGGTCCAGAACCGTCGCGTCGAAATCACCTACGGTCCGGGCGCTGGCCAGTAAGCCACGCTCAACCAAGGTTGATTGCGAAAAGAGGGAGGTCGGCGAAAGCCGGCCTCCTTTTTTATGGGCTTATGGCGCGAGGGGTGAACTGCCCGTGCCGATCCCGTTGGCCTTTCCTGCCAACAGGCGGGGGGATTGGATCATCCTGTGCGGCACCGAGAACCGCAAGCCGATGCGGTGCGACCGACACCCGATCCCGGTGTGAGCATCCATGAAAGGCGATTCATCCTTTCTTCGTCTCTGCTCCCTATGGACTGGCCTTTCCAATGGGGAATGCAGCAGGGGAACTGCCATGGGGCGGTCCGGGTCGGGCTATAAAAATCGCGAAGCGCGCCGACAGGTTCTGATCCCCTGTCGCATCAAGTCCGTCCGGGGCTGGGGCGATGCGTGCATCCACAACATCTCGTCGCGCGGCATGATGATCGCTTGTGACGATCCGCTCGCGCCGGGCGAATATCTCGATCTGCGACGCGGTAGCCAAGTGGTGATCGGGCGCGTCGTCTGGCGGCGCGATCGCTTTTCTGGCGTTCGGACCCAGGATGTCATCAGCGCCGAAGCAATGATCAACGAACCTCGTCTGGAGGCCAAGCCGAACGGCTCGCGTCGTAGCGAGGAACGCTGCGTCACGCGTCAGGGCATGGCAGGGGAGATCGACGCCGCCCGCCGGATGGAACGCAGCCGTTCGCTATCCCAGGCGATGCAGTTCGGCGCGCTCGGCATTTTCGGACTGGTCGCCGCCGTCACGATCGCGACCCAGATCGGCCATGTGCTCGCCGCACCGACGGCCAGGATCGCCCGGGCCCTGTCGCAATAGGTCGACCGGCCGTTCAGTCCTGATCGGCCAGCAGCGCCGCCGCCAACCAATCGGGGCGGATCGCATCGCCAAGGGAATCGACACGGCGATGCTCCACCATCAGGCTTAGCTCGGGATAGACCGCGCGGGTCCGGTCGCCCGCTTGCGCCAGCGGTGCCACGACCAGCCGCCGGTTGACCTTCGAGCGATGGTGCATCCGCGCGGTATTCTCCTGCCCGACATAGCAGCCTTTGGTGAAGCTCACGCCGTTCAGTTCGCGGGCATTGCACTCCAGCCAGAGCGTCTCGCCCGATCCCAATTCGCCTACGCCTTCGGTTACGCCCAGCGACAGCCGGTGCGCCGTCCAGCCGCTTGCGGCCTCACCCGTCGGGGCCAGCCAGCGATGCCCGAGTTCGGCCAAGCGCGGATCATGCGGATGCTCCTCGGCATCCCGGCTCCAATGGGCCGCCAGCCCCTCGACCGGATCGATGGTGATCGCGCGGCGCAGCCGGTACATGGCCAGCCGCCGGGCCAGCGCCTCGGCCTGCGATGCCTCTGCGTCGATCAGCACCGCCTCGCCCTGCGCCCACAGGATGAAGTCGAACAGCGCCTTGCCCTGCGGCGTCAGCAACGCGGCCCAGCGCGGCGCATCGGGCGTCAGTCCCGCTACATCCTGCGTTACCAGCCCTTGCAGAAAACCGCGCACATCCTCGCCCGCGACACGGATCAGGCGGCGGTCGGCCAGAGTGGTCGCGGCGGGCGTTGCTGGGGTGGCATCGGTCATGACCGCAAGGTAGGAGGGCGTGACCCTATGCGAAAGGCCCGTTTGCCATGACCTTCGATCTGCTTCTCTCCGGCGGCACCGTTCACACCCCCGGCGGCCCCGTCCGCGCCGATGTCGGCGTGCGCGACGGCCGGATCGTGGCGATCGGGGCAAAAGGCGATGCGGGCCGGGTGATAGACTGCACCGGCCTCGACATCCTGCCCGGCGTGATCGACAGCCAGGTGCATTTCCGCGAGCCGGGCCTGATGCACAAGGAGGACCTCGCCTCGGGCAGCCGCGCCGCAGTGATGGGCGGCGTCACCGCCGTCTTCGAAATGCCCAACACCAAGCCGAACACCGATTCGGCCGAGGCGATCACCGACAAGCTGACCCGCGCCAGGACGATGTTCTGCGACCATGCCTTTTACGTGGGTGCGACCAATCACAATGCCCGCGACCTGGCCGAGCTGGAGCGGATGCCGGGCACGGCGGGCGTCAAGATCTTCATGGGCGCCTCGACCGGCGACCTGCTGGTGTCGGAGGATGCGCGGCTGGCCGAAGTGCTCGCCTCGGGCCATCGCCGCGTCGCGATCCATGCCGAGGACGAAGACCGGATGAACGCCCGCGCCGACGAGCGGATCGAGGGCGATCCGTCCTCGCACCCGGTCTGGCGCGACGATGAAAGCGCGCTGCTCGCCACCCGTCGCATCCTGCGCCTGGCGCGCGAGGCGAACCGCCGCATTCACATTCTGCACGTCACCACCCCCGCCGAGCTGGAATATATCGCCCAGCACAAGGACATTGCGACCTGCGAAGTGACGCCGCAGCATCTGACGCTGGCGGGCGAGGAAGCCTATCCGCGCCTCGGCACGCTGGCGCAGATGAACCCGCCGATCCGTTCGGGCGCGCATCGCGACGGACTGTGGCACTGGCTGAACCAGGGCGTGCCGGACGTGATCGGCTCGGACCATGCCCCGCATACGCTGGAGGAAAAGGCCAAGCCCTATCCGGGCAGCCCCAGCGGGATGCCGGGCGTGCAGACGCTGCTGCCGCTGCTGCTCGATCATGCCGCGAACGGCCGCCTGTCGCTCCAGCGGGTGATCGAGCTGACCAGCGCGGGGGCGCAGCGCATCTTCGGCATCGTCGGCAAGGGGCGCATCGCGGCCGGCTACGACGCCGACTTCACCATCGTCGACCTGAAGAAGCGCTGGACGATCGAGGATCACTGGCTCCAGTCCAAGTGCGGCTGGTCGCCTTTCACCGGCATGGAGCTGACCGGCAAGCCGATCGGGACGATCGTTCGCGGACAGGTGGCGATGTGGGAGGACCAGTTGGTCGACGCGCCGACCGGCCAGCCGATCCGCTTCGAGGCGGTCGACTTCGGATGAGCCAGAGCCGGTGGGTGCGGGACATCCGGGTCTATTGCCCGGTCGCACCCGCCACGCTCGCGGCGCTGATGGCGGGCCATCCGGCGGCGGTGGAAGACGATCCCACCGCCGCCGCGCTGCTGGCGATCCTGCGCACCCCGCCGCTCGGGGATTTCGGGCGGTATCGCGAGGTGGTGGAACTGGCGATCGGCTATGAGGGGTTCCGGCCGGGCGATGGTGCTGTGCCGACGCTGGGGGCAGTCGGCAAGGCGAGCTGGTCGCCGACCGTGATCCTGACCGCGATTTATGACGCGGAGGCCGATGTGGCGGCGCTGGCGGATGCCCTACTCGCCGCGCATCCTTGGGACGTGCCGGTGATTGCTGTCAGCGAGCCTTATCGGTTGCTGATGCGCGGATAGGAGGGGGCTAGGAGGGGGCGTGGGCTTCGACTTCGCTCAGCCTGAACGGCTGTTGTAAAAGCCCAGCCTATCTATCCTAAACCCCGTTCAGCCTGAGCGAAGTCGAAGGCCAAGGGAATCCGCGCGCCCCAGGGAATCGGGGCCAAGGGAAACCTCGGCCTTCAAGACCCGATCAGAACGGCAACCACCGCGCCTTATGCGTGAAGTTCATATACCCGACATTGACGCCCGCGCGCCAACCGACCCCCAGCCGCACCGGGATCAGCACGACATTGCCGCGCCGCAAATAGGTCGCGGCGAACCCACCGACGAAATACAGCCGCCCCTCGGCCGCCGGGAAGCGGTGGAACAGCTCCTCGGTGTCGTAGAGATTATATACCAGCACGAACACCTTGTTCGCGTCGCCGCCGATATCGAAGCCCAGCGACGGCCCGGTCCAATAGACCGGCATCTGCCCCTCGACCTTGTGGGTCATCACGCCGGAGCCATAGCGCAGCCCGACCACGAACGCGCCCGATGCCTCGCGCCCGGCGATATAGGCGTTCGGGCGGCCCTGTTCGCGCAGGATACGCTCGATGATGCCCGCCAGCCCCTCGGCGCCCTGGCCGAACACGCCTTCGCCCGCGGCCAGCAAATCGTCACGCTCGAAGGTGTCGGCGGCCTGCGTCGTCTGGGCCGCGCGCGAATCGGGGGTGCCGGGCGTGGTCGTGACCGGCGGTTGCTGGGCGGGCGGGGTCGACTGAACCGGCGGATTATAGTCCTGCGGCGGCGGGCTCTGCTGGGGCGCGGGACGCGAGGGCTGGGTTCCCAGGTCGCTGTCGATGCCCTGATTGGGGTCGATCGTGCGGACCTGCGCCGCAACCGGCGCAGCGACGACCATGGCAAGGCCGGCCAACAGAGACACCAACAGGGACAGGCGCCGTGACAGGCCCGGACAGACGATACGCATGACTTTTCCAACTCCCCCGGCGAACCGATTGCCGACGTTAACCAGTCCGCAGCTTGCGGCGCAATGAATGACAAAAGGGGGACTAGTCGATTTTCCTGATAAAATCCCGCCCAGACCCGGTTGATTGCCTCCACCGGCCCCGCTATAGCCGCACCTCGCCGCAGCCGGAGACGTGGGTGAGTGGCTGAAACCAACGCTTTGCTAAAGCGTCGTACGGGAAACCGTACCGAGGGTTCGAATCCCTCCGTCTCCGCCATTTATGCCCCTGTGCGGCTGGCAAAAAACCCTGAAATCTGCTACAAAAGCTCGGAAATCAGCGGGTTTTTGATGCCGCTGCGTTTCACTCGATCCGACACAATCCCACGCGAAGTGTGGGGAAAAGTGTGGGGAAAAATTGAGGTGAGGTGGCATGGGAAAGCTCACTGCGCTCAAGATCCGATCACTGATCGAGCCCGGACGCTATTCGGACGGGGACGGCCTGTTTCTCGAAATCAATGGCAAAGGGGCAGCTAGTTGGGTCCTTCGCGTCCAGAATAAGGGAAAACGCCAGGACATCGGGCTGGGATCACTCAAAGCGGTTTCTCTCAAGGATGCCAGAGAGGCCGCGTTCTTCACGCGCCAGAAGATCGCCCAAGGCATCGACCCCGTCGCGGAGCGGAAGCAGGAGCGGCAGGTCATTCCGACGTTCCGCAAGGCCGCCGAGATGGTCCATGAGGAACACAAGGAGGCGTGGAAGAACGGCAAGCACCAGGATCAGTGGATCGCGACGCTGAAGAGCTACGCCTTCCCCAAGATGGGTGACCGCTTGGTCAGTGAAATCGAAGGCCCCCTGATCCGGGACGTGCTGGCTCCCATCTGGCTGACGAAGCCGGAAACGGCGCGTCGCGTACGGCAACGTATCGGTACCGTTCTCGACTGGTCCTACGCACGCGGGTTTCGCGCGACCGAAGCGCCAATGCGGTCGCTTTCCAAGGGGCTGCCTCGTCAGCCCAAAAAGGAGAACCATTTCGCGGCCCTGCCTTATGCATCCGTACCGAACTTCCTTGAAAAGCTAGGCGAGCGGGAATCGGTGGGCCGCGTTGCGCTGGAAGCGCTTATCCTGACGGCGGCGCGGTCGGGCGAAATCCGGGGGGCGACCTGGTCTGAGCTCGACCTCGAAGCTGCATTGTGGACGATCCCCGCCGAGCGGATGAAAATGGGGCGAGTACATGTCGTGCCCCTCGCACCCGAAGCGGTGGCGGTGTTCGAGCGCGTCAAGACTTTCAAGATTGGCGCTAGCGAGTTGGTGTTCCCCGGCCAGAACGTGAAGAAGCCGCTGTCGGATATGACGCTCCTCAAAATCCTTCGAGATATGGAGCTCACTGTGACAGTACATGGGTTTCGGTCGGCATTCCGGGACTGGGTGGCGGACCAGACGGACTACTCGGGAGAGATCGCAGAAGCGGCGCTCGCCCACACAGTCTCGAACAAGGTCGAGGCGGCCTATCGCCGAACCGACTTCCTCGACAAACGCCGGCTGCTCATGCGTGAATGGGCGGCGTTCTGCAAAAAGACGCCCCCTCCGTCGACGGATGGCCGGGACGACGAGTCCAACGCCTGAGCTTGGCCTCGAATAAGAAAAGCAGTTGTAGGGTGGGAAATGCGCCAAGAACTTTTAGGACAGCACGGCCCGTGTTGGTCCTCGACCTGCCCGCTGATAACTAGTTGCGCTAAGCCGGCAACTGGCGCGGTCGGCTGCCCCCAATGACCAACTTACGCTGTGGAGCGCTGACGGCCTCAATTAAAAAGTGGAGCGGCCGTTTGCGACCAAAGCCAGCCGTTCAAATGCGCCAAAGTGAACGGCGGCTTCTGGTGGAAACTGCCGTTCGATTGGTCCAAACCTTATGCAGGCACGCCGCGATAGTGGTTCAGAAACGTCGGCGCCATGTCGTTACGCCAACGCATGGTTCCGTACTCGACAAGAAGCGCCTCGCTCTCGAAAACTAGCATAATCCCCGCGTCAGCAAATGGAGCATTTCCGGCACCACTCTCCGTCGAGGTCATCGAACATTCTACATGCATAGTGGTTGATTCCCGAACGACCTTACGCGATTTCATGGCTGCGGGCGGTTGCCCTCCTATCTAAAGATAGATCATTGCCGGCTCGATGATGAGTCCGGCGAGTGTCTCACCGAGGTTATTGATGGCCAACGACGACCTGCCGCCCGAACATCACAGAGTCGTACCGATGCCGGGATCGCTGACGGATGTCGCGCACGCTGTCCGTACGCTGTTTGATCTCTTTGGCCTAGGCGAGAAGACCTATGCTGCCTGGGTCGACTTCTTCGACCGCAGGCAGGCCCGCATCGCCGCGCGCGGCATGGCGCGGTTCCGGTTCGGCCCCGGCGGCGCGAAGGCGATCCTCGCGAAGCTTGCCGAGGAGCCGGTGGAGGCGGCCGAGCTCGCCCGCCTAGCGGCGTGGCACCGCGAGACCCAGGACGAGATCGATCAGGCGCTGCGCACGCTCATCCGGTATGAGGACCAGCTCCGCGAAAATCATGGCATCAAACTTTCCGACCGGTTCGCCGAGCTTCTCCATGGCCCCGTCAGCAAGGGCGCCATTCGCCTGACCATCTCTGACATCTGTGCGCTCCCGTATGCATCGGCCGAGGAGCGCGCTGAGGTGTCCCGCAAGGCGCGGCACCTGTTGATGATGATTGACGACCTCAACACGGGCTTCGCAGAGCTTCACGAGGAGATCCTGCCGCCGCGTAAAGGGCCTGCCGCTCGACGCAAGCCAGTGCCCCGCCGCGCGCCTCGGAAGGCGTAAGCCGCAGCCCCTATGCGCAGCCGTCCTCTCGCGATCCTCAATCGCAATGTCACCGTTCTGGGTGATGAACCCCCGTCCCGCCGACGCATCGCCGACTATCGAAGCGCATCCGCCTACGTCTTGCTGGGCGAGCCCGGCAGCGGCAAGACGCGAGCCTTCGAGTTGGAAGCGTTGGCCTCCGGAACCGAGGTGGTCAGGGCACGGGATTTCACTGCCGGCGATCGGCCAGTCGGCGAGATCGTCTTCATCGACGCGCTGGAGGAATATCGGATCGCCGAAGCGGGCGGCGACCATCTCGGCAAACTGATCAGCGCGCTGGCGGGCGCGGGCTATGCCCAGTGGCGGATCGCCTGCCGCGCGATCTCGCTGCCGCAGATCGATGCCGAACGGCTTGCCCGGCGGGTAAGCTTCTTCGAAACGCTCCAGCTTGAGCCGCTTGATCGCGTCGAACAGCGCGCCATCCTTAACGTTTACGGCGAAGCGCAGCCTGTGGATTTCATCCAGCGGACCATGGCGATCGGCGCGGACGCCCTGCTCGGCAATCCCTCGACGCTGCTCTTGCTGCACAGCACGTTCGCTCGGTCGAAGCGCCCGCTCCAGACTCGAGGCGCTCTGCTTGATGAGGCGACGCGGCAGATGGCCTATGCTTCAGACGAGCTGCCCGACGATCCGAAACGGCCGTCACCGGCCCAGATCATCGCCGCCGCCGAACGGGCTGCCATCATCCTGCTGCTCTCGGATCGCACCGATATCTGGCTTCTGAACTCCAAGCCGCCGGGCGATCATGTCGTGACGCGCGACGATCTCGTCCTGTCGGGCGTCGATATCGAGGCTCTGCGCGAAGCACTCGATACTGCGCTTTTCTCGGGTGACGGCAGCAGCCACACGCCAACCCACCGCTTCGTCGCCGAATATCTAGCCGGTCGGGCCCTAGCCCGTGCGACTGCCCCCGAGGACGGACGGGCGGCGCTCTCGCTCGATCGCGCCATCGCCTTTCTTCAAGGCGATGACGACCGGCCCGCACCCGCGCTCACCGGCATCTATGCCTGGTTCGTCATCACCCTTTCTCAGACCGTTCACGAGGCACGCGCTCTCGTTCTCGTCGCGCGGGATCCCGCCGCGATCCTCTTTCATGGCGATGCCGCGATGATGCCGACGGCGCATCGCGGCGTCCTCCTAGACGCGCTGGGGCGCGACGACCCGTGGTTCCTGGGCGGCAACCGCGGCTCGACCGGGATCGCCGGCCTCGCCGGATCCGACCTCGCGAATGAGTTCAAGGCGATCCTCGCGGATCCCCTTGAACTCGCTCATCGCCGCAGGCTGGTACTAATGACGCTGGCCGCCGGCCGTCCCGTACCCGAGCTGGCCGACGCGGTGCATGCCATCTTCGTCGACAGGCACTCCACCGACTTCTACGACCGCCGTACCGCGAGCGAGGCCTATGCCCGTATCAAGGGCGAAACGCCCGCGCTCTATCGCGAGATGCTCGACGGGCTTGCCGATCAGAACAGCGTGACCGCGCTCCAGCTCCGGGTCGGCCTCATGGCGAAGTGCGTGCCCGGGGCGACCGCCGACGAGATCCGGGAGCTCCTTATCGCTTATGCCGCAACCGGGAACGGGGTCATGGGCTATGCCGACCCGCTCGGCCGTGCGCTCCACGATCATCCGCTCCCCTCGCTGTTCGATCGCTCGCTGGTAGCCCGCCGCCATAGCGGTAACACACGCGCCCACGAGATCGCGCGGGTGATCGACAAGGCACTTGCAGCTGCCATCGCAGCGACGCCCGATCTGTCCGCCGACCGGCTGATAGACTGGCTCCACCATGCCGGTATCGAGCGGTACGAGCAGCCTGAAGACGCGATCCGGGATGCAATCGTCGCCTGGCTCGATCTTGCTGATCCACATGAAGTGGACTTGATCGAGGCATTGCGTCGACGTTTCGGCAGCTCTGCCGCAGCCATCCACGAGTTCAAGCATTTGACCGGCTTGCGGCCCAGCGACGATTCCGCCCGGACGCTGATCGCGCTGATTGACGCCCAGCCGTCAGGTCCCGGCAGGATTGCTGCGGCTGAGCTCGCTGCATGGGCGATCCGCCCCTTCCCTGAAGATGGCATTCTCTATTGGGAGCTTTGGCCGGCGGTCGCGCGCCACGCCGACCTGCACCATATTTTGGAGCAGATCGACCGCTGCCCGCTCACGATTTGGGAAGGCGGGGAAGGCCGCCGCAAGCGCAAGGCGAGCGCCGAGGACGTCGTCAGGCAAGAGCAGGATCGGCGCTCGTTCGACGACCATCTCGACCAGATCCGTGCGGGGGACGAGGAGCGGCTGGCTTACGCCGCTCTCCTCTATCTCGGCCAAACGGACGTCGCTGCGGCCGGGCGGGGCCCTGACGGATTGCGTTCCTGGCTCGGAGATGCCGCCTTCGCGGCGGTCGTCGAAGGCTGGAACGCTCTCGTGGCAGGCGCCACCGAGCGGGCCTACACGGCGGGCCGCCGCGTGGCCCGGAAGCGCATCGCGCTACTGGCCGAGATTTTCGTTTGCTGGGCCGATTGTCGCGAACGTGCGGGTGAAACCATCACCGCTCCCGCCGTCGTGCTGCTGACGGTCGCGCATTACACCTTCCTTCTGCCGACCGAACGTGCCAAGCCTGTCGGTAAGGCGGCGATTGCCCGCTTCCTCCGATTGGCGGAGGCGAAGGCAACTTTGCTCTCTTTCTGGAAGGGCGCGATCGTCGGGCGCGACACCCGCCTACCACTGCTCCAGGATCTGCCGCGTCGGACCGGGCCCGTCGGCGGCGCGCTGGCGCAGCTTCTGGAAAAGCGGCCGGTGCTGCGCGACCAACTCCTCGGGGATACGTTGGACGAAGCTGCCCGCCACATCGACGCAGCGCGGCTGCTGGCCTTGGCACAGACGGCATTGTCGCGAACCCTCCCGGACTTTGCACGCCGGCGGTGGGCTTTCATCGCTTGGACTCTTGGTACACCCGCGCCGGACCTGTTCGACTGCGACTTCTCGACTGCCGCTGAGCACCGGATTTTTGCCGAGCTCTGGCAGGGTAATATCGGCAAGCTCTCCAAGGATGGCGGTGCATCAGGGATTGGGCGGCTAGAGGCGATTATTGCGCGTCTCGGGCCGCTCTATCCACCGTCGAAGGAGGCGCGCCGCAGTGGCTCGGGACCCTCTGCGATGATCGAAAGGGCGATTGGCCGGCTGGCCGAAAGCCCGCGGCGGGAGGCAAGCGAGGCTTTCGTGCGGCTGCTCGCGACGGCCGGCCTCGACGCCTGGTCGAACGACCTCGCGCACAAACGCATGGCGCAGAGTAAGGTGCGCCGGCACGCGGCCTTCCAGCCGCCTGCGCCGCGCGCGATTGCGGCCGCACTGCTCGCCGGGCCGCCGGCGACGCCGGGCGACCTGCGCGCCGTTGTCACCGAATGCCTGGTCGAGCTCACGCACGACATTCGTTTCGCTCCGACCGCGCCCTGGAAGGGGTTCTGGAATCGGCCACACGGTGGCAAGTCCACACCAAAGGTTGAGAATGACTGCCGCGATCTCCTCGTCGACCGTCTGAGTGATCGGCTCCGCCGCTTCATGATTCCTGTCCAGTTCTCGACTACCGAGACACGCAGCGGCGACGACCGGCGCACCGACGTATTGGTCACTTCCTTCCACCCGATTGAGGCAGGCGCGCGGGCCGTCGCGGTCCCGATTGAGGCCAAGCGGCACTGGAACGCCGAGCTCTGGACCGCAGTCGAAGACCAGCTCATCCCATACTGCCGGACGGCCGGTTCAAACGGGCACGGCATCTATCTTGTCTTCTGGTTCGGAGGCGATCACCAGACTCCGGCGCACCCAGATGGCGAGCCCAAACCTGAAAGCGCAACGTCGCTAAACGTTGCTCTGGAGGCGCGCTTGAAGCCCGATCACCGCGACGCAATCAAGGTCATCGTCGTTGACGTCTCCGAACCGCAGCAGGCTTGACCCGCGATCGCCTGAACGAGACCTGCCATGCTGTTTCCGGGCCTTGCCACAACTCTCGCGAACGACGCTGATCCCGTGATCGCCGGCGTGTTCGCCTCGGGCGGCGTACAGACTACCGTTCAAGCGGAAATGTCCGGTCGTCCCGGAAGCGGTCGTTGGCAGAGGCCAGCGGAAACGGCGGGTTTGTCCGACATCACGCCATTTGCATTTGAAAGATAATGCATCTTCGAAATCCAAGCGTTACGGTGCGGCCGATTTCTAGGTAGTTTCCGAAACCGAGTTGGATGGCCGCGATGGGGAGTGAAAGCGCTCATCCGGCAGGATGATCATCAACATGGTATAACATCGGATTGCGCAGCCATTGGTCGATCGCAGATGCGCGCCATCCCACGCAGCGGGTGCTGAGCTGGATGTTCTTCGGAAAGGTGCCGTTGGCCATCTTGCGGTAGAGGGTGGATCGGCAAAGCCCGGTCTGGTCGAGGACGGCCTTCAGACGCAGGATGCGGTCGGGGTTGGTGGACATGGCATTGCCTCGCAGCTCTTGAGAGTGAAGGCGCCAAGGTCCTGCTTTTGCCTGATCGGCAGTAGGGCCTGACTGAGGTCACGACGACACTGTCGAGGGACATCCAGAAAGCTGAGTGCTGCCGTCTCCTGCGATGCCGCAGGACCGGGCTCTACGCCGCTGGCGCGGCGCCGAGCCGTACCGTCTCGGCCCATGCGGGTTGCGATCCCTGACGGGTGACGGTGCGCATGGCGCACCGTCAGCGGACAGCGTGGGGTGCCCCCACGCTGGCGTGACGTGCCGGGCGCGTCTGGCGAGGGTGGGCGTCACGGCCCTGTAGTCCCGCCGCGGCGTGCTGCAACCGGCTGTGCCGGTCCTCCACTTCGTTTCGTCCCTATGGGTGCAGCCCGCCTCATCTGGCGGGACTGTCGGTCCGCTCCTGCCGCCCACCCTCGCCATTCCGGCCGGGCTGCGGTGGTTTTGAAGGAGCGAGGATCATGTCCAGGACCATCGACCAACGTCAGACCCTGTATGCCGAAGTGACGGCCCGTGTGATTGCCGAACTGGAGGAGGGGCGGCTGCCCTGGGTGCAGCCTTGGGACAGCGCGGCCTGTGCCTGTACCATGCCGGCAAACGGGGTGACCGGGCGGCGCTATTCCGGGATCAACGTGCTGATCCTGTGGGCCAGGGTCATCGAGGGCGGGTACAGTTCACAACGCTGGCTGACCTACCGCCAGGCTCAAGCGGCGGGCGGTAATGTCCGCAAAGGAGAGCGTGGCACCACCGTTTGTTATGCCGATCGCTTCACGCCAAAGGGCAAGGATGACAGCGCGCACGACGACAAGCAGGAGGCGCGCACAATTGCCTTCCTCAAGCGCTTCACGGTCTTCAACATCGACCAGTGCGAAGGCCTGCCCGAGACGTTGACGCAAGCAGCAGAGGTTCGGCCCGAGATCGAGATCCTGCCGGAGGTCGCGGCCCTTATCGAGGCGAGCGGCGCGGATGTGCGGATCGGCGGCGATCGTGCCTATTACCATCCGGCGGCCGACTATGTCGCGGTGCCGCCGGTTTCGGCCTTCCACGAGCCGATCAACTGGTATCGCACCGCTCTCCACGAGCTTGGCCATTGGACGGGTCACCAGACGCGATTGGATCGCGACCAGAGCGGCGCATTCGGTAGCGCCAATTATGCCCGCGAAGAGCTTGTCGCCGAGATGGCGAGCGCCTTTGCCTGTGCGTCGCTGTCGATCAAATCCACGGTGCGGCATGCCGATTATGTCGGGTCGTGGCTCGAGGTGCTACGCCACGACGACAAGGCGATCTTCCGGGCGGCGAGCGCCGCCAGCAAGGCGGCAGACTATCTGATCGGCTTTGCCGCGGATGAGGGGCAGCCGTCATGACGCGCGATCACCACTTCCAGGCGCGCTTGCGCGCCTGGAACGCACTGCCGGACCGCGACCGTGCGATCTTCGCTAGCGTTCGGATCGACGGACTGGCTTATGACGAAGCGGCGCGCAGCCATGGCTGCACGGCAAACGACGTCGAACAGGTTATCGTGCGCGTCCTCGTTGCCCTCATGGGAAGCGGATGACGACGCCCCGCCATGAGGCGAGCGCCGGCATCTCACGAGTACAAAGGATGTACGCATCCGTAACGGTTCGCTAGGAATGCCATCATGCGCGACGACGTTGCTCATCTGCCGGACAAGAAGCGCCGCGATCTCGACCGGATCGTGGAAGTGCTGTTTGCCGAGTTCGAGCAGGCGACATCGCTCTCGACGCAGAAGTGGCGCCGGCAGGGCCGCATCCTCAAGGTCATCCTCTACGGCTCCTATGCGCGCGGCGACTGGGTCGACGATCCGATCGGCGGCTACCAGTCCGACTATGATATCCTCGTCGTCGTCAGCGACGAGCGGCTGACCGAGCCGGGCGAGTTCTGGGCCAAGGCCGACGATCAGTTCGTCCGCGAAGTGACGATCTCCAAGCGCATCAGCGCGCCGGTCAGCTTCATCGTCCACAGTCTCGCGGACGTGAACAATCAGCTGACGCAAGGGCGTCCATTCTTCATCGACGTGATCGACCAGGGCATCGCCCTATATGAGGTTGAGGACTTTCCGTTCGTCACGCCGAAACCACTGGATCCGAAAGCCGCGTTGATTGAAGCGCGAAAGCATTATGCTGAGTGGTATCCGAGCGCAGTTGGCTTTCTTGAACAGGCTAAATTTGCCGCTGCCAATGGCCGCGCAAAAATCGCTGCGTTCGAATTCCATCAGTCTACCGAACGCTTTTATCACTGCCTTCTGCTGACCCTAACGCTTTACAGCCCGAAGTCGCACAAGCTGAACTTTCTCCGCAGCCAGGCCGAGCCCCTCGTGCATGAGCTTATCGCTGTCTGGCCACGCGATACCAAGTTCGCCCAGCGCTGTTTCGAACTGTTGCGCCAGGCCTATGTCAACGCGCGCTACTCAGCCCATTACAAGGTGACGCCAGCCGAACTCGAATGGCTCGCTGAGCGGGTCGAACTCCTCCAGCAGATCGTCAAGCAGGCCTGCGAAAAGCGGCTCGCGCAGGCCTGACGTTCGTCAGCCCGCGCTCGCGTCATCGGCAAAGGCGCGGCGTCCGCGCCGGGTCCAGATGAGCCGGTAATGATCGCTGTCCTCGCTGCGCAGTCTGCTCGCCACGTCGATGAGCGCGCCGTATATCAGCGCGCGGTCATCTTCGGTCAGATCGATCAGTCCCGCCTTGGCGACCAAGCCGCCCAGCTCGATCAACTGGCGGGTGCGTTCGCGCCGCTTCACCCGCCACTCGCGTACGTCATGCCGCGCCCGGCGCAGTTGGAGCCTCGCTCGCAGGACTGTTGTCCGTCGCAGGGCCGTTGTCGTCATGCCGAGCGCCTTGGCGTGCATCGGATTTCGCGCGAAAGAACGCCGCCCCGCGCGCCCGCTCCGCCTCCTTTGTTCGCTCGTCTGTCGCCTCCGCCGCCAGCAGCAGTGCCCCGGCCAGTTGCTCGATCGGTAGCATATCGGCACCGGTCGCGATGACCAGCTCGCCGAGCTGTTCGCGCTTGCGGGACTTTAGCTGTCTGGCCTTGGCATCAAGCGCTTTGAGCTCAGCATCATAATCACGAGGTTTGCGCATGGGATCATCCTTCCGTTGTGCGGAGAGGATAATCCAGTTATCGGGGTGTTCGATCAGCTGCAATGCGCCGGGATGACTTGGGACAACCGCGTCCCAAGACAGATGAAATCTTCGAAGGGCGCGCTTATACGTCGTGCCGACGTCGCTTGTTTGGTGTAAATGGTTGACCGCCATGGCGATCTACCATTTCTCTGCCAAGATCATTAGCCGAGCGAACGGCTCGTCCGCGCTGGCGGCGGCCGCCTACCGCTCCGCCTCGCGGCTCCACGATCAGCGGCTCGATCGCCACCACGACTTCTCGAACAAGGCCGGCGTCGTGCATTCCGAAGTGCTGCTGCCCGATGGCGCGCCCGAGGCGTGGCGCGACCGCGAAGCGCTGTGGAATGCAGTCGAGGCGGTGGAGGTACGGAAGGACGCGCAGCTTGCCCGCGAGGTGGAGTTCGCCATCCCGCGTGAGCTCGACCGGGCCGAGGGCATTCGGCTGGCGCGTGACTTCGTTAGCCACGAGTTCGTCGCCCGCGGCATGGTCGCCGATCTCAACGTGCATTGGGACATCGGCGCAGACGGGGAGGCCAAGCCCCATGCCCATGTCATGCTCGCCCTGCGCGAGGTAAACGACGAGGGCTTTGGCCAGAAGAACCGCGACTGGAACCGCACCGATCTGCTCGAGACCTGGCGCGAGCGCTGGGCGGGGCATGTGAATGCCAGGCTGGCCGAACTCGACATCGACGCACGGGTCGATCACCGCAGCCTGAAAGCGCAAGGCATCGACCTCGAACCCCAGCACAAGATCGGCCCCGCCGCCTCGCGCATGGTGGCGCAGGGGTTCGCCAGCGAGCGGCTCACTGAGCATCACGCCATTGCCCGCGCCAATGGCGAAAAGCTCATTGCTGACCCGGCGATCGCGCTGGATGCGATCACGCGTACCCAGGCGGCCTTCGCCACCCGTGACCTGGCGATGTTCGTCCATCGCCACAGCGAGGGGAAAGAGCAGTTCGACCAGGTGATGGCGGCGGTCCGCGCATCCCCCGAATTGGTGAGGCTCGGCAAGGACGGGCGCGGTCAGGAGCGCTTTACCAGTCGAGATATGATCGACACCGAGGCACGGCTGCAGCGCGCCACGATCAAGCTCGAGGCGAGCCGCCGCCATGGCCTGATCGACCAGCACCGCAAGCTGGCGCTCGTGCGTGCCGAGATGCGCGGGCTCACTCTGTCGCCTGAGCAGCGCAGCGCCTTTGATCATGTCACCAGCGGCCGGGGTCTGGGTGTCGTCGTCGGCTATGCCGGGACCGGCAAGTCGGCGATGCTGGGCGTGGCGCGTGAAGCATGGGAGAGCGCCGGCTATCAGGTCCAGGGCCTGGCACTGTCGGGTATTGCCGCCGAGAACCTCGAAAGTGGCTCGGGCATCACGTCACGCACCATCGCCAGCCTTGAGCATCAATGGAGGCAAGGGCGTGAGCTGCTCACCGACAAGTCGATCCTCGTCATCGACGAGGCCGGCATGATCGGCACGCGCCAGCTCGAGCGGGTGATCGCCGAGGCGGAGAAGCGCGGCGCGAAGGTGGTGCTGGTCGGCGACCCCGAACAGCTCCAGGCGATCGAAGCGGGCGCTGCCTTCCGCAGTGTCGCCGAGCGCCATGGCAGTATCGAGATCACCGACATTCGCCGCCAGCGTGAAGATTGGCAGCGCATGGCGACCCGCCAGCTCGCCACTGAGCGGACGACTGAAGCGCTGTCGGCATACCAGCAGCATGACGCGATCCATGTCGCCGAGACGCGTGAGGCTGCGCGCGTCGATTTGATCGATCGCTGGGACCGGCAGCGCCAGGCCGAGCCCGACGCCAGCCGCATCATCCTCACCCACACCAATGACGAGGTAGCACTGCTCAATCAGGCAGCGCGGAGCCGATTGCGTGCGCGCGAGGAACTTGGCGACGATGTCGCCCTGCAGGTCGAGAAGGGCGAGCGTCACTTTGCCGCCGGAGACCGAGTGATGTTCGGGCGCAACGAGCGCAGCCTTGGCGTCAAGAATGGCTCGCTGGGGCGGATCGAAAGTGTGACTGCAACCCGCATGGCGGTGATGCTCGACAACGGCACGGCCGTCGCCTTCGACCTCAAGGACTATGCCGCTGTCGATCACGGCTATGCTGCCACTATCCACAAGTCGCAGGGCGTGACTGTCGACCGGGTGCACGTGCTGGCGACGCCGGGGCTCGACCGGCATGCCGCCTATGTCGCGCTGTCGCGGCACCGCGACGGTGTCGATCTCCACTATGGCCGCGATGATTTTGCCGACCATGACCGACTTGCCGCCACGCTGTCGCGCGAGCGGGGCAAGGACATGGCGTCCGATTACCCGGCCGCAGACAAATCGACCGAGATTGCCGCGGCAAAGCCACGCGACCGGTTTGCTGGTCTCAGGCTCACCCGGATCGCACGCGACGAGGTCGTCCGATCTCCGCTCGATCACGCGGTCGAGAAGGTGGGCCGAGCGGTTGCTGACATCATGCGAAGCCGTCGCCAGGGCTTCGAGCCGCTCCCCCACCAGCAGGCCGCCCTCGATACGGCGGTCTCGGCGCTGAAGGCAGTTCGTCCCGACGGTGTTCGCGACATTCGCGCTGTCTTCAATGGCGATCATGGGCTCATCGAAGAGGCCGCCAAGGGAAGAACGACGCAGGTCGTCCGCGCCATGATGATGGAAGCCGAGATGCGCGATCAGCGCGCTGCTCGCGCATTGGCGCTGGACGAGAAGATGCGTGAGCAGCGCGCTCTTAGCGCAGACCGGTTCGTCGAGGACTGGACCAGACACGCAAGACGCGCGGCGGCATTCGATCGGAACGGCGAGCGCTGGCGCGGCGATGAGGTTCGCGAGGCGATGACCGGCATGGCCAAGAGCCTCGAGCGCGACCCCCAGCTCGAGTCGCTGTTGCGTAACCGTGTCAAGGAACTCGGAATCCGTTCGTCCGGTGGGGCTTCATTGTCCCATGATCTCCAGAACTGGCTCGGCCTCTCGCGGGGCCGCGGGCTGGGCCGGTAGGCTGCGGTCATGACCCAGCCCACTGACGTATCCGCCGGCGAGACCGCGCTCGCCTTCGAAGATCTCCGCGCCGAGATCAGTCTGCTGCGCCGCGCCGTAGAAGGCCTCACCGCTGCTCGCGAACGGATGCCGGACTACACTCCGACGCTTGGATCGATGATGGCGCAGCTGAAAACGACGCAGGAAGCCCTGCAGCGGATCGAGCGCAGTCCCGCCGTCGCGCTGACGCCTGTCGCACTCACCAAAGAGATCGTGCAGGCGGCCGCAAGTGCCAGGGCCGAAGATGCCCGCAAGCTTGACGAAGCACGCGACACCATCGCGCGATCGATCGGGAGGGTCGATGGCATCGTTGAACGCGGCCAATCGGTGAAGGGCCAGTCTCGCCTGCTCCGCCGGAGCTGCGCAGCAACCGCGTTGGCGACGATATTGCTCTGGTCAATACTGCCCGGCGCGATTGCCCGGTCACTCCCGGCGAGCTGGCATGTGCCTGAGTGGATGGCAGCCAGGATCGTCGGATCGAAATTCGTCAATACTGGCGAAGACGGCAAATTGGTGACCAACCATGAAGCGCCGCCGAACGGGCTCTAGTTAGCCAAATCCTGCAATTCGCTGGTGTCGCTGCCGAGTCGGATCGCCTCGCCCCCTTCGGCGGACGGCGCAGTCATCATTCGACCGGGACGCGCTCCAGTCTAGAGCCGGGAAGGTCGAGACCCCAGCGGCGGTCAAGATAGAAGGCTAAGGCTGCCCGCGTTTGGACGGCAATCAGCTCCTTGCCGTCGAAGCCATACTCCTCGCGCGCAGCCTGCTGCTGCTCCGCCGAAAGATCGGACCGGGGTCGGAGCGCGACGCGGACGATGGTCTCCCACTCCTCGTCGCGGGGCAGGGGTTCAGCTAGCGGCTCGGTCGCGAAGGTGCTGGCGTCCGACACCCGCACGGGCAGATAGTCGCGCCATTCCGCATGCCGGAAGCTCCACGCCCGGAAGTGGAGCCGCTCCCCGTCGAAGCCGATCCGAGCCGGCGCGATCCACTGCGAGGTGGTCCGACCCGAGCTCATCGAGACGTAGTCGATCTCGATCCTCACGTTCCGGTCCATGGCCCGGTAGAGGTGGCGCATGACGGTCGCGGGGCACTGCCGATCGGGCATCGGCAGCGAATCGAACCGGTCGCCCGCCCCGTCGGCGACGACGTCGAGCATCGGCGGAAGGTCACCCGCGTCCTCGAGTCCGAGATGCCGGTCCGATGCGACGTACGTCTTGCGCACCGTGTCGTAGACGGGAAGCGGCTCGCGGCAGCGGGCGAGATACTCGCGGAAGTCGACCGCCGCCTGCGCCTGCGAGATGCCGAACCTCCGGATGAGGGCACCGCGCGTCGCCTGACCACGCCAACGGAAGCACTGGTCGAGGTACGCCAGCCGCATCCTGACCGTCGGGCGAAGTTCCTGGGCTTCCATAATCCGGACGCTACTTGACGACTCACCCAATGTCCATCTAGCTTCTATATGTATAGTCACTGTACGGAGGGGCGCGTGAGGATCCTACACACTGCCGACTGGCATCTCGGGCGTCAGTTCCACGGGGTGCCGCTGGACGAGGACCACGAGTCGGTGCTGTTGCAGGTCGAGACGGCGATCGCCGCGCACGTGCCCGACGTCCTCGTCATCGCCGGCGACATCTTCGACCGTGCGACGCCGCCCCAGTCCGCCCTGAGCCGCTTCGGCGACTTCGTCCGTCGAGTCGGGCGGGACGGAGGCCCGGCGATCGTCCTGATCGCCGGAAACCACGACTCGGCAGCCCAGATCGGGATGATGGGCGTGCTCGCCGACGCCGATCGCTCGCTGGTGCGCGGTCCGCTCGACGCGGAGGAGAAGCCGCTGATCCTCTCCGACGAGCACGGATCGGTTGCGATATCGGCTCTACCCTTCTCGTACGAGTTCGCGGCCAGGGCCTGCTACGGCAGCGACGACATCTCCTGCCCCGCCGACGTGCTGCGCGAGCAGGTCGCCAGCGCCAGACGGCATCTGCCCGACGGTGCGCGCTGGGTGGTGGTGGCCCATGCGTTCGTGGAGGGAGCGGCGACCAGCGACGGGGAGCGACCGCTCACCCGGGCGGTCGGCGGGATCGAGACGGTCCCCTCGTCGGTCTTCGAGGGTGCCGACTACGTCGCGCTCGGTCACCTCCATCGGCCGCAGGCGGTCGGCGCGGAGCACTTGCGCTATTCGGGATCGCCGCTGGCGTTCGGCTTCGACGAGGAGGGACACGAGAAGTCGATGACCCTGGTCGATCTCGCTGGCGACGGATCGGTCACCATCACCCTCATTCCGTTCGTGCCGCATCGGCGCATCCGCACGCTGCGCGGCAGGCTGGTCGAGCTGCTCGCCGCGCCCGGGGGTTCGAACGACCTGATCGGCATCCTCCTCACCGACGAGGCGAGGCAGATCGATCCCATGAAGCGGATCCGCGAACTGTACCCCAACGCGGTCCAGCTCGCCTACGAGCGCGACGTGTCGACCGGCGAGCAGCGGCTGCGCGACGGACGGGCGGCGCTGGAGAGCCCGAAGGAGATGGTCGCCCAGTTCGTGGGCTTCGTCCGCGAGAAGGGGATCACGGAGGCGGAGAGCGCGCTCGTCGCCGAGAAGCTCGCCGCTCTGGCGCCGGCGGGAGAGGATGCGTGAGGCCGGTCCTGCTCACGATGACGGCATTCGGACCGTATGCCGGGACCGAGGCGGTGGACTTCCGGGAGGCGACGGATGCCGGCCTGTTCGGCATCTACGGCGCCACGGGCTCGGGCAAGTCGTCGATCTTCAACGCCATGACGTTCGCGCTGTTCGGCGAAGGCGCCAAGCGCGAGCAGCCGATCGGGACGATGCGGTCGGGCCATGCCGATGCGGACCGGCTGACCGAGGTGTCGCTCCTCTTTGAACTCGGGGAGAAGCGCTACTTCGTGCGCCGTCAGCCGGACCAGAGTCGACCCAAGAAGCGCGGTGAAGGCGAGACGACGGACGCGCACAAGGCCTGGCTGTTCGACGCCACCCTCGTTCCGGTGGACGAGGTCACCGTCGACAACTGCGGCACGGTCCTCGCCGAGACGAAGGTCGGCGAGGTGCTGAGACAGGTGAAGGAACTCCTCGGCTACGGCGTCGAGCAGTTCCGTCAGATCGTGCTGCTGCCCCAGGGGCGGTTCGAACGCTTCCTGGTCGCCGACAGCGACCAACGTCTCGCGATCCTGCGCGAACTGTTCGACGTGAGCCTCTACCAGCGTCTGGCGGCGCGCATGAAGGACGACGCTGCGGCGGCGAGGCGGGAATACCAGGACGGACGTCGCGTCGTCGGGCAGCGTCTCGCCGACGTCGGCTTCGCCAGTACGGACGAACTCGCCGCCGGCATCGCCGCGGCGGCGGAAGCGGCCGCTGCACGCCACGTCGAGGCGGACGGGGCCGAGGCGGCTGCCGGGATCGCCGAACAGGCCCATCTCGCGGCCGAGACGGTCGAAGGCCTCTTCCGAGCGGCGGAGAAGGCCGAGAGCCGGAAGCTGGATCTCCTCCGCGAGCAGCCCGCCGTCGATGCCCTCCAGCTCGTGGTGACGCGCGCCGAGAAGGCCCAGCGGGCGATGGACCTCGCCTCGCGTCTGACCGAGATGGACGCTTCGCGCCGCATCGCCGTCGAGGCGGAGGAGAAGGCGCGCGGCGCCGCCCGCGATGCCCAGATCGAGCACGGCAGGCGCGAGGAGGCGTTCCGGATCGCGAAGGAAGGCGCGGAACGGATCGACGGCCTGAAGGCGCGGATCGTCGAGATCGACCGCCGGAAGGAACTGCTCCGGAGCGCGGAGGTTCTGAAAGCGAAGCTTGCGGTCCGTCGGACGGAATTGCGGGCAGCCCAGACGGCGTTCGACGCAGCCGAGGCCGAACGCGCGAGGCTCGACCGCCTCCGCATCGATCTAGCAGACCGTGTCGACGGTGCTCGCAGAACCAGCGTGGCGCGTGCCGGCCTCTCGGCCGAGCTCATCTCGGCGAACGCCGATCTCTCCGCAGCCAAGGCCTACGACCTGGCCGAAAGGAGGTCCGTCAAGGCGAAGGAGGATCTGGCGGAGGCGCGGAAGGCGCATGAAGCGGCGGCGGGCGAGGTGGAGCCCCTCCGTGCCGCAGCGGCCGCCACCGAACGGTCCTTCATCGATGCCCAGGCGCAGGTGCTCGCAGGCATGCACCTCGTCGACGGCGAGCCGTGCCCGGTCTGCGGAAGCGCCGAACACCCGTCGCCCGCAGAAGGCGAGGGTGACCCGCGCGAGTTCGAGATTGCGATGCGCTCCGCCCGCAGGCGGCTCGACGACGCGGTGAGCAGGGCCAACCGCACCGAGGCCGACGTCGCATCCGCCGGGGCGGTGTCGAAGGAGCGCGAAGCCGAATTCGATGCGCTGACGCGTCCTGCGTTCTCGATCGAAGAAGCGGCGAAGGTCGTCGCCGAGGTGGAGGCCGGGATCGAGGCGCTGGGCGAGGTCGTCGCGCCGGCCGAACTGGAGCAGCAGGCGGCGGCCGCCGGGACGGACCTGGCCACCGCCGCTGCGGCTGCGGAGGGCACGCGCGAGACCCTGCAGCAGGCGCGTACCGACGAGGCCTTGGCCGCACGCGCGTACGACGACGCCATCGCCGCCGTCCCCGAACCGCTGCGAGCGCCAGGCGCCCTCGATCGCGAGGCAGTCGTGGTCTCGTCTTCGATCAGGACGCTGTCCGAGGCGCTCGCCGAGGCCGACGAGGGGCTGCGCCGGGCGGCGACCGCGCGGGACACGACCGCTGCGGCGGTGACCGGCGCGGTTGATGCCGTCACCCAGGCGAAGAACGCGGTCGCCAGGGCCCGGGCAGCCTTCGAAGCGAGGCTGGCCGAGGTGGGGCTCGATCAGGCGTCCTACGATCTTGGCCGCGCGGACATCCCCGTCGTCCCCGGGCATGTCGAGCGCATAGACACCCATCGGAAGGAGGTCGCCATCGCCGAAGCCCAGGCGACTTCCGCGCATGACGCGATCAGGGACGTGGAACGACCCGACGTCGGTGTTCTGGCGGCCGTGCGGGACGAGGCGCGCGCCGAGCGCCTGAGGACGCGCCAGGTGGCGGCCGATGCCGACGCCGCGAGGAAGGTGCTCGACGATCTGCTGGCGTCGTTGAACGATCAGCTGACGCGTCTGGACAGGCTGGAGGAGGAGACGGGACCGCTGCGGGAGCTGGCCGAGGCCTTCGCGGGCGAGAATCCGCTGCGGACGACGCTCGAAGCGTTCGCGATCGGCGCGATGTTCGATCACGTGCTCGACGCCGCGAACCTCCGGCTCGATCCGATGACCGGCGGCCGGTACCGCTTCGAACGTGACGTGCAGTCCGTCGGCGGCAGGACCAAGCGCGGCCTCGACGTCCGCGTGCACGACGTCCAGACCGGACGGCTCCGCGAGATCAGCACGCTGTCGGGCGGCGAGACGTTCATCGCCGCGCTGTCGCTTGCGCTCGGTCTCGCGGACGTCGTCGAGATGAGCCACGGGCGCATCCGGCTCGACACGATCTTCATCGACGAGGGCTTCGGCAGCCTCGACACCGAGAACGACGGCGGGACGCTCGACCGCGTCCTGCAGGTGCTTCAGGAGATCGTCGGTCGGAACCGTGCCGTCGGGCTGATCTCGCACGTGCCGCTGGTCCAGCAGGCCGTGCCGAACGGCTTCTCCATCGTGGGGAGCATAGGTGGAAGCCGCGTCGAGCGGAGGGCCATGTAGTCCGATGTCACGGACACATCTCCGGACGGCTCGGCGTGCGGAAGAGCACGTATCGGAAGTATTACAGTCGGCGGCTTCGGTCGCGAATGGAGATCGATGAGCCATGAGGATCGAGCCGCACGACCAGTTCCGCAAAGCCCGGCTGACGGGGGCACTGGAGGCCATCTGCCAAGAGTTGGAACTGACCGAGACCCAGTATCGTGAGGCGCGGAGCCGCTATGAAGTTGTCGGTAGCTGGATGGCCGACTCCTCTAACCCTGCTCTCTCCGGTCTCGTGATCTACGTTCAGGGCTCGACCGCGATCGGGACCACCGTGAAGCCGATCGGGCGCAACGAGCACGACGTCGACCTCATCGCCCGATTGACGCATGCCGCGATCGGCCTGCCACCGGCGGTGGTCAAGAGGATGGTGGGCGACCGGCTCAAGGAGCACGGCACCTATCGTCGGCTGCTCGAGGAGATGTGCCGCTGCTGGCGGCTAGACTACGCCAACGAATTCCACCTCGACATCACGCCGTCGATCCCGAACGTCGGATGCGCGAACGGCGGCGAACTGGTCCCCGATCGCGAACTCCGGTCCTGGAAGGCCTCCAACCCCAAGGGCTACAAGGCGCTCTTCGAACGACGGGCTCTTCTCCGCCCGCAGTTCCGTCTCGAGAAGCGGGACGTGACCTTCGCCGACCGCGCGGCGAACGCGAGCGTCGAGCCCTATCCCGAAGCGGGCGGGTTCAAGGGGCTGCTTCGCCGGGCGGTGCAGATCGCCAAGCGTCACCGCGACGTGCATTTCGAGCGTCGTAGGGGCGAGTGCGCGCCGATCTCCGTCATCGTAACGACGCTGCTCTCGCGGAGCTACGAGTGGTGCGTGTCCAACGCCGTCTACGACGACGAGTACGATCTGCTCGTGGACGTCGTGCGGCACATGCCCGACACGATAGGCCACGAAGGCGGGCGCTGGTGCATCTGGAACGAGACCACCGCGGGCGAGAACTTCGCCGAGCGCTGGAACGATCACCCGGATCGCGCCGCCTCCTTCTTCTCGTGGCACCGCGAGCTCACGGCCGACCTGGCGGATCTCCGCTCGATCGACGGCCTCGATCTCATCGGCGAGCGGATCGAGAAGGCGCTTGGCGGGACCCCCGCCAACGTCGCGATCGGTCACATCCGGGATACCACCGCTCGCGAACGGGCGGCGGGGACGCTGCGGTACGGCGCCGCCGGGCTCGTGGCGGCGACTGCCGCTTCGAGGGCGTCGTCGGCGCCCGTCCGGTCGAACACCTTCTTCGGCCGCTGAGCGATGGAACGCCGGGCACTGACCGCAGCCGAGCAGTACCTGGCGCTGCGTACCGCGACACACGTGTCTGGCGAGGGGCGGTTGCGACGCGAGCGCCTCACCTGGCGGTTCCCGGTGAGGCCGGACCCGCTCGGGCGCAGCTACGTCGCGCGGCTGGACTATGCGCTGAAGACGGCGCCGCGGATCGTGATCGAGTCGCCCGACCTCGTCGCACTCGCCGCAGGTCGTCGCATTCCGCACGTCTACTCCGAAACGCCGATGCAGCTCTGCCTGTATCTTCCCGACGCCTATGAATGGACGCCGGATCAGCGGTTGGACCGGACGATCATACCCTGGACCGCCCTTTGGCTGTTCTACTTCGAGGAATGGCTCTGGTCCGGCGAATGGCGTGGCGGCGGCGTGCATCCCGGGGACAGGCCCAGGACACGTCGGCGCAGGAGGATGTCCAGGTGACGACGGCGCTGAAGGCGGCTGCCCCCCGGGGTCGAAGCAACAGGCTGCGCAACGTCACGCGTCAGATCATATGGGCACGCGGCGCGGGAAGGTGTCACATGTGCAATGTCGATCTGATCGGCGATCTGGTCTCCGGAGCGGAGGACGCCAACTTTGGCTTCATCGCCCACATCGTCGCCGACGCGCCTGACGGTCCGCGCGGGGATGCGGAACTCAGCCATCTTCTCGCGGACGACCCGGGCAATCTCATGCTGCTCTGCCACGTCCACCACAAGGCGATCGACGTCGAACTGGTCGATGAATATCCGGTCGAGCGCCTGCTGAGGATCAAGGCCGATCATGAGCGGCGGGTGTCGATCCGGACCGGCGTCCTGCCCGAGAGGGCGAGCCACGTCGTCCGCTACGCCGCGAACGTCGGGCAGCATCGCAGGACCATGCCCTACCAGGAGATCGCGCGCGCGATGATGCCCGATCGCCATCCCGCGAATGGTCGCGAGACCATCGACCTGTCCCTTCACGGCAGCGTGATCGAGGACGACGAACAGGCCTACTGGGCATTGGAGGCGGCCAACCTCCGGCGGCAGATGTCGCACCGCGTTAGCGAGCGCATCGAGGTCGGCGAGATCGACCATATGTCGGTCTTCGCGTTCGCTCCCCAGCCCCTGCTGATCCTGCTTGGATCGCTCCTCGGCGACATCACGCCTGCCGACGTCTATCAGCTGCACCGGGAGCCGGCCGGCTGGGCTTGGCCGGAGGGCGGGTCGGAGATGCCGCTGGTAGCCACGTCTCCGGCCGTACTGGGGAAGGGCCCGGTAGCGCTGAAGATCGCGCTGAGTGCGGACGTAAACGATGCGCGCGTCAGAGCGGTTCTGGGCGACGACGTCGACATATGGACGCTGACCACACCCAAGCCCAACAACGACGTACTCAAGCGGAAGGAGGACCTTTTGGCCTTCAGAACCGAGCTGCGGCTCCTGTTGAACCGGATCAAGGCCGACCGACCTGATGCGGACGTGATCAACATCCTGCCCGCGATGCCCGTGTCGGCTGCGGTCGAGGTGGGTCGTGCCTGGATGCCGAAGGCCGACCTTCCGTTGGATGTATGGGACGAGAACCGGAAAATTGGTGGATTTGGTCGAGCGCTGCGGATCGACGGTGCGTTGGGATGAATGCCGGCTCCTCCATCATTCGTGGTGATTGAGCTAGAAGGGACGGACGTCCTCAGGGGTGCGTTCCTCAAGTTGTCGGCGAGGGAGCGCTGCAGCATTTGAGCGAGGCTTAATCTGTCGAATCCATCGCACCTTGGAATTCGGAATACTCGACCATTGTCCTGATCGCCGATGGCTTTCCACTGCCGCCAGCCACCGATGGATATTGCCCATGACCCAAGACGGCGCTCATCGCACGATCGCGCCGAGCGTGGTCCTACGTCTGCTCTTCCCCGATGCTAGGCATTTGGTCATCCGATTTGGATGTGAACTGCACGCCTTTTTGAAGAATGAATAACGGCGGAACTCGGGGAACGGCAAGGCCTCGATAAATGACCGCAACTGGGTCCTGCCTTCGGCAGGTGTCGACCAAAATGGGCCGTTCACTGATCGGGCTTAGGACGGCAGCACCCGCTGAAACCGGTCATTCGCCCAGCGTGAAGCCGTCTAGCAGCGTGCGCCAATGTCGGTCATCTGGCCGTTCCCAGGCTGATTCAGAAAGCCGAATTAATACGACTGGTGGCAAACGTACTGGCTGGTATGGAGCGAGGAAGCAGCCTTGGCGCCCATTCGTCAAGGTAGTTTTTTGAGAGCAATATGCGACGATTGGTTGCACTGTTCTGCTAGCTTTCGATTTCATTTCGTGTTGTCGTCGTTAGTCTCCCACATAGGTCGGCATCATCATTGGAGGGGGTTTGTTCACAATCCCGTTGGCTGCTTGGAAGAATGGTCTCTGGTCAGAACTGTTCGATGATTCGACTGGCGATGGTCGTCCCGTATCCATCATGCATATCGACGAAGGGCTGTTCGCGCGCGCCGCTCATCAGCAGGGCGCGACCCTGTCGGATGTTGCCGCGCGCGAAGCGTTTCTCGCGGCTTTCCCAGATCGACTGAACGTACAGCGCTGGCTCGCCGGATCAGAGAACCCGGGGGAGGCGCTGCTGCCACTGCTAGTGCTCTGCTGCCTCGCCGCCAGCGAGGCGGCTGATAGCGATGACAATGATTATCGCGGCCGCATGCGCGATCTGATGGGTTGGGATGAGCGGATCATCAACTGCGCGGGCCTACCCCGACTCTGGTCGAGGCTGACCAGGCTAACGATCGAGTGCGATGCGCGGACGCCGACGCGTAGGTTAGTGCTGCCGGATCCCCGCTACCGCACCCAGATCGGACATGCGATTGAGCTGACCTTCCCTTCGCGCAACGACGCCAGGCGGTTGGCGCAAGAGCTCGCGGGGGAGGTTTTCGATTTCGATGCGCCCCGAGCGGTGCTGGCCTGGCTCGTCCCGCTCATCGATCGGGGCCGCTTCTCACCGACGTTCACAGAGACGTTCAACGATTTCCGGGCGGCGTGGATGAATGCGGAGAGAGCTCTTGCAGATCATCGCTTTTGGTCGGGATGGCGGTTGGCGACACAGGGATTACGCGCGACGGTCGCGGCTGATTACTTTGAAATCGTCACGGATGAATGGGGTGGTCGACATCTCATCGAGCCTGCGAGCGAGGCCGTGATGGATCTTGAACGCGCGCTCAAGGCGCGGAGTCTTCCGTTAGCGCTCGCAACTGCCGCAACGCGAGATCACGTCATCCCGCTCGTCGAGAGCGAATGGGGCAAGCTGCGTTGGATCGGGAACGATCGCGGCCGGGCGCCTAGTGCGCTGCTCATTCGTCAGCGGGCGTTTGGATCTCGCGTCGCCGCGCTTCGCTGCCTCCCCGTCGCCGGTGCCGATGGCTGGGGGCTGACCTTCGACGTCGCGGGCGCGCTGGGCGAACGCGGTGGGACGCTGGACCGGGACCGATTGCTCGATGTCACGCTGACCGGCTGCACCCGGGTCGATGGCGGGGTGCTGGCGAGGCCCGCACTGCCATTCGTCGTTGAGACGACTGGCCATGTCAGCGCCATCTCCTTGGAAGGCGATGCCGCCGATCAGCTTACTCTAGCCAAAATCGGTATAGGGGTGTGGCGGATCACGCCCAACCAGCCCTTGGAGGGCGAGGTCCGCATCATCGCGGAACCGCGCGGCGGTGGGGCGAAGCTCGACCGGGCATTGCGCTTGCGACGGTCCAGCCTCGCGCCGTCGTTCAGAGATGTCGTGCCTGACCGGCTGTTTGACGCCGACCCGGCGCCGCGTCATGGCTGGCCATTCGTCGCTGAGCCTAGCCATGCCTTGCCAGATCTGGCCGCTGACATCGCGCTCAACGCCGCGCCGGCGCTGCTCGACCTGATAGAGTATCTCGCGATCCGCACCGCGCCAATCCCGCTCGGCGCGCTTGTCGATGTAACGCGCCAAGTGATTGGCGACGAAGCGATCAACCCTTGGGATGTTGTCCAGTCGCTGCGCGACGCGGGCGTTGTGAGGATCCTCGACGTCCGGGGCTGGCGCGGCCGAATGATCCTATCACGCGCGCCGCGCGGCGCGCTTATCCATGTGGGCGACGCCTGGTCGCTGGTCTTCGAGGGATGCGTCAACGAGACGTGGATCGCCCGACTTGAGGCGTCGATGGCGCGCCATGGCGCCTCGCTCGAACGGCGTTCAGGCGTGAGTCGGTGGTCGCCCCCGACCTTCGTGGCGCGTAATCCCGACGTCGATCCGTTGCGCGAGATCGCGAAGGCGATCGACACGCCCGTCGATCACCTGCACGCCGGGCTGGAGCCGCTGTCTTCGCTCTTAGCCGGCATCCCGATCGCGAGCGCACCCGCCGGCGCCTTGCGTCGGGCCATCCGGCTTGCTGGCCAGCACGCTCCGATCAGCTTTCTCGATCCGAGCCGAAGCAACGCGTCGCCGCTTTGGGCGGTCGATGCGGGCGGCACGACGCGTTATTGGAAGTTCCGGGACGACGCCATCCTCGACGCTTACGCGTCGATCAAGGCGCGCCCGTTCACGACTTCCGATGCCCGGGTCGTTGCGCGCGACGCCCGGCTGCCGAGCCATGTTGCCCGCTGGATGCGCCTCACTGGCGGCGTCGCGGCGGGGCCAACCGGGGAGGACTACGCTTATGCGTGGAATACCGCGATCGCGCGCGAACTGATGCGGGTCGCACCTGAATTCTTCGGGACGGTCACAATGGACAACGACATCGACACCTCGCCAATCTCGCGTCGATGGCGGGCGCGGGCGATCGGGTCGGCATTGGGGCCACAGGTCACTTCGGTTTGGAACGCCGCGCGGGGCGCGCGGGGGGGGGAATGAGCTTGGTCGACGTCCTGAAGTGCCAGTTTCTTGGCGAGGTCGAATACGCGCAGCATAATTTCGCCCGGTTGCGACCGCTCCTCTATTCCGCCGACGGTCGAGCTTGGACCGGTGTCGCCGAGCGCGCTTGGTTTCCGCAGATCGGGCTAGTCTTCTCGATCGCGACCGAGCTCCGATACGCGCCGTCCGGTTCCATGTGGGTCTTCCAGGTCAGGCCCAATGAGCGCGGCGCGGGCGAGGACGCCTTCATCACCCTCCAGGCCAAACCGGCCACACGCTTCCTTACCGAGCTCGATTCCATGCCGAGCGAGGAGCTCCGTGTCCTTGCGACAATCGATGGGTTCGACCCGAAAGCGACTCAGGGCGGCATCCTGTTTCCCGAGGCAGAGGATCGCTGGGTCCTCGCGTCCGAGTTCGAGCGAGGCGCCGACGATCGTGCCCGGGTTACCAACACCCGCGCACTCGGCCGTATGCGCGTGCTCGAGGGCACCCTCGAGGCCTTGGCCGGCCGCCCAACTCAGGATGGCCGGTGGTTCCTACCGGTTATCCACTCGGGCCATGGCTCGGACGTGCGCAATTGGCGCCCTCCTGGCGAACTCGCTGCGCAAATCGCGGCCGACCTGCGCCGCTGGATGCCGCACGCCCCACATAAGGCGCGGGCGGCGACGGCGGCGATCGCGCTGCGTGATCTCGCGCCGGTCCTCGATACGATCCCGGCGACCCGCTCGCTTGAGGTGCGCGCCGCGCTCGATCGCGTCCTAGCGTTGAGCGAGGATGCTGAGGCGCTCACAGGCTCAGTCAATCAGTTGGTCGAGGCACTGCTGGCATCGCCTGCGATCGCGACCGCGATCGAGGCGGAGAAGCTGGCGATCCGCCGCGATCTCGAAGCGCTGGCGCTCGATTCAGCTGAACGCCTCGAGGCCGAGGCGCGCGCGCGCCTCACCACTGAGCAGGCCGAGATGCGCGAGGCGCTAGCGCGCGATCAGGCTAGTCTTGACGCCATACGCGGCGAGATCGCCGGCGGCGAGGCTGCGATTGAGGAACTGCGCCGCCGTCAACGTGGCGAGACCGCCGCCTTCACCAAATCGCTCGAGACGCTGATCGCGCGAGCGCGCAAGGAACCAGCGGCCTACGCCGCTGAATGGCTCGGCAAATTAGGCGTTGATCAAAGCTTGATGGGCGCGGGTGGCGCCACCGCGCCAGGTCCGGATCCTCTGAGCGACTTCGCCGACCATGATCTCATACCGGAGGTCGAGCTCGGACGCGCGTTGATGGCCGCCAGCCCAATTCGTAATGATGGGCTGCCGCGCTTCCTGCTCATGGACGCGGCGATCCGGGCACGCGAACTGGTTGTTGGCTTGGGGCCCAAGGCGCGCGACGTAATCGAGACGTGGCTCGCCGCCTTCGCGCCTAACTGGATCGTGGCCCGCGCCGCCGATCCGTCCCTGCTCGCTCTTGACGACCTGCTGCCAACGGGACCGCGCGGGGCCGCCGCACCGCTGGCGGCCGCAATCGCGCGCGCTAACGCTGCGCCCGATCGCGCGATCGTGGCGCTACTCGATGACGTGGATCCCGTCGCCGGGGCCTTCTGGCTGCCCCAAGCCGCGCGCGCCGGCCGATGCCCGGCCGCTCATGGCCTGCCGCCGAATCTCATTCTCATCGCCTTGATCGAGGGCGAGCCTTCGAAGCTGGCGTTCAGCCTCACGCGCGTCGGTGAGTTATTTCCGCTGGCGTTTGACGATGTCGAGGCGGTCGCAGCCCGCAGCGCCGACATTGTACCACGCGAGATCGGCCTCGAATTGTACCGCCCGCCATCGCTTCGCAATGGGGTCAGCGAGCGCGTTACAGCGATGCGCGCTGCGGCCGATCAGATCTTTTCAGAAGAGGACGCCGAACGGCTCCGGGATGAGTTCACGGCCTATCTCCACTGGACCAAATATGGCGCGACCAAACCGGCGGCTGAATTGAGGGTCGCGGGCGCGCTCTCCAACGCCGCGACAATGACCCGCAAGGGAGAGGACTGACACAATGCTGGACCCGATCGGCTCTTTCGAACGGATGCGCGATTACTTCGTCTCTTATCTCGACACCGCCTTCAAGATCCGCCGGCGCGATGTCGCCGACGCGCGCCGGACCCTGCTCGCCACCGCTGGCCGGATGTGCGCGGAGCCGTTCATCGAACCGGTGCTTCGCTACCAATCGGCCGAGCGCCCGCTCGAGACCCTCATCGACGACCCGCGAGCGCTTTCTCATTTCTCGCGTGAGGGCCGGCTCGCGTTTGTCGAGCTAGTCGCTTCAGGCCTGTTCGATGGCGTGCCTGGCATGCCGGGCGCTGGTCCGCGCCGTATTCCCGAGCACCGGCCATATCTTCATCAATTCGAGATGCTCGAGCGCGGCGTCGGGGCGGGCACGCCCGGCATCGTCACCTCGGGTACTGGCTCCGGTAAAACGGAGTCTTTCCTTTTACCAATCCTCGCGCGCGTCGCCGAGGAGGCGGTCCACTGGCCCGCGCCCCTGGCCGAGCTGGGCAATGAGGACTGGTGGTCGGGCGATGATGATTTCCGCGCGGCGCGCGCACGCGAGCACCCCGACCGGCCAAAGGCGGTGCGAGCGCTCATCCTGTACCCGATGAACGCCCTAGTCGAAGATCAGCTCACCCGTTTGCGCAAAGCGCTGGACTCCAATGAGGCCCGCGCGGTGTGCGATGAGCGCTTTGGCGGCAATCGCATCTTCTTCGGTCGATACAATAGCGCGACCCCCCCGACCGGATTCGAGCGCCATCCGGTCCGGTCGGACCGCAAGACGCTCGACAAGCGCGACCGCGCGGTAGAGCGGACGCGAGAGCATTTGCGCGATCTCGCCGAGAGCCAGCGCCTCGCGGCGGACTATGACCGCTCGCTCGCCGAGCAACGCGGCCGTGAGATCGTCGATGAGACCCGCTTCCTCTTCCCGTCGGTCGATGGCGCCGAACTCAACACCCGTTGGGACATGCAAGCGACTCCGCCCGATGTGCTCGTGACCAACTCATCCATGCTCAACGCGATGCTCGCTCGCGAGGTCGAGGAGCCGATTCTCGACCAGACGCGCGATTGGCTACGCGACGACCCCGACGCCTATTTCTACCTCGTCATCGATGAGCTCCATCTCGTGCGCGGTTCATCGGGCAGCGAAGTCGCGGGATTGCTGCGCATGCTCGTCAACCGGCTCGGGCTCGACCAGCCTGAAACTCGGCACAAGTTGCGCGTCCTCGCGTCAAGCGCGTCGCTCCCTGTCACCGGCGATCAAGCGGCCGCGTCGTTGCGCTACTTGTGGGATTTCTTCGGTGAGCTCGGTACCTTCGCGGCCGGAGCTAGTGGAGCGACCGATCCAAATTTCTGGCGTGAATGCATCGTCCAAGGCGAGCCGGTTCTACCGCCCACGCTGGTCGAGACGATCAACCCAGCGCCGTTTCGCGCGTTGATCGATCAAGCGCTTGGCGGCGCCACCGGCGCCGTGCTCACGGCGCCAAGCCTCGACGCTCTAACCGCACCCGTCACCGCGGCGCTAAACGCGATCGCGCCCGGCGCACCGCCGGCGACGACGCCCGAGCGGATCCGCGCTTTAGCCGAGGCGGCCGCCGCGTGCCTCGTCTCCGCCGCGCATGGGGAGGATGGCCTCAGATCGCGGAGCCTCACGCATCTGAGCCGCGCGATCTTCGGCGCTGACGATCCGCGCGCTGTGCGGGGCTTGCTCTTCGCCCGTGGCCTGGGCGACGCGCTCTCGACGCTCGCGTCCGATGGTCCGCGTGTCGACCAGACGACGCCGTCCTTCCGCGTCCATCTGTTCTTCCGCGCGCTCGAGGGCCTGTTCGCGGCGCTGGAGGGCACTGAGACCGGCCAGCCCGACATCGCCAGCCTGTCGATCGAGCGCGGGTCCGGCCTAGCGCGCGCCGGCGCTGGCGCGGAGGCGGCGCTCGCGCGGCGCATGGTCGAGCTGCTCTACTGCGAAGCGTGCGGCGAACTGATGATCGGTGGGATGCGCTCGAACACCGATCCGGGGCGGCCCATCGAACTCCTGCCGACGACGCAGAAGCTCGAGGCTCTGCCCTTCGCCGCCGCTGGCACCGAGTTTGAGGATCTGAGTTACGACGATTACGCGATTTTCTGGCCTACGGTGCGACAACAAGCCGAGCCGCCCGAGGTCACCGGGCGCAAGGATCGAAGTCAGCCCTCTTGGGTTTCCGCGCGCTTCGATCCGTTCGGCGCCCGTGTGCTACCTTCAACGGCCGAGGCGAGTGAGACCGATCTCCCCGGCCTGCTCTATCGTCGCGGTACCGCGCCAGCCGACAAGGACGCGCGCGATCGGGGGCCCGCCGATCGCGGCTCAGCCTCACCGGTCGCCTGTCCGTGTTGTGGAACATCCTATCTACTGAGGCGCAAGGGTCGATCGAGCCCGATCCGGAATTTCCGGACGGGCTTCGCCAAGACCTCACAGTTGCTCGCCAGCGAGCTGTTCGAGTTGCTCCATGCCGGTGGTCTCGACTCTCCCAAGGCGATCGTCTTCTCGGATAGCCGTCAGGACGCCGCGCGATCCGCCGTCGAACTCGAGGCCAATCATCACCGCGCGCTGATCCGCGATATGACGGTGCGCCTACTGCGGGAGCGGGTCGATCACAGCTACCGCGCGGGTGAGGTGGAGGGCTTGCGCGCGGCGCTGGAGGAGGCGATCGCCGCGCGGCGCTGGGCCGACGCGGATCGGTGTGAACGCGAACTCGCGGCGGCCGACCAACGCGGAGCGGCGGTCGCGCGCCTCAACCAGATCGGCCAGGATCCCCGCGACGCCAGCTATCAGAGCACCCAGCCCGGGCAGCCCGCGCCGATGGCGCCGCTGATCGCGTCGCTGGTCCGTCTTGGAATGCATCCCAGCGACGCGACCGTCACCGACGACGAACGCTGGTGGTCCCTGTTCGAGAAGTCCGGCGAACAGGTCGATTGGGCGCTCCCAATTGATCCAAGAGCGCAGGGCCAAGTCACCGCCGCGCGCCGCGAGATCGTCGACGAGCAAGAGGAGGCTATCTACGACACGCTCTTCAACAAGACCTACTTCTCATTTGAAGAGGCGGGGCTTGGCTATCCAACGCTCTATCCGGACGGCGAGCGCACTATCGAACGCGATCGGATGGACGCCGCGCTTCGCGTGTTCGCAGACGCCTATCGCGTGATCGCGTCACGCTGGGTCGATCCTGACGAGGCCCCGCTTTGGCACAACGCGGGCGACGTGCCGACGAACAACCGCGTCGCGAGGCTCGCCGCCCGCGTTAACGCGACCGACCCCAGCCGCGCGATCGAGGGCATGCTCAGCGAATTGCGCACGCTGGGCCACGATGGTGGATTGATCCATCTGTTCAACCTCGGCGTGCGGTTGACCCAGGCGGAGGATCCCTATTGGCGCTGCGCCCAGTGCGACCGGGTGCATCTGCATCAGGGTCACGGTCTATGCACTCGCTGCTTCGCGCCGCTGCCAGGACAGGCGGCCGGGACGGTCGATGAGCTGTGGCGCCGTAACTTCCTCGCGCATCGCATTGCACGCGCAGGAAACACCGCCACCGCGCCATTCCGGCTGCGCAGCGAGGAGCTGACCGGTCAGACCCGCGACGGCGCCGAGCGGCTGCGGCGCTTTCGCGGCATCCTGGTCGAGGATGGCGCGGACCCCACTGGCGAGCTGGCGCGGCTGGGCAAGGAGATCGACCTGCTAAGCGTCACAACCACGATGGAGGTTGGCATCGATATCGGCCCGCTTCAGGCAGTGTACCAAGCCAACATGCCGCCGCAGCGGTTCAATTATCAACAGCGCGTCGGCCGAGCCGGTCGGCGGGGTCAAGCCTTCTCGCTCGCGCTGACCGTCTGCCGTAGCCGCAGCCACGATCTTCATTACTTCCGCCATCCTGACCGGATCACGGGCGACCCGCCGCCGCCGCCTTTCCTAGCCACCGGCTACGAGGACATCCCGCTCCGCGTCATCCGCAAGGCCTGGCTGCAGGCGGCGTTCAAGCATTTACGGATTGCGCATGGTGCGACCTATCCAGGCTATGACCTCAATCCGCCCGACATCCATGGCGAGTTCGTCCTGTCGGCGCTCTACAAGGAGGCGGATTCGCCTTGGCCCGCCCGCCTCGAAGCGGCGTTGCGCGCCACCGAGGCGGCGCGCGACCAAGCGGTCGCGATCACTTTGACCAGCTTCGAGACGGGCCTGCGTGACCAAGTTTGCGCCGCGCTCGATGTCGAGACGATGATGACGGCGATCAGCACCGTGATGGACAATGAGAGCCGATACGACATTGGCGTCGCGCAGGCGCTCGCCGAAGGCGGCCTCTTGCCGATGTACGGCATGCCGACCCGGGTGCGGCCCCTCTATCTCGGCCTCGAGCAGGGCAAGGCCGACACTTACAGTTGGGACACAACCGACCGCGACGCGGACGTCGCAATCTACGAGTTCGCCCCAGGCGCTTCGCTGGTGCGCGACAAGCGACTGCACCGCGCGGTCGGCATCACCTCGACATTACCCGATCCGCAGAAATGGGGCGGCTGGGTCCTGCCAAAGCAAGAGGACCGCTCGCCCATCTCCGAACAGTGGTGGATTGGCCGCTGTGAAACTTGCGGCGGATGGACCAGGCGGGACGCGGCCGAGGCGACGAACTGCGTCGCGTGCGCCGCGTCGATACCGGCGGATCGCTTCCACCACTGCGTCACGCCAGCGGCGTTCCGGACCGACTTCACGCCTGCCAAAATCGGCGAGGAGGAAATCCGCGTGGTCCGCGCCCGCATCGTTTGCGCCGAGGCCTCGCCCGTGGTGCCAATCGCAATTCCTGACAGCCGGATCGCGATGGCGCTCGAGCGATCGGCAAGCGTGATCCGGTTGAACCCCGGGGCGACCGGGGACGATATCTTCTCCGGGGGATATGATCTGGCCGCCGGCGACCAGCGCTTCTGGCGACCCGGACGTCCTCGCTTCCCGATGGCGCGGCAGATCATCATGGATGAGCATGCCACCGAGCTGCGACAGTCCTGGACGCCGACGGATCGTCCAGGAGAGCTGTGGCTGGCGTCGCGTAAGGTGACCGACAGTCTGTTCCTAACGCCGACGACAATGAATCCAACGCTGGACATCGCCTCGGTCGCGGGCGATGCGGAGGTGACCGCCATTCGCGCGGCGGCACTGACGATGGCGTTCCTGTTGGTCGATCGCGCCGCGCTCGAGCTCGACGTCGACCCGGGTGAGTTCGAGATTCTCCCGGCGCGCGTTACGCGCGTCGCCGATCGCGAATGGCCAGTAATCCAAATCGCCGACACGCTCGTCAACGGGTCGGGGCTGTCACGGCACTTGTCACTCCCCGCAGATCGCCCTTGGGCGCTCGACCTTTTGCGTGACATCGTTGGCAATGAGGAGGCGTGGCCAATGCGGGACTTCCTCGGAGCGGCGCACCGCGCGAGCTGCGATCAGGCCTGTTACGAGTGCCTGCAGCGCTACGGCAATCGCAACTATCATGGACTGTTGGACTGGCGGCTGGGCATCTCCTACGCGCGCGCCTTTCTCGATCCCAGCGCGCAAATAGGCGGAGATGGCGATTTCAGCGCGCCCGAACTGGCCGACTGGCGTGCGGTGGCTGAGGAGGCGCTGAGCCGGGTCGCCCATAGCAGCGCCAGGATCAACCTGATCGCGAACGGCCCGCTGCCCGCGATCGCGGTCGATCAACCCGGGGGCCGGCGCGTCATCGCGGTACGCCATCCGCTATGGCGCGACACGGCCGACGCCTCGCCCTTGGTCGTCGAACAAGCGCGTCGGACGTTTGGCGCGGAGACGAGGTGGATCGACAGTTTCGAGCTATCAAGGCGGCCCTTCGTCGCGATCGCCAGGCTTCTCACCTGAGCGATCGCGTAGTCGCGTAACGTCCTCGACAAAGGCACCGAGTCGCGTTGCGTCGCGCGCCTCGCATTCCCAGATCGTCTCGACCCTCCAACCGTCGGCGATGAGGCGGGTGGCGACCGCAGCGTCGCGCGCGACGTTCGCAGCAAATTTCTCCTTCCAGAAGTCGACGCGCGACTTGGGCATCCGGCAATGCGGACAGCCGGGGTGGCGGTGCCAAAAGCAGCCATGGACAAAAATCGCGAGCCGATCGCCACGAAAGACGATGTCGGGACGGCCAGGCAGATCGCGCGCATGTAGCCGGAAGCGATGACCCCGAGCGTGAAGTGCTGAGCGTACGAGCCGTTCGGGCATGGTATCCGCGCCCTTCACCCGACGCATAACCTCGGAGCGGGTTAAAGCGGATCTTCGCCGCGCCTTGGATCTCCGCCGGGTTATTTGCGGCCCCAATACGAAGGTTCGAAGCGGTGGCACCGTCTCACGCGACGTCTGGACCGCCCGCCTCGCCCTCAGTGGGGCCAATCGCTTCAGCCATCGGCGCCGAACTCTCGTCGAGCTCAGCGTCACCATCCTGACGGAAGCCGCGCAGCATCTCCTCAAGCAGCTCGGCATGATTGCGACGCGCCGGAACCCGGTCCAAAGTGGCAGTGATTCTAGTCGCGATCTCGTCAGGTTCGATGGAGTTCACGAGGCTAGCGTCAAGCGCCCATTGTCGACCGGGATGTACGACGTCCCAAGGCGAGCGCTTGTTCGCGCGGGTCTTCGCCGCGTCCCCATGCTTGCTCATGCCCCAACACGCCTTGGTCTCGGCGTTCCACACGGGCCAGAAGGTGCGGATCAAATGCTTCTCCGCCACCAGCTGCGCGTTCGTCGCGCAAACCAGTCGGCGGGAAACGAAATCCTCTAGGCGGATCGGACTGAGCCCCTCCGGAAGCTGGTCAGCGTATCCTGCTGCCGTGGCGATTGTCCCAGCATGCTCCAGCAAACGCGCGGTGAGCTTGGCGCCCTGCTCGCGCGTGGTGCTGGCGTCATCATTGGCGGGATCGGCCTTGCCGACATAGATCGGCGTCTCGGAGCCGGTAATCCCTGCGTAGAGCGGATGATCCCCGGTGTAATATATCGCGTACACCCCCGAGCCATAGGATGGCCGGATGTCAGCCAAGCGGATCAGGGGCTGCGCCAGCAAGGCGAGCGACACCATCCGACCAACAACCTTGGGATCGGACGGATCGAACGTCCCCTTGGGCATCCGGATAGGGTCGCTCGATGAGCGCGCGGCCTCGACCGCGTCAGCGTGGGCCGCGAGCCCTTCGCGGATGCGTTTGACCACAGCTTGCGGTGGCGTCTCACCGGCTGCAGCGAGGACCGCTTCCAGCGCTTCATTTAGCGCTTTGATCGCCGCGCGATCGGGTGACAATGCCATCGTTTCTCCCGCTCAGGTGAAGAGCGGAAGGCCGAATCACACCACCGCTTTCATTAAGCTTCTAGCTAAGCCGCACGGCGCCGTGGCGCCAGCGCTCTTGGCAAGCCGAGATGGGCGATGACGTTCCTTCCCGCCGCCAGCGCCAGTTGGACCGGCACCGCGTTTCCCATCTGCCGCATGCTCTCACTCCACGAGCGCGGAAAGGAGAACGTGTCAGGCAGTCCGACCAGACGCGCCGCCTCGCGCTTGGTGAAATAGCGCACCGACCCATCGTCGCGAACCATCATGTTCTCTCCGCCAGGAACACCGTGATCGCCCGCCTTGAGCGCCTTCGCCGGTAGATCTAGCGGGCTGCCTGTATGCCCGGGATAGACCCGCGCGCCGTGCTGCGCGACATGATCCCTATCGCCATTGGGTTCACCCAGATTCAACAAAGCATCGCGCACCGTCGTCCAAGGCGCACCCTTTGGCTCCACGCCCGCCGCTCGCAACATGGCGACGCGACGCGCGTCATCCCGCCGCGTTGGATTGGCGCGCCGCTTCAAGCCATGCCGATCCCAATAGGTCCCGGTGACATATTGCTCCCATAACAGACGATCGCGGGAATGCGTTGGGGGCATTGGTACAGGCACCGCCCCCACATCCGCCCGGATTCCGAAGATGATCACACGGTGGCGAATCTGCGGAGCCCCAAGATCGGCCGCATTCACGACCTGCCAACAGGTGCGATATTCCGGCGCGCTATCGCTCGATCGTAGGCGGATCGTGTGATCGACCAGCGATTCGCCAGGGCGGCGTGTGATCGAGGGGCGCTCAAGATGCGCGACGATCCACTCGAGGTAGGGACGGAAGCGCGGCCCTGCGAGGTTACGCACATTCTCGAACATAAACGCTCGGGGATGACCTTCGCGTACCGCTCGGATGGCCTCCGGCCACATGTCGCGCGCGTCCGACTGCCCCATCTTTTTGCCGCCAATGCCGAACGGCTGGCACGGTGGCCCACCGGAGATCAGGTCGAGGCCGGTGTGCGAAAACCAGTCGATGTCACGGACATCGATTCGCTCCATGGGCCAATGCGCGACATGCTCGACGCCGTTCGACCGATTGTAACGCACAGTCTCGACCGCGTCATGGTCGAACTCCGCCATCAGCTCGTGACGAAAGCCAGCGAGGGACGTTCCCATCGCCAGCCCGCCGCATCCAGCGAAGAGTTCAGCGCTGCGCATCCTCGCTTCTCCTAATCCAAGGGCAGCATCGGGCCACCGGCCTTCTGCTCAAGAAATTGCTCCACCGCTCGTCGGACGAGCCACGCCACTTTGACGCCCTCAACCTCGGCGAGCCGATCAAGCTCGGCCTTCTGTCGGCGGCTAAGCGTGGTGGTCACCCGCTCGGCGTCACGACCATCCTTGCCCAATCAAACCTCCGCAGCGATCCGCAGCTTTCCGCGGCGCTCAGATCCTTGCCTCATTTCGCCGAACCACTCAAGTGATACCATGAGCGTGCGAACAAAGAAAGAACATTTAAGGCTGATTGGGCGGGATGAAGTTTCTAATCCGAACTTGACGGGTAAAGCGGCGGATCCGAGATCATCACCATGAATTACCAATTGCGGCATCCCAATGGCGACCTCATCGCCGCCACAATCGAACTTGCTGACCGCAGGATCACCTTGCATAGCCGCGGTGGCGCGACAGGCGGACGCCCGGAGCGTAACCCGCAGTATTCTGCAGCATTCGACGCGATTATAGATCGCCTAAGTCCACAGGCGCGCGTGATCTCGCGCGTTTTGCTGGACAGCCGTCGCGCGCACGCCTCAGGGGCAGAGGTCGTGCTAGCCACCGCCGAGGACTTCGCGAATCTCCCGCTCGACGAGGTCAAGCGTCTCATCCGGCGATCCGCGAGAGCCTTTGGGCGGGCTGAGGGCTCGACACCGAACCAAGGTAACTCGACCAAGCAGCTCCGTTTCGATGTGAGCCTCGAACTGCCCGAGCTAGCCTTGCGGCTATCCGCGACCGAAGCTGTCGTCGGACACGGCGTCGATGGGCGCGACGATGAGAATGGGCGATCTGGCGACGGTGAAACCAGCATCCCGCCAAGCGACAACGATCGCTCTTGGGCGGAGGGTGACAAGAAAAAAGTGGCACATCTCCGACGCGAGCGTGCGAGTGGGCTCGCCATGCGGAAAAAGTCCGATTTTATGGAGAGGAACGGCAAGCTGGCGTGCGAGCGATGTGGCCTCATCCCAAGCGAGACCCTTGGGCCGAATGGCGAAGCGGTCATCGAGGTCCACCACAAGCGGCCCTTGGCAGAGGCGGAGATCAATACCCGAACCCGGCTGGAAGACCTCGCCTGCCTTTGCGCAAACTGCCACCGCATAGCCCATCGGGAAATGAGCGGCAATCGCGCCTGAAGCGCCGAAAAATTGCTCGGTCATAAGGCGTGACGGGACAGTTCGGGCATCTGGCGCGATGCCGTCTTTAGGTATCCGAAGCTCTCGATGTCATAATTTCTATAGAACGTTGTGCCAGATTAACGCGTGTCGAGATTTGAGTAGTGATAAGGGGCGAGCTGAACGTCGTGTTCTGGGTCGCAAGGATCGATTGACCGTTGTAACCACTCCGAGCCAAACTGCCGTAAGTTAGGAAACGCGATGCCCATGCTCGATTGGTGGAACGACGGGACGAAGTCGTCAGACTGGGCGATGGCGATGGCGCCAATCCTAGTGCGTCAGGCGAAGAGTGAACATCCACTAACCTACGGCGCGGTCGCGCGTGAATTGGGAATGACGCATCATAGGCCGGTCCAGCGAGCGGCGGGGTGGATCGCCGAGGCCTTGGGGGAGATCGGCAGAATGAAGGGGTGGCGCCGTCGGCCACCGCCGCCATTACAATCGCTTATCGTGAACAAGACTACCGGTCTCCCCGGGCATGGTGTAGACAAGTTCATGAGCCAGTCGTTCCGTCAAGCGCGCACCAAGCGGCAGAGGGCTGCCGCGCTTCTCCGCGTTCACGGCGACATATATGCTTATCCGCACTGGGAGGAAGTACTCGCTTTGCTAGGAGTGGAGTCGCCTCATAGTCTCGACATTATCAGCGAAAAGGCAGCCAATAGCGGACCCAAGGGAGGAGAGGGTTCCGAACACCGGACGCTAAAGGAATTTATTGCGTCACATCCCGAGATTGTCGGTCTAAACGCTTCCCAAACGTCTGGGCTGACCGAACAGCCGTTGCCCTCCGGCGATGTCGTCGACGTGCTGTTCGAGGGCAAGGCGTGGAAGATGGCGGTCGAGATCAAGTCGCATATCTCTGGCGAAGGCGACATTGCGCGTGGTGTTTACCAATGTGTGAAATACAGGGCGGTGCTGGACGCCCGATCGAGCGTCGCCGACAAACCCTACGACGTGTCCGTAGCGCTAGTGATCGGCGGATCCGCTTCTCCTGAAATCATCAGACTGGCGCACGCTTTTTCCATTCCGATCATCCAGAACGTTCACTCAGGCTGAGGCCCTCACGTGCGTCTTACGCGGATGTTGCATGCTCGCGTTCAGGCGCGACGGCGTTCCCGACGAGGCGGCACCCGGATTATTCTGTGCAAGTGCGCCCGCTCGGCTCAGTAAGATGGAGCTTACTACATAGCCGCTGGGGCAAAATGAACGAACGGCGAAAACCAGGAAATGAAAAGAGCGGTTTGAACGTCCACAATTGGGTCATATCGTTGAAAGCTCTCGCAACCGAACTGCTATAGGGAGGGTGCAAAGCGGATGAGCCATCTCCAGCCCCTAAAAATTTTTTACATCAATTGTGGGGAGAAATGTGGGGAGAGTAGCTACGCTGCTAAAAATATCAATTTATTTCAAACAGTTAACTGGGGAGTCGAGATCCCTCCGTCTCCGCCATATTGCGCCGCTCACCGACATTCCATTCATCGAACCGGGACCAGCCCGCTCGCCCCCGCCGTGCCGGGATCTGGCGTCGTCGCCGGCCGTTCACCGCGCCGGAGGAAACCGCATGAGCCAGACCACTATCCACGCCATGGGCGAACAGCATCTGGTCCACCGTACCGGCTGGCTGCGCGCCGCCGTGCTGGGGGCCAATGACGGGATCATTTCGGTTTCCAGCCTGATCGTCGGCGTCGCCGCCGCGCCGGGTGCGACGGCAGGCGCCGTGCTGGTGGCCGGGATCGCCGCCTTGGTCGGCGGCGCGCTGTCGATGGCGGCGGGGGAATATGTCTCGGTCAGCTCGCAGGCCGATACCGAGCAGGCCGATCTGGCGCGCGAAGCGGCCGAGCTGGTCCGCGCGCCGCTGGCCGAAACGCGCGAACTGGCCGCGATCTACGAACAGCGCGGGGTCGAGGCGGGGCTGGCACGGCAGGTGGCCGAGCAGATGATGGCGCATGACGCGCTGGGCGCGCATCGCCGCGATGAACTGGGACTGGCCGATGACGGCGGCTCCAACCCGGCGCAGGCAGCGCTGTTCTCGGCCGGAGCGTTCAGCGCGGGCGCGATCCTGCCGGTGCTGACCGCCGCCCTGTCGCCGCATGCCTGGGTTCTTTACCTGACGCCCGCGACGGCGCTGGTCCTGCTGGCGGTGCTGGGGGCGCTGGGTGCCAAGGCGGGCGGGGCGCCGGTCGGGCGCGGCATGGTACGTGTCGTCCTCCTGGGCGCGCTGGCGATGGGGGTGACGGCGCTGATCGGGACGCTGACCGGCACCGTGGTCTAATAAGGCGGAGCGACCCGCGCCCGCTGTTCGCGCGCGGCCTGGGTCCACCAGGCGAGGTCGTCGGCGAAGCGTGGGAAGCTGCGGGACAGCGCCGCCCCGCCATCGCCGGTCGGCCGTCCCTCGGCATCCAGCGTCTGGGCGATGCCGCCGACCGTCAGCGTGCTCGACACCACGACCATGCCCATTTCGCTAAGCGTCCCATGCCAGGCGACGCTGGCATGGGCGCCCGCCAGCCGCCCGGCCGAATAGCTGGCGATGGCGGCGGGGCGCCAATACCATTCCTCCAGGAAATGATCGGTCAGGTTCTTCAGCCCCGGCTGCTGGCCCCAATTATATTCGCCGGTAACGAAGACGAAGGCATCGGCGGCGCGGATCTTGGCGGCCAGCGCCTCCATCGCCTCGGGCGCTTCGCCAGCGGGATATTCCTTGTACATCCGGTCGAGCATCGGCAGACCGACCGCCTTGGCGTCGATCAGCTCGGCTTCGGCCCCGCGTTCGCGAAAGGAGCGGACCAAATAATCGGCCAGCCGGATGCCCTGCCGATCGGATCGGTAGGAGCCGTAGAAGATCAATATGCGGTCGGCCATCTGCGTCCACTCCCTCGGCGCTTGCCACCGGATAACGCCGCTCGGGGCGGGGTGATCCGGCGGGGCGGGGCGTACGCTTGCCCCTGCCGGGGCAATGGTGCATCGCCTTCGCTCCACGGCCCAGCCTGGTCCACGGCCTAGGGAGCATCCATGCCCGTCACCGACATCGCCACCCGCGTCTATAATCACGGCTGGCGGCTCGACCCGGTCGTGCGCAGCCTGCTCGATACCGATTTCTACAAGCTGTTGATGTTGCAGATGATCCGGCGGCTTCACCCGGAGGTGACGGCGACCTTCTCGCTCATCAACCGCAGCCGCCATGTCCGGCTGGCCGAGGTGATCGACGAGGCGGAATTGCGCGAACAGCTCGATCATGCCCGCTCGCTCCGGTTCGGTAAGAAGGAGCTGATCTGGCTGGCGGGCAACAGCTTCTACGGCAAGCAGCGCATGTTCAGCCCTGAGTTTCTAGACTGGCTCGCCCGCTTCCAGCTGCCCGATTATGAGCTGCGCACCGTCGACGGGCAGTTCGAGCTGCATTTCGACGGCCCTTGGGCCGAGACGACGATGTGGGAAATCCCCGCGCTCGCCATCGTCAACGAACTGCGCTCGCGCGCCGCGCTGAAGGGCAAGGGGCGGTTCGAGCTGGACATCCTCTATGCCCGCGCCAAGGCCAAGCTGTGGGACAAGGTCGAGCGACTGCGCGAGCTGCCCGACCTCGTCATTTCCGATTTCGGCACGCGGCGGCGGCACGGCTTCCTGTGGCAGCGCTGGTGCGTCGAGGCGCTGAAGGAAGGGCTGGGGGATCGGTTCATCGGCTCGTCCAACGTGCTGCTGGCGATGGACAACGACCTAGAGGCGATCGGCACCAACGCGCATGAACTGCCGATGGTCATTGCCGCGCTGGCGCCCGACGATGCGGGCGTGGCGGCGGCGCCCTACCGGGTGCTGGAGGAGTGGCAGGCGCTGTATGACGGCAATCTGCTGATCGCGCTGCCCGATGCGTTCGGGACCACCGCCTTCCTGCGCAACGCGCCCGACTGGCTGGGCGACTGGACCGGCTTTCGCCCCGACTCCATGCCGCCGATCGAGGGCGGCGAGCAGATCATCGCCTGGTGGCAGGCGCATGGCCGCGACCCACGCCGCAAGCTGCTGATCTTTTCCGACGGGATGGATGTCGACAGCATCGAGGCGACCTATCGCCATTTCCATGGCCGCGTGCGGATGAGCTTCGGCTGGGGCACCAACCTGACCAACGACTTTCGCGACTGCGACCCGGCGGGCGCGGCGGGGCTGGAGCCGATCTCGCTGGTCGCCAAGGTCATCAGCGCGGACGGGCACCCGGCGGTCAAGCTCTCCGACAATCCCGCCAAGGCGACCGGCGATCCGGCGGAGATTGAGCGCTATCTGCGCATCTTCGGCGAAGACGGGCGCAGGGCCAAGGCGGTGAGTGTGTAATATCGAGGGGCATGACGCCACGGGACTTTTCCGATAGCCTCGCGGCAAAGAACCCGAGGAGAGGTCATGCCGAAGATCGGCCTTGCGCTTGCCCTGTTGTGTGCGTCCGCATCCGCTCATGCCGGGGGTGCCGATACCTATAGCTGGGGCAAGCCCGGCGCCTCGCGCGAGGCGTTCGAGGGTGGCAGCCGGGCCTGCATGTTGCAGGCCGCCCGGCGCGACGTGACCGGCGACGGCGCGACCCAGCGTTACGTGCAAGGCGCGCGTGTCCTGGACCGCGAAGCCAATACGCCCCCGACAGTCCCGACCGACGACATCTTCACGCAGAGCGAAAGGCAGGTGCTGCTGCGTCGGATGTACCGTCCGGACAAGCAGGTGGACGCGCTCCAGGCCACGCTGCAAGGCGAAGTGGATCAGTGCCTCGTCCGATCCGGCTATGTCCGCTTCGCCCTGACCCGCGAACAGGCGCGGACGCTCAAACGCTATCGCCCCGGTACCGAGCCACGGCGAGCCTATCTCTATACGCTAGGCAGCGACGCTGGAGTCGTCGAGGCGCAGAAAGTCACGGACTGACCCTTGCGGCACCTTGCCAGCATCGGACGGTGTCGTTCATGATAAGCCACTGATCGAACGGGCAAACATGCCTGGCGAACACGGGAGAGCATCATGCGGGACGCCGATCGTCGGACCATCATCGCGGGACTGGGGGCGGGGCTGGCCCTGGCGGTCGGTAGCGGGGCCTGCGCCGCGCCGCGTGGGCGCAAGGCGGGGTATGCGATCGTCGGGCTGGGCCGCTATGCCGAGCTTATCATGTCGAAGTTCGCCGAATGCGAACATTCGCGGCTCGTCGCGCTGGTCAGCGGCACGCTCGAAAAGCTGGCGCGCTTCGGCGAGAAATATGGCGTGCCCGAGAGCCACCGTTATTCCTATGCCGATTTCGACCGCATCCGCGACAATCCGGATGTCGACATCGTCTATGTGATCCTGCCCAATTCCATGCACGCCGAATATACGGTGCGCGCGGCCAAGGCGGGCAAGCATGTCATGTGCGAAAAGCCGATGGCGATCTCGGTCGCCGAATGCCGCACGATGATCGCAGCGTGCCGGGCGGCGGGGCGCAAGCTGATGATCGGATATCGCTCGCGGTTCGAGCCGCACAACCGGCTGGCGATCGACATGGCGCGGAAAGGTTTCGTCGGGCCAACGCGGATCATCACTGCCGACCATGGCTTCAACGCGCAGCCCAACCAGTGGCGGCTGGACCGCAAGCTGTCGGGCGGCGGCTCGCTGATGGACATCGGCATCTATAGCCTGAACGCCACGCGCTATCTGACCGGAGAAGAGCCGGTCGAGGTCAGCGCGATCGAGTCCACCGACCGCAGCGACCCGCGCTTCCGCACCGTCGAGGACCGGATCAGCTTCCTTCTGCGCTTCCCTTCGGGCATCGAGGCGACCTGCGTGTCCAGCTACAGCTCCAACCACAATATGTACCGCATCAGCGGCACCGATGGCTGGATCGAGCTGGAACCCGCCACCTCGTACGAGGGACAGAAAATGTGGGTCCGCCGCAACGGCCGGACCGAGGAACAGCAGGTTTCGGCGGGCAAGGGCCAGCATGCCGGACAGCTCGACCATTTCGCCGAATGTATCGCGAACGGTGCCGATCCGCTGGTGCCCGGCGAGGAGGGGCTGGCCGATATGCGGGTGATCGAGGCGATCTATCGCTCCGCAAGGGAAGGGCGACGGATCAGCCTGGCCTGATCCCCCTCCCGACTGGCGCGACCGGTTTCGGCCTGAAATCCGTCGCATAGCGCGGCAAATTGGTTTATCTTCGCGCCGCCGCCCCGACCCCGTCAGCGGGGCTTAGGAGGACTGCACCCACTCATGGCCACCGCCCCCGGCTTTCGCGACAGCCTCCATGGTGGCGGGGCATGCGGCGCGCTGATCGCGGAGCGCGACTGGTCGACGACGGTGCTGGGGCCGATCGAGGGCTGGAGCGCGCCGCTGCGCACCGCCACGCTGATCCTGCTGCGCTCGCCCGTGCCGATGGTGATGCTGTGGGGCGAGGACGGCGTCATGATCTATAACGACGCCTATGCGGGTTTTGCGGGCAAGCGGCATCCCCAGTTGCTGGGATCGCGGGTGCGCGAGGGCTGGCCCGAGGTCGCCGACTTCAACGACAACGTCATGCGCGTCGGGCTGGCGGGGGGGACGCTGCGCTATCAGGATCAGGAACTGACCCTGTACCGCAATGACGTGCCCGAGCAGGTCTGGATGAACCTGGATTATTCGCCGGTCATCGATGACGACGGGCGACCCGGCGGGGTGCTGTGCGTGCTGGCCGAGACGACCGGCCATGTCACGGCGCGCGCGGCGCTGATCGAAAGCGAGGCGCGGTTCCGCCTGATGGTCGATGCGGTGCCGCAGATCATCTGGATCGCGGATGCCGAGGGCCGAATGGAATTCCTTAACCGGCAATTCTCCAACTATACCGGCGCCGCGTTCCAGTCGCTGTCCCCGGCGGAGATTGCGGGGGCCTTTATCCATCCCGATGATGCCCCGCATGTCGTGGCGACCTTTCAGGCGGCGCGCGACAGCGAAGGCGTGCATCGGTCCCAGCATCGCATCCGCTCGGCCGCGGGGGAGTATCGCTGGTTCCTCGATCTGGCGCATCCGTATCGCGACCCGCGTACCGGCAAGATCGTCCGCTGGTTCGGCGCATCGGTCGACATTCACGACCGCAAGATCGCCGAGGACCGGCTGCGCGACCTGAACGCCACGCTGGAGCAGCGGGTCGCCGACCGCACCGCCGAGCGCAACATGCTGGCCAAGCTGGTCGAGCATACCGACATCATGGTCATGGCGATCGACATGGATTTCAATATCCTGGCGATGAATGCCGCCAATGCCGACGAGTTCGAGCGGGTGTTCGGCGTGCGGCCGCATACGGGCGACAATATGCTGGCGCTGCTCGACGATCAGCCGGTGTTGCGCGAGGAGGTTCGCGCGGGCTGGTCGCGCGGCATGGAAGGTGCGCGCGTCACCTTCGTCGAGGAGTTCGGCGATCCCGACCGCGACCGGCCTTGTTACGAGATCAGCTTTCACCCGCTGTTCGACGAGGCGGGCGTGCAGGTCGGCGTGTACCAGTTCGTGACCGACGTGACCGACCGCCTGCGCCGCGAAGCGCAACTGGTCGAGGCGCAGGAGGCGCTGCGTCAGGCCCAGAAGATGGAGGCGATGGGCCAGCTGACCGGCGGCGTCGCGCACGACTTCAACAATCTGCTGACCCCGATCGTCGGGACGCTCGACCTGTTGCAGCACAAGCAGCTGGGCGGTCCACGCGAACAGCGGCTGATCGCGGGCGCGGCGCAGTCCGCCGAGCGTGCCCGCACCCTCGTCCAGCGATTGCTCGCCTTTGCGCGGCGCCAGCCGCTGCAACTGATCCCGGTCGACATGGCCGCGCTGGTGGCGGGCATGGGCGATCTGGTCGCCAGCACCACGGGGCCGCAGATCGTGGTCGAGGTCGACATCGTCCCCGGCCTGCCGCCCGCCGATGCCGATCCCAACCAGCTGGAAATGGCGCTGCTGAACCTGGCAGTGAATGCGCGCGATGCGATGCCGGACGGCGGCACGCTGCGCATCACGGCGTCACGCCGCGCCGCGCGCGCGGGTGGCGAGCCGGGCGACTATATCTGCCTGTCGGTCGCCGATACGGGCAGCGGCATGGATGCCGCCACGCTGGCGCGCGCGGTCGAGCCGTTCTTTTCGACCAAGGGCGTGGGCAAGGGCACGGGCCTGGGCCTCTCGATGGTCCATGGCCTGGCTTCGCAGCTCGGCGGTGCGCTCGATATCCAGAGCGTTCCGGGGCAGGGGACGCGGGTCGCGCTGTTGCTGCCGGTCAGCGGGTCGGCCTCCCTGGTCGCCGCGCCGGGACCGGCCTGTGCGGGGCCTGCCCGGCGCAGCGGCCGGGTGCTGCTGGTCGATGACGAGGAACTGGTGCGCCACAGCACCGCCGACATGCTGGGCGACTTGGGCTATGCGGTGATCGAGGCGGGCTCGGCCGAGGAAGCGGTCCGGCTGGTCGAGGCGGACACTGCGTTCGACCTGCTCGTCACCGACCATCTGATGCCCGGCATGTCGGGCACCGATCTCGCCCGGCTGGTCCAGGCGCGGCGGCCGGGCGTCGCGATCCTGCTCGTTTCGGGCTATGCCGAGGCGGAGGGGGTGGAGCCTTCCATGCCCCGCCTCACCAAACCGTTCCGCAAGCAGGAGCTGGCGCAGATGCTGGCCCAGTTCGCCCAGGCGCCGGAGGCGGTGGCCTGACCGCCCTTACCGCAGCGTGCTGTCAACGACATGCTCGCGGTGGACGAAGCCGAAATAGCCCGCGACCAGCGCCAGCAGCGCGTGCAGCCAGATGTCGTTGCCATAGAGCGGCACCAGCCCGAAGGTCGTCGCGGTCAGCGGGATCAGCCCCATCACCGTCAGCACCGCATAGATGATCGCCACCCCCTTGGCATAACCGAAGGCGGCAGGCACGCTGCGCGCCGCCAGCACGCCCCACAGGCCGAAGGCGAGGTGGACCAGATTGTGCAGGATGTTCACCGGGAACAGCCCCAGCGCCAGCCGCGACGAGGCGGTGACGCTGACCCCCGGATGGGCATGGGTGGGCGACAGGCCGGGCACGAACCCCGCCGCGCCCGCGACGAGGAAGACGATGCCGAAGATGGTGGCGAAGTGTCTGACCGACATGAGGATCCTCCCGTGGCGTTGCCCTTCCCAGCGTATCGGGCAGGCGGCTTGTTCCCCGCGCCTGATCCAGATGAGGCTGTTTAACCGATTGTAAGAACAGGAAATAAGGAACCGTCTTTCGCGTCGTCCGGTTGATGGGGCATGCGGATTCACCATCTCAATTGCGGCACCGACTGTCCGCTGGGCGGCGCGCTGTTCGACGGGCGCAGCCGGGGACCGATCGGCCAGCTCGTTTGCCATTGCCTGTTGATCGAGACCGAGGCGAACGGGCTGGTGCTGGTCGATACCGGCTTCGGCCTGCGCGATGTGGCGCATCCCCATCGCCGTCCCGAACCGCGTATCCAGCTGGCGTGGCGGGCGATGCTCAACATCCGGCTGCGCGAGCAGGAGACGGCGATCCGCCAGATCGAGGCGTTGGGTTATGCCGCGCGCGACGTGCGGCATATCGTGCTGACCCATCTCGACTTCGATCATGCGGGCGGGCTGGAGGATTTCCGGCACGCGACCGTGCATGTCATGGCCCGCGAATATGACGATGCGACCGGCCCCCATCGCGGCATCGTCGCGCGCAACCGCTGGCGCTCGCCGCAATGGAACGGAGTCGATCGCTGGCGCCGCTATACCGCCAGCGGGGAATCCTGGTTCGGCTTCGACGCGGTGCGCGATCTGGCCGGACTGCCGCCCGAAATCCTGATGGTGCCGCTTCCGAGACACACATGGGGCCATGCCGGGGTCGCGGTTCGCCAGCCGGGCGGGTACTGGCTGCTCCATGCGGGCGACGCCTATTTCTACCGGGGTGAGATGCGCAGCGCCCGGCGGCATTGCACGCCCGGCCTGCGCGCCTATCAGCGACTGATGGAGGTCGACGCCACCGCACGCATGAACAACCAAACCCGATTGCGCGCCCTGTCGATCGAACGGCGCGGCAGCGTCACCATCGCCTGCGCGCATGATCCCGTGGAATGGGAACGCTGCCGCGACGGCCATCCGCTATAGCAGAATAGCTGGCGGGAAACGGTCCCGCATTTCGACAATGTCAGCCGCGCGTCATCTTGGCCCGCCTGACCCGCTGATATGCTTGGCCCCTATAGCTGGCATGGGGATGGTGGCATGGTGATGGGGGTGGGGACCGGGCGGATCGCGATCGCGGCGCTGCTGGCCGGGGTGGCATCGAGTCCGGCGATGGCGGAGGGCTGCAAGGTCGGCCAGATGGCGGCGATCCCGGTCACGATGCAGGGCCTGCGCCCGGTGGTCGAGACGCAGATCAACGGCAAATCCGCCCCCTTCATCCTCGATAGCGGCGCCTTTTTCAGTAACATCTCGCCGCCCGTCGCGCGCGAGCTGGGGCTGCCGCAACAGCCCTTGCCCTTCGGCTTCCGGGTGAACGGGATCGGCGGCAGTTCTGATGCCACCGTCGCCACGGTCAAGCACTTCACGCTGGCCGGGACCGACATTCCCAATATCCAGTTCATCGTCAGCGGCAGCGATGTCGGCCAGACCGGCCTGCTCGGCCAGAATGTCCTGGGTCTGAGCGATGTCGAATACGACCTGCCCGGCGGCATGGTCCGGCTGTTTCGCCCGAGCGGCTGCGCGCACGCCTCCATGGCCTATTGGACCGGCGGTAAGCCCTATTTCGAGATTCCGATCGAAACCAAGGAACTGGCGCATAGCCACACCGTCGGCACGGTCGAGCTGGACGGTGCGAAGCTGAACGCGACCTTCGACACCGGTGCCGCGCAGACCGTCCTGACGTTGCGCGCCGCGGCCCGTGCGGGCGTCCATCCCGGCGATCCCGGTGTCGAGGTGGCGGGATGGGAGCGCGGCCTCGGCCGCCACGTCGTCCAGGGCTGGATCGCTCGGTTCAAGCTGCTGAAGATCGGTAATGAGGAACTGCACAATGTGCGGCTCCACATCGCCGATCTGGGGCCGCTGGAGACCGACATGCTGCTGGGCGCGGACTTTTTCGTGTCGCACCGGCTCTATGTCTCCAACCTCCAGCATCGCATCTATTTCACCTATACCGGCGGGCGGCTGTTCGACGCGGTGGCGCATGCCGATCCAGCCGCGGCGGCGGTCGTCGCGCAAAATGCCAGCGAGACCGCGCCCCCCACCGATGCCGAGGGCTTTAGCCGTCGCGGCGCGATGCTGGTCACGCAGCACGACCTGCCCCATGCGATCGACGCCTTTACGCAGGCGATCGCGATGGCGCCCAAGGACCCGCGCTTTCCCCGTCAGCGCGCGCTTGCCTATCTGGATCAGCATCGGCCGGTACTGGCGATCGACGATCTCAACACCACGCTGACGCTGAACCCGGCCGATACGCAGGCGCGCCTGATCCGCGCCGAATTGCGGCTGCGCGCGGGCAACCCGGCGGGGACGATCACCGATCTCGACCTGCTGAACGGGCAGTTGCCGCGCGAGGATGCGGCGCGGCTGCAAATGGCGCGGCTCTATTCGGGAGCGGACGCTTTCGACGCGGCGATCGCGCAATATGATCTGTGGATGGCCGCGCACCGTGACGATTCGCGTCGCAGCACCGCGCAGAACGGCCGGTGCTGGTCGCGGATGCTGGCCAACAAGGATATCGACAAGGCGCTGGGAGACTGCAACGCCGCCGTCCATGCGATCCCCAGCGATCCGAGCTTCCTCGACAGCCGGGCCTTCATCCATCTCCGCCAGAAGGATGACCGGGCCGCGCTCGCCGATTTCAACGCCGCGCTGGCGATCGATCCGAAGCGTGCCTGGGCGCTGTACGGCCGCTCGCTCGCCGAGACGCATCTGGGCATGACCACCGAGGCCGCGCGCGACCGGACGCTGGCGACGGCGCTGGACAAGCGCATGCCGGAGCGGATGCGGAAATACGGGATCGGCTAAGTTCATTCCTCCCCTGCAAGGGGAGGTGGCAGCGCCTATGCGCTGACGGAGGGGGGGGCGCCACAAGGGCCATTCCTTGCGGCCCGCCCCCTCCACCAGCTTCGCTGGTCCCCCTCCCCGTGCCGGGGAGGAGTTTTAGAACGCCTTGGACACCCCGACGAAGAACCCGCGACGCGGGCCATATTGCGGCGCGCCCACACCCACGCCGGTCCCGTCGCGGATTTCATATTTGTGGTCGAGCACGTTGATGACGTCGAACCGGATGTCGAGGTTCGGCCCGGCCAGATGCTGGCTCGCGGTCAGGTTGAATTGCGCATAGGGCGACAGCTTGGCGCCGTTCGGAATGCTGTTCACATCGTCGTCGCGGCGAAGCCCCGAACCATAGATCATGCTGCCGCCCAGCTTGGTCCCCTGCGCAAAGGCATAGGACAGGCCCGCCGATCCGGTGAACGTCTGGTCGTGATCCAGATAGATGTAATGCCGCGCAATATAGTCCAAATCGTCCTGGCCGAAGCTGAACTGGCTGGACACGATGTTGCGCCCCTTGGCCTTGGCGGCGGCGAAATTGGCATAGGCGAGCAGGCCGCCGCGCGCATAGCTCATATTCGCCTCGATCCCGCCGATGCGCCCCTGTTTGTAGTTGAACGGGGTCAGGATGATCGGCGCGCCGAACTGCCCCTCGTCGATCAGGTTCTTCGAGATGCGATAATAGGCGTCGATGCCATAGGTGAAGTAGCGGCTGAGCTTGGCCTGGAAGCCGACATCGAAATAATCCTGCCGCTCGGCATAGGGTACGTCGTTGGCGGTGACGGCCGGATAGGCGCTGGTGCCGACGAACTTGGCGATGCTGGTGTTGCCGACCAGCTCGAAGGGCGGCGGCACGAAATAGCGGGAATAGCCCGCGTGCAGCGTGTAGATATCACCCGGCTGCCAGACCAGATTGACGCGCGGCGACAACTGCCCCTCGCGCCGATAGCCATTATACAGGTCGTAGCGCGCGCCATAGTTGAGCGTCAGCCGGGGCAGCAGCTTCCACTCGTCCTGAAGATACGCGCTGAAGCTGGTCGCGGTCTTGCCGCTATTGTCGACGATCGCGATCGGTTCGCCCGCCTGGGCGCCGCTGGTGTCGACGGGGAAGACATTGGTCGTGGTTGCACTGGTCGATCGGTCGCGCGTCACCAGCAAACCGCCGCGCAGCGTGTGCGCATCGCCGACATGATAGACCGCATCGACCTGTCCACCGATCGCGAAGTCCTGCTTATACGCCTGTTGCGCCTGCCCGTTATAGAGCAGCTCGCCCAATATGTCGGGGCGATAGCGCAGCGACGAATAGCGCGCGAAGAGCGACGCCTGCACCGTCAGCGGCTCGGCATCGTGGAGGAAGGCGACCTGGCCGAAGCCGGTCTTTTCCAGCTGCGTCTCGTTCAGCTTCTCGCTGGGGAAAGCGGTCTGGCCGCCGACGCTCCACCCGGCGCTGGGCTGCTGCCCGACGGGGTTGGGAATCTGGAACCACTGATTGGAATAGCCGCCGACAAAGGACACCCGGTTCTGGTCGTCCAGGATATGGTCGACATAGGCGAAGCCCTGATACTGGTCGGTATCGTCATGCACCGGGTTGGAACGGCCATCGACGCTCTCGATGCCGAGCCCGCTGTGCCGGTAATCGCCCGACACGAAGTAATTGGTGCTTCCCGACGAGCCGCCATAGGTCAGGCTGGGCTGGATGGTGTTGTGGCTGCCGCCATAGATGGACGCGGTGCCACCATTGTCGAACAGCCCGCTCTTTGTCGTGATGTCGATGACGCCCGCCGTGCGCAGGCCATATTGCGCGGGCAGCGCGCCGGTCAGGATGTTGACCTTGTCGACCAGCCGCGGGGATAGGGTCTGGCCGAACACCGCCAGACCTTCGGGCAGGATGGTGCCGTTGATGCGATATTGCAGGCCGTTATGGTCGTCGCGGACGTGGAACTGGCCGAAACCGTCCTGCACGACGCCGGGCGCCTGGAGCAGGATCTGGTTGAACTGCTGGTTTTCGCCACCGGGCAGCGCCTTGATCGTGTCGCTGGTGATTTCATAATTGGAGGCGCCCAGGCTCGGCTGGATATGCGCGCGTGCGGTGTCCAATCGCTTGGCGGTCACGACGATGTCGCTGGTCTGGTCCGCCGCCTGAGTCGAATCCGCGTCGGGCGTCGGCACGCCGCGCGTCTGGGCCAGCGCGGGAAAAGCGATCGCGGACGACGCGACACAGCAGAGGAGAGCAGAAAAACGCATTGACGACCCCAAATGTTATAACGTCTCCCGATCCGGCTATTTTGCTGCGCCGCGATGCGAAGGCAAGGCGGGTCGGGGTTCATGACGCATTTGTAAGCCAGCCATCATGCAGGGCCGCCGCCATGGTCAGGGCGCTGCGATCCCGCTATAAGGGGCCATGGCCGAACGCTTCGAAAGACACCGCCAGCCCTGGCGTCAGGACGAAATCCAAAAGCTGCACACGCTCGCCAAGAAGGGCATGGCGCTGAAGGCCATCGCCAAGGCGCTGACCCGCAGCGAGGAGTCGGTCAAGGCGCGCGCCAAGGAAGACGGGCTGTCGATCGCCAAGCTGCACTGAGGTTTCGGAGGGGCGGGATACAGCCTCGCCGTCAGCGCAGGATGATCGCGGCCCCGTGCTTGTGCGCGCGGATTTCCTCTTCGGTCAGGCCGTTGATCTCGTGCGGGAAGATCAGCCAGTCGTTTGTCTCATGGACGAAGAAGTCGGGCGTGAGGTCGGTCACGTTGCGCGACGGCTTGTAATAGACGGTCGCGACCTTCACCTCGTCCGGGATGTTGTTCCGGCAGCGCTGCTTGAGTTCCTTCAGCAGGGCGCGGATCGAACGCCCGGAATCGAACACATCGTCGATCAACAGCAGGCGATCCTCGGGGTTGAGCACGTCGACCAGATGGCCCAGGCCATAGATGCGGACCTGCGGCTCCTGCTGGTCGATGCCGGTATAGGAGGCGGTGCGGATTGCGATATGGTCGCTCTGTATCCCGCGATACTCGAGCAGTTCCTGCACCGCGATGCCGACCGGCGCGCCGCCGCGCCAGATGCCGACGATATGGGTCGGGCGAAAGCCGGAGTCGAAGACCAGATTGGCGAGACGGAAGGAATCCTCCAGCAGGCGGTCGGCGGACAGGTAGATTTTGGTGGTCACGACATCGTCCATCATCGTTGCGGAGCGCAGGGGTGCGAAGCGGGCGCGCTCGGATAGACGGGCTATCTGGCGTCCTGCGGCCGACAGGGCAACCGCGTCATACGATGATCCGCCCGATCCGCACCAGCACGCCCGTCGGGTCGCTGACCGCGAATTCATAGGTGCCCCAGGGCTTGGCATGCGGCGCACCGCGCTCGATGATGCGGTCGCGCACCCGGTCGGCGACCGTATCGACATCCTCGACATAGAGGTACAGGCCGAACGGATTGTCCTCCGCGCTCTTCGGCCAGCCGGGCATGTGGTTGAGATGGAGATGCCAGCCGCGTCCATCCTCCAATATGCGATAGCTTCCGAAATCGGCCGCGACCTCGAAGCCGAGCAGCGAGTAGAAGGCGGTGCTGGCGTCCAGATCGTCGGCGGGGACGATGGCGACGCAGTGGTGGTTCATCACTATCCCTCCGTTGTCGCCGACAGAATGACTCGTCCCCGCCACGTCAGGCGAGTCCTATTTTTCCCTGCCGTCGAAAAGTTCCGCTGGCGTTTCATGAAGTTAACGTCATGTTTGCGGGGCCGTCCTTTCGGGTCGAGGACGGGTTTGTCCTTGTATTGCAAAGAGATGACTTGCCGATCGGCGGCGCCTCAAACATAAATCATAAAATAGACGGATATTTCAAATCATTGCCGGGTTTGGCCCCCGCATCTCGCGGAGACCCGTCATGGCCACAGCGGCATTGCCCGATACCCCGAATTCCCAGTCATCCGATGGCGACCGTCGCCGCGCGACACGTTGGCTGCAAGCGCTCAACTTCTTCATGGCCGATATGCAGGCGGGCATCGGCCCGTTCCTGGGCGTCTTCCTGCAACAGCGCGGGTGGCAGACGGGACCGATCGGCACCGTCATGACGCTGGGCGGCGTGGCGGGCATGGCGATGACCGTGCCGGCGGGCGCGTTCATCGACCATACCGACAAGAAGCGCTGGGTGGTCGTCATCACCGGCATCTGCACGGTGCTGGCGTCCTTCCTGATCCTCTGGTCGCAATCGGGGATCGTCGTCGGGGTCAGCCAGGTGGCGACCGCGATCGCGGGTGCGGCGATCGGCCCCGCCGTCACCGGCATGACGCTGGGCGTCGTCCGGCAAAAGGGCTTCAACGCGCAGAATGGCCGCAACCAAGCGTGGAACCATGCAGGCAACATGGTGGGCGCGGGGCTTTCCGGCTTTCTCGGCTGGAAGTTCGGCATGCCCGCCATCTTCTTCCTGGCAGCGGCGTTCGGCGTGCTGGCGATCATCTCGGTCCTGTCGATCCCCGAACGCGCGATCGACCACCGCGTCGCACGCGGGCTGGAGGATGAAGACGGCGACGATCAGGACGGCGGCCAGGCCGAGGGTTTCAAGGCACTGCTGTCCAACAAGCCGATGCTGATCCTGGCAGGTGCGCTGGCGTGCTTCCATCTGGGCAACGGCGCGATGCTGCCGCTCTATGGCATGGCGGTGGTCGGCGCAGGGAAAGGCGATGCGGCGATGTTCACCGCGACCACCGTCATGGTCGCGCAGGCGGTGATGATCATCGCCAGCCTAGTCGCGATGAAGGTCGCCGCCGGGCGTGGTTACTGGCTGGTCCTGCTGATCTCCTTCGCGGCACTCCCCTTGCGCGGCTTCCTGGCGGGCAGCTTCATCGAGCATTGGGGCGTGTGGCCGGTCCAGGCGCTCGACGGCATCGGCGCGGGGCTTCAGAGCGTCGCGGTACCCGGCCTCGTCGCCTGCCTGCTCAGTGGTACCGGCCGGGTCAATGTCGGGCAGGGCGCGGTGATGACCATCCAGGGCGTCGGCGCCTCGCTGTCGCCCGCCATTGGTGGCTGGCTCGCGCAGGAACTGGGTTATCACATCGCCTTCTACATTCTGGGCGGTTTCGCGGTGGCGAGCTTGGGGTTGTGGATCGGCTTTGCAGGGACTCTGCGCCCCGCCTGCTCCGGTGGAGCCAAGCCCGAGGAGGCACAGGCATGAGCGGCATCGCTTGGGTCCATATCGGTGATCTGCATCTGGACGAAGCCGACGACTGGCAGGGGCTCGACCGACTGGAGACCATCGTTGCACAGGTGAACCGCCACATGGGCGAGGCGGACTTCGTCTTCGTACCCGGCGACAACGCCAATCATGGCACGCCCGAGCAATATGCCCGGATGATCGAGGCGCTCGCCCCGCTGTCGCTACCGTGGCGGATCATCCCCGGCGACCATGATTTCGAGCCGGGCGACCTGTCCTACTACGAAGCGGCGATCCCCGAGGCGAACCGGCCCGAGATGGAAGTGATCGCTGGGCATCACTGCCTGTTCCTGGACGTGGTGTCCGCAGGGGCCGGTGGTCCCGATTTCCGGCTGACCATGCACCACCGCAACAAGCTGGCCGAGGAGCTAGCACGGGCGAAGGCGTCGGGCGAAGTGCCTTTGGTCTTCATGCACGCCTATCCCGGCGATCTGGCGGCGGACGGCGACCTGATCGCGCGCCAGGTCATCGACGGCGAGGTCGCCTTCGTCGATACCGGCCATACCCATTACAACGAGCTGCTCAACGACGGCCGCGTGATCTATGGGGCGACCCGCTCGACCGCGCAGATCGAGGAGGATGGCGGCGCACCGGGCTTCACCATCGTGTGTGTTCAGGACCGGGTGGTCAGCTGGCGCTTCCGGCGGCTGGATGCGGCTTGGCCGCATGTCCAGATCGTGTCGCCGGGCGATGTCCGGCTCATCACCCGCCCGACCGACCCGTATCAGGTGCCCCGGCCGGGCGCGGTCGAGATCGTCGCGCGTCTGTTCGGTGCGGATGCGACGCCGGTCGCGCGGGTCGGCGATAGCGACACGCCGATGACGCGGGGCGAGGACGGCCTGTGGCGGGCGACCGTGACGCTGGTCGAGGGATTAAACGCGATCGAGGTCCGCTGCGGCGAGGCTTATGACCGGGTCGACTGCCTAGTCCGCGACGCCCATTCCATCCCGAAGCGCCGTCTGCCCGTCGCACCGGGCGAGGATTGCCACGCGATTGGCGCCTGGCCTATCGCCGGGATCGATGGCGCCCGGCTCGGGCCTAACAAGAATGGGTGCGGATGGTGACGCTGGCTTATGGAGCCACCTGGGCGATTGCGGGGCTGTCGACCGCGGGCGTGATCGCGCGGCCGATGCGCTGGCCCGAATGGATCTGGGCGGTGACGGGTGCGGTGTTGCTGATCGTACTGGGCCTGATGCCTTGGCACGAAGCGGGGCAGGCGGTGGCCAAGGGCACCGACGTCTATCTTTTCCTGATCGGCATGATGCTGCTCAGCGAGACCGCGCGCGAGCATGGCGCGTTCGACTGGATCGCCGCCACCGCCGTCAACATGGCGGGCCGGTCGCGGGCGAAGCTGTTTGCGCTGGTCTATGCGACGGGCGTGGTCGTCACGACCTTCATGTCCAACGACGCCACCGCCGTGGTGCTGACGCCCGCCGTGTTCGTCGCGGCGAAAAAGGCCAAGGCCGATCCGCTGCCTTTGCTGTTCGCCTGTGCGCTGATCGCCAATGCGGCCAGCTTCGTGCTGCCTATCTCCAACCCGGCGAACCTGGTCCTCTATGGCGGGCACATGCCGCCGCTGGGCGCATGGATGGCGGCGTTTGCGCTGCCCTCGCTGGCGTCGATCCTCGTCACCTTCGCGGTGCTGCGCTTCACCCAGCGAGCGCGGATCGCGGGGGACTGCGAGAGTGATGTGACCCGCGACCCGCTGTCGACCGGAGGCAAGCTGGCCATTGCGGGCATCGTGCTCACGGCGTTGCTCCTGTTGGTCGTGTCGGCGCTCGATGCCGAACTGGGCCTGCCGACCGCACTGGCGGGGATCGCGACGGCGGTGATCGTGTCACTGCTGGCGGGGCGTTCGCCGCTGACGCTCGCCAGGTCGGTCAGCTGGGGCGTGCTGCCGCTGGTCGCGGGGCTGTTCGTACTGGTCGAGGCGCTGGACCGGACGGGCGTGATCGCCTGGGTGGCGCGGGGGCTTCGCGACATGCTGGCCGATCCGACGCGGGCGGCGGCGGTGTCGGGGACGACGCTGGCCTTTGTCAGCAACGTGATGAACAACCTGCCCGCTGGCCTCGTTGCCAGCAGTGCCATCGCGCAGGCGCATCCGCCGCAGATCGTCACCGACGCATTGTTGATCGGCGTCGACCTCGGGCCGAACCTGTCGGTCACGGGGTCGCTGGCGACGATCCTGTGGCTCCAGGCGATCCGGCGCGAGGGGGAGGATGTGAGTTTCCTCGCCTTCCTGAAGGTTGGCGCGGTAGCGATGCCGCTCGCGTTGCTGGCGGCGTTGGGGATTCGGTTGTTGATCGGGTGAGGGCCCACCTCCGTTCGCAATGAGCGAAGTCGAAGTGCACGCGGGACGGTCTCCCCTTGGCCTTCGACTTCGCTCAGGCTGAACGGAGGTGGGGAATCAAAGCGCCGCCAGATCGATCGCCCCGTTCTTGTCCAGCCACTGCCCCGCCTCGGGCATCGGGTATTTCAGCCCGGTGGCGCAGTTGAACAGCACCACCCGCTCGTCCTCGTCGACCAGATTGTCGCGCACAGCCTGTTGGTACGCCGCCAGCGTCGCGCCGCCCTCGGGGCAGAGCAGCAGTCCGTCGCGCTTGGCGCAATCCTCCACCGCCTTCAGGATCGCGGGGTCGCCCACCGCCAGCGCCGCGCCGCCGGACTCACGGACCGCGCGCAGGATCAGAAAGTCGCCGACCGCCTTCGGCACGCGGATGCCCGCCGCCACGGTCGCGGCATCCTCCCAACGCTCGGCATGCTCCTCGCCCGCCTCATAGGCACGGACAATGGGCGCGCAGCCGCTCGCCTGCACCGCGTACATGCGCGGGCGTTTCGGGCCGATCCAGCCCAGCCGCTCCATCTCGTCGAACGCCTTCCACATGCCGATCAGGCCGGTGCCGCCGCCGGTCGGATAGAAGATCGCGTCGGGCAACTCCCACCCCAACTGAGCGGCGAGTTCCAGCCCCATCGTCTTCTTGCCCTCGATCCGGTACGGCTCCTTCAGCGTCGAGAAGTCGAACCAGCGCCCCTCGGCCGCCCCGCGCCCGACGATCGCGCCGCACTCGTCGATCTGGCCGTTGACCCGCCAGACGCGGGCGCCCTGTGCGGCGATCTCGCGGACGTTCACTTCCGGCGTTTCTTCCGGGCAGAGGATGACCGTCTCGATCCCGCAGCGCGCGGCATAGGCGGCCAGCGCCGCGCCCGCATTGCCGTTGGTCGGCATCGCGATGCGGGTCACGCCCAGCTCGCGCGCCATGGCGACCGCCATGACCAGCCCGCGCGCCTTGAACGATCCGGTCGGCAGCCGCCCCTCGTCCTTGACCAGCACCGATCCGCCGCCCGAGCGGGGAATGGGGATCAGCGGCGTTTCGATCTCGCCCAGCGACACGATGCTTGTCGTCCGGCGCACCGGCAGCAACTCGCGCCAACGCCACAAATCGGTCTCGCGCGCGGCGATGGCGTCGCGCGACACCGCCTTGCCCAGCGCCTCCAGATCGTAGCGGACCAGCAGCGGGCGCCCGGCGCGCGACAGGCCATGAAGCTGGTCCGCTTCATAGCGTTCGCCGGTCAGCGAACATTCCAGATGGGTGACGAAGGTCGGGCGGTCTTCGGTAAGATTGCGATTCATGGGCACAGCGTATCCGCCGCCATCACCGGATGCTATAACCTTGCGATCGCGGCGATCTGTCGGTCATGCGCCCGCGACAGCGTCACCACCGCCGCGACCGCGCCGATCAGGCACATCAGCATGTCCCATTGCGTGTCCCATGGATCGCCCTGCGTCCCCAGAAACTCGTCCGCGCCCTGACCCAGCGCCATCGCCGCACCGAACTCGACCAGCTCATAGGCGGCGCTCAACGCCAGACAGCAGGCGATGACGAGGAAGCGGAGCATCCCGCCCCGCGCCAGGCCACCCCGCCGGATCAACCATTCGCGAAATATGATGGCGGGCACGAAGCCTTGGGCGAAATGGCCCAGCCGATCATAGGGATTGCGGGCCAGATGCAGCCAGTCCTGCACCCAAAGCCCGGCGGGCACCCGCGCATAGCTATAGGCGCCACCCAGCATCAGGATCAGCCCGTGCGCCCCGATCAGCACCAGCGCGAGCCCGGTCAGCGGGAATCGTCGCCGCAAGCCCCAGAGCAAAGGCAGCGCGATCAGCACCGGCGCGACCTCCATCCACCAGGTCGCCCGGTCGAACGGGCGCAGTCCCGAGGCGATCAGTCCCGCCACCCAGACCGCGCTCAGCAGCGCCAGTCGCTTTCCGCTCCCCGTCATGGCCCGAGGATAACGGCGGGTGTCGCGGACGCAACCCGATTGCCCTGGCCGGACGGGGGTGCAAAGGATGGAGCCATGATCATACGCAGCGACGAAACCCAGGATGTCGAGGTAGCCGGAACGGGCACGATGCGGATGCATCTGTTCCGCCCCGCGATCGAGGGGCGCTTTCCGGGCATCCTATTGTTTTCCGAGATCTATCAGGTGACGGCGCCGATCCGGCGGCTGGCTGCGATGCTGGCCGGGCAGGGCTATGTCGTCGCGGTGCCCGAGGTCTATCACGAATATGAACCCGCCGGGACCGTGCTCGCCTATGACAAGCCGGGCACCGACCGGGGCAACGACCTGAAATTCGCCAAGCCCGTCGCGGCCTATGATGCCGATGCGGCGGCGGCGCTGGGCGCGCTGGCGGCGCATCCGGCGTGCAACGGGCGGCTGGGCACGTTCGGCGTCTGTCTGGGCGGGCATCTGGCCTATCGCGCCGCGCTTGACCCGCGCGTGTCGGCGGCAGCGTGCTTCTATGCCACCGACATCCATTCGGGCTCGCTGGGCGAAGGGCGCCGCGACGACAGCCTCGCGCGGATGGACGAACTGAAGGCCGAGGCGATGTTCGTCTGGGGACGGCAGGACCCGCACGTCCCCTATGCCGGGCGCGAGGCGATCCGCGCGCGGCTGGAGGAAGTCGGCGCATCCTACGAATGGCATGAGGTGGCCGGGCAGCACGCCTTTCTGCGTGACGAAGGGCCGCGTTACGACCCGGCGCTGTTCCTGCAGGCGATGGGCTGGACGCTGGCGCTCTATGCCCGCGCGTTGCGTTAGATCGGACGTGTTTGCCGAAGTTTAACCGATTCAGACCAAGATGGGCGGGAAGGATATCCGCCTGCCCATGTTCGCCTCTCTTCCCTTTCGCCGTCTTCGGCCTGCCCGACCCGCGATCCTGACCGATCGGCGGGGGGCGGTGCTCGTCGAGTTCGCGCTGGTCGCCGCGCCCTTCATCGCGCTGCTGCTGGCGATTCTCCAGTCGAGCCTCGCCTATCTGGCGCAGGAGGCGCTGGAGAGCGCGGTCGAGACGGCGGCGCGCGGCATCGTCACCGGCCAGACCCAGGCCGCCGATCTGGCGGGCCTGGGCAAGGGCATGACCAAGGCCCAGCTGGCCGAGCGCTTCCGCAGCAAGGGGTGCCAGGCGCTGCCCGGTTTCCTGTCCTGCGCGCGCCTGTTCGTCGATGTGAAGAGCGTGGCGGCGGGCACCGCCATTCCGACCAACGGCTCCCTGCCGCTGACATTCGATGCGGGGACGGGAAAGTTCACCGATCTTTCTTATGACGTGGGGTCGCAAGGATCGCTCGTCACGGTGCGGTTCATCTATCTCTGGCCGATGCCGGTCGCGCCCGCCGCCGACCTGTCGCCGCTGAGCGGCGGGCCGACCATATTGGTCGCGACCTCGGTGTCGAAGACCGAGGCCTATCTGTGATCCCGCGGTCGTACCGGGCCTTGCGCGGGGATGCGCGCGGCGTCGCGCTGGTCGAGTTCGCGCTGATCCTGCCCGTCATGCTGATCCTGTATCTGGGTGGCGTGCAGTTGCAGGACGCGATGGCCTGCAAGCGCAAGGTGACGATCACGGCTCGCGCCGCGGTCGACCTGATCGCCCAGAACACGACCGGCAAGATGACGGGGGCGGAGGTACAGTCCAACCTGATGGCCGCGTCGCAGGTGATGCAGCCCTATACCGCCGGGGATGCGCAGATCCGCGTCAGCGAGGTTTCCACCGACGCCAAGGGGCAGACCAGCGTGGTGTGGAGCCGGGGTCTGAAGATCGCCGCCTATGCCAAGGGCGAGGCGGTCGACATTCCGCCTGCGATGAAGACCCCGAACGCCACCTTCCTGCTGGCGCAGGTCAGCTATCCCTATCGCCCCCCCACCAGTTTCGGTCAGTTCGGCCCGATGACGCTCAGCGACTCGCTGTGGATGGTTCCGCGCAACACTGACCAGATCGCCTGCCCGGATTGCTGATGCCCATGATCCTCTCCCTTTATCGATCCGTGCGGGATGTGCTGCATAATCGTCGCGGTGCGGTGATGATGATGTTCGCCATGGCCCTGCCCGTCCTGATCTTCACGATCGGCATGGGCATCGATTATGCACGCGCGAAGAAGGCGCAGACCAAGATGAACGCGGTGGCCGACTCCGCCGCCCTGTCGGCGGTCAGCAAGGTCGCAATGGGCATGAAGGACGGCGACGCGGTGGCCTATGCCCGCAAGATCTTCGAGGCGCAGGCACTGTCGCTGACCCAATCGGGCGACATCGTCATGGGTGACGTGACCATCAACGCACCGACCGACGGCAATGGCCGTCGCAACGCCACGGTCACCTACAAGGCCGTGTCGAACAACGTCTTCGCCAAGATCCTGGGCCTGAACACGTTGGCGATAGCGGGACAGTCGCAGACGACGAACGCCATCGCGCCCAATATCGATTTTTACATGCTGCTCGACGTATCCAGTTCGATGGCCCTGCCAACGACGACGGCCGGACTGGCGAAGGTGGCGGCGAGCAACTCCAGGAAATGTCAGTTCGCGTGCCATGCCACGAATGACCTGACCGGAAAGGATGCCTTCAACAATACGACGGATCTGTATGCTGTCGCAAAATCCTATGGCTTGAAGCTCCGTATTGATGAAGAGGGCACGGCCGTGGCCAAGCTCACGGAAACCGCGAGAGCGACCTCCAGCAAAACGGGGGCGACCTACCAGATCGCCATTGCCTCATTCCGGGCGCGCGGTGCCTTTAATGTGTTGCAGACGCTGACGCCGCATCTGGATCACGCTGCGCTGGCCACTCACGACCTGAAGCCGGTCCTGTTCTACAAGAATGGCTGCCCGACCCCGGCCTGCAAATCGAACGAGCCCGGCTTTAACGATACGGATAGCGGTAGCAGCGATGCCATGGACCAGATCAACAGGCAGTTGATCACCGTCGCGCCCGGCACTGGCATCAACAAGGCTCAGCCTCAGGCGGTGATGTTCATGGTGACGGACGGGATGCGTGACGAAATCCGCAGCAACGGCAAGCCTGAGATCGCGATCGACACCACAAAGTGCGATATGATCAAGGCCCGGGGGGTGCGCATCGCGGTACTCTACACCGAATATCTGCCGCAATCGCTGACTGGTGATGCCTGGTCGCAAAAGAATATCGCGCCCTATCTCTACAAGATCGAACCCGCGCTTCAGGCCTGTGCCTCGCCCGGCCTCTATACCAAGGTATCCACCGATCAGGACATTTCGGCGGCGATGGCCGCGCTGTTCCAGAACGCCGTGGCGACGGCGCGCATCACCCAGTAAGTCGATGGGGCGGGGGGCTCCCGCCCCGATCATCCCGCCCCGATCACCCGGCCAGGGCCTCGACCTGCTCGGCGAGTTCCAGCCAGCGCATCTCGGCCTCGTCCTTTTCCTCGCGCGCCTTTTCGATCGCCTTCATCAGCCGGTCGAACTGAGCCGGGTCCTTGGCGTAGAGGTCAGGGTCGGCGAGCTTCGCCTCGTCGCGCGCGATCCCGGCCTCCAGCTCCTCGATCCGCTTGGGCAGCAGTTCGTAATCGCGCTGGTCCTTGTAGCTCAGCTTGGTCCTGGCCTGCGCCGGAGCGGCGGGGGAGGGGGCGGCCTTGGCCGGGGCCTTTTTCGCCTCGGGCGCCGCTTTGCGCTTGGCGACCCAGTCGGCATAGCCGCCCGCCACCACATCGACATGGCCCGATCCGTCCAGACCCAGCGTCACCGTCACCGTGCGGTCGAGGAAGTCGCGATCGTGGCTGACGATCAGGACGGTGCCCTCATAATCGCCGATCACCTCCTGCAACAGGTCGAGCGTTTCCAGGTCGAGGTCGTTGGTCGGCTCGTCGAGCACCAGCAGGTTGGATTCGCGCGCGAACTCGCGGGCGAGCAGCAGGCGCGAACGCTCGCCGCCCGACAACGTCCCGATCTTTGCCTCGGCCAGCGAAGGGTCGAACAGGAACTCCTTCAGATAGCCGTGGATGTGCTTGCGCGTGCCCCGCACGTCGATCCAGTCGCCGCCGTCCGCCAGCACCTCGCGCACCCGCTTTTCAGACGCCATCAGCTTGCGCTGCTGGTCGATGATGACGCCGTCCAGCGTCTTGGCCAGGAAGACGCTGCCCTCGTCGGGTTGGATCTCGCCGGTCAACAGGCGGAGGAGCGTCGTCTTGCCCGCCCCGTTCGAGCCGACGATGCCGATCCGGTCGCCGCGCGTGACCTTCAGGCTCAGGTCCTTGATGATCGTGCGGTCGCCGTAACGCTTGGTGACATGCTCGGCCTTGATGACCTCCTTGGTCTTCACATCGTCCGAGGCGATGCCGAGCTTGGCGGCACCCTGCGGCCCGATCATCGCGGCGCGGGTGGCGCGCATCTGGACCAGCTTTTCCAGACGGCCCTGGTTCCGCTTGCGCCGCGCGGTGACGCCGCGGTGAAGCCAATGCTCCTCGATCTTGAGCTTGGCGTCCAGCTTCTCGGCGGCGCGCTGTTCCTCGGCATAGACCTGTTCGGTCCAGGCGTCGAAACCGCCGAAGCCGACCTCGTTGCGCCGCATCTGGCCGCGATCGAGCCACAGCGTCGACTTGGTCAGGCGGGTCAGGAAGGTGCGGTCATGGCTGATGACGACGAACGCGCCGGTGAAACGCTTCAGCCAGTCCTCCAGCCATTCGATGGCCGCGAGGTCGAGATGGTTGGTCGGCTCATCGAGCAGCAGCACGTCCGGGTTCATCGCCAGCGCGCGGACGATCGCCGCGCGCCGCCGTTCGCCGCCGCTGGCGGTCGATGCCTCGCGCGTCAGGTCGATGCCGAGCTGTCCGGCGATGGCATCGGCCTCATAGGCTTCCGGCGCGTCGTCGCCCGACAGGACATAATCGCCCAGCGTTGCGCACCCGGCCAGATCGGGGTCCTGTTCCAGATAGACGACATGGGTGCCCGGCACGATCACGCGCCGCCCCTCGTCCGAATCGATGATCCCGGCCATCAGCTTCAGCAGGGTCGACTTGCCCGCCCCGTTGCGCCCGATCAGCGCGAGCCGGTCGCGCGGACCGACATGGATATCGAGATGCCGGAAGAGCCAGCCCGAGCCTTGAACAAGGCCCAGGTCTTCGTAGGAAAGAACGGGTGCTGCCATGATAGGCCAGCAGTTAGGGGCGGATGGGGAACCCGGCAAGCGGTCCATGCGCTGTCGCGCGGCTGCATGATCCATTCAGAGGCTGTTCAACGGTTGACCGCTATGCCACCTTCATGTCGATGACCGTCCTTCTGGCTCTGCTCGCCGCACCGATGGGTTCACCGCCGATGATCGAAGCCCCGATGGAAATGGGGGTCGATCAGCGTCGCGGCGACCAGATGCGCGCCTATCAGCAGCGCAAGGAAGGCAATCTGTCGCTGCGCGAGATCGAGGCGCGGGTCGTGCCGGCGATGCGCGATTCGCAATATATCGGCTTCGATTACGACGCGCAGGCGGCGGTTTACACGCTCAAGTTCCTGCGCAATGGCACGGTCATCTGGGTGGAGGTGGACGCCCGTACCGGCAAGGTCATCGGCCGCACCGACGGCTGATGACCGGGCCGGTCGAATAGCACCACAGGATTAGAGGGAGTTTTGCGATGCGCGTTCTGATCGTCGAGGACGAGCCCAATCTTGGCCAGCAGCTGAAATCCACGCTGGAAGGGGCCGGCTATGCCATCGACCTCGCCACGGACGGCGAGGAGGGGCATTTCCTTGGCTCGACCGAAAGCTATGACGCGATCGTGCTCGACTTAGGGTTGCCGGAAATCGACGGGCTGACCGTGCTCGACCGTTGGCGCAAGGAGGGCAAGACCACGCCCGTCCTCGTCCTGACCGCGCGCGACAGCTGGTCGGACAAGGTGGCCGGGTTGGACGCGGGCGCGGACGATTACGTCGCCAAGCCGTTTCAGACCGAGGAACTGATCGCCCGTCTCCGCGCCCTGATCCGACGCGCCAGCGGCAATGCCTCGTCCGAACTGACGGCGGGCGATGTCCGCCTCGACACCCGTTCGGGCAAGGTCACACGGGCGGGCGAGCCGGTGAAGCTGACCGCGCAGGAATATAAGCTGCTGTCCTATTTGCTCCATCACAAGGGCAAGGTGGTCAGCCGCACCGAGCTGATCGAGCATATCTACGATCAGGATTTCGACCGCGATTCGAACACGATCGAGGTGTTCGTGACGCGCATCCGCAAGAAGCTGGGCCAGGATGTCATCACCACCATCCGGGGCCTGGGCTATAGCCTGGACGATCCGGCGGCGGGGGCTGTGGCGGGTTCGGCGGCCTGATCCGGTCTTTCCCGTGACGGACGGAAACACCTCGCGCCCGACGCTGCGCACGGGATCGCTGTCGCGTCGCATGATCCTGATCGCCGCGGGGTGGATCCTGGTCCTGCTGACCGGCGGCGGCTTCGCGCTCGACCGGGTGCTGGTGTCCGCCGTCACCCAGAATTTCGACGACCGCCAAGCCTATGTGCTCCAGTCGCTGCTGGTGTCGGCGGCGGTCGATTCGGAGGGCGAGGTCTGGTTCACCCGCGAACCCGCCGATCAGGGTTTCCTGGAGCCGGGATCGGGCATCTACTGGCAGGTGTCGGGCAAGGGGCATGAACCCTTTCCATCGCGTTCGCTCTGGGATCGGCGGCTGGCTTATGGCTCGCCGCACAATGACGACACGATCCACGTCTATACCAGCACCCAATTCGCGGACGAGAAGCTGCGCGTCGTCGAACGCGATGTGAAGCTGCCCGGCTCCAATGTGCGCTGGCGGTTCCAGGTGGCGCAGCGCACGACCGGCCTCGATGCGCAGATCGGCGCGCTGCGGCGGACCTTGGTGCGCAGCTTTGCGCTGCTGGGCGTCGGCCTGTTGCTGATGGCGGCAATGCAGACCTTTTACGGCCTCTATCCCTTGCGCCGGGTGCGCGAGGAGATCGCGGCGATGCGCGCAGGCAAGGCCGACCGCATCTCCGACGCGATGCCCAACGAGGTTGCGCCGATGGTCGAGGAGCTGAACGCCCTCATCGCGCATAACGAGAAACAGGCAGAGGAAGCGCGGCGCCACGCGGGCAATCTGGCGCATGCTCTCAAGACCCCGTTGACCGTCATCATGAACGCCGCGACCGCCCGGTCGGAGGATCTGGCCGAGACGGTGATCCGCGAGGCGCGCACGATGCGCCGCCAGGTCGACCACCACCTCGCCCGCGCCCGCGCGGTCGGACGGCGCGGCTCGGCTCACAGCCGCGCCGAGGTCTGGCCCAGTCTGCAATCTGTCGAGCGCGCGGTGGGCCGTCTCTATCGCCATGTCCGCATCGACGTGGACGGACCGAAGGACCTGGTCGTCCATGTCGAACGCCAGGATCTGGACGAGATGCTCGGTAACCTCGTCGAGAACGCGGCGAAATATGGCGGCGGCAGCGTGTTCGTCACGGTGGCGGCGCAGGCCGGGTTCGTCGAGATTCTAGTCGAGGACGACGGCACCGGCATCCCCGAAGACCAGCGCGTCCGCATCTTCGATCGCGGGGTGCGGCTGGACACGGGCAAGCCGGGGACGGGCCTGGGCCTCGCCATCGTGCGCGACGTGGCGGAGATTTACGGCGGCACCGTCGCGCTGGAGGAAAGCGAGGATCTGGGCGGGTTGCTCGTACGGCTCAGGCTTCCGGCAGCGGTGGGGTAGTCTGGTTCACGCGAAGCCGCGAGGACGCGAAGAAGAATTTTGTTCGCGCGAAGGCGCGGAGGACGCGGAGGTGCCGTACCCGATGGCACCGCCATCCCTTATCCTCACCGGCTCGTGAGGAAGTATTGAGGGTGCCATTCGACACGCCCCCTCTGCGTTCTCCGCGCCTCCGCGCGAACCATCCTTTCTTCTCTCTTCGCGCCATCGCGGCTTTGCGTGAAATTCCTAGCTCAGGCCGCCACCCTCTCCAACGCCTGCATCGCCCGCGCCGCAATGCCGATGGACCGCTTCCGCGCCTCATGGTCGAAGATGGAACTGACGATCATGACCTCGTCCACCTTGGTCCGCTCGACGAAGGCGGCCAGCTGCCGCTCCACGCTCGCGGGCGCGCCGATCGCCGAGCAGGACAGGACATGGTCCAGGATGGCCGACCCCTGCGCGCCCAAGCTTTTGCGATAGCCCGGAACGGGCGGGGGCAGCTTGCCGGGGCGGCCGGTGCGTAAGCTGACGAAGGCCTGTTGCTGCGAGCTTGCCAACAGTTCGGCTTCCTCGTCCGTATCGGCGGCAAAGACGTTGAAGCCTGCCATCGCATAGGGCTTGTCGAGCACCGCCGAGGGCCGGAAATCGCGGCGATACACGGCCAGCGCATCGTCCAGCGCGTCGGGCGCGAAGTGCGAGGCGAAGGCGTAAGGAAGGCCCAGCGCGGCGGCGAGTTGCGCGCCGTAGAGGCTCGATCCCAATATCCACATCTGCGGCCTGGCGCCTGCGCCCGGCGTCGCGACGATGCCCGTTTGCCCGTCGTCCGCGAAATAGCTTTGCAGCTCCATCACGTCGCGCGGGAAAGCGTTGGGATCGCTGTCGAGCGTCCGGCGCAGCGCACGGGTGACGCGCTGGTCCGATCCCGGTGCGCGGCCCAGCCCCAGGTCGATCCGGCCGGGGAACAGCGCGTCGAGCGTTCCGAATTGCTCGGCGATGGTCAGCGGCGCATGGTTGGGCAGCATGATGCCGCCCGCGCCGATACGGATCGTCTTCGTCGCCTGCCCGACATGCGCCAGTACCACGGCGGTCGCGGCGGAGGCGATGCCTGCCATGCCATGATGCTCGGCGGTCCAGTACCGATGAAAGCCGACCGCCTCGGCATGGGCGGCGAGGTCGGCGGCGTTGGCCAGCGCCTGGGCCACGGTGCCGCCCTCGATGACGGGCACCAGATCGAGCAGGGAATAACGTGTCATAAGAGCAAGATGGGGACGGTGCACCGCCCCCGCCAGCCAAGACCGGGTATCAGAAGGTCAAGCCATACTTCACCGCCATGCCCCGCTCGGGCGGCAGCATCGCGATATTGCCGGGGTCGCGCCGCCAGAACAGATGCGTCGACCACTCGCCGCCGCCCAGCCGGATGCCGTGGCGCAGCTCGACCAGCATTTCCTGACCCGTCGGAGCGAGTGAGAGGCGGTTGGTCGTCCAGCCGTCTACCTGCCCGCTGGCATAGTCCCAATGGCCGGGCAGCCGCAGGTCCAGCCCGCCGCCGCCGACCCGCAGCGGACGCGACAGGCGCAGGTCGATCCGGTCCTGTCCGAGCAGCCCGACCTTGCCCGCCTCGATCGACCAGGCCCGGCTGGTGAGCATTCCACCGCCCAACGCCCCGGTCGCGCGGGTCCAGCCGCTGCGCCAGCGTGCGCCGAGCGTCCAGCCGCCATCGTCCTGCCAGCGCGCGGCGCTGTCGGCGAACCAGCTGAGGCCACGCGCCTGTCCCAAGGCACCGCCGAACCAGCCGCCCAGCACCGTCGACCGCTCGTCCAGCCGGGTAAGCCCCAAGGTCGCCGCGACCGGCCCGATCCGGCGATCGAACGTCACTGCCATCTGGTCGTAATCGGGCGCGGCCATGCCCGGCATCGGCGCAGCGAAGCGCCCCGTCTCCGCCGTGACGCTGACGCCCACCCGGCCCATGCCATGATGCAGCGCGGCGGCGGCGCGCGGCGCACGGTCCATGCCCGCGCCGGGGTCGGTTAGCAGATAGGCGGGGCCGGACTGGCCGGTCCAGCCGGCGACCATCGTCTCGCCGCCGCTGGCAAAGCCGAATCCGATCGCGGTGTCGGGGCTGAGTATCTGGGTGACGCTGCCCGCGACGATGCGCTGCGCCGCGTTCGGCGCGTCGGCGGGGACGATGGCACGCAGCCGGGCCTCGCCGGGCATGGTGATCGCGCGGGTCAGGGCGACGGTGCGGGTGCCGTCGCTGACCACCGCGCCCTCGATCCGGCCGAGCAGCGACGGTGCCAGCATCGGGCGGGGCGCGGCCTGCGCCACCGTGCCCGACACATCGATGTGATAGGCGCGGGCATAGCCGTCCAGCGCGACCAGGCTCAGTCCTTCGGCCCGCGAATCGCCCATCGCCGGGGATAGCCGCGCGTTGATTCCCATCGACACCGCCGCGCCGGTGCCCGCGACACTGGTGCCGCCGACCGGCTGGAAGGCGGCGGTCAGGTCCAGCGTCCCCCGGCCATAGACATCGTCGGTGCCGCTCGTCCCCGCCTCGCGCGCGGTGCGCAGCAGCAGGTCGGCAATCTGCGCACCGGTCAGGTTGGGAAAGGCCTGCGCCAGCAGGGCGGCCGCACCGCTGATCTGCGGCGCGGCAAAGGACGTGCCCGACCAGAGCATCCGCGTGCCGCTGGCATCGGGTGCCTCCACCCGCTCGCCCAGCGCGGTCAGATAATGGGCGGCCGACTGGCCCGCCCGGTTGCTGAACGACGAGATGGCGCCGGTCGCGCCCACCGATCCGGCGATGATGACCTGCCCGCGCGCGACCGCGCTGTTATTGGCGATCTGCGCCATCAGCGTGGGATTGGATTCGCCCTCATTGCCCGCTGCGATCACGATCACCATGCCCGCCGCCGTCGCCCGCCCGATCGCGGCGAGCAGGGCGCTGGGCGGCTGGTCGTTGGAGCCGAGCGAGATGTTGACGACCCGCGCGCCTGCGTTGCGGGCGGTGTCCAGACCCAGCGCGATCGCGTCCGAGGAAAAGCTGCAATTGCCGCCCAGCCCGCCATTCTCGCTGGAGCCGCCGCAACTGCCCGGCTGATCGGCGCGCAGGGCGACCAGCGTGGCATCGAACGCGACGCCCTGCGCCCGGTTGCCGCTGCGCCCGCCCAGAGCGGTGAAGGCGACGGCGGTGCCGTGCCCGTCCTGATCCCCGATCCCCCGTGTGCCCGCGACATCGGTGGAGGCGGTGGAAATCCGTCCGGTAAAGGCGCCGGTTCGCTCGTCCACCCCCGAATCGATGACGCCCAGCGCGATGCCCGCGCCCGTCGCTCCGCGCTGATACGCCGCCAGCGCGTTCATCGAAACCGCGCCTGCCGTCGCGCGGTATCCCGCCGTGTCATAATTCTGAGTCGGCGTCGGCGTCGGAGTGGGCGTCGGAGTGGGCGTCGGGGTAGGGCTGGGCGTCGGGGTCGGCGTGGGTGTCGGCGGCGGCGGGGTGGATTGGACACCCGACCCGGCGCCGCCACAGCCCGTCAGCATCGCGCTCGCGCCAGCCATCATGATACAGACTGTCGCGATGCCCCCTGCACCGCGCCCGCGCGTTCTTGCCAAGCCCCAGCCCCTCTTCCCATCTCGCGACACCGGCTCCCTGATAAGGGCGAGCCGGGGCGCTGCGATAGCAGCACTTTCTTGCGCCGTCGTTAAGTGGTGGCGGGGCACGGGAGCGGGATACGCACCACGGGGCGGCTTGCGGCCATGGGGCCTCACGCCTACACGCTGCCGCCATGCTGCCTGCGCTCGCCCATATCGACGCCTGGATCTTCGATCTGGACAACACGCTGTATCCAGCGAGCGCCAATCTGTTCGCACATATCGACCGGCGCATGACGCAGTTCGTCGGCGACCTGCTGGGCCTGGATGCGGCCGAGGCGTTCCGGGTGCAAAAGGACTATTTCCACGCGCACGGCACGACGCTGGCGGGGCTGATGGCCGAGCACGACGTCGATCCCGCCGCCTTCCTGGCCTATGTCCACGATATCGAGATGGACGTGCTGGAGCAGGACGCGCCGCTCGCCGCCGCGCTCGCGAAGCTGCCGGGGCGCAAGCTGGTCTTCACCAATGGCGACAAGCCCTATGCGCTGAAGGTCCTCGACCGGCTGGGGCTGGGCAGCCATTTCGAGGCGGTGCACGACATCACCGCCATGGGTCTGGTGCCGAAGCCGCAGCCGTCCGCCTATGCGGGGCTGTGCGCGGCGTTCGGCATCGATCCGACCCGCGCGATCTTCTTCGAGGACATGGCGCGCAATCTGGTCCCTGCCAAGGCGATCGGGATGACGACCGTGTGGGTCGACAACGGCTCCGAGCAGGGGCCCGAAGCCGCCCGCGACCATATCGACTATACCGTCCACGCGCTGACGCCGTGGCTGACGAGCATATTGGAGGACTGACGATGGCACATGAACTGGCCGCCACCATCGACGCCGCCTGGGAAAACCGGGCCGAGCTGAACTTCGCGACGCAAGGCGAGTCGCGCATCGCCGTCGACCGCGCGCTGGCGCTGCTCGACAGCGGTGAAGCGCGCGTGGCCGAACCGGACGGCCATGGCGGCTGGACCGTCAACCAGTGGCTGAAAAAGGCGGTCCTGTTGTCGTTCCGCCTGAACGACAATGTCCTGATCGACAATGGTCCGGGCGCGGGCTACTGGTTCGACAAGGTGCCGTCGAAGTTCAGCGGCTGGTCGGAAGCCGATTTCCGCGCCGCCGGGTTCCGCGCGGTGCCCGGATCGGTCGTGCGGCGCGGCGCCCATGTCGCCAAGGGCGCGATCCTGATGCCGAGCTTCGTCAACATCGGCGCCTATGTCGGTGAGGGCACGATGGTCGACACCTGGGCGACCGTGGGCAGCTGCGCGCAGATCGGCAAGAACGTACATCTGTCGGGCGGTGCGGGCATCGGCGGCGTGCTGGAGCCGCTCCAGGCCGATCCCGTCATCATCGAGGATGGCGCGTTCATCGGGGCGCGTGCCGAAGTTGCCGAGGGCGTTCGCGTCGGCGAGGGCGCGGTGCTGTCGATGGGCGTGTATCTGGGTGCCTCGACCAAGATCATCGACCGCGAGACGGGCGAAGTCTTCCGTGGCCATGTGCCGCCTTACTCGGTGGTGGTGCCCGGCACGACGCCGTCGGTGGACGGCAAGCCGGGCCTCTATTGCGCGGTGATCGTCAAGCGCGTGGACGCGCAGACCCGCTCGAAGACCAGCATCAACGACCTGCTGCGCGACTAATTTGGCGCTGAACGCCTGATCTTTTGCACGCCCCTCCCGTAAACGGGAGGGGATGGGGGAGGGAACGCCACGGGCGACGGTCTCGGTGAGACTCCTTGCCCTCCCCAAACCCCTCCCGTTTACGGGAGGGGCTTACCGTGTGGGGAGAGGTTTTCCTTATAATCCCAGGCGTTTCGCCAACCACCGCGCCGCCCTCTCCGGGCTTTCCTTCGCCGCATCGTCACGGTCCACCCGGTAGTTCGCCTCACGCATCGCCTCGACCGGAATTCGGTTCAGCATCGGCCGCAGCGCGTCCACGAACTTCGCGTCCCCCGCCCGGTTCTTCGCCACCAGCAGCACCGCGTCATAACCGGGGATAGCATGGCCAGGATCGCTCAGCACTGTCAGCTTGTCCGCCGCGATCCGCCCATCGGAGGAAAAGGCGGAGATCACATCCGCCCGCCCGCTCTCCAGCGCGCGGTACATGAAGGTCGGGCTGTACGGCGTCATGCTGGCGAAGCGCAGGCCATAGGCGTCACGCACCGCCGCCCATTCAGGCCGGTCGAGAAACTCCAGGTCGCTGCCCAGCTTCAATCGCGGCGCGGCGGCGGACAGATCGGCGAGCGACCGCACCCCCAGTCGCTGCGCCAGCGATGCCTTCATCGCAAAGGCATAGGCATTCTCGAACCCCAGAGGCCCGAGCATCGCGACATCACGCGTCGCCGCCCAGTCCTTCAGCGCACCCAGCATCGCCGCGCGGGGCGGGGAATCATGCCGACGCATCGCGGTCGTCCACAAGGTCCCGGCATAATCGACATAGACGTCCACACGCCCGCCCGCCGTCGCCTCGAACGCCACGGTCGAGCCCAGCCCGTCGCGATAGCTGACATCATAGCCCGCGCGCGTCAGCCGGTCGCCGATCAGCCGGGCGAGGATATATTGCTCGGAAAAGTTCTTCGCCCCGATCACCACCTGCCGCCGTGCATCGCCACCGCGCGGCCAGAGCGGCTGGGTCGCCAGCGCGATCCCCAGTGCCAGCGCAACCAGTCCGCCCAACCACATCCAGCGCCGCCGTGTCGCCAGCCCGCGCTCGATCAGCCCGATCAGCGCGTCGACGACCAGCGCCAGCGCGGCGGCGGCAAAGCATCCCGCCAGCACCAGCGCCCAGGCCTGAGTCTGAAGGCCCGCAAAGATCAGGTCGCCCAAGCTCGGCTGGCCCACCGTCGTCGACAGGGTGGCAGCCCCGATCGTCCACACCGCCGCCGTGCGGATACCCGCCGCCAGCACCGGTGCGACCAAGGGCGCCTCGACCAGTCGCAGCTTTTGGCCTCGCGTCATCCCGACCGCATCTGCCGCCTGCAACACCGCCGGGTCGAGGCCGACCAGCCCCGTCACGCCGTTGCGCAGGATCGGCAGCAGCGCATAGAGGGTCAGCGCCAGCAGCGACGGCAGGAAGCCGAGCGCCGGTATCCCGCCGCCGACCAGCCCCGACAGGCTGAGCAGCACAGGGTAGAACAGCGCCAGCAAGGCCAGCGCCGGGACGGTCTGCACCAGGCTGGCGAAGCCCAGCGCCACGCGCGACAGCCCTGGCCGCCGCGCGCAGGCAAAGGCCAGCGGCACCGCGATCAGGATTCCGAGCAGCAGCGCGGCCATGCTGACCAGCACATGCTGGGCCAGCAGCGGGGGGACGCGGGCAAGGGCGTCGAGAAAGGGGCTCATGCCCGGAGCGCCGCAAGCCGTTCGGCCTGACGCCGGGGGACCGCCATCAATTCCTGCGCCGTGCTGCCGCCTTCGCCATGTACCAGTTGGGCAGGGGGGGCATCGGCGACGATCCGGCCGGCCTTCATCACCAGCACGCGGGCGGCGGTCAGCAATGCCTCGGCCATGTCATGCGTGACGAGGATGGTGGTCAGCCCCAGCCTTTGGTGCAGTTCGACCAGCCGCCCCGCCACCGCATCGCGGGTGACCGGATCGAGCGCACCCAGTGCCTCGTCGAGCAGCAGAATCGGGGGTTCGGTCGCCAACGCGCGGGCGATGGCAACGCGCTGGCGCTGGCCGCCCGACAGCGCATCGGGCATACGCTGCGCCACGTCGCGCGGCAGGTCGACGAGATCGAGCAGTTCGTCCACCCGGTTGCCCTCATCGCGCCCGGCGATACGCAGACCGATGGCGATATTGGCCGCGACCGTCATGTGCGGGAACAGGCCATGTTGCTGAAAGACATAGCCGATCCGGCGACGGAGCAGGGGCGGGGGCTCGGCGGTCACATCCTGTCCGTCGATCAGGACCCGGCCCGTATCGGGCTGCTCCAGCCGGTTGATCATGCGCAAGAGCGTCGACTTGCCCGATCCCGATGCGCCGACGAGCGCGACGAAGGCGCCCCGCTCGACGGTCAACGACACAGTGTCGACCGCCGCGATCGTGCCGTAGCGGCGGCTGACATTCTCCAGCGCGATCATCGGTTTGGGCATGGGGCCATCTTGGGAGGGAAGCGGGAACGGGTCAAACGCGGTGGCGTGCCGTTTCGCTGCACCGCCTTCGCGGCTTTCAGGCTATGCCTGTGCCGCCACGCGCGATATGGCGCTGTAAAACATGTTCAACATGGCCGCACGTCAGTGGCAGGAGAGTTTATGAGCCAGACCGATCTTCAGAGCGCCAGCCAGGTTCTCGACCGTGTCCTCGTCCTCGAAATGGTGCGCGTGACCGAGGCGGCGGCGATCGCGGCCTCGACGCTGGTCGGGCGCGGGGATGAGAAGGCGGCGGACGCGGCGGCGGTCGAGGCGATGCGCGCCGCGCTCAACGAGCTCGACATGGACGGCACCGTCGTCATCGGCGAGGGCGAACGCGACGAGGCCCCGATGCTGTTCATCGGCGAGAAGGTCGGCACCGGCAACGGCCCCGAGATCGACATCGCGCTCGATCCGCTGGAGGGTACAACCATCTGCGCCAAGGCGGGGCCGAACAGCCTGGCGGTGCTGGCGATCGCGGAGAAGGGGCATCTGCTCAACGCACCCGACGTCTATATGGACAAGATCGCGGTCGGCCCCGGCTATCCGGCGGGTGTGATCGATCTGGACCGCAGCCCCAGCGACAATATCCGCGCCATCGCCGAGGCCAAGGGCGTGGCGGCCAAGGACATCGTGGTCTGCGTGCTCGACCGGCCGCGTCATGAAGGGTTGATCGCCGAACTGCGCGGTTTGGGTTGCGGCGTCGTCCTGATCGGCGACGGCGATGTCGCGGGGGTGATCGCGACGACCGATCCGGACACGACCATCGACGTCTATATGGGCTCGGGCGGTGCACCCGAGGGGGTGCTGGCCTGCGCCGCGCTGCGTTGCGTCGGCGGGCAGTTCAAGGGGCGGCTGCTGTTCCGCAACGATGCCGAGCGGGCGCGGGCGCACAAATGGGGCGTGACCGATCTCGACAAGCAATATGACCTGACCGAGCTGGCGCAGGGCGACTGCATCTTCGCGGCGACCGGCGTGACCGACGGCTCGCTGCTGGCCGGGGTGAAGCGCCGGCTCAAGGTCATGACGACCGAAAGCGTGGTCATGCGCGCCTCATCGGGTACGGTGCGCTGGGTGAAGGGGCAGCATCGGCTTTGATCTTCGTATGTTACGGTCTTTTCCGAAACCGCCGTTCAGCCTGAGCCCTTCGGCTGGCTGGCAAGCCAGCCGCTCAGGATAAACTTTGGCGCGCCGCGCCAAAGTCGAAGGCCAAGGGATGACGCATCGCCAAGCCGCGAACATTGGGCGTGCGCTTCGACTTCGCCCAGTGCGAACGGGGCGGATGAGGAGGGATCGACCGTGACGGAAGGATTACCCTGATGTCTTCTGCTCTAGCCGCCGCCCTCCTACTGCTGGCCGCCTTGGCGGGCGTCTGGTGGTTCCAGAAAGGCGATCTGGGCGAGTATCGCCGGTTCAGCGCGCTGAACGACAGCCATTCGCGGCGGATGCGCTTCCGATTGTGGCTGGCGCGGTCGGCGCTGGCGTTCCTGTTGCCGGTTCTTGTCGGGCTGGCGCTGCTCGGCCGGAGCGATGCGCTGGTCGTGATGCCCGGCGAGTTCGCCCCTGTCGCTGCAACCATGCCGCCGATCTTCGACAGCGGCGAGGCGATGCAGGGGATGCTGCTCGGCGGCGCGATCGGGGGATTGGCCGTGGGGGCCGTGCTGGCGCGCCTGCGCAAGCGCAAGCCGCTGGGCAATATTTCCGCGCTGCTGCCGCGAGAGCGGCGTGAGGTGAAATATGCCGCCGCGCTCAGCATCATGGCGGGGGTGACGGAGGAGGCGTTCTTCCGCCTCTATCTGCCGCTGCTGGTCGCGATGGCGACGGGGCAGGCGGGGATCGGCTTTCTCGCCTCGCTGATCCTGTTCGGGGCGATGCACCGTTATCAGGGCTGGGTCGGCGTGGTCGCCACCACCGCGCTGGGGGCGGTGATGACCGGTCTTTACTTGATGACCGGCAGCCTGTGGGTGGTAATGCTGGTCCATGTGCTGGTGGACCTGAACGGGTTGGTGGTGACGCCGGTGCTGGGCGGGGTGCTCAGAAAGTGACCTGTTCCCCGGCGAAGGCCGGGGCCCAGTTGCGGCAAAGTTCATGGTGCGTCGGAACGGCGAGGGGGAGGCAAAAGCCAGACATCCTCGATAGCTCACTGCACCTGGGCCCCGGCCTTCGCCGGGGAACAGGTAGATTTTGGGCCGCTTAATTCTTCAGCCGCCAGCCGGTGCGGAAGATCCAGCCGATCCACGCCAGGCACGCCAGCAGGAACAGCGCCGTCACCCCCAGACTGACCCCCGGCGTCACGTCCGAGGTGCCGAAAAAGGTCCAGCGGAAGCCGTTGATGAGATACACGACCGGGTTGAACAACGTCACCGTCCGCCACGGCTCGGGCAGGATCGTCACCGAGTAGAAGGCGCCGCCCAGGAAGGTCAGCGGCGTGACGATCAGCAGCGGGATGACCTGCAACTGCTCGAACCCGCGCGCCCAGATGCCGATGGCAAAGCCGAACAGCGAGAAGGTCACCGCGACCAAGAGCAGGTAGAAGAGCATCGCGACCGGGTGCAGGATCGTCAGGTCGACGAACAGATGGGCGGTGGCGAGGATGACGAGGCCGATCACCATCGACTTGCTGGCCGCCGCGCCGACATAGCCCAGCACCGTCTCGATGGGTGACAAGGGGGCGGAGAGGATTTCGTACATCGTCCCCGTGAACTTCGGCATGTAGATGCCCAGGCTCGCGTTCAGGATGCTCTCCGAAAAGATCGACAGCAGCATGAGGCCCGGCACGATGAATGCGCCGTAGGGCACGCCCGAAACCTGGTTCATCGCCGAGCCGATCGCGGTGCCGAACACCACGAAATAGAGGGTCGTGGTGATGACCGGCACCATCAGGCTGGTCCACACCGTCCGCCGGAACCGCGCCATTTCGAAGCGATAGATCGACCAGATGCCATGCAGGTTCATGCGCGTGTCCCCTCGACCAGATCGACGAAGATATCCTCCAGCGAGGATTTATAGGTTTCCAGATCGACGAAGCCGATGCCGCTGTCGCCCAGCTTGCGCAGCAGCGATGGGATGCCGGTATGCTCGGCGCGCGCGTCGAAGATGTAGCGCAGGCGCTTGCCCTCGTCCTCCAGTGTCAGGTTCCATTCGGCCAGTTCGGGCGGGATCGTCGCCATCGGCTCGGCCAGCGTCAGCACCATCTCGCGCTTGCCGAGCTTCTTCATCATCTCGGCCTTTTCCTCGACCAGGAGCAGCTTGCCCTTGGCGATCACGCCCACCCGGTCGGCCATCTCCTCGGCCTCTTCGATATAGTGCGTGGTCAGGATGATGGTGACGCCGCGTTCGCGTAAGGCATGGACCAGCTTCCACATGTCGCGGCGCAATTCGACATCGACGCCTGCGGTCGGCTCGTCGAGGAAGAGCAGGTCGGGTTCATGGGACAGCGCCTTGGCGATCAGCACGCGGCGCTTCATCCCGCCCGACAATTCCATCAGCTTGGCATGGCGCTTGTCCCACAGCGACAGGTCGCGCAGCACCTGCTCGACATAGGCGGGGTTGGGGGCGCGCCCGAACAGGCCCCGGCTGAAATTGACCGTGTCGATGACACGCTCGAACATGTCGACCGACAATTCCTGCGGCACCAGTCCGATCTTGCGGCGTGCGCCCTTGTAATCGCGCAGCGCGTCATGCCCGTCGACCCGGATGGTCCCGGCGGAGGGCGTGACGATGCCGCAGACGATCGAGATCAGCGTCGTCTTGCCCGCGCCATTCGGTCCCAGCAGCGCAAAAATCTCGCCGCGCCGGATGCTCAGATCGACCGGCTGGAGGGCGGTGAACCCGCCCTTATAGGTTTTGGTCACGCCCTCGACGGACAGGATCGGGTCGGTCATGCGGCAGTCCCCCGTTGGAAGACCGCCGCCTTATCAACGGTTTCGCGCTTCGGCGACGGCCTTTTGCAATTCTTCCAGCGGCAACGCGCCCGACAGGATGCGGTTGCCGACGATCCAGCTCGGCGTGCCGGTCAGGCCCAGCCGCCCGGCGGCCTGCATATTGCGGGCGATCTCGGCATCGGCCTGGGGCTGGAAGGCGGCCATCTTGCTCATATCGACGCCCGCCTTGGCGGCGGCGGCGGCGATGGTCGCGTCGCTGACCGGGCCCCCGGCGTAGAGCGCATCGTGGAAGGCGGCGAACTTGCCCTGCGATGCGGCGAGCAGGCTGGCGCGCGCCGCCGCCCTGCTCGACGGCGCCAGGATCGGCAGCTCGCGATAGACGATGCGCAGTTTCGGATCGGCCTGGGTCAACTGCGTCAACAGCGGCAGGCTGGCCCGGCAATAGCCGCAATTATAGTCGTAGAACTCGACCAGCGTGACATCGCCCTTCGGGTTGCCGGTATAGGCATTGCCGAACGGCTTGGTCAGGTCGCCGCCGATCGCGGCCACCGCCTTGCCCTGTTCACGGTCCTGCAACCGCTGCATCGCCTCGGGAATAACTTCAGGATGGTCGAGCAGATAGGCGCGCACGCTGTCGCCCGAAGCGGCATTCGGCGCAATAATCGGGGCGAGCGCCAAGGCGGTGCCGCCACCGACCAGGCCACCCAGGACCGCGACGGCGGCCAGTGTCTTCAGGCCCATCAGCGGCGCTTCTTCTTGGAACTGGCGGCGGCGTCGGTAGAGGTCATGGCGATATCCTGCGCCCGAATCCATTCGGACGTATTGGGAGTGAGATTGGCCATCGCATAGCGGGCGCTCTGGATGGCAGTGCGTGTGTCGCCCATCATGCTCGCCCGTTCGGCGGTGGCGAGCGCGGCGCGGGGTTCGTCGCCCATCTGTTCATAGGCGGTGCCCAGCTGGACCCAGGCAAAGGGATTGTCCTCGTCGCGCTGGACCGCGACCTTCAGCACCTTCACCGCCTCGGGCAGGTTGCGCTTGTCCTCGGTCGCGATCAGCGCATGGCCGAAGGTCGTGGCGATCAGCGCGTTCTGGCCCGAGCCGATGGTCGCGGCGCGTAATGGCGCCAGCGCTTCTAGCGGCTTGCCCGATTCAAGCAGGATCTGGCCCTGGATTTCCTCGAAATAGGGGTCCTTGGGGTCCTTGGCGATCAGCGCGGCTGCCTCCGCCTCGGCTTTGTCGGGATAGGCGGCCTTATGATAGGCATAGGCGCGCGCGTAATGCGCGTAGACCGACTGATCGCTCTCGGGATATTTGCTGAGCGTCGTCTCGGGCGGCGAGACATAGCCGAACAGCTTGGCCTTCACCCGCAGGAACCGCTCCTGCAGCTTGGCGTCGATCGGCTTGTTCCAGGCGGGCGAGGCCTGGAGATCGGCGGTCAGCGACTGGATGCGCACCGACGACAGCGGGTGGGTCTGCGCGAACGGATCGATATTGGTGTAGCCATAGCGATATTGCTGGTTCTGCAATTTCTTGAAGAAGCTCAGCATCCCCTTGCCGGTGACGCCCGCCGTGGTGAGGTAGCGCGCACCCGCCGCATCGGCCGCCGACTCCTGGTTGCGGCTGAAGGCGAGGACGTTGCTCATCGCCGCCTGCTGCCCCGCCGCCATCACGCCCATGCCCGCCGCACCACCGCCCAGCGCCACCGTGGCCAGACCCAGCACCATCGAAAGCAGCTGCATCTTCATCGCGGGCTTCATCGCCTGTTCGCCCAGGATGACATGGCCGTCGGCGATATGGCCCAGCTCGTGCGCGACGACGCCCTGCACCTCGTTCACATTGTCCGCCGCCTGGAGCAGCCCCGAATGGACATAGACGATCTGCCCGCCCGCGACGAAGGCGTTGATCGAATCGTCGTTGATGAGGACGATCTTCACGTCGCGCGGCGACAGCCCGGCGGCCTTGATCATCGGCGCGGACATCTCGGCGAACAGCGATTCGGTTTCGGCATCGCGCAGGATCGACTGCGCGGCGGACGGCTGCGCCCAGACCAGGATCGTAACGGCGAAGGCGGCGATCAGACGCTTCATGCTTCCTCTATCGACGGGTCGGCCGTGGTAGACAACCGGGTTTGCGGCGGTGATAGTTATTGCCTCTGACACCGGGCGGCTGAACGCCCGGCGAACGAAAAGGGTGGCGCGGCCATGCTGATGATCGATACCGGACAGGTTTCCCCGATGCCCGCCTTGCCGTCCTGCGCCATTCCCGGCGCCCGGCCCGCGACCAAGCGCATGGCGGACCTGCCCACGCCGGTGCATGATGCGTTGCTCGCATCGGTCGGACAGCCGATCGCCGAGGCGGGGGCGCCGTTCAATGCCTCGGACGTGGTGCCGCCGAACGCCCCGCCGCGCGTGCGCTTCCTGCGCGCCTACCGCGTGCGCGACCTGTGGCTGGTCTGGGTCGAGAAGGGCGGCATCGGCCACGACTTCCGCCTGTTCGCCTTTCGCGATGCGGCGAAGGGGGCAAGTGTGGCGGTGCCCGTGCCGCAGGAGGCAAGCCGCAAGCTATGTACCGCGTCGCGGGCGATGGCGGGGAAGGGTTCACACGACAATTATTCCTCCCCTGGCAGGGGAGGTGGCGGGCCGAAGGCCTGACGGAGGGGTGTCGCCCCTATCGAGAGCGGGACACCCCTCCACCAGCTTCGCTGGTCCCTCCCCTTGCAGGGGAGGAATAGGAAAAAAGCCCGCCTTCTTGCGAAGACGGGCTTTGCAAATCGACCGGCGTTAGGCCTGTTCGGCTTCCTTGCGGGCGCGTTCCTCGTAGAAGTTGCGGACCACGTCCCACGCCTCTTCGGCGGTCTCGACATAGGTGAAGATGCCGAGATCGCGCTCGGACACCACGCCTTCCTCGACCAGCGCCTCGAAATTGACGACGCGTTCCCAGAAAGCGCGGCCGAACAGCAGGACGGGAATCGGCTGGATTTTGCCCGTCTGGATCAGGGTCAGCAGCTCGAACAGCTCGTCGAACGTGCCGAAGCCGCCGGGGAAGGCCGCCAGCGCACGCGCGTGCAGCAGGAAGTGCATCTTGCGCAGCGCGAAATAGTGGAACTGCAGGCTCAGCGACGGCGTGACATAGGGGTTGGGCGCCTGCTCGTGCGGCAGGACGATGTTCAGGCCCACCGACTCGGCGCCCACGTCAGCCGCACCGCGATTGGCGGCTTCCATGATCGACGGGCCACCGCCCGAGCACACCACGAACTGGCGCATCCCGCGATCGTCGCGGGGCAGGCGGCTGGTGATCTGCGCCAGCTCGCGCGCGATGTCGTAGTACTTGCTCTTGGCGACGAGATTCTCGGCGATCTTGCGCGACTTGTCGTCATGCGCCAGCGCCAGCAGCGCCTCGGCCTTGGCGGGCTCGGGGATGCGCGCCGAGCCATAGAAGACGAAGGTCGAGGCGATCTTGGCCTCTTCGAGCAACAGCTGCGCCTTTAGCAGTTCCAGCTGAAAACGGACGGGACGAAGGTCTTCGCGTAGCAGGAAGTCCATGTCCTGAAAGGCCAGCGTGTAAGCGGGGCTTTCGGTCTGCGGCGTCGAGACGATCGTCTTGGCGCTCTCGGCGTCCTGGCTGGCATTAGGGAAGACGCGGTTCGGTACTTGGGTTTTATCGGTCATTTTGGAAGATGTAGGGGATCGCCGCCCCTCGCGCTACCGGCAAAAATGCGCGGCATCGTCCTCCAGATGCAGGTGATTGCGGTGCGCCGCGTTATAGTCGGGGCTGAGCACCGTACCGAAGCGCTTGCAGGCGGAGGCGCGGATGACGGTCCAGAATTGCCGCACCTGCGGATCGGCGGAATACCAGTCGTTCAGCAGCGTGATCCGCCGCCCGTCCTTCAGCACGAAGCCGCCGACATCCACCGCGTTGGCCAGCGCATGGCCCGAACGCCGGTCGCCGATCCGCTTGGTCCCGACGATGTTGCGACAGGCATAGGTGCCCATCCCCTCGACCTTGGCGAGCGGCGAGCCCAGGATCTGCCAGGCGGCGGGCGCGACGGCGTTGCGCACCCATCCGGCAAAGGCGCGCGCATTGCCGCATCGCATCGCGGTGACGCCGGTGACGGGCACGCCGATATCGGTCAGCTGCACCGCGCCGTAGAGGCCACAGCCGGGGCCGAGGTCCTTGTCGGGCAGGCGGCGATAATCCACCCCCTCGCGCCGTAGATCGGCCTCGCACTGCGCGGTCTCGCGGATCGGCGGGCGATAGGGTTCGGGGCGGGCGGCCTGCTGGACGGGCCGGTCGGGACGGCCGCAGGCGGAGAGGAGCGAGGCCCCCAGAATCGGAATGACGAGAAACAAGGGGACGCGAACCATGCGGCCCCTTGTTCCTCGCCGTTTCGCTTTTGTCAGCCCCGATCAGTCATGCGGAGGCGTGCCTGCGACATGCTCCAATATGTCGCCCGGCTGACAGTCGAGCGCGGTGCAGATCGCATCGAGCGTGGTGAAGCGGATGGCGCGCGCCTTGCCGGTCTTCAGGATCGACAGATTGGCCAGCGTCAGGTCGACCCGCTCGGCCAGTTCGGTCAGCGACATGCGCCGGTCGAGCAGCAGCCGGTCGAGATTGATGCGGATCGCCATCAGATGGTCCCTTCCGCATCCTCGCGCAGGCGCACGCCCTCGCGGAAGATCTGCGCCAGCACCAGGGTCAGCAGGATCGCGAAAACGCCGTCCACGCCCATCGGCTTGACCATGCCCTGCGCGTCGAAGGGCAGGATAGGGGGCAACACGAATTGTAGCAAATAAGCGACCGCGATGGTGCCCGCGATCCAGTTCAGCCGCCTGACGTTGGCGAGGGTGAAGGGCGCGCCCGCCGCCGTGCTGCGCAGCATCTGGATGAGGGGCAGCAGCGCAGCCCAGGCCAGAGCGAGCACCATCAGCATGACCGCCAGCGCGGCGGCGACCACGCCGGGGGTCTTCATGTCCAATGCCTGTGCATTGATGTGCACCACCCCCAGCGCGCCGGGCGAGATCGCATCGACGATCAGCACCCCAACCGACGCCAGGATGACGGCGGTGACGAATGCCAGAATGGCGAGCAGAACAGCATAGAGCAGTGTGCTGATATGACTGGCGAAGCGTGTCATGGCAGTCTCGTCCTCCATCTCTTGAGAATATTGCTATTCGATAAATAAATATTGAATATCGTGCAACATATTTATTGAAAAACAATATGTGAACGGATTGGAACGATCGGCTGGAGCCGGCCATGCGTATCTGGGCGGTACAGGGTGAAGCGGCCGGACGTTCCGAAACCGCCGCCTCAAGCCATGTGGCGTATGCAAAATTGCGTCATCGCGATTGTGGTTGTCATCTTCGTTCGACATCGCTAGGGCCGTCGACGGGCCACGCGGTCCCAACGCCGCGCGTGCTCTCTGTGAGGAGAGTCTTAAATGACTGATACGACTGCTGCCGACTCCACTCTTGCGCCTGCGAAGCCCGCCACCAAACCGGCGCGTCCCTATTTTTCCAGCGGCCCCTGCGCCAAGCCTCCCGGTTGGGACGCGGCAAAGCTCGCGACGGACAGCCTCGGCCGTTCGCATCGCTCGAAGATCGGCAAGCAGCGGCTGCAATATTGCATCGACCTGATGCGCGAGCTTCTCAAGCTTCCCGACACCCACCGCATCGGCATCGTCCCCGGCTCCGACACCGGCGCGTTCGAGATGGCGATGTGGACCATGCTGGGCGCGCGCCCCGTCACCACGCTCGCCTGGGAAAGCTTCGGCGAGGGCTGGGTGACCGACGCGGTCAAGCAGCTGAAGCTCGACCCCACCGTCCTGCGCGCCGATTACGGCCAGATCGCGGACCTGGATGCGGTCGACTGGTCGAACGACGTGCTCTTCACCTGGAATGGCACTACCTCGGGCGTGCGCGTGCCGAACGGCGACTGGATCGCCGACGACCGTGAAGGCCTGTCCTTCGCCGACGCGACCAGCGCGGTGTTCGCCTATGACCTGCCCTGGGACAAGATCGATGTCGCGACCTTCTCATGGCAGAAGGTGCTGGGCGGCGAGGGCGCGCATGGCGTCCTGATCCTCGGCCCGCGTGCGGTCGAGCGTCTCGAAACCTACACCCCCGCCTGGCCGCTGCCCAAGGTCTTCCGCCTGGTGTCGAAGGGCAAGCTGGCCGAGGGTGTCTTCAAGGGCGAGACGATCAACACGCCGTCGATGCTGGCCGTCGAGGATGCGATCTTTGCGCTGGAATGGGCCAAGGGGCTGGGCGGCGCGGATGCGCTGGTCAAGCGCTCGGACGCCAATGCGGCGGCGTTGAACCGAATCGTCGAGGAGCGCGATTGGCTCGGCCATCTGGCGGCCGATCCGGCGATCCGCTCGACCACCAGCGTCTGCCTCACCGTCGAGGGCGCGGACGAGGCGCTCATCAAGAAGATGGCCTCGCTGCTCGAAGCGGAAGGCGCGGCCTATGACGTGGCGGGCTACCGCGACGCGCCCGCCGGCCTGCGCATCTGGTGCGGCGCCACGGTCGAAACCGCCGATATCGAGGCGCTCGGCCCCTGGCTCGACTGGGCCTACGCCACCGCCAAGGCGGCCTGATCCTTATCCTTGCCCCGGCCAGCGTGCCGGGGACCTTCCCCATTCCACAACCCCGGCCAGCCTGGGGTGACGAGGTGAACCATGCCCAAAGTTCTCATCAGCGACAAAATGGACCCCAAGGCCGCCCAGATCTTCCGCGAGCGCGGGGTCGAGGTCGACGAAATCACCGGCAAGACGCCCGACGAGCTGAAGGCAATCATCGGCGAATATGACGGCCTGGCGATCCGCAGCTCGACCAAGGTGACCAAGGACATTCTGGAGCATGCGACCAACCTGAAGGTCGTCGGCCGCGCTGGGATCGGCGTCGATAACGTCGACATCCCCGCCGCCAGCGCCAAGGGCGTGGTGGTGATGAACACGCCGTTCGGCAACTCGATCACCACCGCCGAACACGCCATCGCGCTGATGTTCGCGCTCGCCCGCCAGCTGCCCGAGGCCGATGCCTCGACGCAGGCCGGCAAGTGGGAGAAGAACCGCTTCATGGGTGTCGAGCTGACGTCCAAGACGCTGGGCCTGATCGGTGCGGGCAATATCGGCTCGATCGTCGCCGACCGCGCGCTGGGGCTTCGCATGAAGGTCGTCGCCTTCGACCCGTTCCTGACGCCCGAGCGCGCACTGGAAATGGGCGTCGAGAAGGTGACGCTGGACGAGCTGCTGGCGCGCGCCGATTTCATCACGCTGCACACGCCGCTGACCGACCAGACCCGCAACATCCTGTCGGCCGAGAACCTCGCCAAGACCAAGAAGGGCGTGCGCATCATCAACTGCGCGCGCGGCGGCCTGATCGACGAGGAGGCGCTGAAGGCGGGTCTCGACTCGGGCCATATCGGCGGCGCGGCGCTCGACGTGTTCAAGGTCGAACCGGCCAAGGAAAGCCCGCTGTTCGGCACGCCCAACTTCATCTCGACGCCGCATCTGGGCGCGTCGACCACCGAAGCGCAGGTCAATGTCGCGATCCAGGTCGCCGAGCAGCTGGCCGATTTCCTGGTCTCGGGCGGCGTCACCAACGCGCTCAACATGCCCAGCCTGACCGCCGAGGAAGCGCCCAAGCTGAAGCCCTACATGGCGTTGGCGGAAAAGCTGGGTTCGCTGGTCGGCCAGCTGTCGCACGGCGCGGTGACGGGTATCGCGATCGAGGCGGAGGGCGCGGCCGCCGCGCTCAACCTCAAGCCGATCACGGGCGCCGTGCTGGCGGGCTTCATGCGCGTCCATTCGGACACGGTGAACATGGTCAATGCGCCGTTCCTCGCCAAGGAGCGCGGGCTCGACGTGCGTGAAGTTCGCCATGACCGCGAGGGCGATTACCACACGCTGGTCCGCGTGACGGTGACGACGGCGGACGGCGAGCGTTCGGTCGCGGGTACGCTGTTCGGCGATCAGGCCCCGCGCCTGGTCGAACTGTTCGGCATCAAGGTCGAGGCCGATCTGGCCGGTCCGATGCTCTATGTCGTCAACGAGGACGCCCCCGGCTTCATCGGTCGTCTCGGCACCACGCTGGGCGAGGCGGGCGTCAATATCGGCACCTTCCACCTAGGCCGCCGCTCGGCGGGCGGCGAGGCGGTCCTGCTGCTCTCGGTCGACGAGGCGGTGGATGCGGAGCTGCTGGCCAAGGTCAAGGCGCTGCCGGGCGTGAAGACCGCGATGGGCCTGGTGTTCTGATCCGATAGGGTTGGATTTTCGGCAAAGGGGTCGGGTGCCAAAAGGCATCCGGCCCCTTTTGGTTTGCGGTCAGTCGAGCGTCGCTTCCGCTCCGCCGAGAAGGGGGCGCGGAGAAGGACCCGATGGCGGCTCTATGGGTTCGAGTCCATCGTCGCGACGCAGCGGCGGGAATTTGGGCGGCGGACGGCCACCCGCCGCAAAAATCGCGGTTATCGCGGCTCGTATCTCTTCCCGCTCCGCATCGGTCATGCGGGGTGGGCCGGTCAGATCCTTGATCGGCATGGGCGATCCTCAGGCGATTCAGACGTCTGCAGGATAGCATGGTTCGGCGAACCGCGCGACGGTCATGGTCCCGGACGGAAGGGCGGGACCTTCTATCGTCCCGCCACTCGTGCCTTAAGCGACGGGGGCCTGCGGAAGCAGCGCATCACGACGCGCACGGATCGCGTCTGCTTCGTCTGGCGTCAGGTCCAGTCTGTCCAGACGCTCGTCGAGCAGAACCGGCAGCGCCGCATCGGGATGCACGACGGCCAGCGTGAAGGTCTCATCCTGAGTGGCGTCGTAATGGGTCCAGGGGCGCTCGTCTTTGGCGAAACCGCTGGCGATCGCCTTGCCGGTCATGGCCGGGTCGATCGGCGCATAGGTGATCCGGCTCCGGTCCTTCTTGTCCGTACGCTGGGTGATCCGCGCCCAGACCGGCCGAAGAGGCGCCGGGTGGCGCATCGCCTTGATCGATGCCGACTGATGCAGGAAGCGTCGCATCATCAGGACCGAAAACAGCGCAAAGACCACCACGACCAGCAGCGAGCCGAGGAAGCGGTTCCAGAACTCGTCGATCGCCAGCGACAGGGTGATATTGTCGGGATTGCCACGCTCGGCGACGATCCGCGTTTCGCGATCCTCGTTGCTGAACGCCAGGTAGGAGAAGTTGACCGCCCGCGACTGGATCACGCCGTCGCGGGGATAGGCGATGGTCGCGTCGCAATGGACACTGAACTTTCGCATCCGGCATTCGCCATCGACCATCGAGGCTTGCGGCACCTCGACGGGCGCGCGCAGGATGCGGTAATCGGCATAGAGTCCCGGCCAGATCGTGGCGACGACGGCAAGCGCGCCGAAACCCAGCAGGATGCTGAACACCAGCAGCCTGTAATGATCGGCAAATCCTGCCCGCCGTACCTTGATGGGCCGCGCGGGCAGCAGCCCCGATGGATCGGGAAGGCCGTAGTCGGTGGTTTTCAACATGCTCCTCCTTGGGTCGGCGGCTATCTATCATCGTTGCGCCAACAGATGCGAAAGCGTTGGGTGGCCAAGGGGTTGCATGCGTAACGAGAAAAGCGAGGGGCAATCGCGGTTGACGCCGCAGGCCTTAGTGACCAATCACGAAACCCATCCGTCGCAGGCCGACGATCGAACGACAGGGTTTTTTGCGCGTGATCCGCTTCCCCACATCCGACCGTGCATGCTTCAAGGACAATGCCCGATGACCGCGCTCCTTCCCGAAGGCTATCACGACCGTCTTCCCCCCTATGCCGATGCCGCCGCCTCGGTGGAGGCGCGGGTGCTGGAGGCGGCACGGCTGCATGGCTATGAGCGCGCCGATCCGCCGTCGATCGAGTTTGCCGAGGCGCTGGGATCGCGGTTGAAGGCGGGCGGCTTGCATGATGCGGTGCGCTTCGTCGATCCGGTGTCGCAGCGCACGCTCGCCATCCGGCCTGACCTGACCGCGCAGGTGGCGCGGATCGCGGCCACCCGCATGGGCCACCACCCGCGCCCGGTGCGCCTCTCCTATGCGGGTACGGTCGTCCGCCTGCGCGGCTCCGAGCTGGCGCCCGCGCGTGAGTGGCGGCAGATCGGGGCGGAGCTCATTGGCCTCGACTCGACCGCCGCCGCCACCGAAGTGGTGCGCGTGGCGGTGGAGGCTTTGGTCGCCGCGGGGACGACCGGCATTTCGATCGACTTCACGCTGCCCGATCTGGTCGACCTGCTGGCTGCCGGGCCGCTGCCTGTCGCGGCCGATCAGGTGGCGGCGCTGCGCGATCGGCTGGATGCCAAGGATGCGGGCGGGGTCGCGGCGATCGCGCCGGACTATCTGCCGCTGGTCGAGGCGGCCGGGCCGTTCGCGACCGCGATGGAGCGGCTGCGCGCCTTCGACACCCAGGGTGTTCTCGCCAGCCGTCTCGACGCGCTGGAGGCGATTGCCGCCGCTTTGGGCGAGGGGGTGTCGATGACGCTCGACCCGACCGAGCGGCATGGCTTCGAGTTCCAGAGCTGGCTGGGCTTTTCGCTCTTCGTCGCGGGCCCCCCGCGCGAGGTTGGGCGTGGCGGCACCTATACGATCTTCCACGAAGACGGCGCGGAGGAGAAGGCCACCGGCTTCTCGCTCTATGCCGACGCGATCGTCGCCACCGCGCCACCAACCGAGCGGCGGCGGCTGTTCCTGCCCTTCGGCACCGCGCCCGCGACGGGTGCCAGCCTGCGTACGCAGGGCTGGGTGACGGTGCAGGCGCTGGAGGCGGGCGACACACCCGAGGCGCAGCTCTGCACCCATATCCTCGACAACGGCCAGCCGCGCGCCATCGCCGGTTGACATACGGGGCCGCGTCCCGCTAGGCGCGCCCCGCACATCATTGGAAACCCCCTCGCGCCGAGTCCTGTCGAAGGGCGCATGGGGTCCGTCCGGCAGGCGGAGCATAGCATCCATGGCAAATGTAGCAGTCATCGGCGCGCAATGGGGCGACGAAGGCAAGGGCAAGATCGTCGACTGGCTGGCCGAGCGCGCCGACATGGTCGTCCGCTTTCAGGGCGGGCATAATGCCGGTCACACGCTGGTCGTCGGCGAGAATGTCTACAAGCTGTCGCTCCTCCCCTCGGGCATCGTGCGGGGTACTCCCAGCGTCATCGGCAACGGCGTCGTCCTCGACCCCTGGGCTTTGAAGGCCGAGATCGAGCGTCTGGGCGAGCAGGGCGTCTATGCCAGCCCCGAAACGCTGCGCATCGCCGACAACTGCCCGCTGATCCTGCCGATCCACCGCGATCTGGACGGTCTGCGCGAGGACGCCAGCGGCGCGGGCAAGATCGGTACGACGCGGCGCGGTATCGGCCCGGCTTATGAGGACAAGGTCGGCCGCCGCGCGATCCGCGTGTGCGACCTGGCGCATCTGGACGACCTTGGCCCGCAGCTCGACCGGCTTTGCGCGCATCACGACGCGCTGCGCGCCGGGTTCGGCGAGCCGCCGGTCGATCGCGAGCGGCTGCTGGCCGATCTGCGCGAGATCGCGGCCTTCGTCCTGCCCTTCGCCAAGCCGGTGTGGCGCGATCTCAACGAGGCGCGCAGCGGCGGCAAGCGCATCCTGTTCGAGGGTGCGCAGGGCGTGCTGCTCGACATCGACCATGGCACCTATCCCTTCGTCACCTCCTCCAACACCATCGCGGGTGCGGCGGCGGGTGGTTCGGGCCTGGGGCCGTCGGGCGTCGGCTTCGTGCTGGGCATCGCCAAGGCGTACACCACCCGCGTCGGCTCGGGCCCGTTCCCGACCGAGCTGGAGGACGAGACCGGCCAGCGTCTGGGCGAGCGCGGTCATGAGTTCGGCACCGTCACCGGCCGCAAGCGCCGCTGCGGCTGGTTCGACTCGGTGCTGGTGCGCCAGTCGGCAGCGGTCGGCGGCATCACCGGCATCGCGCTGACCAAGATCGACGTGCTCGACGGGTTCGACGAGGTGAAGATCTGCGTCGGCTACAAGCTGGGCGACGAGACGCTCGACTATTATCCGACCCATGCGGCGGATCAGGCCAAGGTTGTCCCCGTCTATGAGACGATGGAAGGCTGGCAGGAATCGACGGCGGGTGCGCGGAGCTGGGCCGATCTGCCCGCCCAGGCGATCAAGTATATCCGGCGGATCGAGGAGTTGATCCGCTGCCCCGTGGCGCTGGTGTCGACCAGCCCGGAGCGCGAGGATACGATCCTGGTTCGCGATCCCTTCGCGGATTGATCTTAGAGGCCCCGGCGATGCGTCGGGGCCTTTTTGTTTGCGCGTTTCTCTTGGCCTTCGACTTCGCTCAGGCTGAACGGGGTTCAGTACCAACCTCCGTTCAGCCTGAGCGAAGTCGAAGGCCACGCCCCGAACCGATGGCAAAAGGCCCGGCCGCTTGCGCGACCGGGCTCTTGCCGTAGTGACGAACCCGAAAGGGGTTACATGCCGCCGCTGCTGCCCGGTGGCGTGGTGGTCCCACCGCTGGTGCCGGTGCCGACTTGGCCGCTGGTGGTCGCATCGGCGCCCAGCGTGCCGCCGTTTACCGAGCCGCTGCCGCTCATCGTCGACGATCCGGTCGCGTCAGGCAGGGTCGAGGGGGTGTTGACCGTGCTGTCCGGCGTGGTCGTCCGGCTGCGGCTCTTGCCGCGGGTCGTCGAGCGGGTGGTGGTACCCGGCGTCGTGCTCATCGTGTCACCGGGTTGGCCCATGGTGGTCTGACCCGGCATGGTGCCGGTCTGGCCGGGCATCTGCCCCGGCATCGTCTGGCCCGTCGTGCCGGTCTGCCCGGACATCCCGCCAGCGGTGCCGCCCGATACCTGCGCAAAGCCCGCGGCGGGGATCACAAGGGCGGCGGCGGCGATTACATGCATGTAACGCATTGATTCTCTCCTGCTTTATTCTCGTAATGGTTAACGAGGCAGGGGAACGTCCGTTCCTTCAGTTAACCACATTGGCCGCGATGAAGCAACGCCTGATCGGCTAAAACCAGGGCGACCATCGCTTCGACCACCGGCACACCGCGAATCCCGACACAGGGGTCGTGGCGGCCCTTGGTGGCGATCTGCGTTTCCTCGCCGGTGCGGGTGATGGTGTCGACCGGGGTCAGGATCGAGCTGGTCGGCTTGAACGCGACGCGCATGGTGACGGGCTGGCCGGTGGCGATCCCCCCCGCGATGCCGCCCGCATGGTTCGCCAGAAAGCGCGGGCCACCATTGCCGGCGCGCATCGGATCGGCATTCTGCTCACCGGTCAGCGCAGCGGCGGCGAACCCGTCGCCGATCTCGAAACCCTTGACCGCATTGATGCTCATACAGGCGGAGGCGAGTTCGCTGTCCAGCTTGGCATAGAGCGGCGCACCCCAACCGGCGGGCACGCCGGTCGCCTCGCACGCGACGACCGCGCCGACCGAGGAGCCGGACTTGCGCGCGCCGTCGACGATCGCTTCCCAGCGTTCGGCGGCCGCCGCATCGGGGCAGAAAAAGGGGTTGGCGTCGATCTGCGCATCGTCGAACGCGTCGTAATCGATCCGGTCGCCGCCGATCGACTCCACCCAGGCGCGAATCTTGACCTGAGGGATCACCGCGCGCGCGACCGCGCCCGCCGCGACCCGCGCCGCCGTCTCGCGCGCCGAGGAACGCCCGCCGCCCCGATAGTCGCGAAAGCCGTATTTGGCGTCATAGGCATAGTCGGCATGGCCGGGGCGATAGGCGAGGGCGACGTTGGAATAGTCCTTCGATCGCTGGTCGATATTCTCGATCATCAGGCTGATCGGGGTGCCGGTGGTCCGCCCCTCGAACACGCCGGACAGGATGCGGACCTGATCCGGCTCGCGGCGCTGCGTGGTGAAGCGGCTGGTGCCCGGGCGGCGCTTGTCGAGCCAGGGCTGGATGTCCTCTTCGGACAAGGCGATCCCCGGCGGGCACCCGTCGACCACCGCGCCCAGCGCCGGGCCATGGCTCTCGCCCCAGGTGGTGAAGCGGAACAGGCGGCCGAAACTGTTGAAGCTCACGCAGCATCTCCCAGCCGGGCAAAGGCCGGCGCATGTGTGGCGGCCCCGCGCACGCCGCAGGGGATCAGGCCGCCCTGGAGCGGGACGGCGAGGAAATAGTCGCCCGCATAGGGGCTGTCGAAGCCGCTCGCGACATCGGCGGCGAAACCGAAGCGGCCGTAGAAAGCGGGGTCGCCCAGCGCGAAGCAGAGGACTACGCCCTCCTTCTCGAGCCGCTCCAGCCCGGCGGCGACCAAAGCCTCGCCGACGCCCTGCTGCCGCCAGTCGCGCGCGACCGCGATGGGGGCGAGCGTGACCGAATTGATGGGCTTGCCGCCGATCTCGACGGCCATCCGGCTGAACGCGATCGCGCCGATCAGCCCGTCCGTGGCCTCGTCGATCGCGACCAGCATCAGCACCATGTCGCCCTCCACGCACAGGTCGCGGACCAAGGCGGCTTCGGCGGGGGCGGGGAAGCTGGCGACTAGCAGCGCGTCGAGCGCGGCGACGTCCTGCCCTTGAGCCGGGCGGATGGTGATGGCGACTGGATCGTGGCTGGACATGTTTTCAGCCTTTACCGGCGCGTCTGCGCAGCGCGACATAGATATTATTGACGATCAACGCGGATAGGATCGGCAAAGCTGCCGCGATCCACCCTTGAAGCATCGGCTCCCTTGCCTTCAAGGCGAGATTAAATCCGATGACGGACAAAGCAGAAAACAGTCCGAGTCTACCGGCTTCCAGCATCGCATGGATGGTAGTGCCCAGCCGCAATCGCTCGATAAGGAACGTGGCGGCGGCACATACTGCCGCCGCCGCCAATCCCGCCGCAACCATCCTCGCTTTACGCCAGCGCGATGTCCGGCGCGTCTTCGGCCTTCATGCCAATGACGTTGTAGCCTGCGTCGACATGGTGGATCTCACCCGTCACGCCCGATGACAGGTCCGACAGCATATAGAGGCCAGCACCGCCAACATCCTCGATCGTTACAGTGCGACGCAGCGGCGCGTTCAGCTCGTTCCACTTCAGGATATAGTTGAAGTCGCCGATGCCGCGCGCGGCCAGCGTCTGGATCGGGCCCGCAGAGATGGCATTGATGCGGATATTCTCCGGTCCGAGGTCGACCGCGAGATACTTCACGCTGGTTTCCAGCGCCGCCTTGGCCACGCCCATGACGTTGTAATGCGGGATGACCTTTTCCGCGCCATAATAGGTCAGCGTCAGGATCGAGCCGCCCTCGGGCATCATCGTCCGCGCGCGCTGGGCGACGGCGACCAGCGAATAGGCCGAGATGTTCATGGTCATCAGGAAATTGTCGAGCGTGGTATCGTAATATTTTCCACGCAGCTGCGACTTGTCCGAAAAGCCGATGGCATGAACCACGAAGTCGATCGTCGGCCACTCGGCCTTCAGATCGGCGAACAGCGTGTCGAGCGACTCCATCTCGGACACGTCGCAATCGAACAGGCGCGCCACGCCCAGCTGTTCGGCCAGCGGGCGGACCCGCTTTTCCATCGCCGCGCCCTGATACGAAAAGGCGAGCTCCGCGCCCGCCTCCGAAAGCTGCTTGGCGATGCCCCAGGCCAGCGATTTGTCATTGGCCAGGCCCATGATGAGCCCCCGCTTGCCTGCCATCAATCCGTTCACGCCGTTACCGCTCCTGCCGGTTCACTTCCATCAATCCCCCTCTCTAGCGCCGGTTCGGGGGGTTCCGCCAGTGCCGCGTTCAAATGCGCGCCGAAAACCAGCCCCAGGCCGATCAGATAGAAGAACAGCAGCATCACGACGACGCCCGCCAGGCTGCCATAGGTCAGGTCATAGCCACCCAGCTTGGACAGCACCCAGGGCAGCAGCGCGGTCATGCTGACCCACCAGGCGGCGGTGAACAGCGCACCCGGCCATTTGGGGCAGTCGCTCTCGCGATATTTGCCGGGCGTGACCGAATAGAAGAGCAGGTAGAGCGCGCCGAACATGACGGCGCCGGGAATCAGTCGCGACAGCCCGATCCAGCCCGCCATGTCCTGCGCGAACGGCACCAGGCGATAGATGAACTGCTCCGCCGCGGTCAGGATACCGGCGGCGAGGAACGACAGCAGCGCGACCACGACCGAGGCGATCATGACCAACGTCGAGGACAGCCGCGATTTCCAGAAGGCGGCGGTCGCCTTCACGCCGTAAGCGCGGTGGAAGATGTCGCGGATCGTCTCGATGAAACCGCCGACCGTCCACAGCCCGACCAGTCCGCCCAGCCACAGCAGCGATCCTGTGCGCGCCGCCAGCACGTCGGCGATGGGCTTGCGCAACAGCTCGCTGACATCGGGGGGCAGGACGTGGAGGAAACTCTCCACCGCATGTTGCGTCTCGTTGCTCTGCCCGAACAGCGACAGCAGCGCGGCAGTCGTGATGAAGAACGGGAACAGCGTCATCAGCGCCAGATAGGCGAGGTTCCCGGCGTGGATGAACCCGTCATTGAACACGCCCAGGCTCGTTCGCTTCAGGATTTCAAAAGCATAGGAGCCGGGCCGGACTTTGGCGATCTGCCGGTCCAGCCGCTGGCGAGCCCTGCCGGGATGGTGTGCGCGTTCTTCTGGAGTCAGGCCGTTCACATCGCTCATGGAACGATCAGACGCCCATGGCGGCCCTCGGGTTCCTGCCGTCGGTCCATTCCGCCACAAACTGTTGCAGCGCGGCATCATCGGCGGGGATGTCGATCATCAGCGTGATCAGCTGGTCGCCGCGCCCGCCATCCTTCTTGTGAAAGCCCTTGCCCTTCAGGCGCAGCGTCTTGCCCGAGCTGGTGCCCTTGGGCACGGTCAGCATGACCGGACGCTCGACCGTCGGCGCCTTCACCTGGCCGCCCAGCACCGCCTCGGTCAGGCTGATCGGCAGGTCGAGCCGGACATCGTCGCCGTCACGGGTAAAGAAGGCGTGGGGTACGACCTCGATCGTGATGATCGCGTCGCCCGCGCCGCCCGGACCCTGCTCCCCCTTGCCGCTCAGGCGCATCTGGGTGCCGCTCTCGACCCCGGCGGGCAGTTTTAGCTCGATCGCCTTGCCGTCGGCCAGCGTGATCCGCTGTGGGCTGAGCGTGGCGGCATCGACGAAGGGGACGCGCAGCGCATAGGCGGTGTTCGCGCCCTTTTCGGCCGAACGGCCCCGGCCGAACCCACCAAAGCCCCCTGAAAAGCCGCCGCTGCGTCCGCCGCCGCGTCCGGTGCCGCCGAACATCCCCTCGAAGATGTCGGACATGTCAGCGCCCTCGCCGCCGAAATCGAATTGCTGGCGAAAGCCCCCGCTGCCACCGGCACCGGGCCGCGCGCCGCCGCCGAAGCCGCCCGCTCCGCCGCCATAGCCGAAGGGCGAGGTGGGGTTGCCGTCGCCGTCGATCTCGCCCCGGTCGAACCGGGCGCGCTTGTCCTTGTCGTTCAGCAGGTCATAGGCGTTGGTGACCTGGCTGAACTTCTCCGACGCCTTGGGATTGTCCTTGTTGCGGTCGGGATGCAGTTCCTTCGCCAGCTTGCGATAGGCTTTCTTGATATCCGCTTCGCTGGCCATGCGGCTCACGCCCAGCGTCTGATATGGATCGGCCACTCTGTTCCCCGTTGGCAGTGTATTACCGATCTATGTGGGGAAGTCCGTGCCGGAGCGCAATCCGTTCCCCATGCGTTGAAGCGGGCGAAGGAGACGGATCATGACCCAGCCGATGCAGGCGGTTGAAAAGGACGGCAAGAAAGGTGCGCCCGACGGCGTGTCGGATGCGCCGGGCAAACATGGCGGCGAGAGTCAGGGTGGCGGTTACGAAGGCGTGCCGAAGCGCAAAGGCGATTTTCACGGCGGCCAGAGCGGTGCTGCCTATCATGGGACGGGCGGGCATCCGGACCCGGACAAGGACAATCCCAATGCGGTGACGGAGGAGGGGTAGGTCCAAATTTTACACACCCCCCGTTCAGCCTGAGCGAAGTCGAAGGCCTAGGGAAAAAGCTCGCGGCCTAACGCGGGACGTGCACTTCGAATTCGCTCAGTGCGAACGGCGGTGGGGTTGGGGATTATATGGCTAGGCTACCCCGCCACCATCTCCTCCACCGGCGCGACGTCCACGCTGACGTCCATCTTCTGCGCGCCTGAACCTAGGACGACGCCATCGACCGGTGCGATCTCGGCATAGTCGCGGCCGACCGCGACGATGATATGGTCGCCCGCCATCCAGATGCCGTTGGTGGGGTCGACCCCGACCCAGCCATGCTCCGGCCCGCCCCAGATCAGCACCCAGGCATGGGTCGCATCCGCGCCCACCAGCCGCGCCTGGCCGGGCGGCGGCAGGGTGCGGATATAGCCCGAGGCATAGGCCGCCGGGATGCCCGAGGCGCGTAAGCCCGTGATCATGATCTGCGCAAAGTCCTGGCACACGCCGCGCCGCTGGCGGAACGCCTCGGCCGGGGGCGTATCGACCAAGGTGGCAGCGGGGTCGAAGGCGAATTCGCGCTGGATACGGTTGGCGAGCGCGAAGCCCGCCTCCAGCGCGCCGCGCTCCGGCGACAGGTCGGCCGCGCACCACTCGGCGATGGCGGGGTCGAGCGGGATCAGCGGCGAGGGGAAGATGTAATTGGCCGGTCCCGCCGCCGACAGGTCGCGGCTCGACCGGGCCAGCGCGGAGACCTCGGCCAGCGTCGGATCGTTCGGCGAGGGCATCGGCACCGGGCGATCGACGATCATGCGCGCGCGGCTCTCGATGGTCAGGCTGCGCACCGGACGATCGACCACCAGCCGGGTGACATGCGCCAGCCCCGCCTCGGCATGGGCGGCGCGGGTGCGGCCGACCGGCTCGACGATCAGGTCATAGGATTCCAGCGTCTGGCCGGGCCAGTCGATCGGTTTCAGCCGCAGGTTGCAGCGCGCATATTTGACCTGCGCGCCGTAATCGAAGCGGGTGATGTGGCGGATGTCGTAGATCATGCCAGCGTCAGGCCTCCGGCGCGGAGAGGCTCGGCCCCTTGCAAGAAATAGCGGCGCGCGATCGCTTCGGACAGCAGGCCCAGCCGCCGCTCGACATCGCCCAGCGTATCGGCGTCGAGCGTGCGCGCATCCGCCGTCTCGATCGTGGCGCGGATGGCGATCGCCTGGGCCTGTTGCGGCTCGGCCATGTCGTCGTCGGACAGAACGGGCAGGCGCGCCAGGCAGTCGGCGATGCGCGCGGTCTGATAGGCGAGCGCGCGCGGATTGTTGGGGTCGAGCGCGACCAGATCGACCACCGCGACCCGCGCCAGGCCGGTCGGATAACGCTGGCGATAGCTGATCTGGCTGTTGGCGAGGTCGAGCAGGGTGGACAGGTCGTCCGCCGATGCGCCCGCCATGCCGAACAGCCGCGTCGCGCGCGCCACCGCCACCGCCCGCTCGACGCGGCGACCGAGATCGTGGAAGCGCCAGGCGGTGGTGCGCACCATATGCTCGGCCGACAGTCCGGCGATCGCGGCATAGCGGCGTTGCAGCGACCCCGCCCGGTCGAGCATCCCGGCATGGCTGGGGAAGGGGGCTTCCAGCAGCCGCACCATGTCGGCGGACAGGCGGTCGCGCGATCCTTCGCTGATCCCGCGTGCCAGCCGGTTGATGCGGGCAACCGAATGAAAGCCCTCATCCTCCATCGCGGTGCGGGCGAACTGGGTCAGCGCGGCGCGGTGCAGGCTGTCGGGATGCGGCGCGGCCCCGCCGCCGGTGATGAGGCCGACCAGCCGCCCGACTGTGCGCGGGTCGAGTGCGGCGCCGCCATCGACGTCGATGGAATTGCCCAGCATCACCCGGATCGCGGCAAGCAGCGCCTCGCCCCGCTCCAGATAGCGGCCGAGCCAATAGAAATTGTCCGCCACCCGGCTGGGCAACGTCCCCGGATTGCGCCGGACGTGCAGCGAATCGGGGTCGGCGAGCAGCGATATGGGCGTCACCGGCTCCGGCCCATGGACACAGACATCGGCGGACCACAGCCCTTCGCCGATCATCGCCGCCGTCGCCTCGGGATGGTCGCCGATCCGGCCGAAGCCGCCGGGCATGACCGTCCATCGCCCCTCGCCGTCGCGCGCGGCAAAAACGCGCAAGGTAAAGGGGCGCGGCTCCAGCCGGTCGCCGATGACCACGGGCATGGTCGACAGGCGCACCATCTCCTGCCCGACATAATCCTGCGGGCGCTTCGCCATGTCGGTGAGCAGCGTGGCGCGCTCCTCGACCGACAGGCTCGCGCCCGTTCGAGCCCCATCGGGCAGGCCCAGCGGGCGGGGGCCGAAGGCGGGCGCGATCAGCAGCGTGTCGAGATGCTCCGCGACATGCGCGGCCTGGCGCGGCCCACCGCACCACCAGGTCGCGATATTAGGCAGCATCAGCGGCACACCCGCCAGAGCCTGTGCCAGCGCGGGTAGGAAGGCGGAGACGGCAGGGCTCTCCAGCACGCCCGCGCCGGGGGCATTGGCGATGACCACCTGCCCCTCAACATAGGCGTCGATCAGGCCGGGCACGCCGATCTGCGAATGGCTGTCGAAGGCCAGCGGATCGAGCATCCGGGGATCGAGCCGCCGCCACAGCGCATCGATCCGCTTCAGCCCCGCGACGGTGCGGACATAGACCTGTCCCTCGATCGCGGCGAGGTCCGCGCCCTCGACCAGCAACAGGCCGAGATAGCGCGCCAGATGCGCCTGTTCGGGATAACTCGGGTTGAAGCGGCCCGGCGTCAGCAGACCGATACGCGGATCGGCGCGGCGGCATTGCGCGGCGAGTCCGGCGCGGAAGGCGGCGAAGAACGGCGCATGCCGCTGCACGTTCAGCCGGTTCTGAAGGCCGCCCAGCGTCCGGCTGACCGCCAGCCGGTTCTCCAGCGCATAGCCCGCCCCCGCCGGGTTGCGCAGATGATCCGCCAGCACCCGCCACTCGCCGTCCGGCCCGCGCGCCAGGTCGAAGGCGACGAAGCTCAGATGATGGCCGCCGGGCGGGCGCACCCCGACCATTGGGCGCAGGAAATAGGGGCTGCCAGTCGCCAGTGCGGCGGGAATGAGCCCTTCCGCCACCAGCCGTCCGGGGCCGTAGAGATCGGCGAGGATCGTCTCCAGCAGCGCGGCCCGCTGGATCACCCCCGCCTCGATCCCCGCCCATTCCCGCGTATCGATCAGCAGGGGGACGGGCGAGACGGGCCAGGGCCGCTCGTCGGTTTCGCCGATGATGCGAAAGCCGGTGCCGATATCGGCAGCATGGCGCTGCACTCGCTCGCGCGCATGGGCCAGGTTGCTGGCGACGGCGGCCAGTTCCTCCAGCATGGCGGGCCAAGCCGGGTCGCCGGACCGCGCCAGCACGTCCGCGCCGGGGGCGGCCGCGCGATAGGCGTCGATCCAGGCGGCGGCCTGCGCGGGGCTATCCTCGGAGGGGTCCATTGGCGGGGAAAATCGCCGGATCGGCCCAAGGTTGCAACAGGCGATTAGAGATCGGGCAGGATTTGATCCGCCACACCCCAGCCGCGCAAGGCCGCGCTGCCCGCGCGCGTCGCCAGTTCTCCGGCATCGCGGATCGTCCAGCGCGCCGCCGTGTCGATGCCGTCCAGCTCGCGCCACGCCACCGGCGCGGCGACCGGCGCCCCCGCCCGCGCGCGGGCCGAATAGGGCATGACGGCGGTCGCGCCGCGCTGGTTGCGCAGCCAGTCGATGAAGATGCGGCCCTTGCGTTTGGCCTTGGTCGCCACCGCGACGAAACGGTCGGGATCGCCTTGTGCCAAGGCTTTGGCGAAGCGTTCGGCGAAGTCCGACACGGCGGGCCACTTCGCATCCGGGGTCAGCGGCACGACGACATGCACACCCTTGCCGCCCGACAGCATCGCAAAGCTGGTCAGCCCCAATTCGGCGAGCTGGTCATGGATATGCACCGCGGCGCGCTTCACATCGGCGAAGGTCACGGACGGATCGGGATCGAGGTCGAAGATCATCCGGTCGGGCTGTTCCAGCGTGGCGATGGACGATCCCCAGCCATGAAACTCGATCGAGCCCATCTGGATACAGGCGCGCAGGCCCTCCGCGTCCTCGACATAGAGATAGGGTTCGGTGCCGCCGTCCTTTTCCCGGATCGGCACCGAGTGGACATGCGGCCCGAAACTGCCCGCGTCATGCTTCTGGAAGAAACACGCCCGCGCCCGACCTTGCGGACAGCGGACCAGGCTGACCGGTCGGCGCGCGACCCAGGGGAGCATCAGCGGAGCGATGGTGGCGACATAATCGGCGAGGTCGCCCTTGGTCAGATCGCTATCGGGAAAGATCACCCGCTCGGGATGGGTGATGGCGATATCGCTGTCCTTGGCGGAGGGTCCGGGGGCGGGGCGTTCCTCGACCACTTGATCAGCGGGCTTGTCCTCGCGAAGGCCGATGAAGCTGGGATGGCGGAGCAGGCCGTCGGGCGTCGTCTCGGTAAAGGCGATCTCGGCGACCAGATCGGGGCGCACCCATTTCGCACCGCGTACCATCGCGCGCGGCGCCTCGACGCGGGCGGTCTTGCGGGTGCGGGCGTCGAGCAACGTGCGCAACTCGGCCATGCGGTCTTGCGTAAAACCGGTGCCGACCTTGCCGACATAGGCCAGCTCGCCGTCGCGGTTCACGCCCAGCAGCAGCGACTTCAACCCCCGCCGCGCCTTGTCGGAAGGGAGCCATCCGACGATCACGAACTCCTGCCGCTTCAGGCATTTGATCTTCAGCCAGTCGCGGCTGCGCGCCGATGGGTAACGACTGTCGGCACGTTTGGACACGACGCCTTCCAGCCCCTCGGCGCAGAGCTTGTCGAAGAGCGCCTCGCCCGAGCCGGTGATGTGCTCGGCGAACTGGATAACCTCGTCGCCCTTGGGGACGACCCCGCGCAGCCGTTCCTTGCGCTGGACCAGTGGCAGGCCGGTTACATCCTCGCCGTCCAGCGACAGCAGGTCGAAGGCGAACAGGCTCATCGGCTTGGTCGTGCCGATCGCATCCTTCAGCGTCGAGAAGTCCGGCCGCCCGTCCTTGAACGCGACGATCTCTCCGTCGATCAGCGCGCTGGCGACGGGCAGATCGGCGGCCGCCGCGACGATGCCGGGAAACTTATCGCTCCAGTCCAGCCCGCTGCGGGTGAAGACCCGCGCCTCTCCCCCGCCCACCGCGATCAGCGCGCGGTAGCCGTCATATTTGATCTCATGCACCCAGCCATTTCCGGCCGGGACCTGATCGACCAAAGTGCAGAGCGCCGGGGGCTGAAATTCGGGCATCGTGCCCGCTTTCGCCTTGGCCTTCGTTTTCGCCTTGCTCGGCCGCGCCTTCGGTGTGTTGGTCGACTTTGGCTTCGCCGCTTTCCCCTCGGCGATCTGCGCCATGGTCCGCCCGGTCGACACGCTGGTCAGCGCCTGATCGGTCAGCGTGTCGGTCCCCCCGGCCTGGGCGTCGGCGACCTTGCGGAGCAGCCAGTTCTCGCGCTTTTCCTTGCCCCTGGGCTTCATGCGGACAAGCAGCCATTCGCCCTTCATCCGCTCGCCATCGAGGATGAAGTGGAGATGCCCGTCTTCCAGATCCTTCGCACTCTTGCCCGCAACCGGTGACCAGGTGCCGCGATCCCACAGCATCACCGTGCCGCCGCCATATTCGCCCGCCGGAATCGTCCCCTCGAACGTCGCATAAGAGAGCGGATGATCCTCGGTCCGCACCGCCAGCCGCTTTTCGTCGGGATCCAGGCTGGGGCCGCGCGTCACCGCCCAGCTTTTGAGCACCCCATCCACCTCCAGCCGGAAGTCCCAGTGGAGCCGGGTCGCGTCATGCTTCTGCACGATGAAGCTGTTGCCCTTGCCGGGCGCCAACGTCCCCGCAGGCTCGGCGGTGCGGGTGAAATCGCGCTTGGCGTTATAGCGTTCGAGCGGATCAGCCATGTTTGCGCGCCGGGGTTTTGCGGGTGGTCTTCTTCACGGGCGTCTTGCGGGTGGTCTTGGCCGGGGCCTTGCGGGATCGGCTGCGCGTCTCGCCCGTCTCCATCGACTGTTTGAGTGCCGCCATCAGGTCGGCGACATTGCCGCGCGACTTGGGCGTTGCGTCATCCTCGTCCTCGATGACCTTCTTGCCCTTGGCCTTGCGCTTGCGTTCGATCAGGCGGTGCAGAGCCTCGACATAATGGTCGTGGAATTGCTTGGGGTCGAAGGGGCCGGACTTCTTCTCGATCAGCGCCTCGGCCAGATCGAGCAATTCGGCGTCGGGCTTGGCATCGCCGATGTCGCTGAAATAGGCTTGCGCCTTGTTCACCTCATCGGCGTAGCGCAGCGTCTCCAGGATCAGCCCCCGCCCGCACGGCCGCAGGCTGACGATATATTCGCGCCCCCGCAGCGCCAATTGGCCCAGCCCGACCTTGCCCGTCCGCTTCAACGCCTCGCGCAGGACGATAAAGGCTTCCTCGGCCAGATCGTCGGCGGGCACCACGAAATAGGGGCGTTCATAATAGAGGACGTTGATCTCGCCCGCGTCGACGAAGCGGGTCAGTTCCAGCGTCTTCTTCGACTCCAGCTTGACCGCGTCGATCTCGTCCTGATCGAGCAGGACATAATCCCCCTTGGCGACCTGATAGCCCTTCACGATCTCGTCGGTGTCGACCGGGCCGATGTCGTTGACGACCTTCTCGTAGTGAATCGGCTTGCCGCTGGGTTCATGGATCTGCTTGAACTGGATCGTCGCGCCGCTTTTTGTCGCCGGATAGAGCTCGACCGGGATCGACACCAGCGCGAGGCGAATCTGACCCTGCCAGTAAGCGCGTGCGGGCATTGGAAAATCTCCGTATCGTCACCAGCCCAATGACGGACTCAGCGTTTCCGTTCCCGACATTGGTTTTCGTGGCCCACAGGCGTATGGGCGGGCGCATGGCTGACGATCCCTTTGCCCTGTTCGAGACCTGGTTTGCCGAGGCGCGTGCGAGCGAAATCAACGATTCCAACGCGATGGCGCTGGCGACGGTCGATGCGAGTGGCCAACCCTCGGTTCGCATGGTCCTGCTGAAGGGGCATGATCCCTCCGGATTCGTGTTCTACACCAATCGCGAGAGTCGCAAGGCGCAGGATCTGGGCGAGGGCAGCAAGGCCGCTTTGCTGTTTCACTGGAAGTCGCTGCGCCGCCAGATCCGCATCGAGGGGCCAGTCTCCCGCGTCGATGATGCCGAGTCGGACGCCTATTTCGCCAGCCGGGGCCGCGACTCCCAGCTGGGCGCCTGGGCTTCGGACCAGTCGCGTCCGCTCGCCGATCGCGAGACGTTCGAGGCGCGGTTCGAGGAGATGCGCGCCCGCTTCGAGGGCGGCGACGTGCCGCGCCCGCCGCATTGGGGCGGATACCGCGTCACCCCGCAGCGGATCGAGTTCTGGCTCGACCGCGAACACCGGCTGCATGAGCGCCGTGTCTTCACCCGCACCGGCGAACAGGGCTGGGACGAAGGATTGCTGTTTCCGTGACCCAGGACGAACGCAAGAAAGTCATTCCGCTGGCGACCCGTGCGGCGCTGGCCAGCGTCGCGATGGCGCTGTTCCTGCTGGCGCTGAAGGGGTTCGCCGCGTGGCGAACGGGCTCGGTCGCGATGCTGGGGTCGCTCGCCGACACCGCGCTCGACCTGCTGGCCAGCCTGGTGACGCTGTACGGCGTGCGGCTGGCGGCGACCCCGGCCGACCACGACCACCGTTTCGGCCATGGCAAGGCGGAGGCGCTGGCGGCGCTGTTCCAGGTCGCGCTGATCACCGCCTCGGCGGCGGGCATCGCCTGGCGCGCGGTTATGGCGCTGGGCGCGGACAATCCGACCAGCGACGCCGAGTTCGGCATCGGCGTATCGGTGATCGCGATCGCCGCGACCGTCGTTCTGCTGGCCTATCAGCGCAGCGTCATCCGTCGCACCGGATCGGTCGCGATCCTGGCGGACAATGTCCATTATCAGTCGGACGTGATGCTCAACGGATCGGTCATCGTCGCGATGGTGCTCGACCAGTATCTCGGCTGGCACGGCGCGGACCCGATCTTCGGCATCGCCATCGCGCTGTGGCTGGCCTGGGGCGCGTTCCAGGCATCCTCGACCGCGATTGACCAGTTGATGGACAAGGAATGGTCCGACGATCAGCGCGCCGCCTTTCTCGACGTCGCCGCGCGCCAGCCGGGGCTGAAGGGCATTCACGACTTCCGCACCCGTCGTTCGGGCAGCCACGACTTCGCGCAATTCCATATGGAGGTCGACCGCGACATGACGGTCGCCGCCGCGCATGACGTGGTTGAGGGCGTAGAGCGCGCGCTGCGCCGCGCCTTCCCCAAGGTCGAGGTGCTGATCCATCTCGACCCCGAAGGCCATGTCGACACCGACAATCCGCTGGTCGAGGCGGATGTGACCCCGCACTGGTTCGGCAAGCGCGTCGGATATTGATGCGTATTCCCTTTACCCAGGTCGACGCCTTTGCCGATGTCGCGTTCGGCGGCAATCCGGCGGCGGTGATGATGCTGTCGTCCTGGCTTGACGACGCCACGCTGCTGGCGATCGCGCAGGAGAACAACCTGTCAGAAACCGCCTTCCTGGTGCCGATGGACGGCGGTGAGGCGGATTTCGAGCTGCGCTGGTTCACGCCGGGCGACGAGGTGGAGATGTGCGGCCACGCCACGCTGGCGAGCGGGCATGTCGTGCTGTCGTCGGATACGACGCGCGAGCGCGTGCGGTTCGCGACGCGCCATGCCGGGGTACTGGAGGTCGCGCACGACGGGCTGGGCTACAGCCTGACGCTGCCGGAGCGTACGCCGTCGCCCGAGGCGTTGCCGGGGGTGGTCGAGGCGCTGGGCGTGGACGGCGTGGTCGAGACGCTGCGCCACCCGGCGGGTTACGCGGTGGTCGTGGTCGACGATGCGGCGACCGTGCGGGCTTGTACGCCGGACTTCGCGGCACTGGCCGAGGCGGGGCGGTATGTCGTGATCCTGACCGCGCGCGGCGGGGAGGGCGAGGCGGATGTGGTCAGCCGCGTCTTCGTGCCCGCCTTCGCGATCGACGAGGACCCGGTGACGGGATCAGCTCATGCGGTGCTGACCCCGTATTGGGCGCAGAAACTCGGGCGCGAGTCCTTCGTGGCGGAGCAGGCGAGCGCGCGGGGCGGGCGGTTGACCTGTCGGCTGGCGGGTGACCGGGTGATCCTGGGCGGCGGATGCGTCACGGTGATCGAGGGGACGTTCCTGCTGCCGTGAGGGTTTCGCGTGGCCTTCGACTTCGCTCAGGCTCAACGGAGGTTTTGAAGATACAGCCGTTCCCCGGCGAAGGCCGGGGCCCAGGCTCCACCAAGTCGGTGGCGCGCTATTCAACGCGGGGGAGGCAAAGGCGCTGACCCGCGATAGCGCAGCGCAACTGGACCCCGGCCTTCGCCGGGGAACGGCCATATATTCGTCAGGTTGGCGTTTTGAAACGCGGCATCACTCCGCCGCCAGCAACGTCTCCGCCGCCTGCAAATCCACCGACACCAGCCGGCTGACGCCGCGTTCGATCATCGTCACGCCGAACAGCCGGTGCATCCGGCTCATCGTCACCGCATTGTGCGTCACGATCAGGTAGCGCGTATCCGTCTCGCGCGTCATCCGGTCGAGCAATCCGCAGAACCGGTCGATATTGGCGTCGTCGAGCGGCGCATCGACTTCGTCCAGCACGCAGATCGGCGCCGGATTGGTCAGGAACAGGCCGAAGATTAGCGCCACCGCCGTCAGGGCCTGTTCGCCCCCCGACAATAGCGTGAGCGACTGGAGCCTCTTGCCGGGCGGCTGCGCCATGATCTCCAGCCCCGCCTCCAGCGGATCGTCCGAATCGATCAGTGCCAGATGCGCCGAGCCGCCGTCGAACAGCGTCGCGAACAAGGTCTGGAAATGGCCGTTCACCGCCTCGAACGCCTCCAGCAGCCGCTGCCGCCCCTCGCGGTTGAGCAGCCCGATCGAGCTGCGCAGCCGTGCCACCGCCTGCACCAGATCCTCACGCTCGGCGGCACTGGCGGCGCCGCTCGCCTCCAGATCGGCCAGTTCCTGTTCGGCGACCAGATTGACCGGGCCGATGCGTTCGCGGTCGGCGGACAGCTTGTCATGTGCGGCGGCCTCGGTCTGGGGCGAGCCGACGCTGGCGCTGTCGAAGGCCAGTTTCTCGGGCAGCACCGGCGCGGGGCAGGCGAAGCGTTCGCCCGATACGCGGCCCAGTTCGACCCGGCGCAGTTCGTGATTCTCGACCCGCGCCAGTGCCCCCGCGCGCGCCTCCCGCGCGGCGGACAACAGCGCATGGGTTTCGGCATGCGCGGCCTCGATGGCACGCAGCGCGCGTTCGGCGTCGGCTTCCTCGATCTGGGTCCGCTCCGCCTCGGCCTTGGCGGTGTCATGCGCGGTGGCGAGCCTGGCGATCTCGTCGGCCAGCAGGCTGGGCTGGTCGGCCAGGGCGGCGGCGTCGCGGTCGAGAGTCGCGGCGCGGTCGTCCATCTCGGCGATCCGGCCCGCCGCCTGCCCCGCACGCTGGTCCCAGCCCTGCGCCTCGGCCATCGCGGCGGACAGCCGGTCGCGGGTCTGGGTCAGGCTGCGTTCCAGCGTCGTCCGCTCCGACCGGGCCAGCGCCACCGCCGAGCGCGCCAGCTGCGTCTCCTGCTGGAGCCGCGCCGTCTCCGCCGCGCTGGCGGTGCCGTCGGGCAGTCCGGCCAGTGTCGCCTGGGCGCGGTCGCATTCGGCCAGCGCCTCGTCCATCTCGGCGGCGATGCGCTCGGCGCGGGTGGCAAGGTCGGTGCGCTGGGCGGACAGCCGCTCGATCACCGCCTGCGCCCGGTCCTCGGCACGCTGGGCATCGCGCAAGGATGCTTCGGCGGTGGCATGGAGGTTCCGCGCGCTGGCGGCAGCGGCGCGGGCGCGGGCGATCCGATCCTCGATCGCGGCGCGCGCCTCGGTCGCGGTCTGGACCGCCGCCTCGGCCGCCGGACGTTCGACCTCCAGCGCGGCGAGCCGGTTGCGCCGTTCCATCCGCTCGGCCGCCGCCGCGCCGCCGCCCTCGCCGATATAGCCGTCCCAGCGCCGCAGCCGCCCCTCGCGCGTGACCAGCCGCTGCCCGACGCTCAGATGCTGGCCCGAATCCGCCTCGACCAGGAAAATCTGCGACAGCCGCCGGGCAAGCGTCGGCGGCGCCTTGATCCGCTCACCCAGCCTTAGCGTGCCGACTGGCGCGGCGGGGTCGTCGGGCGCAACGGGGGAGCCATGCCAGTCGACCAGCGGCGTCTCCAGTTCGTCGCCCAGCGCGGCCGCCAGCGCGCGTTCGAACCCCGGGTCGGCCTGCACCTCGTCGAGCAGCCGGTCGCCGCCCTTGCTCGCGGTCGCGCGGGTCAGCGTCGTCGCCTCCGCCTCCAGCGCGGCCAGCGCGGCGATGGCGCGGGCGCGGGCGCCCTCGGCCGAATCCCGCTCGCCGGTTGCGGTCAACTCGCTTTCCTCGGCCCAGCCCAAAGCCGCGCGTGCCTTGTCGGCATCGACCTTGGCAGCGGCCTGGGTCGCGATGGCCGCCTCACGCGCCGCTTCCTGCTCGGCCATATCGGGCAGCGCCTCGATCGCGGAGGCGACCGCGCGGGCATCGCGTTCGGCACGGGCATGGCGGGCGCGGGCGGCGGCCAGCGCGGCCTCCGCGATGCGGCGCTCGGCGGCCTCGGCCGCCTGGGCCGACAGTGCGCGGGCCAGCGCGACCTCGGCATTGCGGTTCTTCGTCTCCGCCTCGGCCAGCAGCGCGTCGAGCCGGGGCATGGCCTGCACCGCATGGGCGATGCGCGCCTCCAAATCCTCGCACTCCTCCGCCAGCCGCCGGATCGCGGCGGCCGCGTCGTGCGCCAGCGCATCCTCGCGCGCGCGGTCCTCGTCGATACGGGTGCGCGCGGCGGCCAGTTCCTCGATTCGCCGTTGCAGCCCATGGCGGCGATCGCGAGTGCGAGACAGGGCATGACCCGCCTCGCTGAGCGTATCGCGCGCGGCGAGCGAGGCGGCGCGGGTCCCGGCGGCGCGCGCTACCGCCTGTTCCTGCGCAGCGGCGGCTTCGCGCTCGGCGGCGGTGGTTTCGGTGACGCGGCGCTCTGCCGCTTCCGCCTCGATCTTGGCCGCGCCCGCCGCCTCGGCCGCATCGCGCCAGCGGGCGAAGATCATCCGCGCCTCGGCCACCCGGATCTGGTCGGAGAGCAGGCGATAACGCTCCGCCGCGCGCGCCTGTCGCCGCAACGTCGCGATGCGGGCGTCCTGGTCGGCGATCGCCTCGTCCAGCCGGGTCAGGTTCGTCTCGGTCGCGCGCAGCTTGGTCTCGGCATCGCGGCGGCGGACATGGAGCCCGGCGATCCCTGCCGCTTCCTCCAGCATCGCGCGGCGCTCGGCGGGCTTGGCGGCGATGACCGCGCCGATCCGGTTCTGGCTGACAAGGGCTGGCGAATGCGCGCCGGTCGCGGCGTCGGCGAAGAGCAGCGCCACGTCCTTGGCGCGCACGTCGCGCCCGTCGATCCGGTAGGCGGACCCGGCGCCGCGCTCGATCCGGCGGACGATCTCTGTCTCATCCCCCTCGCGTTCCGCCAGGATCGTGACCTCGGCAAAGTCGCGCGGCGGGCGGGTGGCGGTGCCCGCGAAGATCACGTCTTCCATGCCCGCGCCGCGCATCGAGCGCGCGCTGTTCTCGCCCATCGTCCAGCGCAGCGCTTCGAGCAGGTTCGACTTGCCGCAGCCATTGGGCCCGACAACGCCGGTCAGCCCCGGTTCGATGACCAGATCGGCCGGATCGACGAAGCTCTTGAAACCCGAAATGCGAAGCCGCTTGATCTGCACGGACCCGGTCGCCGCTCCCCCGATACGCTGTGGTTAACCGATAGCGAATGGGGGCGGGATGTCGAGGGGGGACGCCGACGAGGAGTCGGACCTATCGGGCGCGACCTTTAGGTAGCTTTTTGAGTGGGGCCCTGTTGAAACGAATGTTCGATACCGCGCCGTCACAAATGGCGATTTCCATACTGAGGCCCTCACCGTCGAGGAATCTGAGTCCTTTTACGGCGGATATGGGCGTCTGAATGACCTCCCAGCTATGCGAACCGGAGGAGTGTCGCGTGGCGAGCGTGTAGCCCATGACATTCCTGGGCAGCGGCGTCTTCGGGGCGGCCGCAATGACGGCCGCCGCGATGGTGAGCGCTGTCGCCCTGTCGGCCACCACGGGAAAGGGCAAGGGGCAGGATGAAGGCATCGGATCGTTCATGCCAATCAGCAACGCGAGCAGCATGGGGTGTCTCCCAAATTCGGATGATCAGGATTATCCGAATCGTTCCAAATCGAAGGGCTGCAACGGCACCGCCGTCGCGTTGCCCTTCAGTATTTCCGCCACCAACTCGCTCGTGATGGGCGCGAGCGTCAAGCCGAGATGGTTATGCCCGAAGGCATAGGACACACCCGTCGTCCCCCGCACCCGCCCGATCGCGGGCAGGTAATCCGGCAACGTAGGCCGTGCGCCCATCCAGAGCTTCGCGTCCTCGCCGATCGGCAGGCCCAGCGCGGCGATGTGGTGGCGCAGGCGGTTCCACTTGGCGGGGTCGGGGGCGGCTTCGGCACGGGCGAACTCGACGATGCTGGCGGCGCGCAGGCCGCCTGCGAAGCGGGTGACGATCATCGAGCGGTCCTCGAACACCACCGGCGGCAGGTCGGCGGGCCAGTCGACGTCGGGGCCTGTCTGGAGGTGATAGCCGCGCTCGGCGATGATCGGGGCCTTCAGGCCGAAGGGGCGGAGCAGCGCGGCACTCGCCACGCCCGCCGTCACGACGATCTGGTCGGCGGTCAGGCGGCGATGGTCGGTCAGGCAGACCTCGCCGTCGCTGATCGCCTCGACGCGCGCGATAAGGCGGGTGCCGCCGTCCGCCAGGAAGCGAGCGGTCGTGGTTTGGGCGAGGCGGGTCGGGTCGGCGATCTGGCCACTGCCCTCGAAACGGATGCCGCCCGCGATGGGCGCTCGGACGCGGGTGCGCCAGTCCTGCAACTCCGCCTCGGTCAGCGGGCGGAAACGCGCGGTGCCGGTGTCCGCCGCCTGCCAGTTGGCGAGACCGCGTGCGGCACTCTCCGGCGTTTCCCATAGGACGACATGGCCGTCGGGGCGGAGCAGATCGGGTGCACCGAGGGCGGCGACATGCCGCTCCCAGGCGGGCATCGCCTGGGCGAGCAATGCCGCCAGCGCCTGGTGCGAACGCTCATAGCGCGCGGGGCGGGCGGCCTTCAGCAGGCGGAGCGAGAAAGGCAGCCAGGTCGCGATCTCGCGCGGGGGCAGGGCGAGTGCGCCGCCGCGGAAGAACAGCCGCTTGGCGAAACCGCGCACCATCGCGGGCGAGGCGATCGGCTCGGCCTGTTCGGTCGCGATATGGCCCGCATTGCCCCAGGAGGCGGCGCGAGGGTTTTCCTCCGCCTCGATCAGCGTGACCGCCCAACCGGCGCGTTGCAGCGCCAGCGCGGTGGTCATGCCGATGACGCCGCCACCCACGACGATGGCGCTGCGATGATCTGATGATTGCGCGTGATTTTCCGGCTTGGGCATGACCCTGGTCATATCGTATACGGATTTTACAGCAAGGGAATCCCGATGACGTCACCCACGATCCGCCACACCTTTTTCTGCATCGACGGCCATACGGCGGGCAATCCCGTCCGGCTGGTGGCGGGCGGCGCGCCGCTGCTGCGCGGGTCCAGCATGGCCGAGCGGCGGCTGGATTTTCTGGAGCGGTTCGACTGGATTCGCACCGGCCTGTGCTTCGAGCCGCGCGGGCATGACATGATGTCGGGCGGCTTCCTCTATCCGCCGTGCGAGCCGGACAGCGACGCCGCGATCCTGTTCATCGAGACGAGCGGCTGCCTGCCCATGTGCGGGCATGGCACGATCGGCATGATCACCTTCGGCCTGGAAAACGGTCTGATCACCCCGCGGGAGCCGGGCAAGCTGAAGGTCGAGGTGCCCGCGGGCACCATCCATATCGAATATGAGAAGGAAGGGGCCAAGGTCACGGCGGTCCGTATCCGCAACGTGCCCGCCTATCTGGCGGCCGAGGGCATTCAGATCGACGTGCCGGGCTTCGGGCCGCTGACGCTGGATGTCGCCTATGGCGGCAATTACTACGCCATTGTCGAGCCGCAGGGGGCCTATACCGGACTGGACGATCTGGGCGCGTCGAAGCTGGTCGAGCTGAGCCGTACAATCCGCGAGCTGGTGCGCGAGAAGTTCGAGCCGGTGCACCCGCTCGAACCCTCGATCCGGGGGGTCAGCCATGTGCTGTGGGCCGACAAGCCCTCGGCGGAGGATGCGGACGGGCGCAACGCGGTCTTCTATGGCGAACGCGCGATCGATCGCAGCCCGTGCGGCACCGGCACTTCGGCGCGGCTCGCGCATCTGGCGGCGAAGGGGCGCTTGAGCGTCGGCGACCGCTTCGTGCATGAAAGCTATATCCGCAGCCGCTTCATCGGCCGGGTCGAGGAAGCGACCGAACTGGGCGGTCAGGCGGCGATCGTGCCGTCGATCCAGGGCTCGGCGATCGCCACCGGCTACAACACGATCTGGATCGATCGCGAGGACCCGTTCTGGGCGGGGTTCACCGTCGTCTGACGGAAGGGCGTGGCGGCTTTCAGGGGCCGCCACGCCGCTCGATCAATAGTCGATGAACTGGATCCAGTCGTACACGGCGCGACCCGACGCGCCGCTATAGCGCTTGGGGAAGTAATTCACCGAGTCCGAGTTGGCGTTGTTGCCATGCCAGTAGTTGGCGAAGATCCGGGCCGGATTCGACGGCCAGGCGCTGGCGGGGATGCAATCGCAATTGGTCTGGTCGCTCTTGGTGATCGTGCGGATATAGACCTTGTTGCCGCTGCCGTTGATGACGTACCAGGCGATCTTGCTGGCGGTCCAGTCGAAGCCCGCCGTCACCGGCCCGTTCATCGGGTTGATGCCATAGCCGTCGAGCGAGACATATTTCTCCCATTGGCGATAGGTGCCGGTCTGGCTGGCCTGGAAGATGACGTTGGTGTGCAGCGTGTTGCCGTAGGACGGCAAATACTCGATATCGATCTCGGTCCACGGTTTGCCGGGGCTGTCGTACCAGCTGTTATAGGTGAATAGGCTGGCGACCGTGCCGGGGATGTTGCTGAGTTGCAGCCGCGCCTGCACGGTGCCGTACTGATACAGCGCCTTGCTCTTCAGTTCGGAGCATGAGCCGTTTTGCAGGGTCAGCGCGACGTTGCCGCCCTGGCCGTTGACGATCATGCCGGGCTGGAAGGTGCAGCCGAACGGATCGCCGTTCCGGCCGCTCTCCGCGATCCACAAATTGGGGTTGTAGCTGTTGCTGTCGAAGCCATCCCAGAAGGATTGGGCCATTGCGGTTCGTGGCGCCAATTGCGGAGCCATCATCAGCGCCGCCGCCGTCAGCGCCCGGTAGATTGTCTTCATCATCCTCTCCTGTCGTTTTTGTCGTTGGCCTTCAGAACATCATGTCGATCAGATAGCCGCTTCGGTCCGGGCGATCGTAGGGCGTGACCCGGACCGCTTGCGCCCCGGCGGCGCGGGTCAGCGCGGTGAAATCCTCGGACTCGTAGAATTTGCGCCCGCGCTGGACGTAATCGTCGGTCTGATAGACCGCGACGCGGCACCGCGATCCCGAGCAGGTCGAGGACTCGATGGCGAGCGGAGCGGAGGCGTGGGCCGCGAAATCGGTGATGACCGATTCCGCCCGTTCCGTCGTCGGCGCGTTTGGGACCGGCGTCTCGGCGATGACGGGCGGGCTGGATTTCGGAAGGGGCGGTGCCGGCTTGTGGGCGGCGCTGCTCCCGGCAACCACCATGATCGCGGCAGGCCGCGCCGTGTCCGTGGACCAGCCGTGCCAGAGGGCCGCTGCGGCCAGCGCCACGCAGCCCGCCGTCGCGAGAAGACCGGCTCCCGGTCTCATCGCACGGCGGATGCGACGGCCGTCGATGACGGCCGCGATGTCGCGTATGTTTGCCCTGCTTTCACAGCGCCTCTCCCATGGGACGATATCGTTGATCGTCCCTGGGCGGCATTTGAAGTCGATCGCCGGACAGGCGTCAACTTATAATAGGGAAGTTGTTTTATTTATTATCGTGTCTGACGGCGGACGGAGCATCGGCGCCGCCCGCGTCATCGGACTCAGCCCAGATCGTCGATGGCGGGCTGGGGCTGGGTGAACCAGGCGGCGCCTGTATCGGTGACATAGAAATGATCCTCCAGCCGCACGCCGAAGCGCTCCGGCACGACGATCATCGGCTCGTTGGAGAAGCACATGCCCGGCGTCAGCGGGGTCTTGTCGCCGCGCACCAGATAGGCGGGTTCGTGGATCGACAGGCCGATCCCGTGACCGGTGCGATGCGGCAGGCCGGGCAGGCGATAGTCGGGGCCGAGGCCCGACCGCTCCAGCACGGCGCGCGCGGCATAGTCGACCGCCTCGCACGGCTCGCCCGGCCGGACGGCGGCGAAGGCGGCGGTTTGCGCTTCCTTCTCGATGTTCCAGATGCGGCGAACCTCGTCACCGACCTTGCCGAACGCATAGGTCCGGGTGATGTCGCTGTGATAGCCGTCGATCAGCGTGCCGGTGTCGACCAGCACCACGTCACCGTCGCGCAGCACATCGTCCTGCGGCAGGCCATGCGGGAAGGCGGTCGAGCGGCCGAATTGCACCGCGCAGAAATAGTTGCCGGTCGACGCACCCAGCGCCCGGTGCGCCTGATCGATGAAGCGGATGACCTCCGACGCGCGGATGCCTTCGTGCAGGATGCGTGCGGCGCGGCGATGCACCTCCAGCGTGATGTCCATCGCCTGTTGCATCAGCGCGATCTCGGCAGGCGACTTGATCATGCGGCAACCGTCGACGACCGGCCCACCATCGACCAAGGTGACGCCCGGCGCGGCGGCGCGGATACGCTCGACGAACAGGAAGGCCATGGCGGGGTCGATCGCCAAGGTCTGGGCTCCCGCCGCCTTCAGCGCGTCGGCGACCAGCGCGGAGGGGCTTTCATCCTCTTCCCACAGGCGGATGTCGGTGGCGGGGATGGACAGGCTGGCCTCGAACGAGCCCAGTTCGAAGCCGGGGCAGATGAAGATCGGCTCGCCCGCGATCGGCAGCAGCATCGCCACCAGCCGCTCGGTCGCGCCCCAGGCGACGCCGGTGAAATAGCGCAAGCTGGCCCCCGCGCCGATCAGCAGTGCGTCGGCGCCCATCTGGCCCATCAACTCGCGCGCGCGGGTCAGCCGCTGCGCCCGTTCCTGTGCCGTGATGACCGGCGCGGGGTTCGCCCAGGGCGACAGGCTCGCCAGTTCGCGCTCTGCGGTCGATCCGCCGATCATTCCTGCCATGTCACTCGCTCCGTTTCGTATACGGTTGCGCGTGTAGCGTGGCTTGGCGCGGAGGGCCAGTCGGGCGTTGGGGGCATGGGCTTCGAGTACGCTCAGCCTGAACGGAGCGGGAAAGCCGGGGGCAAGCTACACCCCACCCCCCGTTCAGCTTGAGCGAAGTCGAAGGCCAAGGGATAGACTTCGCCAAATGCGCATCGTCCGGCGTGCGCTTCGACTTCGCTGAGCGCGAACGGCTGTGGGATATGGCTGGCCAGAGGGGTACGATTTACCCCCCGTACATCGCCATCGCATCGCGCCGGAACGCCGCGCCGCTGTCGGTGCGGCTGTAGAACATGTGCCCGCCCGGATAGACGTTCAGCTTCACCCGCTGCGCCACGCCATAGCTCGGCATCTGGTCGACGATCAGCCGCGAGGCGAAGTACGGGCAGGACAGGTCGTCCCAGCCGTGCACGATCATCACCTTCATCTTGGGATCGTTGGCGATCGCCTTGCGCAGGTCGGTAACGGGGGCATCCTCGGGCTTGCCGCGATCCCAGGCGCTGTTCACCTCATAGGATAGCGCATGATAGCGGGCGTCGGTCTTCCAGCCCACTTCGCGCGTCACGAAATCGACCATCGCACTGGTCGTCGGCGCGATCAGCGAGTCGAGCAGCGGGTCGTTGGACCGCTGCTGCGAAGACCAGGGGAAGGGATCGAAGGCGGTGACGTTCGAGTCGTAGATGCTGCCGATCGTCAAATCGTTGCGGTGAATCTCGCGCAGGTAGGTCCGCGTATCGATCCGCCCGCCCAGCTTGCGGACCAGCGCCGGGTCCAGCCCGGTCAGCTCGGTGACGCGGGTCACCATCCGGTCGACGGCCTGCGTATCCGACCGCCCGCGCATCAGGTCGCGCAGGTAGTCGCCGCGCGCATAGGCCTCGACCCCGGCCATCGCTTCGGGCGTCAGCTTGCCCTGCCGCTCCAACTGGGCGGCGGCCATCGAGGGCAGGTCGATCATCCACGGCAAAGGCGACAGCGCGGTGGCATCGTCGCCCGAGGCGGGGTCGAGATAGGGCGACACCATGATCAGGCCGTTCACCCCGACGCCGATCTGCGACTGGAGCTCATAGGCGATGCGCGGCGCGCGATAGCCGCCATAGCTTTCGCCCATGACGTACTTCGGCGAACGCAACCGGCCTTCCTTGACCAGCCAGTCATAGACGACCTTGGACAGATATTTGATGTCCGGGTCGTTGGCGAAGAAGGCCTTTTTGGTTTCGGCCTCGTCGACGAGGCTGCGGCTGAAGCCGGTGCCGATGGGGTCGATGAAGACCAGGTCGGTGAAGTCCAGCCAGCTATTGGGATTGTCGGTCGTCACCGGCGCGTCGGAGGGAGCGTCGCCCTGCGCACCGAACGGCACCCGCTTCGGGCCGACCGCACCCAGGTTCAGATAGACCGAGGCCGCGCCCGGCCCGCCATTGAACGCGAAGGTGACGGGCCGCCGCACATCGCCGCCGGGCACGGTATAGGCGGTGTAGACGACCTGCCCGATCTCCTTGCCCTTGTCGTCGCGCACCGCGATCTTGCCCACGGTCGCCTTGTAATTGATGACCCGGCCACCGATCCGCGCGCTCTGGCTGATCGTCTTGTCGGCGGGCAGGGGCGGGCGCTTGCTGTCGTCGTCCTTCGTTTCTGTGGTGGTCTTGGTTTCGGTCTTCTCGGCCTTCTGCGCGAGGGCGGGCGTGGCGGCGCTGCTGGCCAGCAGCAACAGGGCGGTCAGGTGCAAGGTCTTCGACACGTTGGAAACTACTCCCCCTCGAACGGCGATCGGAAGGGATCATGCGCCGGACTTCCGCGTTCCCGCAAGCCCGCCCCTCTCGAAACGGCCGCCTCCGCTTCCTATCTCGCCTCTGGCCTTCCTCCCGGAACAGAAGTAGAACCTGCCTCATGCTGACCAAGATTTCCGTCCGCGGCGCGCGCGAGCACAATCTCAAGGATGTCGATATCGACATTCCCCGTGACACGCTGACGGTGATCACCGGCCTGTCGGGGTCGGGCAAGTCGTCGCTGGCGTTCGACACCATCTATGCCGAGGGGCAGCGGCGTTACGTCGAGTCACTGTCGGCCTATGCGCGCCAGTTCCTGGAGATGATGCAGAAGCCGGACGTCGACCATATCGAGGGGCTGTCTCCCGCCATCTCGATCGAGCAGAAGACGACCAGCCGCAATCCGCGCTCGACCGTGGCGACCGTCACCGAAATCTACGACTATATGCGCCTGCTCTGGGCGCGCGTCGGCATCCCGTACTCGCCCGCCACCGGCGAGCCGATCGCGGCGCAGACGGTCAGCCAGATGGTCGACCGGGTGATGACCCTGCCCGAGGGCACGCGCCTCTATCTGCTGGCCCCCGTCGTGCGCGGCCGCAAGGGCGAGTATCGCAAGGAAATGGCCGAGTGGCAGAAGGCGGGCTTCACCCGCGTGCGCATCGACGGCCAGCTCTACGAGATCGACGAGGCGCCTGCGCTCGACAAGAAGTTCAAGCATGACATCGAGGTGGTGGTCGACCGTCTGGTGGTGCGCGAGGACATCGCGACGCGTCTGGCCGACAGTTTTGAGACCGCACTGAAGCTGGCGGATGGTCTGGCCTATGTCGACCCCGCCGATCCGGTCGAGCCCGCCACGCCCAAGTCCGCCGTGCTGGGCAACAACGCGCCCGACGGCCGCATCGTCTTCTCCGAGAAGTTCGCCTGTCCGATCAGCGGCTTCACCATTTCCGAGATCGAGCCGCGACTGTTCTCGTTCAACGCGCCGCAGGGGGCGTGCCCGGCCTGTGACGGTCTGGGCGAAAAGCTGATCTTCGACGAAGACTTGGTCGTCCCCAATCACGAGCTGTCGATCAAGAAGGGCGCGGTCGTACCCTGGGCCAAGTCCAACCCGCCCAGCCCCTATTATATGCAGGTGCTCGGCAGCCTGGCGCGTGAGTTCGGCTTTTCGCTGGAGACGCCGTGGAAGGATCTGGAGGACAAGGTCCGCGACGCGATCCTGCATGGCACCAAGGGCAAGGCGGTCACGCTGACCTTTGTCGACGGCAAGAAGTCGTACGACGTGAAGAAGCCGTTTGAGGGCGTGATCGGCAATCTCAACCGCCGGATGCTCCAGACCGAGAGCGCCTGGATGCGCGAGGAACTGGCCAACTACCAGTCGTCGCAGCCTTGCGAAGTCTGCCACGGCGCGCGGTTGAAGCCCGAGGCGCTGGCGGTGAAGATCGCCATGCAGGACATCAGCTACGCCACGCATCTGTCGGTGGTCGATGCGCTGGCCTTCTTCACAAGCCTGCCCGAACATCTGACCGACCAGCAGCGCGCCATCGCGCAGCCGATCCTCAAGGAAATCGTCGAGCGGCTGGGCTTCCTCAATAATGTTGGCCTCGATTATCTGAATCTCGATCGGACCAGCGGCACGCTATCGGGCGGCGAGAGCCAGCGCATCCGGCTGGCGTCGCAGATCGGCTCGGGGCTGTCGGGTGTGTTGTACGTGCTCGACGAGCCGTCCATCGGGCTTCACCAGCGCGACAACGACATGCTGCTCGCGACGCTGCGCCGGTTGCGCGATTTGGGCAACACGGTGCTGGTCGTTGAGCATGACGAGGATGCGATCCGCACCGCCGATTATGTCATCGACATGGGGCCGGGCGCGGGCGTGCATGGCGGCCAGATCGTCGCGCATGGGACGCTGAAGCAGCTGCTTAAGTCCAAGACCAGCGTGACGGCCGACTATCTGAACGGCACGCGCGAGGTTGCGGTCCCCGCCAAGCGCCGCAAGGGCTCGGGCAAGAAGCTGACCGTGCACAAGGCGACCGCCAACAATCTTCAGGGCGTGACCGCGAGCATTCCGCTCGGCACCTTCACCTGCATCACCGGCGTGTCGGGATCGGGCAAGTCGAGCTTCACCATCGACACGCTCTACGCCGCCGCCGCGCGCTCGCTGAACGGTGCGCGCATCCTGGCGGGCAAGCATGAGAAGATTACCGGGCTCGACCATCTCGACAAGGTGATCGACATCGACCAGTCGCCGATCGGCCGCACCCCGCGATCGAACCCGGCGACCTATACCGGCGCCTTTACCCAGATCCGCGACTGGTTCGCCGGGCTGCCCGAGGCGCAGGCGCGTGGCTACAAGCCGGGTCGTTTCTCGTTCAACGTCAAGGGCGGGCGGTGCGAGGCGTGCCAGGGCGATGGCGTGCTCAAGATCGAGATGCACTTCCTGCCCGACGTTTATGTGACGTGCGACGTATGCCACGGCGCGCGCTACAATCGCGAGACGCTGGAGGTGAAGTTCAAGGGCCACTCGATCGCCGATGTGCTCGACATGACCGTCGAGGATGCCGCCGAGTTCTTCCAGGCGGTGCCGCCGATCCGCGACAAGATGGCGATGCTGGTCGAGGTGGGGCTGGGTTACGTCAAGGTCGGCCAGCAGGCGACGACCCTGTCGGGCGGCGAGGCGCAGCGGGTGAAACTGGCCAAGGAATTGTCGCGCCGCGCGACGGGCAACACGCTCTACATCCTCGACGAACCGACGACCGGCTTGCATTTTGAGGACGTTCGCAAACTGCTCGAAGTGCTCCATGCGCTGGTCGAACAGGGCAATACGGTGGTGGTGATCGAGCATAATCTCGACGTCATCAAGACCGCCGACTGGATCGTCGACCTCGGTCCCGAAGGCGGTGTGAAGGGCGGCGAGATCGTTGCGGTCGGAACGCCGGAAGTGGTCGCCGCCGAACCGCGCAGCTTTACGGGCAAGTATCTGAAGCCGTTGCTCGACAAGGGGCAGGCGCAGGCGGCAGAGTAACGATCCTCCCCGGCAGGGGGAGGGGGACCGCCGCGAAGCGGTGGTGGAGGGGGCTTTCCGGTAGGGACGCCCTTTGAGGAAGCCTCCCTCCGTCAGGCCTGCGGCCTGCCACCTCCCCGTGCCGGGGAGGATTGGGCTGCATTCGAGCGGTTTCCTCGGCCTTCGACGGCGCTCAGGCTGAACGGAGCGAGGGGATTGGGTCCGTAGCGCGCGAGCGGTCCTCCACCCCGTTCGCACCGAGCGAAGTCGAAGTGCACGCTACCGCCGCGCCACATGACCGACCGCTTAAAACCCCTTAACATATCGCAACCTTTGGCCCCGCAAAGCGATTCCCCCGCATCACCCATGAGGGAGGATGTGATGCGTGCACTGACATTCGGCCTGATCGCGGCCGCGACGCTGGTTTCCGGTTGCTCCACCTATGGCGACGGCTATGGCGGCTTCGGCGGCGGCCCGCGCTATGCCTATGACTATAACCGGCCCGATCCCGCTTATGGCGGCTATTATGCCGACCGTTATTATGTCGACAATGCGCGCTACCGCGAGCGGCGCTTGAGCCGGAACGACCGTGTCTATGTCGGGCAGGACGGCCGCTATTATTGCCGCCGCAATGACGGCACCACCGGCCTGATCGTCGGCGGTATCGCCGGCGGCGCGCTGGGCGCGGCGATCACTTCGGGCGGTTCGCAGACGCTGGGCACGCTGCTCGGCGCGGCGGGCGGTGCCCTGGCCGGTCGCGCGATCGAGCGGGACAATGTCCGCTGCCGCTAAACCCGGCTGTTGACGTTCGACAAAGGATTGGGCCGGTTCTCTCCCTGTCGCAAGGAGAGAACCGGCCTTGTCATGCCCGGCGCCAATAAACGCCAGATGAACGACATGTTATTTTCTGCGACAATTGGCGACAATATGGCTAAGTCGTTGGTATAGCTTTGCGATTGTCGCGACCCATATTGCGGATCGGGCCAGTAATCGCCCGCTTTATTAAGGGAGTGTCATCATGAAGGCCATGATCCTTGCAGGCTTGGGTTTCGCCACCATCGCCGTCCCCACGGTCGCCGAGGCGCAGCGCTGGACCCCGATCGCGCAGCGCCAGGGCCAGTTGCAGCAGCGGATCGACCAGGGCATCCGCTCGGGCGCGCTCAACCGTCGTGAAGCCAACCGCCTCCAGTCCGAACTGCGCGGCCTGAGCCAGCTCGAATATCGTTATCGCCGGTCGGGCGGTGGCCTGAGCGTCTCGGAGCGCAATGATCTGGACCGTCGCTATGCGATGCTGAGCCGTCAGGTCCGCTTCGAGAAGAACGACCGCAATTATCGCCGCTGATCGGTGGCGGCCGCGCCCGAGGCATTCGGGCGTGGTGCGTCGGGCCGCTCGATCAGGCGGCCGCTATCCTTCCATTTGTCGAGTATCTGACCCGATGTGGCCAGCTGGTCGCTGATCCCCGTTTCGCGTGGCGGAGCGGGGGTCGGCGTTTCGTGCGTCTGGCTGGGTCGCGGCGGAGCGGGCGTCGCGCCGGGCAAAGGTGGTGCGGGAAGGCTGGCGGGGGCGGGTGGCAGAACCTCGCTACTTGCCGTTTCAGTGGCCGGAGCAGGCGCGAGCACGGGAAGTGCCTCTCCCCCCGCATAGGCCCGGTTCATCGCGGCGGCGGTGCCCCAATAGCCCTTCCAGCGGTGAAACAGATGTGCGCCCACCATGTCGGTCATCACCATCGCGCGGTTCCAGACGGGCGCGACGGCGAAGGTGTGGTAATGCGTCGCCAGCCCGACCGGCGCATAGACCCCGCCCGACAGCGCCGCCGCCGCGACCTGCGCCGCGCGTGACCAGCCCGCGATGGCAGGAGTACGGGACAGCGCGCCGTCACAGGCGAAGCTGAACTGGCAATGGGAGCGCTCGACCCCCTGATAGACGACGCCGCAGACCGTGGCGGGAAAGGCCGGGTGGCGCGCGCGGTTGAGCACGACCTGCGCCACCGCGCGCTGGCCCTCGATGCTTTCGCCCCCCGCTTCGTAATAGATGGCGGCGGTCAGGCATTGCATCGCGCGCGCACGATCGATCGCGCCCGTGCGGCCCCAGGCGAAGGGCCTGGCCGCCACCACGCCGCTATCGGTGAGACGGGCTCCGGGCGGGATCGGCAAGGCGGGCAGGGCGACGGTCCCTGTGCTGCCATCGCTGGCGGGCAGCGCATCGGCGACGGGAACGGCGGTGGTCGCGGCTTGAGGGGTTTGCGGCGATGCCGCGACCGCAGTCGGTTGTCTGGCCCGTCGCAAGGCACCCTGTGCGGCCAGAACCAAGCCGAACGCCAGCATCAGGCCGAGCAGCGCCAGCCAGACCTGTATCATCCGCCTTACTGTCCGCTTCGCCACCCGCAATGTGGGGAATCCTCCAGCCCTGCCGCTCTCGGGTTATGGTTATACCCGCGAGGGTTAAGGATTTTGCGTAGCGGCGGATCTGCCCCTCCACCATCCTTCGGATGGTCCCCCTCCCCAAGCAGAGCCTGGGGAGGAATGGGGGTCAGCGTAGTTTCGGCGAGTCGAGATTGACCGAGGCGGCCGGGATCACCTCCACCTCGGGATGCGCCTGACGCAGCGCGGGCAGGAACTGCCTGGCGTCGCCGACCACGATGATGCTGGCCGCCTTGGGATCGAGGAGCGTGGCCGAAACCGACTCCACCGCCGCCGGGTCCACCGCCTGGACACGCGGGATATAGCGGCTCAACTCTTCCAGCGGCACGCCTTGCAGCGTGTAATTGGCCAATATGTCGGCGATGCCGTCCGTCGTCTCGATCGTCCGGCCGAAATTGCCGACCAGCACCGCCTGCCGCGTCGCCAGTTCGTCCTGCGGCACGGGCGCGGTGCCCAGCTTGCGCATCTCGGCATCGATCAGCCCGACGACTTCGGCGGTCGAGGGGTTCTTGGTCTGGGTCCGCGCGGAGATCAGGCCGATGTCGCGCCCCGTCGCTAGCGAGCTGCCCGCGCCGTAAGCCAGCCCGCGCTTGATGCGGATTTCCTGGTTGAGCCGCGACGAGAAGCCGCCGCCCAGCACGGTATTCGCCACCGCCAGCGGATAATAGCGATCATCGGCGCGGCGGATGCCCGAACGTGCGACGACCACGCCCGCCTGTCCGGCATCGGGCATGTCGACGACGATGACGCGCGGCGCGGGGAAGGCGGCTTCGGGGGGCTTGGCCGTCGTCGTCGCGGCGGCTCCGACCACCCGCCAATTGCCCAGATAGCGCTCGGCGACCTGTTGGGCCTGGGCGGGCGTCACGTCGCCGACCAGCAGCAGCGTCGCCTGACCCGGCTTCCAGCTGCGCGCATAGGCGGCGGTCAGGTCGGCATGAGTCAGCCCCTTCAGCGAGGCGGGCGTGCCCGACAGCGGCTGGCCATAGGGACGCGCGCCATAGACCACGCGGTCGGCCACCATCGCCGACAGCTGCGCCGGATTCTGCATGGCGACGTTCAGGCTGTCGATCGACTGGGTGCGGGCGCGGTCGATCTCCTCCTGCTTGAAGGCGGGGTTGGTCGCGACATCGGCCAGGATGGTCATCGCCGTGCCGAGCTGCGCCGAGGGGACGGTCAGGTCGATGGTCGCGCCGTCATCCGAGGCGCCTGCTGCAATCGATCCGCCCAGGCTTTCGACCGCGCGTGCGATCTCGGTCGCCGAGCGGGTCGTGGTGCCCTTGGTCATCAGCTCGGACGACAGGCTGCTGGCGCCCGCCTTGCCCATCGGATCGGTCGCCGCACCACCCAGCGCCACCAGCGAGGCGGTAACGAGCGGCAAATCGTGCCGCTCGACCGTCACGACGCGCAGGCCGTTGGGCAGCGTGATCGCAACCGGTTGCGGCAGGGTGGGGGCAATGGCCGCGCCGGGCGCGGGAGGCAGGATGCGCTGGCCCTCGGGGGCGGGCGTCACCACCTCGATATTGGCGGGCGGGGTCAGCGCCGCGGTCTGGACCGTGGGCGCGATCTCGATCGGCATCACGCGGACGTTCGCCGGGCGTTCGCTGTCGGGCAGATAGCGGATGGTCGCGCCCTGGCTGTCCTTCAGATAGGTACGGGCAACGCGCTGGATATCGGCGGCCGTCACCTTCTGCACGGCGGCGATCTGGCGATCGGCGGCGCTGGGATCGCCATCGACGATGACGCTGTTGGCGATCAGGTTCGCCTTGCCCTCGGCCGTTTCGCGCTGCTTGAGCGCGGCGGTCAGCAGCTCGTTCTTCGCCTCGGCCAGTTCGGCGGCGGAGACGGGCGCGTCGCGCAGCCGGGCGATTTCCTTCTTCAGCGCCGCTTCGCCCTCGGCCACCGGCTTGCCGCCCGCCATCATGGCATAGGCGACCAGATTGCCGGTCGACTGCTTGGTGTCGAGGAAGGTCGAGGCGGATTGCGCCAGCTGGTCGCGATAGACCAGATCCTCGTACAGCCGCGAGCTTTCGCCCGCCGACAGGATGGCGTTCAGCACCATGATGGCGGGGGTGTCGGCGCTCCGCTCGGGCGGGATATGATAGCTGATAAGGACGGCGGGAAGCGGGACATTTGCCTCATAGACGGTCCGCGTGACGGCCTCGGTCCGGGCCGGTTCCTGCACCGTCACGCGCGGGATGGCGGCGGCGGGGCGCTTGATATTGGCGAAATACTGGTCGACCCAGCGATCGAGCTGGGCGGGATCGAAATTGCCCGAGACGACGAGCACCGCATTGTCGGGCCGGTAATAGGTGGCGTGGAAAGCGCGCACATCGTCGATGCCCGCCGACTCCAGTTCCTCCAGGCTGCCGATGCCCGGCCGCGCATAGGGGTGCGTCGTGTAGGCGAGCTTGGGATAATAGATGGAGAACAGCTTGCCATAGGGCTGGGCGAGGGTGCGCTGGCGCAGTTCCTCCTTCACCACGTCGCGTTCGCTGGCGAAGCTCTTGGGCTCGACGACCAGCGCGGCCATGCGGTCGGCTTCCGCGAACAGCAGGCGCTGCAGATGGTTGGCGGGCACCACCTCGAAATAATTGGTGTAGTCGTCGGCGGTGGAGGCGTTATTATAGCCGCCGACATCCTCGGTCAGGCGATCCATCTGTTCGGGGACGAGGTTGCGCGTCGCCTTGAACATCAGATGTTCGAACATGTGCGCGAAGCCCGAGCGGCCCTTGGGATCGTCCTTCGACCCGACATCATACCAGACCTGGACCGAGACGTTGGGCGTCGTCGTGTCGCGAATGGCATAGACGCGCAGGCCGTTGGGCAGGGTGCGCGTGGTGAAGTCGATGGGCTTCACGCTTTCCGTGCGCGCCGGGCTGGGCGCGGTTTGCGCTCCTGCCAGCGAGGGAAGGGCGGCGACGCCGAGCAGAAGCGCGGCACGGAAAAGGCGCATGAAAACCCTCGTTTCAGTGGAAGCGGATTATTTGGACTTGTTGCGCGTGCCGTACAGCACCGCCGCCGCGATCGCGGCCGAACCGATGCCGACGCCCAGGCCGATCTTGCCCATCGGCCAGTTGCGCGTCTTTTCCTTGATCGACGTGGCGGTCGCCTCGGCGGCGGCGACGGCGTGATCCTTGGCCTCCTTGGCGGCGGCGAGGATTTCGTTGGGGGCGTCTTCGCTATGATCGGTCATGCTACTCTCCTACTCGACCCGAATTATTGACCGGCAGCGTAGCGCGCCCGGAAGTCGTCCGCAAAGGCCGTGAGGCGACCTTCGGCGATGGCGGCGCGCAGATCGGCCATCATCTGCTGATAGAACCAGATATTATGCTCGGTCATCAGCATCGCACCCAGGATTTCGCCTGCGCGCACCAGATGGTGGAGATAGGCGCGGCTCCAGGTCGCGCAGACCGGACAGCCACAGGCGGGGTCGAGCGGCCCCTGATCCTCGGCAAAGCGCGCGTTGCGGATGTTGATCGGGCCATTCCGGGTAAAGGCCTGCCCCGTGCGGCCCGAGCGGGTCGGCAGCACGCAGTCGAACATGTCGACGCCGCGCTCGACCGCGCCGACGATATCGGTCGGCTTGCCCACACCCATCAGGTAACGCGGCTTTTCGACCGGCAACTGGCCCGGTGCGAAGTCGAGGCAGCCGAACATCGCCTCCTGCCCCTCACCGACCGCCAGGCCACCGATCGCGTATCCATCGAAGCCGATGTCGATCAGCGCGTCGGCCGAGGACTTGCGAAAACCCTCGTCCAGCGCACCCTGCTGGATGCCGAAGATCGCATTGTCCTCGGCATGCTGGCCACCCGCATCGAAGGCATCTCGGCTGCGCTTGGCCCAGCGCATCGAGCGTTCCATGGCGCTCGCCTGCACCTCGCGCGTCGAGGTGGTCGGGACCAGTTCGTCGAACGCCATGACGATGTTGGAGCCCAGCAGCCGCTGGATCTCGATCGAGCGTTCGGGGCTGAGCAGGTGGCGGGTGCCGTCCAAGTGGCTCTTGAACGCGACGCCGTCCTCGGACCGCTTGGTCAGCTCGGCCAGACTCATCACCTGATAGCCGCCCGAATCGGTCAGGATCGGCCGGTCCCAGCCCATGAAGCCGTGCAGGCCGCCCAGCCGGTTCACCCGCTCGGCACCGGGGCGCAGCATCAGGTGATAGGTGTTGCCCAGGATGATGTCCGCGCCGCTCGCACGCACATCGCCGGGCTTCATCGCCTTGACGGTGGCGGCGGTGCCGACGGGCATGAAGGCGGGGGTGCGAATTTCGCCGCGCTTCATGGTGATGGTGCCGGTGCGGGCGCGGCCGTCGGTGGCGTGGATGGCGAAAGAGAAGCGGGCGGTCATTTTCTGTCTCGGGGCCGCAGCGGGCCGGTCGGGCCATTGGCGTCGGCGGGGGTGGTACGGATAGTCAGCGCTTCGGCGCGGCTGATCGCGCCGTCATGGTCGCGGTCGAAGCGCGAGAACAGGCGCGAGAAATGCGCCTGCAACTCCGCCAGGGTGATCCGGTTGTCGCTGTCCTTGTCGACATCGAAGGGGCTGGGCAGCGCATTGCGGTCGCCCAGCCAGCGCTCGGCCCAGTCGGCGAACTGGAGATAGCCGATCGACCCCTGATGCGTGGTGTCGATCGCGTCATAGCTGTGCTTGACCCCCGCTTCCATTTCGGCGCGGGTCGTTTTGCCGTCGCCGTCGCTGTCGAGCGTGGCGATCATCATCGCCACCGGCTCGACCACCATGGTCGCGGGCGTCTGCGCGAACGGCTTGGGCCGCGCGGTAACGACGACGGTGTTGTCCGCTTCCTGCGCAGGCGGCGGCGTCGCCTGCATCAGGAGCAGCGCGAGCAACATCATGCGATGCGTTCCGGCAGCAACAGCGAGGCGTCGCCGTAGGAGTAGAAGCGATAGTCGTGTCCGATCGCATGGGCATAGGCCGCCTGCATCCGATCCAGCCCCATCAGCGCGGAGACCAGCATGAACAGGGTCGAGCGCGGCAGGTGGAAATTGGTCATCAGCCCGCCGATGCCGCGGAAGCGATAGCCCGGCGTGATGAAGATCGCGGTGTCGCCCTCGAACGGACGGATCACGCCGTCCTCGCCCGCCGCGCTTTCGATCAGGCGCAGCGAGGTGGTGCCGACCGCGATGACCCGGCCACCGCGCGCCTTCACGGCGTTCAGCCGGTCGGCGGTGGCGGCGTCGATGCGGCCCCATTCGGCGTGCATCTTGTGGTCGACGGTATCCTCGGCCTTGACCGGCAGGAAGGTACCCGCACCGACATGCAGGGTCAGCGTCGCATGTTCGATCCCCGCCGCCGCCAGCGAATCCAGCAGGCCCGGCGTGAAGTGCAGCGCCGCCGTGGGTGCGGCGACCGCGCCCGGTTCGTTGGCGAACATCGTCTGATAGTCGGCGGCGTCCTGCTCGGTCACGCCACGCTTCTGTGCGATATAGGGGGGCAGGGGCATGGTGCCCGCCCGCTCCAGCAACAGCTCGACCGGCTCGTCGCCCGCGAAGTCCAGCGCGAAGCTGCCATCCTCGGCTCGGTCGCGGGCGGTCGCGGTGACGCCTGCGCCGAAGTCGATCACGTCACCGTCGCGCAGCCGCTTGGCGTTGCGGATGAAGGCGCGCCAGCGCCGCGTCCCCTCGCGCTTGTGCAGCGTCGCGCCGATCCGCGCCTCTCCCCGCACGCCTTCCAGCTGGGCGGGGATGACGCGGGTGTCGTTGAACACCAGCAGGTCGCCCGCGCGCAGGGCAGCGGGCAGGTCGCTCACCCGCTGGTCTCGGGTGGAGTCACCGTCCAGCACCAGCATCCGCGCCGAGTCGCGCGGAGATGCGGGGTAGAGCGCGATCCGCTCGGGCGGCAGGGTGAAATCGAAAAGGTCGACGTTCACTTGGTCGCCGTGGCCGCCTTCTTGGCCGGAGCCGGTTTGGGAGCAGCGCGACGCGCCGGGGCGATCGACACGGGCTTGGCCGTCGCGCCGGGCAGCGTCACCGGCGCACCCAGATTGGGGGCGGGCGCAGGCGCCATCGGCACATAGGCCGGGGGATTGTCCGCCGCGATATAGGCATGGACGATCTTGCTGGGGTTCGCGGGCGGCTCGCCGCGCTCGATCCTGTCGACATATTGCATGCCGTCGATAACCCGGCCGAACACCGTGTACTTCTTGTCGAGCGCGAAGCGCGGCTGGAAGACGATGTAGAACTGGCTGTTCGCGCTATTGGGATCATCGGCGCGCGCGGCGGCTACCGATCCGCGCACATGCGGCAGATAGTTGAATTCGGAGGGCACGTTGGGCAGGTCGGACCCGCCGGTGCCGTCGCCCTTGGGATCGCCGCCCTGCGCCATGAAGCCGTCGATGACGCGGTGGAAGACCAGGCCGTCATAGAAGTGACGGCGGGTCAGCGTCTTGATCCGCTCGACCATCTTGGGCGCGACATCGGGGCGCAGCCAGATCGTCACACGGCCGCCGGTCGACAGGTCGAGCAGCCAGAGATTCTCCTTGTCGGTAACGGGCGGCGGCGTGGCGCGGCCGGTGACATTGTCCTCCAGAACCTGCGCGGCCTTGGCGGGGGAGGTGAATTTGGGCGGAGCTTCGGATTTCTGCGCCTGTGCCGGAACGGCGATCAGGCTGGCCATCATCATGGCAAGAGCGGCGAGAACGCGCATCATATCTCTACGACAAGGGAAGGAATGGGGAGGCTGTAGAGCAAATCGCCCTTTGCGCCAATCTGAACCTGTGTTGGGGGGCGGGGGGAAACATTTTCCTCCCCTGCAAGGGGAGGTGGCAGGGCGAAGCCCTGACGGAGGAGTGTCCCGATTTGAGAGGGAGGGCATCCTCGCAGACGGTGACACCCCTCCACCAGCTTCGCTGGTCCCCCTCCCCTTGCAGGGGAGGAATGGGGTTACGACCCCTTCCGCCCGATCGCCTCAACGCGCGCGACCACATCCTCGCACACGGCGGGCGTCACGAACTTGGCGATATTGCCGCCGTACATCGCGATTTCCTTCACCAGGCGGCTGGCGATGGGTTGCAGCGCGACATCGGCCATCAGGAACACGGTTTCGACCCGCGGATTGATCTGCTGGTTCATGCCCGCCATCTGATATTCATACTCGAAATCCGCGACGGCGCGCAGGCCCCGGACGATGACCTTCGCGCCCTCGCGCTCGGCGAAATCCATCAGCAGCGAATCGAAGGCGACGACATGGATCTCGCCCGCGACATCGGCGACCTCGCGCCGGACCATCTCCATCCGTTCGTCCAGCGTGAACATGGGCGATTTGGACGGATTGGTGGTGACACCGATGACCAGCCGGTCGACCAGCTTCGCACCGCGCCGGATGATATCCATATGGCCGAGCGTCACGGGATCGAAGGTGCCGGGATAGACGCCGATCCGGGTCATCGGTCGCGCTCCACCACATAAGCGGCGATCGCACGGAGCAGATCGGCCTCGGGGCCATAGTCGCGCAAATGCTCGATCGCCTGATCGACCAGCATCCGGCATTGCTCGCGGGCGCGCTCGACGCCGAGCAGGCTGAGGAAGGTCGCCTTGCCCGCGTCCTGGTCCTTGCGCAGCTTCTTGCCCGCCGTCGCCTCGTCGCCCTCGGCATCGAGCAGGTCGTCGGCGATCTGGAAGGCCAGCCCCAGGTCATGGGCATAGCCGCGCAGATGGGTGCGACCCTCGGGCGGCACACGGCCCAGGATCGCGCCCGCCTCGACCGCCGCGCAGATCAGCGCACCGGTCTTCATCTGCTGAAGCCGGGTGACGGTGGCGAGGTCGAACACCTGCCGCTCCGCCTCCAGGTCCATCTGCTGCCCGCCCGCCATGCCGCTGGGGCCGGAGGCGCGCGCGAGGTCGAGGATCAGCTCGGAGCGGACGAAGGGATCGGCATGGGTGGACGGATCGGCCAGGATCTCGAAGGCCAGCGCATGGAGGCAGTCGCCCGCCAGGATCGCCGTCGCCTCGTCGAACGCCTTGTGCACGGTCGGCTTGCCGCGCCGCATATCGTCGTCGTCCATCGCGGGCAGATCGTCATGGATCAGCGAATAGACGTGGATCGCCTCCAGTGCGGTCGCCACCCATCCCGCGCAATCGCGGTCGACCGCGAACAGGTGCGCGGTGGCGAAGACCAGCAGCGGGCGCAGCCGCTTGCCGCCGCCGATCGCGGCATGGCGCATCGCGGCATAGAGCGAGGCGCGGGGATCGCCCGGATCGGCGAGCAGCTCGGCAAAGCGGCGGTCGATATCGTCTGCGACTTCGGCCAGGGCCTCGGGCAGGGTGGTGGCGGCGAGCGTCACCCTCAACCCGCCTGAAACGGGCGGGTGCCCGCAGCCTTGCCGTCGGCGTCGAGGCGGATCGCCTCGATCCGGGCCTGGGCGGCGTCGAGCCGTTCGGCGCAGCGCTGGCGCAGACGATCGCCGCGCTCATAGAGGCGGATCGATTCGTCGAGCGTCGCTTCGCCGCTTTCCAGTCGGCCGACGATCCTCTCCAATTCCTTGAGGGCGTCCTCGAACGTCAGTTCTTCGATGGGCGTATCCATAACGCCGCTATGCGTCACATGGCGCAGAGGCGCAAGCAGCCGTCCGCCCCGGAAGGGCCTCAGCGCAGCCGGTTGACGGTCCAGGTGTAGAGAAACGAGACGCCGAACAAGCCGACATCGACCGCCGCCTGCACCCGGCGGGGCGAGCGGTCGGTCAGGTCGTGGGTGATGAGGCGGACATCGGCAGTCGGGTGGCGCCAGGCCAGTGCGATCAGCGCCAGCCCCAGTGCAGCCGTCATGATCCGCCGTTCGCGCACAGTCCCGTCCCCCTGCTTATCGTCTTACGATGGGAGCGAATTGTGGGCAATAGGCTGCTCGGCTGGGGCGGCGGCGTAATCGTCACGCCCCAGCAGGCGCGGTCGCGCCCGGCGTCCTTGGCGGCGAACAGGGCCTGGTCCGCCTCGCGGTACAAAAGCCGCCAGTCCGATTCGTCGGCGACCGGGCCGGTGCAAATGCCGAGGCTCGCCGTGACGGTCAGGCCTGAGGGGTAGCTCGTGGCGCGCAACCGGGCGAGCAGTGCTTCCGGGTCGGGCGCACGCTCGGCATCGGCGAGCAGCGCGAACTCCTCGCCGCCGATCCGCGCGACCAGCATGTCCAGCCCGACCGCCTCGCCCAGCATACGCGCGAAGATGCGCAGCACCTCGTCACCGCCGTCATGGCCCAGCGTGTCGTTGATCCGCTTGAAATGGTCGATGTCGGCCAGGATCAGCGTCTGCGGACCGCTGCGCCCGATCGCCTGTTCCAGGAAGGCGCGACGGTTGAACAGTCCGGTCAGCGGATCGGTATCGGCCAGACGCCGCGCCACCCGCTCGTCGGCGCGCGCCAGATCGCGCTCGCGGCTGAGCAGATAGATGCGATAGGCGACGCCCAGGCTGGCGATCAGCGCTTCGACACCCATCGACAAGACGGTCGACTGATCGATCCATGGCCGCCACGCGATCAGGTGCATCGCGTTGAGCACCCGGAACATGGCCAACCCGATCGGCGTGCCCCAGGCGATGGCGAAGGCCCACAGGAAATTGCTCCGGCGTCGCCAGGCCCGCACCAGCACCGCGATCAGGAAGATCAGCAGCACCATGAAGCCCATCAGGACCGCCTGATCGAGCGGGAGGATCCAGCGCGGCGCGAGCAGCGCGAAGGCGATGTTGGGAATGGCGATCAGGATGAAGCAGATCGCCGCCATCCGGTCCAGCCAGCCCTCGAACACCTTCCGCTCGAAGAAATGGCGCGAAAAAACGACTAGGGTCATCGCGACCCCGCCCAGCATGATCGCGTTCCACCGATGCCGCTCGTTATTGTCGAGCCAGGGCAGCCACTGACCGATCAGCCCGGAGGATGACAAGGTGTAGCCGGTGATGAAGAACAGCAGCAGGCAATAGACCGGCTGGAGTGGCTGGCGCAGCGCGGGCCACAGGGCGAGATTATACACCGCCAGACCGACGACCACGCCCAGGATGATGCCATAGATCAGCCCAAGCGAGGATTCGACCGCCAGCATGTCGGCGTGCAGGCCGATCCGGGCGCCGCGCACGACGCCGCGCATATTGGCCGCGCCGCGCGCCTCCCACAGGATGCGGACCGGCTGGGTCGCTTCATGGGGCAGCGGCACGGCGATGGTCGGGCCGAGCAGCAGATAGGGCGCGGTCGTCGCGCTGGTGAAGGCGACGGTGCGATTCGTGCCGTCGGCATACAGAATGTGGAGCGCGGTCGCATCCTGCCAGGTGCTGGCGAAGCCAACGGCCAGCCGGTCGCGAAGGTCGCCCGATATTTTCGGCAGCGGTTGCGAGACCACCCAGAAATCGCCGACGCCATAGGACGACTGGTCGCTGGTGCAGTCGAACCCTTCGGCGCGTGTCAGCAGGGTGCGGACGTCATCACCCGCGCGGATCGGGCGAATACAGGTGGTCAAACTCTGGCCGGCCTGGGCGCTGGCCTCCGCCAACGGCCATAGGACTGCCAGCACCGCCAGCAGCAACGCGCCTATCGTGATCGGCCAAGCGCCCTTCATGCGTTCCATCTGTCTGCGAAAGGCCGAAAATCTGGTTAACGGCGTCATAACACAGATTGCCTATATCGCCGAGCCTCACCGGTGAGACAATCCGAAACGCCCATAAAAAAGGCCGGGTGTCGCCACCCGGCCTCCTTCGGCAATTGTCACCATTTCGGTGCGATCGATTAGCCCGCGTCTACCGAGGCGGGCTTGCCGCCTTTCTTCTTCGGCTTCTTGGGCGCCGCCGGCTCGATCGCGAAGGACAGTGCGCCGTCCTTCATCTTCACCGTCACTTCGCCGCCATGGACCAGCTTGCCGAACAACAGTTCCTCGGCCAGCGGCTGCTTGATCTTCTCTTGGATCAGGCGGCCCATCGGACGCGCGCCGTACAGGCGGTCATAGCCCTTTTCGGTGAGCCAGCTCTTCGCCGCCTCGTCCAGGCTGATATGGACGTGACGGTCGGCCAGCTGGAGTTCGAGCTGGAGGATGAACTTGTCCACCACCCGTGCCACGACTTCGGGCGGCAGGTAACCGAAGGGCACGATCGCATCCAGGCGGTTGCGGAATTCCGGCGTGAACATCTTCTGCACCGCCTGCTCATCCTCGCCCTCGCGGGTGAGGGTGCCGAAGCCGACCGTCTCGCGCGCCATGTCGGCAGCGCCCGCATTGGTCGTCATGATCAGGATCGTGTTGCGGAAATCGACCGTCTTGCCGTGGTGATCGGTCAGCTTCCCATTGTCCATCACCTGCAACAGGATGTTGAACAGATCGGGATGCGCCTTCTCGATCTCGTCGAGCAGCAGCACCGAATGCGGATTCTGGTCGACCGCATCGGTCAGCAGACCGCCCTGGTCATAACCGACATAGCCCGGAGGAGCACCGATCAGGCGGCTGACCGAGTGACGCTCCATATATTCGGACATGTCGAACCGCTGGAGCGGAATGCCCAGGATCGTCGCCAGCTGGCGCGCAACCTCGGTCTTGCCGACGCCGGTGGGGCCGGTGAACAGATAGTTGCCGATCGGCTTGTCCGGATCGCGAAGACCCGCCCGGCTCAGCTTGATCGCCGAGGACAGGTTCTCGATCGCGGCATTCTGGCCGAACACCACGCGCTTCAGGTCGGTCTCCAGCGTCTCCAGCTGCTGGCGGTCGTCGGTCGACACGCTCTTGGGCGGGATGCGCGCCATGGTGGCGATCACGGCCTCGATCTCCTTGGGCGTGATCGTCTTCTTGCGCTTGCTGACCGGCACCAGCATCTGCATCGCGCCGACCTCGTCGATCACGTCGATCGCCTTGTCGGGCAGCTTGCGGTCGTTGATGTAGCGCGCCGACAGCTCGACCGCCGACTTGATCGCATCGGGGGTATATTTGACCTGATGGTGATCCTCGAACGCCGAGCGGAGCCCTGCCAGGATCTTGATCGTATCCTCGATCGTCGGCTCGTTCACGTCGATCTTCTGGAACCGGCGCAGCAGGGCGCGGTCCTTTTCGAAGTGATTGCGGAACTCCTTATAGGTGGTCGAGCCGATGCAGCGGATCGTGCCGCCCGACAAAGCGGGCTTGAGCAGGTTCGACGCGTCCATCGCCCCGCCGCTGGTCGCGCCCGCGCCGATGACGGTATGGATCTCGTCGATGAAGAGCACTGCGTGGGGCAGCTTCTCCAATTCGTTGACGACCGCCTTCAGCCGCTCCTCGAAATCGCCGCGATACCGCGTGCCCGCCAGCAGCGCGCCCATGTCGAGCGAATAGATGACCGCGTTGAGCAGCACTTCGGGCACGTCGCCCTCGACGATCTTGCGCGCCAGGCCCTCGGCGATGGCGGTCTTGCCGACGCCGGGATCGCCGACATAGAGCGGGTTGTTCTTCGACCGGCGGCACAAAATCTGAACGGTGCGGTCCACTTCGGGGCCGCGCCCGATCAGCGGATCGACCTTGCCGATCTTGGCCTTTTCATTGAGGTCGACGGTGAACTGCTTGAGCGCGCTCTCCGCCTTGCCCTTCTCAGGCGCTTTGGCGGGCTTTTCCTCCTCGACGCCCTTGGGCGGTGTGGATTCGCTCGTCGCGCCACCCTTGCCGACGCCGTGGCTGATGAAGCTGACGGCATCCAGACGGCTCATGTCCTGCTGCTGTAGAAAATAGACGGCATAGGATTCGCGTTCGGAGAACAGCGCGACCAGCACGTTCGCGCCGGTTACTTCGTCGCGGCCCGAGGACTGAACGTGCAGGATCGCGCGCTGGACGACACGCTGGAACCCGCTGGTGGGGGAGGGGTCGGTCGCCGCCTCGACCTTCAGCGCGTCGAGTTCGGTGTCGAGATACTGGGCGACCGTCGCCTTCAGTTCGCCCGTGTCGACATGGCAGGCTTCCATCACCTTGGAAGCATGGTCGTCGTCGATCAGCGCGAGGAGGAGGTGCTCCAGCGTGGCATATTCGTGGCGCCGCACGGTCGCGGCTTCCAGCGCCTTGTGAAGCGTGGTCTCGAGCGCGGGGGCGAAAGATGGCATCTACGATACTCCTTCCGAAGCGTCATGGACTGACGCCTCGTTTCGACCAATGTCGGGACGGGGAGGCCCGGCATCAAGCGGGTGTAACGCGCGGCAGCTGAACAAAGCGTATCGCGCGAAACAAAAAACATTGTGCGAAGAAGAGGGGGCCGCCTCGGTGCGTGTGCGCCGGGTGAGGCCCATGCGCGTCACCGCTTGAAGAGCGCGTCGGCGCTGGCGCGGTGGAGCGTGGCGCGCTCCATGTGGCGGCGGGTTCGCGCGATCTCCTGCTCCAGCACCGCGATCCGCGTCTCCAGTTCGGCAAGCGACAGCGGATCGAGATCGGTCTGGACCAACGCGGCCAGGGCGTCGGGAAGGCGGATCGGAGAATCGTCCTGTTCCATAATGGGATACAGCGTTGACCCCAACGCCGCCGATGTCAATAACGGTGGGACGAGAGCCGATGATGGGGGATGGCAGCCGGTGCACGCATTTGGCGAGGGAATGGGGATCGGCGATATCCCGAAGACGATGACCGCCATCGACCCTGAGGAGGCGGGTGGTCCCGAGGTGCTGGTGCCTGTCCGGCGCCCGACGCCCCATCCGGGCGAGGGCGAGGTGCTGATCCGTGTCGCCGCCGCCGGGGTGAACCGGCCCGACGTCATGCAGCGCCAGGGTCTCTACCCGCCGCCGCCGGGCGCGCCCTCGATCCCGGGGCTGGAGATCGCGGGCCAGGTCGTCGCGGTCGGTGAGGGCGTCGGGCCCGAGATGCTCGGCCAGCCGGTCTGCGCACTGATCGGCGGCGGCGGCTATGCCGAATATGCGGTGGCGGTCGCCGATCATTGCCTGACCGTCCCCCATGGCCTGTCGATGGTTCAGGCCGCCGCCATCCCCGAGACGCTGTTCACCGTGTGGACCAACGTCTTCGAGCGCGCCTATGCCGATGAGGGCGACACGCTGCTGGTGCATGGCGGGACCAGCGGCATCGGCACCATGGCGATCCTGCTGGGGCGCCTCTTCGGGCTGACCGTGATCGTCACGGCGGGCTCGGATGAGAAATGCGCGGCGGCCGAAAAGCTGGGCGCGGCCAAGGCGATCAACTACCAGGCGGTCGATTTCGTCGAGGCGGTGAAGGACTTCACCGAGGGGCGCGGCGTCGACATCGTGCTCGACATGGTCGGCGGCGATTATGTGCCGCGCAACCTGAAATGCCTGGCCGAGGATGGCCGCCACGTCTCGATCGCGGTGCAGCGCGGGGCCAAGGCGGAAATCCCGATCTGGGAGATCATGCGCCGCCGCCTGATCCTGACCGGCTCGACGCTGCGCGGACGGGACCGGGATTTCAAGGCGATGGTCGCCGACGAATTGTCGCGGCTGGTCTGGCCGCATGTCGAGGAGGGGCGGTTGCGCCCGGTCATCGATCGCAGCTTCCCGCTGGCCGAAGCTGCCGAGGCGCATCGCCGGATGGAGGCGGGCGACCATCTGGGCAAGATCGTGCTGACCATCAACGAGGCGGCGGACGACTGACCGAAATGCCGGTCTTGATCCCGGTGCAAAAGATTGCAACGGATCGAACGACCGGATCGGCCGTCTCCCCGTGCCGAGTCCATGGGGGATGGCGATGGTGCAGCATGGTGGCCGGATCGGGCTGGTTTGCATGGGTCTGGCGGCCGGATTGGCGATGGCGGCTCCGGCCCAGGCGCAATCGGCCCGCGAGCTGCTGACCCAGGCGTCGTTCGGCGATTCCGACGAGGCGAGCGCGCTGCGCCGCGTCTCGGGTGCCTATACGGTGGCGGCCAACGCCCTGAAGCGGACGCCCGACGATCACGAGTCCCTGCTGATGCGCGCCACCGCGCTCGGCTACCGCGCCAAGCTGACCGGCAATCGCAGCGACGCGATCACTGCCCGTCGCCAGTTCGAGGCGCTGGTGACGCAGAATCCGCGCGATGCCGAGGCGCAACTGGCACTCGGTGCCTGGCATATCGGCGCGGTCAAGAAACTGGGGGCGATCGTCGGCCGCGCGGCGCTGGGCGCGCAGAAAGGCGTGGGCTTCGCCTCGCTCGACCGGGCTATCGCGCTGGGCGGCGACCGGGCGCTGTTTCCGGGGCTTTCGGCGCTGCTGCGGCTGGAGCTGGACCCGCGCGATCCGCGCGGCCGGACCCTGGCGGAGGCGGCAGTGCGCGCCGAGGCGGTGACGCCGATCGACCGCATCCTGCAACGTGCCTGTGCCACCGTCTTGGGCTCGCTGCGCGCCGGGGACGGGCAGAAGACGCGGGCGCTGGCCTCGCAATCGCTGCCCTTCGGACGCTTCGACGACGACAACTGACCGGCTGGACGCGCGTGCGGCCAGCGTCTATTGCGCCCCCTCCCGGCAGTTTGTGGCAGCGCACCTTGCTCTCGGGGACGGCTTTCATTAGATTTGTCGCAGCTACGGCCGCTCCGGTGAGGGGCGGCCCTTTTATTTTCCGACTGGAGTGATCCCCGTGGCCCAGCCGCTCATGCCCCATGCGACCGCTTCCTGGCTGGTCGACAACACGTCGCTCTCGTTCGAGCAGATCGCGGATTTCTGCGGCCTCCACATCCTCGAAGTCCAGGCGATCGCCGACGACACGGCGGCGACCAAGCTGACCGGCCGCGATCCCGTGCGCGCGCACGAACTGGCGCAGGTCGAGATCGAGAAGGCGCAGGCCGATCCCAATTACCGGATGAAGATGATCAAGGGCCCCGAGCAGGTCCGCCGCACCAAGGGCCCGCGCTACACGCCGGTCAGCAAGCGGCAGGACAAGCCGGACGGCATCGCCTGGATCATCCGCAACCACCCGGAAATCTCGGACGGCGCGATCTCGAACCTGATCGGCACGACGCGCACGACGATCGCCGCGATCCGCGACCGCAGCCACTGGAACATCGCCAACATCACGCCGAAGGACCCGGTGACGCTGGGCCTGACCACCCAGCGCGAGCTGGACTCGGCGGTGGCGAAGGCGGCCAAGGCGACCGGCGGCAATACCGACGCGCAGCCGACCGACACCCGCCTGGAAGGCGACCGCGAAGCCCTGCTCGCCTCGCTGCGCGCCGAGCGTGAGCAGCAGAGCCGCGACGTCGACTCGGTCGGCCATAACGACGACGTGATCGATCCGCACTCGCTGTTCCGCAGCTGAGCGCAGGCGACGGTCTGACGAAAAGGGGCGTCCACCTCGGCGGTGGGCGCCCCTTTTGCATGTTGGGGAACGGCGTCTCCCCAGCCCCGTTGAACGGGGCCAAAGGAGACCATGCATGTCCGAGCAGGAAAAGCCCTTCGACCATGATCGCGGCCATAGCGGCCAAGCCTATCACCGCGACGACGAGCAGGCGATGGGGCGTGCCGAACCCTCGGGCAGCGTGACGACCACCCCGCCCGCTCCGGGGGACCGCAACGCGGATACGTCGCTGCCGGACGACAATGGCAAGCGGGCCACCGTCGATCCGAAGACGGGCGAGGTGCATGGCAGCGGGGCAGGGGCCGGTGGCGGCAACCGGGGCGACGAGATCGATGAAGTGGACCCTGCGACTCCGCCGGGCGTGGGGCCGCGCCCGGTGAACTGACCCCTATTCCTCCCCGCTCGCGGGGAGGGGGACCGTGCGAAGCATGGTGGAAGGGGCGTGCCGCGAGGGGTGTCGCTTGTCGAAGCCCCCCTCCGTCAGACCTTCGGTCTGCCACCCCCCCGTACCGGGGAGGATAAATGCGCAGGTGCATTCACCGCAAACGCGGTGTCACATATCCGGCGATGTCTTGAAAAGTGGCAGGAGTGCACGGACTCGAACCGTGGGCCCTCGGTTTTGGAGACCGATGCTCTACCAACTGAGCTACACTCCTGCGAGGCGGTCGCCATTAGCCCGGCTCAGCCGTCGGGGCAATAGCCTGTTTCACAATTTTCGCGAATAGCGTAGCTGGATGTCTGTCGGCCTTCCTCCGCCGACATTGACCCTGACCCGACTCCCGCGTATAGGCCGCCGCTGCACGAAGGCGATTTCTCGAGATTCGGGACTTATCCGTCGGGCAAGCTTGAACATTGCTGGATGCGAATGAGGGCCGGGCGAAAGCCGCGAAGGCCCCTTTTTGTATTCCGAAGTGCTGTGATGGCTCCAGCAAAGTAACCTCATGGAAAGGTGAAGGCTTCAATGCCGACGATCAACCAGCTGGTCCGCAAGGGCCGCGAACTGCAGAAGGCCAAGTCCAAGGTCCCTGCAATGGAGCAGAACCCGCAGAAGCGCGGCGTTTGCACCCGTGTCTACACGACGACCCCGAAGAAGCCGAACTCGGCGCTTCGCAAGGTGGCCAAGGTCCGTCTGACCAACAGCCGCGAAGTCATTTCGTACATCCCGGGCGAAGGCCACAACCTGCAGGAGCACTCGGTGGTGCTCATCCGCGGCGGCCGTGTGCGCGACCTTCCCGGCGTGCGTTACCACGTGCTGCGCGGCGTTCTCGACACGCAGGGCGTGAAGGATCGCAAGCAGTCCCGCTCGAAGTACGGCGCGAAGCGTCCGAAGTAAGCCGGTCGGGCCTCAACTGAGGCTCCTCGACCATCAAAGGCTGAAGTTTTGTAAGGAAATACGAGAATGGCTCGTCGTCGTCGTCCCGAAAAGCGGGAAATTCTGCCGGACCCCAAGTTCGGAGATGAGGTCCTGTCGAAGTTCATGAATTCGGTCATGCTGGACGGTAAGAAGTCCGTGGCCGAAGCCATCGTTTACGGTGCTCTGGAAACCGTCGAGACGCGCGCCAAGCGCGATCCGATCGGCGTGTTCCACGATGCGCTGAACAACATCAAGCCGGGCATCGAAGTCCGTTCGCGCCGCGTCGGCGGTGCGACCTATCAGGTTCCGGTCGAAGTCCGTCCGGAGCGTGCCCAGGCTCTGGCCATCCGTTGGCTGATCGGCGCGTCGCGCGCCCGTTCGGAGAACACGATGGCCGCCCGTCTGTCGGGTGAGCTGATGGACGCTGCGAACAACCGCGGCAACGCGGTCAAGAAGCGCGAAGATACGCACCGCATGGCGGAAGCGAATCGCGCCTTCTCGCACTACCGCTGGTAAGGGTCTTGCGGCGGACCGGATGTATTTCCGGTCTGCCGCAACCTTTTCAGGGTGCGGTGCCGGCGGTCTTCCGCTGGTCACGCAAACAGCCTATATAAGGGGGAGCCGGGCCAACCGGCTCCCCCCTACGCTTGAGGAAGATCGATCATGGCCCGCAGCCATCCGCTCGAGAAGTATCGCAACATCGGCATCATGGCGCACATCGATGCCGGCAAGACGACCACGACCGAGCGCATTCTTTATTACACCGGCAAGTCCTACAAGATCGGCGAAGTGCACGAAGGCACCGCCACCATGGACTGGATGGAGCAGGAGCAGGAGCGCGGCATCACGATCACGTCGGCCGCGACGACCTGTTTCTGGAACGACAACCGCATCAACATCATCGACACCCCCGGGCACGTCGACTTCACGATCGAAGTGGAGCGTTCGCTCCGCGTGCTCGACGGCGCGGTCGCCTGCTTCGACGGCGTGGCGGGTGTTGAGCCGCAGTCGGAAACCGTGTGGCGTCAGGCCGACAAGTACGGCGTGCCGCGCATGTGCTTCGTCAACAAGCTCGACCGCACCGGCGCCGACTTCTATTTCTGCGTGAACTCGATCATCGAGCGCCTGGGCGCGCGTCCGGCAGTCCTGTATCTGCCGATCGGCATCGAGGGCGGCTTCAAGGGTCTCGTCGACCTGGTCGAGAACCGCGCGATCATCTGGCTCGAAGAGTCGCTGGGCGCGAAGTTCGAATATCAGGACATCCCGGCCGACATGGCCGAGAAGGCCGCGAAGTATCGCAGCGACCTGATCGAAATGGCCGTCGAGCAGGACGACGCCATGATGGAAGCGTATCTCGAGGGCAACGAGCCGTCGGTCGCCGACCTCAAGAAGCTGATCCGCAAGGGTACGCTCGAGATGGCGTTCGTTCCGGTCGTCTGCGGCTCGGCGTTCAAGAACAAGGGCGTGCAGCCCCTGCTTGACGCGGTCATCGACTATCTGCCTTCGCCGCTCGACGTTCCGGCCATCAAGGGCGTGAAGCTCGACGGCGAGACGCCGGACGAGCGTCCTTCGTCGGACACCGAGCCCTTCTCGGCGCTGGCGTTCAAGATCATGAACGACCCGTTCGTCGGTTCGCTGACCTTCGCCCGCATCTATTCGGGCAAGCTCGAGACCTCGTCGCAGGTCCTGAACTCGGTCAAGGACAAGAAGGAAAAGATCGGCCGCATGCTGCTGATGCATGCGAACAGCCGTGAGGACATCCAGGAAGCCTATGCCGGCGACATCGTCGCTCTGGCAGGCCTCAAGGACACCACGACCGGTGACACGCTCTGCGCGCAGAACGCCCCGATCATCCTCGAGCGCATGGAATTCCCCGAGCCCGTGATCGAGCTGTCGGTGGAGCCGAAGACCAAGGCCGACCAGGAGAAGATGGGCGTCGCGCTCAATCGTCTCGCTCGCGAGGACCCCTCGTTCCGCGTGACCTCGGACGCCGAGTCGGGTCAGACCATCATCAAGGGCATGGGCGAGCTCCATCTCGAGATCCTGGTCGACCGCATGAAGCGCGAGTTCAAGGTCGAGGCGAATGTCGGTGCGCCGCAGGTGGCGTATCGCGAATACCTCAAGAAGCCGGTCGACATCGACTACACGCACAAGAAGCAGTCGGGCGGCACCGGCCAGTTCGGCCGCGTCAAGGTCAAGCTGACCCCCGGCGAGCGTGGTTCGGGCTTCGTCTTCAAGGACGAGATCAAGGGCGGTAACATTCCGAAGGAATATATCCCCGCGATCGAGAAGGGCTTCCGTGAAACCGCGGAAACCGGTTCGCTGGTCGGCTTCCCGATCATCGACTTCGAAGTCCTGCTGTATGACGGCGCGTACCACGACGTCGACTCGTCGGCGCTGGCGTTCGAAATCTGTGCCCGCGGCGCGATGCGCGAAGCGGCTCAGAAGTCGGGCATCACGCTGCTCGAGCCGGTCATGAAGGTCGAAGTCGTGACCCCGGAAGACTATCTGGGCGACGTCATCGGCGACATGAACAGCCGTCGTGGCCAGATCCAGGGCACCGACACGCGCGGCAACGCGCAGACGGTCGAGGCGATGGTCCCGCTGGCGAACATGTTCGGCTATGTGAACGCGCTCCGCTCGTTCACCCAGGGCCGTGCGCAGTACTCGATGCAGTTCTCGCACTATGACGAAGTGCCGCAGAACGTTGCGGACGAGGTCAAGGCGAAGATGGCCTAAGCGTCTCCCGCGCCTCCGGGCAACCGAAGGCGCGGACACGCTAGGGGCTGGCAATCGCTTCCAACACCCGCTATGGGGCCGCGTTCGCGTGGCCTCGGATGCGGCACCGAATTCGATTCAGAAGGTAGGAAAATGGCAAAGGCAAAATTCGAGCGGAACAAGCCGCACCTCAACATCGGCACCATCGGCCACGTCGACCACGGCAAGACCTCGCTGACCGCAGCGATCACCAAGGTTCTGGCCGACAACGTCGCCGGCAACGCGGCGGTGGACTTCGCGAACATCGACAAGGCCCCGGAAGAGCGTGAGCGCGGCATCACCATCTCGACCGCCCACGTCGAGTATGAGACCGAAGCGCGCCACTATGCGCACGTCGACTGCCCGGGCCACGCCGACTATGTGAAGAACATGATCACCGGCGCGGCGCAGATGGACGGCGCGATCCTCGTCGTTTCGTCGACCGACGGCCCGATGCCGCAGACCCGCGAGCACATCCTGCTCGCCCGCCAGGTCGGCGTGCCCGCGATGGTCGTGTTCATGAACAAGGTCGACCTGGTCGACGACGAGGAAATCCTCGAGCTGGTCGAGCTGGAAATCCGCGAGCTGCTGAGCTCGTACGAATTCCCGGGCGACGACATCCCCGTCGTCAAGGGTTCGGCGACCTGCGCTCTGTCGGGTTCGAACGACAAGTTCGGTAAGGATGCCGTTCTCGAGCTGATGAAGCAGGTCGACGAATACATCCCGCAGCCGGAGCGTCCGCTCGACAAGCCGTTCATGATGCCGATCGAAGACGTGTTCTCGATCTCGGGTCGCGGCACCGTCGTCACCGGCCGTGTCGAAACCGGCATCATCAAGGTTGGTGAAGAAGTCGAGATCGTCGGTATCAACGACACCCGCAAGACCACCGTCACCGGCGTCGAAATGTTCCGCAAGCTGCTCGACTCGGGCCAGGCTGGCGACAACATCGGCGCGCTGATCCGTGGCGTTGCCCGTGACGAAGTCGAGCGTGGTCAGGTTCTGGCCAAGCCGGGCTCGATCACCCCGCACACCGACTTCCAGTCGGAAGTGTACGTCCTGTCGAAGGAAGAAGGCGGTCGTCACACCCCGTTCTTCGCGAACTACCGTCCGCAGTTCTACTTCCGCACGACCGACGTCACCGGCACCGTCGAGCTGCCTGAGGGCACCGAGATGGTCATGCCGGGCGACAACGTCGCTCTGGGCGTGAAGCTGATCGCTCCGATCGCGATGGACATCGGTCAGCGCTTCACGATCCGCGAAGGCGGTCGTACCGTCGGCGCCGGCGTCGTCAGCTCGATCGACAAGTAAGTCTCGGGCGAGAGCCTGAAACTGCTCAGGAAAGGGCCGGCCCCGGCGACGGGGTCGGCCTTTTTCGTTTGTGGATGTTCGGCTGCCCTCACCCTTCCGGCGCTAAAGCGCCTCCCTCCCTCTCCCGGCGGGAGAGGGAAGGGGCCCGCCCGCGTGAGCGGGTGGGAAGGGTGAGGGCGGCTTGTTCCCCACCTCCGTTCGCACTGAGCGAAGTCGAAGTGGACGCCCTCGCTGTCACCGTCTTGCGTGGCCTTCGACTTCGCTCAGGCTGAACGGCGGGCGGGATTCGGGGCGTTTCGCGGCGGGTTCCATCCCTTCCAACAAAAACCCATCACCACCCCTTGCGGCCCCAGGCCCATATGCGTATAGGCACACGCCTTGAGGGAATCGGCTGGCACCGGAAACACCGGAGTCGGCCTTTTGCTTTTAGTGAGGGCAGGGGTGGTTCGCCGCCGCTGCCGTAACCCAGAGTTTGTTTCGGCCCAAGGTCGCCTTCACGGCGGACGGTCGAGTGCCTGGTCGGACAGACCGATCGCGCTCGCCCTTCATCGTGATCGCAACCGGAAAGCCCGCTCTTTCGCATCGGTAGGGATCATGGACAGCAATATCCGCATTCGTCTGAAGGCGTTCGACCATCGCGTGCTCGATCAGGCCACTGGCGACATCGCCGACACCGCGCGCCGCACCGGCGCTCTCATCCGCGGTCCGATCCCGCTTCCGACGCGCATCGAGAAGTTCACGGTCAACCGTGGTCCGCACATCGACAAGAAGTCGCGCGAGCAGTTCGAGGTCCGCACCTACAAGCGGATGCTGGACATCGTGCAGCCGACCCCGCAGACCGTCGATGCGCTGATGAAGCTCGACCTCGCGGCAGGTGTTGATGTCGAGATCAAGCTGGCGTAAGAGGGTCAGCGTTCCCGTGGTCGACGATTCCGTCCCACGGGATTTTGGCGTTTCCCGGTTCTGAAGCTACCAGGAAACGCGCCGAGGTCGCTCCCGCGATCCGGCACTCTTTAGGGATACCGCCCGGTGGTTTCGCGCAAGCGAGATGGTGCCGGGGCAGCGTCCCCCGTCTGACCGGCTTGCCGGTCGCCAGCCCGGGACGGGGGCTCGTTTCGCTTTAATCGGGCTGGATATGCCCCCCTTGAATGGTTCTTGGGGGCCTCTGTCGAGGAAGGAACAGGATCATGCGTACCGGCGTGATCGCGAAGAAGCTGGGGATGACCCGCCTGTTCCAGGACGATGGTCGGCACGTGCCGGTCACCGTCCTGGCGCTTGAAGGCGTACAGGTCGTCGCTCGCCGCGAGATGGATCGTGACGGCTACACCGCCGTCCAGCTTGGTGCAGGTGTCGCCAAGACCAAGAATGTTGCCAAGCCGCAGCGTGGCCACTTCGGCAAGGCCGAAGTCGAGCCCAAGCAGGTGCTGGTCGAGTTCCGCGTGAACGAAGACGGCCTGCTGGACGTCGGCGCGGAAATCTCCGCTGACCATTTCGTCCCCGGCCAGTATGTCGATATCCAGGGTCGTACCCAGGGTAAGGGCTTTGCCGGTGCGATGAAGCGCTGGAACTTCGGTGGTCTGCGCGCGACCCACGGCGTCTCGGTCTCGCACCGTTCGCATGGTTCGACCGGTAACCGTCAGGATCCGGGCCGCGTCTTCAAGAACAAGAAGATGGCCGGCCACATGGGCGACAAGAACCGCACGCAGCAGAACCTCGAAATCGTGTCGACCGACGTCGAGCGCGGCCTGATCTTCGTCAAGGGCTCGGTGCCCGGCTCGAAGGGTGGCTGGCTGATCGTCAAGGACGCGGTCAAGGTCTCGCGCCACGCGGACGCCCCGTTCCCCGCCAGCATCAAGGCGGCCGCCAACAACAACGCTTCTGCCGAGCCTGCTCCGGAAGCCACCGAGAGCCAGGAGGGCTAAGTCGTGAAGGTCAAGGTTCAATCCTTCGCCGGCACCGACGCCGCGGACATCGAGCTCAACGACGAGGTCTTCGGCCTCGATCCGCGCGCCGACATCCTGCACCGCGTTGTGACCTGGCAGCTGGAAAAGCGTCGCGCCACCGCGCGTGGCACCCGTGAGCGCGCCGATGTCGCCCGCTCGGGCAAGAAGCTCGGTCGCCAGAAGGGCGGCGGTGTCGCTCGTCACGGCGATCGTCGGGCCCCCGTCTTCATCGGCGGTGGTAAGGCGCACGGCGCCCGCGTCCGCGACTTCAACCCGGGTCTGAACAAGAAGGTTCGCGCCCTGGGTCTGAAGATGGCGCTGTCGAGCCATGCCAAGGCGGGTTCGCTGATCGTGATGAACGATCTGGCGGTTGCCGGTAACAAGACGAAGACGCTGCAGGGTGATCTGGCGAAGCTCGGCTTCGGCAAGACCGCGCTGGTCATCGATGGCGACGCCGTCGAGACGTCGTTCGCACTGGCCGCAGGCAACCTGAAGGAAATCAACGTCCTTCCGGCCGCTGGCGCCAATGTCTACGACATTCTGAAGCATGACACCCTGGTGCTGACGCGCTCGGCTGTCGAAAAGCTGGAGGCCCGTTTCCATGGCTAAGCAGCAAAAGGCGGTCGATCCGCGTCATTACGACGTGATCGTTGCGCCGCACATCACCGAGAAGGCGACGCTCCTCAGCGAGCACAACGCCGTGGTGTTCAAGGTCGCTTCGGGCGCTTCCAAGCCCGAGATCAAGGCGGCTGTCGAGGCTCTGTTCGACGTGACCGTCACCGGCGTGAACACGATCGTCCAGAAGGGCAAGACGAAGCGTTGGAAGGGTGCTCCCTATCAGCGTTCCGACATGAAGAAGGCGATCGTCACCCTCAAGGACGGTCAGTCCATTGACGTGACGACGGGGATCTGAGGCGATGGCACTCAAGCACTATAACCCGACGAGCCCGGCCCGCCGCGGCCTGATCCTCGTCGACCGCTCGGCGCTCTGGAAGGGCGCGCCCGTCAAGGCGCTCACCGAAGGTAAGCGCAAGACCGGCGGCCGCAACAACAAGGGCCATGTGACCAGCCGCGGTATCGCGGGCGGCCACAAGCAGCGCTATCGCTTCATCGACTTCAAGCGTCGCCAGTGGGACGTCGAGGGCACCGTGGAGCGGATCGAATATGATCCCAACCGCACCGCCTTTATCGCGCTCATCAACTATGGCACCGACGAAGCCGGCAAGGTTGACCAGTCCTACATCATCGCGCCCCAGCGTCTGGCTGTCGGCGACAAGGTGATCGCGGGCAAGAAGACCGACGTGAAGCCGGGCAACGCCATGGAACTGGGCCAGATGCCGGTCGGCACGATCGTCCACAACGTCGAGATGAAGCCCGGCAAGGGCGGTCAGATCGCACGTTCGGCCGGCACCTATGTGCAGGTCGTGGGCCGCGACAAGGGCATGGTCATCGTCCGTCTGAACTCGGGCGAGCAGCGCTACATCCATGCGAACTGCATGGCGACCGTCGGCGCGGTGTCGAACCCCGACAACGGCAACACCAACCTGGCGAAGGCTGGTCGCAACCGTTGGAAGGGCCATCGCCCGCTGACCCGCGGTGTTGCGAAGAACCCGGTCGACCACCCGCACGGCGGTGGTGAAGGCCGGACCTCGGGCGGCCGTCATCCGGTCACCCCGTGGGGCAAGCCGACGAAGGGTGCGCGCACTCGTCACAACAAGGCGACGGACAAGATGATCATCCGTAGCCGTCACGCCAAGAAGAAGGGCTAACACGCAATGGCTCGTTCCGTTTGGAAGGGTCCTTTCGTGGACCTCCATCTCCTGAAGAAGGCCGAAGTGGCTCAGGATGCTGGCAACCGCGCAGGTCCGATCAAGACCTGGTCGCGTCGCTCGACCATCCTGCCGTCGTTCGTCGGTCTGACCTTCAACGTCTACAACGGTCGCAAGTTCGTTCCCGTCTCGGTGAACGAGGACATGGTCGGCATGAAGCTCGGTGAATTTGCGCCCACGCGCTACTTCCCCGGCCACGCTGCCGACAAGAAGGGTAAGCGCTGATGTCGAAGCCCGCATCCCCCCGCAAGGTCGGTGACAAGGAAGCGCTGTCGGTCGGCACGCAGATCCGTGGTTCGGCGCAGAAGCTGAACCTGGTCGCGGCGCTCATCCGCGGCAAGAAGGTCGGCGACGCGATGAACATCCTCGCCTTCTCTACGAAGGCGATGGCTGTCGACGCGCGCAAGATCCTGGCCTCCGCGATTGCCAATGCCGAGAACAACCACAACCTCGACGTCGACTCGCTCGTCGTCGCCGAGGCGTCGGTCGGCAAGTCGATCACCATGAAGCGTTTCGCGACGCGCGGCCGTGGCAAGTCCACCCGCATCCTGAAGCCGTTTTCGCGGCTCCGCATCGTCGTCCGCGAGCAGGAAGAAGCATAATGGGTCAGAAGAGCAATCCGATCGGCCTGCGTCTCCAGATCAACCGTACCTGGGACAGCCGCTGGTTCGCCGAAGGCCATGACTATGGCCGCCTGCTGCTGGAGGATCTGAAGATCCGCCAGTTCATCATGAAGACGCTGCCGCAGGCCGCGATCTCGAAGGTCGTCATCGAGCGTCCGGCCAAGCTGTGCCGCATCTCGATCTTCGCGGCGCGTCCGGGCGTGATCATCGGCAAGAAGGGCGCCGACATCGAAAAGCTTCGCAAGAAGCTGGGTTCGATGACCTCGTCCGACGTGTCGCTGAACATCGTCGAAATCCGCAAGCCCGAGATCGACGCCAAGCTCGTCGCCCAGGGCGTGGCCGACCAGCTGGAGCGCCGTATCGCGTTCCGCCGCGCCATGAAGCGTGCGGTGCAGTCCGCGCTCCGTCTGGGCGCCGAAGGCATCCGTATCACCTGCGGCGGCCGTCTGGGCGGCGCGGAAATCGCGCGTACCGAATGGTATCGTGAAGGCCGCGTTCCGCTGCACACGCTGCGTGCGAACGTCGACTATGCCGAAGCGCAGGCGCACACCGCTTATGGCGTGTGCGGCGTGAAGGTGTGGATCTTCAAGGGCGAGATCCTGGGCCATGACCCCATGGCGCAGGACCGGCTGATGATGGAGGCTCAGACCTCCGGCGTGCGCCCGGCGCGCGACGATCATCGCCGCTAAGGATCAAAGAACATGCTGCAACCAAAGCGCACCAAGTTCCGCAAGGCCTTCAAGGGCCGCATCCACGGCGATGCGAAGGGCGGCACCAGCCTGAACTTCGGTTCCTATGGCCTGAAGGCCATGGAGCCGGAGCGTATCACGGCTCGCCAGATCGAGGCGGCTCGCCGCGCGATCACCCGTCACATCAAGCGCCAGGGTCGTCTCTGGATCCGCATCTTCCCGGACGTTCCCGTCTCGTCGAAGCCTGCCGAAGTCCGCATGGGCTCGGGTAAGGGTTCGCCGGAATTCTGGGCCGCCCGCGTGAAGCCGGGTCGCATCCTGTTCGAACTCGACGGTGTCGACGGCCCGCTGGCCGCCGAGGCATTCGAGCGCGCGGCGATGAAGCTGCCCATCAAGACCAAGGTCGTTGCCCGTCTGGGCGACACCTCGCACCTCGGAGGCGAGTAATGGCCAAGACTGAATATACCGGCCAGAGCGACGACCAGCTCGTCGAGGCGCTGGGCAACCTGAAGCGTGAGCAGTTCAACCTGCGCTTCCAGGCGGCCACGAGCCAGCTCGAAAAGCCCAGCCGGGTCAAGGAAGTCCGTCGCGACATCGCGCGGATCAAGACCATCCAGGCGCAGCGCACCGCTGCGGCTGCCAAGTAAGGACCGAGACACATGCCGAAGCGCGTGCTGACCGGGGTGATTGTCTCGGACAAGACCGACAAGACGGTCGTCGTCAATGTGGAGCGGAAGGTTAAGCACCCCCTCTACGGCAAGATCATCCGTCGGTCGAAGAAGTACCACGCCCATGACGAGGCGAACGAGTACAAGGCCGGTGAGACGGTGCGGATCGAAGAGACCGCCCCGATCTCGAAGCTGAAGACCTGGAAGGTCGTCGAGCGGGTCGATACCCACATGACGCCGGAACGGGCCTCGGCCGAGGGCTGAACCCTTTGACTTCGGGCCCCGTCCCTCCGGATCGGAGGGGCGGGGTTCGGATTTGAGGGTGCCCTTCGGGGCAAAGAGCGGATTGGTCGAAAGCCGCGGGGCGACTCGCTTGCCTTTCGAGCCAGGAGTGGCTATGGGGCCTCTCCCCCTGGCGCGGACACCCGCGCCGGGGGTCGTTTTTTAAGGCGGGGTAGGGTCGGTATCCTCCCCCAGAAGAGAGAAGGAAGCGGATCCATGATCCAGATGCAGTCCAATCTCGACGTCGCTGACAACAGCGGCGCGAAGCGGGTGCAGTGCATCAAGGTGCTGGGCGGCTCGAAGCGCCGTACGGCATCGGTCGGCGACATCATCGTCGTCAGCGTCAAGGAAGCGCAGCCGCGTGGCCGCGTGAAGAAGGGCGACGTTCACCGCGCGGTGATCGTGCGTACCGCCAAGGACATCCGTCGCGCCGACGGTTCGGTGATCCGTTTCGACGGTAACGCCGCCGTGCTGGTCAACAAGAACGAGGAGCCGATCGGCACCCGTATCTTCGGCCCGGTCGTGCGTGAGCTTCGCGGTAAGAAGCACATGAAGATCATCTCGCTGGCGCCGGAGGTTTTGTAATGGCCGCTGCACGCATCAAGAAGGGTGACAAGGTCATCGTCCTGTCCGGCAAGGACAAGGGCAAGACCGGCACCGTGTCGCTGGCGATGCCGAAGGACGGCAAGGTCGTCGTGGACGGCGTCAACATCGCCACCCGTCACCGCAAGCCGACCCAGGCGAACCCGCAGGGTGGCCTGGAGCGCACCGCTGCTCCGCTGCACATCTCGAAGGTTGCGCACGTGACCGCCGATGGCAAGCCGACCCGCGTCCGTTTCGAGACGCAGGATGGCAAGAAGGTCCGCGTGGCCGTCAAGACCGGGGAGAAGATCGATGGCTGATTACAAGCCCCGCATGAAGGCTATCTATGATGATAGCATCGTCAAGGCAATGACCGACAAGTTCGGTTACAAGAACGTCAACGAGATCCCCCGGATCGAAAAGATCGTGCTCAACATGGGCGTGGGCGAAGCGACGCAGGACAAGAAGCGCGTCGACCAGGCCGCCTCCGAGATGGAGTTGATCGCGGGTCAGAAGCCCGTCATCACCAAGGCGAAGAAGTCGATCGCGCAGTTCAAGCTGCGTGAAGGCATGCCGATCGGTGTGAAGGTCACGCTGCGTCGTGAGCGCATGTACGAGTTCCTGGACCGCTTCATCACGATCGCGCTGCCGCGCGTTCGCGACTTCCGCGGCCTGAACCCGAAGTCCTTCGACGGTCGCGGCAACTATGCCTGCGGCATCAAGGAACAGATCATCTTCCCCGAAATCAACTATGACCGCATCGACAAGGTGCGCGGCATGGATGTGATCGTGACCACCTCGGCGAAGACCGACGACGAAGCGCGCGAGCTGCTCCGTCTGTTCGGCTTCCCGTTCCCCAAGGAAGACGCTGCCGACGAGAAGAAGGCGGCGTAACCGGACTGCCCCCTCTCCACGCCGGGGAGGGGGTCCTTACAGAAAGAGCTTAAGTCCATGGCGAAACTGAGTTCAATCAATAAGAACGAGAAGCGTCGCGCTCTCGTCAAGAAGTATGCGGGCAAGTACGCGAAGCTGAAGGCGATCGCGAACGACCAGAGCCTCGATGAGACCGAGCGTCTGATCGCGCGCCTCAAGATGGCCGAGATCCCCCGCAACGGCAATCCGACCCGTATCCGCAACCGTTGCGAGATCACCGGTCGCCCGCGTGCGTATTACCGCAAGTTCCGTCTCGCTCGCGTCATGCTGCGTGAACTGGCCAACAAGGGCCAGATCCCCGGCGTCACCAAGTCGAGCTGGTAAGGACCATTTGAGATGGCAGTGACCGATCCCCTGGGTGACTTGCTCACCCGCATCCGCAACGGCCAGCGTGCGCGCAAGGACTCCGTCCTGACGCCTGCGTCGAAGCTGCGCGTCCGCGTGCTCGACGTGCTTCAGCGCGAGGGCTATATCCGTGGCTACAGCGAAGAGCAGATGGGCCCCGCGGCCGGCATCCGCATCGAGCTGAAGTATTTCGAAGGCCAGCCCGCGATCAAGCATGTCGCGCGCGTGTCGAAGCCCGGCCGCCGTATCTATTCGGGCGCGCAGGACCTTCCCCGCGTTCGCAACGGCCTGGGCATCACCATCGTGTCGACGCCGCGTGGCGTTCTGTCGGACGCCGAAGCGCGTGAGCAGAACGTCGGTGGCGAAGTCCTGGCGGAGGTGTTCTGATGAGCCGCATCGGTAAGAAGGCGGTCCCGGTTCCGGCCGGCGTCACCGCGACCATCGCCGACAAGGTGCTGAGCGTGAAGGGTCCCAAGGGCACCCTCTCCATGCCGCTCGCCGACGAGATCACCTATGACGTCCAGGCGGACGCCATCGCGGTGCAGCCTGCCAACGCCACGAAGCGCGCCCGCGCGTTCTGGGGCATGCAGCGCACCATGGTGCAGAACCTCGTCACCGGCGTGACCGCAGGCTTCTCGAAGAAGCTGGTCATCACCGGCGTCGGCTACCGCGCCGCCGCGCAGGGCAAGACCCTGAAGCTGCAGCTCGGCTACAGCCACGACGTCAACATCGACGTGCCGGAAGGCCTCGAGGTGAAGACGCCGGACGCCACCACCGTCGAAATCAGCGGTGCGGACAAGCAGAAGGTCGGCCAGCTGGCCGCCGAGATCCGCCGCTGGCGCAAGCCCGAGCCGTATAAGGGCAAGGGCATCAAGTACGACGGCGAGTTCATCTTCCGCAAGGAAGGGAAGAAGAAGTAATGACCAAGGGTCTCTCTCTTTTCGAGAAGCGCCGTCGGCGCAACCGTACCGCGCTGCGTGCGCGTGCGGGCACTCGTCCGCGCCTGTCGGTGCATCGCTCGGGCAAGCACATCTATGCCCAGGTGATCGACGACGAGGCAGGTCGTACCGTGGCTTCGGCCTCGACGCTGGAGAAGGACGCACGCGGCCAGTCGGGCGCGAACGTCGCAGCGGCGACCGAAGTCGGCAAGCGCGTGGCCGAAATGGCCAAGGCCGCCGGCGTCACGCAGGTCGTTTTCGACCGTGGCGGCTTCCTGTTCCACGGTCGCGTCAAGGCGCTGGCCGAGGCGGCACGCGAAGCGGGATTGGAGTTCTAATATGGCTGACGAGAACAACGTGGCCGTTGCCGGTGCCGAAGGCGCCGCGCAGGACGCGACCCAGGGTCGTGGTCCCCGGGGCGGCCGTGGCCGTGGTCCGGGCGGTGGTGACCGCGGCCGTGGCGGCCGTGACGGCAACCGTGGTCGTCGCGACGACCGTCGCGGTGGACCTGAGGAGCAGGGCGAAGAGCTGATCGAAAAGCTCGTCCACATCAACCGCGTCTCGAAGACCGTAAAGGGCGGTAAGCGTTTCGGCTTCGCCGCGCTCGTCGTGGTCGGCGACGGCAAGGGACGTGCGGGCTTCGGTCATGGCAAGGCGCGCGAAGTGCCGGAAGCCATCTCGAAGGCGACGGCTGCCGCCAAGAAGGCGATGGTCCGCGTTCCGCTGAAGGACGGTCGCACGTTGCATCATGATGGCAATGGCCATTTCGGTGCGGGCCGCGTGACGGTGCGTTCGGCGCCTCAGGGTACCGGCATCATCGCCGGTGGTCCGATGCGCGCCATCTTCGAATCGCTCGGTGTTGCCGACGTGGTGACGAAGTCGGTCGGGACGTCGAACCCGTACAACATGATCCGTGCCACCTTCGAGGCGCTGGGCGAGCAGACCTCGCCCAAGTCGGTGGCGCAGCGTCGTGGCAAGAAGATCGCCGACCTGCTGGGTCGCGGTCACGGTGCCACCCAGCAGACTGCCGAGGCGGAAGCCGCGGCCGTCGTGGAGTAAGCGACCATGGCTACCATCAAGATCAAGCAGACCGGTTCGCCGATCCGCCGCACCAAGGACCAGCGCGCGACCCTCGTCGGCCTGGGCCTGAACAAGATGCACAAGGTCTCCGAGCTTCAGGACAGCCCTGAAGTCCGCGGCATGATCCGCAAGGTGCAGCACATGGTTCAGGTGGTGGACTGAGGCCAGACGGGATTACTTCCGCCCCGTTCGCATCGAGCGAAGTCGAGATGCAGGCCCTTGGCCTTCGACTTCGCTCAGGCTGAACGGTGGTTGGGAACAGTCCCGGTCTCAAATCCGTCACATTGAACAGTGACAAATACGGGGAAGGGGGCTATGCGGCCCCCTTCCTTTTATCCAGCGGCCGCGATTCTCAACCATCACGGCCATGCGCGAAACAAGCGAAAGCGAGTGCAAATCATGAAGCTGAACGAACTTTTCGACAACCAGGGTGCCCGCAAGTCCAAGATCCGCGTCGGTCGCGGTATCGGTTCGGGCAAGGGCAAGACCGGTGGTCGCGGCGTCAAGGGTCAGAAGAGCCGTGAGGGCGTGTCCATCGCGGGCTTCGAGGGCGGTCAGATGCCGCTCCACATGCGTCTGCCGAAGCGTGGCTTCAACAACATCTTCGCCAAGGACTATGCCGAGGTGAACCTGGGCGCGATCCAGAAGGCGATCGACTCGGGCAAGCTGAAGACCGACGGCACGATCGATCACGCCGCGCTGAAGGCCGCTGGCCTGGCGCGTGGCGGCAAGGACGGCGTGCGTCTGCTGGCCAAGGGCGAGCTGACTACCAAGCTGTCGTTCGTTGTGCAGGGCGTGTCGGCTTCGGCGCGTGAAGCCGTCGAGAAGATCGGTGGTTCGGTCGACGTGCCGCACGTCGTGCCCGCCGCCGAAAAGGCTGCCGCGAAGAAGGGCCAGACCCGCGCCGCGAAGCTCGCCGCCAAGGCCTGAACCGGATAAGATCCGCCGCTGTCGAAGGGCTTTGCCCCATGAAGACAGCGGCGGATTTTGCATCCGGGTTAGACAAGCGCGTCTTCGCGCCTATATGAGCGGCGGGGCGGTTCAAAACGCATCCCGCCGTTTTTCGTTTCCAGGATAACGCAACAGCTATGGCATCCGCAGCCGACCAGATGGCGCAAAGCATCAGCCTGGCGAAATTCGCCAAGGCCACCGACCTCAAGAAGCGGCTGTGGTTCACCATCGGCGCGCTGATCGTCTTCCGCCTGCTCAGCTATGTTCCGCTGCCGGGTGTCGACCCGACCGCGCTGGGCCTGCTGAGCCAGAAGACCACGGGCGGCGTGCTCGACTTCTTCAACACCTTTTCGGGCGGTTCGCTCAGCCGCATGTCGCTGATCGCGCTCGGCGTGATGCCGTACATCACGGCGTCGATCGTCGTGCAGCTCGCGACCTCGCTGTCGCCGCAGCTCGCCGCCATCAAGAAGGAAGGCGAGAGCGGCCGCAAGAAGCTGAACCAGTATACCCGCTACGGTACGGTGTTGCTGACCGCGATCCAGGGCTATTTCATCGCCGTGGGCCTCGAGACGCTGGGCGCCAGCCAGGGCATCCAGGCGGTGATCGAGCCGGGCATGACCTTCCGCATCGCGGCGGTCATCTCGCTGATCGGCGGTACGATGTTCCTGATGTGGCTGGGTGAGCAGATCACCAGCCGCGGTATCGGCAACGGCGTGTCGCTGATCATTATGGCGGGCATCGTCGCGCATCTGCCGACGACGCTGGTCAACCTGCTCGAAGGCGGTCGTACCGGCAGCATCGATCCGGTTCGCCTGATCGGCATCATCGTCGCGGTCGTCGTGCTCGTCCTGTTCATCTGCTTCATGGAGCGCGCCCAGCGCCGCATCCTGATCCAATACCCGAAGCGCGCGACGCAGCGGGGCATGCAGGCCGACCGCAGCCACCTGCCGCTGAAGATCAACACCGCGGGCGTGATCCCTCCGATCTTCGCGTCGTCGCTGCTCCTGATGCCGCTGACCATCTCGCAATTCGCGGGCCAGCGCGTCGCGGGTGAGAGCCGCTGGGGCGACTTCATCATCAGCCTGAACCAGTATCTGCAGCACGGCAGCCCCGTGTACATGCTGCTCTATGGTGCCGGCATCATCTTCTTCTCGTTCTTCTACACGGCGGTTGTCTTCAACCCGGAGGAGACGGCGGACAATCTGAAGCGCTATGGCGGCTTTATCCCCGGCATCCGTCCGGGCAAGAATACCGAGAATTATCTCGATTACGTGCTGACCCGCGTGACCGTGATCGGTGCGGCCTATCTGACGATCATCTGTCTGTTGCCGGAATATCTGGTCTCGGCACTGCAGATCCCCTTCTATCTGGGTGGCACCAGCCTGTTGATCGTCGTCAACGTGACCATGGATACGGTGACGCAGATTCAGAGCCATCTGCTCGCGCATCAATATGGCGATTTGATCAAGAAGGCGAAGCTGAAGGGTGGCCGCCTGCGCTGAGCGCGGGCGGATCGCCAGGGTAAAGAGGGGAGATTGACGTGGGCGTGAACATCATCCTGCTGGGGCCGCCGGGCGCGGGCAAGGGAACCCAGGCGCAGCGGCTGGTGGCCAATCGCGGCATGGTGCAGCTGTCGACCGGCGACATGCTGCGCGCAGCGGTCAAGGCGGGCACCCCCGTCGGCCTTCAGGCCAAGGCGGTGATGGACGCGGGCGAACTGGTGTCGGACGCGATCGTCTCGGCCCTGATCGGCGAGCGGCTGGACGCCGCTGAGGCGGAAGGCGGCGCGATCTTCGACGGCTATCCCCGGACCGAAGCGCAGGCGGAGGCACTGGACGTGCTGCTTGCCGAGCGCGGCAAGTCGCTCGATCACGTCATCGAGCTGGCGGTCGACGAGGACGCGCTGGTCGAGCGCATCACCGGCCGCTTCACCTGCGCATCGTGCGGGGCGGGTTATCACGACAGCTTCAAGCCGACCCAAGTCGAGGGCGTCTGCGACGTCTGCGGTTCGACCGAGTTCAAGCGTCGCCCCGACGACAATGCCGAGACGGTGCGGACGCGTATGGCCGAATATCGCGCCAAGACCGCGCCGATCCTGCCGATCTATGAAGCGCGCGGCATCGTGACGCGGGTCGATGGCATGGCGGTGATGGATGCGGTCGGGGCGGGGATCGATGCGATCCTCGATCGCTGATCCGAACCAGAGTGTTTGAAGAGAGGCGTTTCCGAAAGGAAGCGCCTCTTTTCGTTCCGGGTGGGCGCGGAGCCGTACGCAAAGCCCCTCTCCCGGCAGGGGGAGGAATTGGGGAGGGGCGAGGGCCACAAGCCGAGCGCTCGGTGAGACACCGTGGCCCTCCCCCATCCCCTCCCGCCTGCGGGAGGGGAGCGGCAAGAGGTGAAGCCGGCCTATCCTCACCTCCGTTCAGCCTGAGCGAAGTCGAAGGCCAAGGGAATTCGGTGCCGCAGGCTTTAGACGAAGGTCGCAGCGTAGCCTTCGACTTCGCTCAGGCTGAACGGAGGGCGGGAATGGTTCAATCGGGTTCGGTGTTGGGCTAAACCCGCCCCATGACCGCGCTGATCGCCGATTATTACCGCCACCTGACGGTCGACCTACGCCGCTCCGACCATACGGTGCGCGCCTATGTCGCGACGGCGGAACGGCTCTGCGGGTTCCTGTCTGCGCATTGGGGTGAGGCCGTGGACGGGGCGACCCTGGCCCGCGTCACGGCGGCAGACCTGCGCGCGTTCCTGGCCGCGCGTCGCGGGGAGGGGCTGACCGCCGCCTCGACCGCGCGGGAATTATCGGCGGTACGGACCTTCCTCCACTGGGCCGGGGTAGAGCCGCCCCCTCTCAAAGGCCCACGCCGCAAGCGTAGCATTCCGCGCCCGCAGTCCCCCGCCGACATCATGGCGCTGGGCGAGGACATGGCGGAGAACGCCGCCGAGCCGTGGATCGCGGCGCGGGACTGGGCAGTGTTGCTGCTGCTCTACGGCGCTGGCTTGCGCATCGGCGAGGCCATGGCGCTGTCTGCCGACATCCTTCCCCTGGGGGAAACGCTTCGCGTGTTGGGCAAGCGCGGCAAGACGCGGATGGTGCCGCTGCTTCCCGAGCTGCGGACCGCGATCGAGGACTATGTTCGCCAGACGCCCTATCCGCTCACCCCCGGCGAGCCGCTGTTCCGGGGGGCGAAGGGCGGGCCGCTATCGCCCGCGATCATTCGCCGCGCGGTGCAGGGCGCGCGCGAGCGATTGGGGCTGAGCGGACGGACGACGCCACATGCGCTTCGCCACAGCTTCGCCACGCATCTGCTGGGGCGGGGGGCGGATTTGCGCCAGCTACAGGAACTGCTGGGCCATGCCAGCCTCAGCTCGACGCAGATCTATACGGCGGTCGACGCCGCGCATCTGCTCGACATCTATCGTACCGCACATCCACGGGCATGACGATTGACGAATTGGTCGTCATGGCCTGATACTCTCTAGGCGGCGGGATTTGGAGCGTCTTCATGGCATTGGGTCCGACATGCCCCCATTGCGGCACCCGAGTGCCGTTCCGGCAAACCCAGTCCGGCATCGGAAAGGTCTTTGCTTGCTCGGGCTGTGGCGCGCCGCTGATCATGTCGCGGTGGCAAGGTTTTATAATCACCTTTCCGATCCTGACCGTCTACATGGTCATGCGGATCCGCTTGTCCGATGGCCCGCCATTTTGGCTCTGGACGGCCGCCATGGCGACAAGCATTATGGTGATGGCGTGGCTCTTCATGAAAGCGCGGCCAGCCGAGAGCGGCGCCTCCGAGGCCAACTAGACGCCGGGCCTGCCTATCGTTCGCTGCGCGGCTTCCAAGTGAAGACGCGCCAGAGATAGCCGCCGACCATCAGCACGGTCATCGCGATCGCGGCGGGGCCGACATAGCGGTTGATCGCCTCGAAATTGGCACCCAGCCACAGGCCCGCATAGGCGAGGATCGCGTTCCAGATCGTGCTACCCGCAAAGGTCCAGATCAGGAACTTGGCCAGCGGCATCCGCGTGATCCCGGCGGGAAGCGAGATCATCGTGCGAAAGGCGGGCATGAAGCGGAAGACGAACACCACCCATCCGCCATGCCGCACGAAGAACAGGTGCAACCGCTCGACATCGCGCCACTCCATCGTCAGCCAGCGGCCATATTTGTCAACGAAGGGGCGGAACCGCTCATAGCCGATATATCGGCCGACCGCGTACCAGGCGTAATTGCCGATTGTCGTGCCTGCCGTACCCCACAGGATCAGCGGGACCATCGCCATGTCGCCGCGCGCGACCGCCATGCCGCCCAGGCCCATAATGACCTCGGATGGGATGGGCGGCACGATATTTTCCAGCGCCATCAGCAGGAAGATACCGAAATAGCCGCCCCAGGCGATGAGGTTGAGGATGAAATCGGTCATGGGTGAAGGGATGTACCGATGAAGAGAAGGGCGGTTCCCCTAAAGCTGCCCAGAGGGGAGGGAAAGAGGCCGGGCCGCCCGCTGGCGACACTTGACGACGGGGGCGGCTTGCGCGAACCCGACGCGATGGCCGACACCCCGCAAAAATCACCTGAAACGTCGCCGGAGAAGTCGGAGACGAAGGACACGTTGCGTTTCTTCCTGAAGCTGGCGCTGTTCGTCTTCATCCTGCGCAGCCTGATCGTCACGTCCTTCGTGATCCCGTCGGAATCGATGCTGCCGCGTCTGCTGATCGGCGACTATCTGTTCGTGACCAAGTGGAATTACGGCTATTCGCGCTGGTCTTTCCCCTTCGGCCTGCCGCTGCTGCCCGGCCGTATCCTGGGGCGCGACCCGGCACGCGGCGATGTGGTGGTGTTCCGCTCGCCCGAGCCGGACGACCATGACGTCATCAAGCGGGTGATCGGCCTGCCCGGCGACACGATCCAAGTGACGAATGGTCAGGTCATCCTGAACGGGCGCGCCATCCCGAAGCAGCGGATCGCCGACTTCATCCTGCCACTGACCCCCAATTTCGACGCGAACAAGTGCGGGCCGTTCCTAGACACCGTCTCCGGCCAGCCGGTGTGCCGCTATCCCCGGTTCCGCGAGACGCTGCCGAACGGCAAGAGCTATGACGTGCTCGACCAGGGCAATTTCCCCGAGGCCGACGATACCGGCATCTATACCGTGCCTGCCGATCACGTCTTCCTGATGGGCGACAATCGCGACGACTCGGCGGATAGCCGTTTTGCCCCGCCGCGCGGCATGGGCATGATCCCGATGAACCGGCTGGAGGGCCGCGCCGCCGTGACCTTCTTCTCGACCGACGGCTCGGCCGAATGGATCAAGCCCTGGACCTGGGTGTCGGCCGCGCGCTGGAACCGGATCGGAGAAGGGTTTTGAGCGCCGTCGATGACTGGCTCGCCGGGATACTGGGTCGCGCGCCGAGCGATGCGACTCCCTTCCACCGCGCGTTGACCCATGGCAGCCAGGCCGCCGAGAATTACGAGCGGCTGGAGTTTCTGGGCGACCGGGTGCTGGGGCTGATCATGGCCGAATGGCTGTGGGAGCAGTTCCCCGCCGAGCCCGAGGGGCAGTTGTCGCGCCGTCTCAACTCGTTGGTGACGGGCGCGGTCTGCGCCGATGTCGCGCGCGACCTGGGCGTGCGCGAGCATCTGCGGCTGGGCAAGCAGGCGCGCGACGACGGCGCCTCGGATAGCGACAATGTGCTGGGCGACGTGATGGAAGCACTGATCGGCGCCTGGTATCGCGAGGCGGGGCTCGAAGCGGCGCGCGCCTTCATCCGCAAGGCGTGGGGCGACCGGGTGCATTCGCAGGGGAAAGCCCCGCAGCATCCGAAGTCGGCGCTTCAGGAATGGGCGGCCGCGCATAATCGCAAGGCGCCCGAATATGTGGTGGTCGACCGTTCGGGGCCGCACCATGCGCCGCGTTTCACTGTCGCGGTGCGGATCGGCCGCACCGCGGAAGTGACGGCGACGGGGGCCAACAAGCAGGAAGCCGAGACGGCGGCCGCGAAGGCGATGCTGGCGAAGTTGAAGGCTTGAGAAGGGGGGGCGTGGCCTTCGACTTCGCTCAGGCGGAACGGAGGTTTCGCCCTTTGACTGTCATTTACAACAGCCGTTCAACCTGAGCGAAGTCGAAGGCTACGCCCCGACCTCGCCCAGTCACCGGAGTCACCGCCCCTTGGCGGCCGCCGCTTCCTTCTTGGCCTGCACCTTCGCCCGGTGATGGCCGATGGCGCAGCCCGCGGCGGCCCCCAGCACCGCATGGCCCTTGCCGACGAAATGCCCGCCGACGCCGCCCACGGCTGCGCCCTTCAGGCAACCCTTGGCCGAGGCGGGGCCGGCGACGGTCAACAGCGCGGCGGCCGACAGGGCGGTGAGAAGGGTCTTCATAACGTCTCTCCTATCACGCGAAATCGTGGCCGGAAAAATGCGCGCGGGGCGGTGGCCGTTCCGTGATCCGACCATTACATTCTCTCCATGTGGGCGGACCGTTGCGGGAAGGGGGCGGGACCTGTACCGCTGGCTGTCATGACTGAACAACGTTGCGGCCTCGTGGCCGTCGTCGGCGCGCCCAATGCCGGCAAATCCACCCTCGTCAATGCCCTGGTCGGCCAGAAGGTCGCGATCGTCAGCCCCAAGGCGCAGACGACTCGTGCCAAGCTGCTCGGCGTCGCGATCGAGGGGGAGGCGCAGATCCTGCTGGTCGACACGCCCGGCATCTTCGAGCCGAAGCGCCGCCTGGACCGCGCGATGGTCGCCGCCGCCTGGGAAGGCGCGGAGGGCGCCGACATCCTGGCGCTGGTCGTCGACGGCAAGGGCGGCATCGGCCCCAAGATCCATGCCATCGCCGAGTCGATCGCCCACCGGCCCGAGCCGAAGCACCTGATCCTCAACAAGGTCGACATCGCCGACAAGGCGCGGCTGCTGACCCATGCGGAAAAGCTGAACGAGGTCGTGAAGTTCGACGAGACCTGGTTCATCTCGGCGCAGACGGGGGATGGCTTGCCCCAGCTTAAGACCCGGCTGGCCTCGCTGATGCCCGAGGGGCCGTGGCACTACCCCGAGGATCAGGTCTCAGACGCGACCGAGCGCGCGCTGGCCGCCGAGGTGACGCGCGAGCAGCTCTATCTCCAGCTTCACGCCGAACTGCCTTACGCCAGCGCGGTCGAAACCGAGGCCTATAAGGAGCGCGAGGACGGATCGGTCGAGATCCACCAGCAGATCCTGGTCGAACGCCCGACCCAGCGCGCCATTGTGCTGGGCAAGAACGGCGCGCGGATCAAGGAAATCGGCGCACGGTCACGGGCGCAGCTGTCCGAGCTGCTCGGGCAGAAGGTGCACCTGTACCTGCATGTGAAGGTCAAGCCGGGCTGGGACGAGGATCGTTCGGTCTACAAGGATATCGGGTTGGACTGGGTGGACTGATTTTTGGGGTTGGGGCTCGGTGAGACACCTTTGCCCTCCCCCATCCCCTCCCGCCTGCGGGAGGGGTGCGTTGCTGGGCGAACGTTAAGCGTAAACCGCGAAGTTAGGATTTGTTGAAGCGCACGTAGGTGCCGCTGGGCACACCCCTCCCGCAGGCGGGAGGGGATGGGGGAGGGCAGGGGGCTAGGCGATAGACCCGCCAAGCCGCCCCAAAGCCCACTCTACCGCCTCGACCACCACCGAGTCATCATCCCCCAACAACCCCCGCAACACCGGCACCAGCTCCGCCGCCCCGCTATTCCCCGCCGCGATCGCGGCGTTGCGCACCATCCGGTTGCGCCCGATCCGCTTGATCGGCGACCCTGAAAACACCTGTCGGAACGCGGCATCGTCCAGCGACAGCAAGTCCCCCAGCTCCGGCGCGGTCAGCTCGGCGCGCGGATGAAATGCCATGTTCGCCTGCGCCGCCGCCGCGAACTTGTTCCACGGGCACACCGCCAGACAATCGTCGCAGCCATAGATGCGGTTGCCCATCGCGACCCGGAACTCCTCAGGGATCGGCCCGGCATGTTCGATCGTCAGATAGGAAATGCAGCGCCGCGCATCGAGTTGGTACGGCGCCGGAAAAGCATCGGTCGGGCAGGCCCGCTGGCACGCGTCGCAGCGCCCGCAGGTGTCGCGCGCCACCGCATCCGGCTCCAGCGCCAGCGTGGTGTAGATTGCGCCGAGGAACAGCCAGCTGCCATGATCGCGGCTGACCAGATTGGTGTGCTTGCCCTGCCAGCCCAGCCCCGCCGCTTCGGCCAGCGGCTTTTCCATCACTGGGGCGGTGTCGACGAAAACCTTCAGGTCGCACGCCGCCTCCTGCGCCAGCCAGCGCCCGAGCGCCTTCAGCTGGCGCTTCACGACATCGTGATAATCCGCCCCCTGCGCATAGACCGAAATACGGCCGATCCGCCCCTGATCCGCCAGCCGCATCGGGTCTTCGGCGGGGGCATAGCTGACGCCGAGCGAGATGATGCTCCTCACCTCGGGCCACAGGCTGGCGGGGCTCTGCCGCTGATGCGCGCGGTCGGCCATCCAGATCATCGATCCGTGGCGTCCCTCGGCGAGCCATTGGTGTAGCCGCTCGACCGTCTTGGGTGCGGCATCGGCATGGGTGATGCCGATCGCGGCAAAGCCCAGTTCGGCCGCCTTCGCCTTGATCCGGGTTTCCAGCTTGTCTTGCGCCACATACGCCCGCTACCACAGGCGATCAGGGAGGGACAATCTGCGTGGATAATCAGTGGGCGGTCAGCGCCTCGGGCCTCGCCAAACGCTTCGGCGACCGGCGTGTCGTCGACGGCGTCGACATCGCCGTGCCGGCGGGTGCGGTGTACGGGGTGCTCGGCCCCAATGGCGCGGGCAAGACGACGACGCTTCGGATGCTGTTGGGCATCATCGAACCCGATGAGGGGGAGCGCAGCCTGCTGGGCCATGCCCACCCGCGCGACGCCAGCGATCTGGTCGGCTATCTGCCCGAGGAGCGTGGCCTGTACCCGGCGATGAAGGCGCGCGAGGCGATCGCCTTCATGGGCTCGCTGCGTGGGTTGGACTGGAAGACGGGCCGTGCGCGGGCCAACGAGCTGCTCGAGCAGGCGGGCCTGGGCCATGCCGCCGACAGCAAGATCCGCAAATTGTCCAAGGGGATGGCACAGCTGGTCCAGCTGCTCGGCTCGGTCGTCCACCGCCCGAAGCTGCTGGTGCTGGACGAGCCGTTTTCGGGGCTGGACCCGGTCAATCAGGAACGGCTGGAGGCGCTGATTCTCGGCGAGCGCGACCGGGGGGCGACGATCCTGTTCTCCACCCACGTCATGGCCCATGCCGAGCGGTTGTGCGATCGCCTCGCCATCATCGCGGGCGGGTGTCGCCGCTTCGAGGGCACGGTGGACGAGGCGCGCAGCACGCTGACCGCGCGGGTCCGCTATCGCCCGCGTGACCCGGACCGGGTGACGCCCGCGCTGCTGCCCGCCGACGCGGTGCGTGACGGCGCGGACTGGCACTTCCCGCTGCCGGAAGACGGGATCGAGCCGTTGCTGGGCCGCCTTCTGGCGGCGGGGGCGGGCATCCTGAACCTTTCGATCGAGCGTCCCAGCCTTCACGAAGCCTTTGTCCGCATCGTCGGCGAACAGGCGCAACAGGAGATGGCGGCATGAGCCCGACCCGCCGGTTGATCCGCCAGACCCTGACCATCGCGCGGCGCGATTTCATCGCGACCGTCTATACCCCGATCTTCTTGCTGTTCCTGTTCGCGCCGCTCATCATGGTGGCGTTCAGCACCATCGGCGCGATGGGCGCGGCGCAGGCGGCGGACCATGGCACCGACCGGGTACGCATCGTCGCGATCGTGCCCGGCACGGTCGCCCAAGCCTTTGTCGATGCGGATCGCCAGTCGCGCACCATCTTCCGCCGCGACGAGGAGCCACCCGAGTTGGTGACGCTGCCCCCCGCGCGCGATCCGGCGGCGCAGGCACGCGCCGCGTTCGAGTCGCCCGACTATGATGCGACCGCCGTGCTCTACGGCCCGCTTGATCGGCCGACGATCCTCTATGGTGCGCGGGGTGCGCGGGCGGCGGACTATCTGGCGGTGCTGGCCGGGGGTGCGCTTTCGGCCGAGCGGCTGGGCGGCGAACTGCCCAAGGTGACGCCGCAGAAACGGCCCTTCTCGCGGCAGCGCGCGACGCTGGGCGGGCAGAACCAGACCGCGTTCCTGGCGGTGTTCGGCGTCTTCTTCCTGACCCTGTTCCTGGCGGGGCAGGTGGTCGGTACCATGGCCGAGGAGCGGTCGAACAAGGTGATCGAGGTGCTCGCCGCCGCCGTGCCGCTGGAGGCGGTGTTCCTGGGCAAGCTGCTGGGCATGTTCGGGGTCGCGGTGCTGTTCATCACCTTCTGGGGCACGGTGCTCGGTCAGGTGGCGAGCCTGTTGCCGCCCGCCTTTGCCGGAATGGTCGGCGAATTGTCGCCTGCGATCGGCCTGCCGATGTTCACAGTGCTGTTCGTCACCTATTTTACCATGGCCTATCTGCTGCTCGGCTCGGTGTTCCTGACCATTGGGGCGCAGGCCTCGACCATGCGCGAGATCCAGATGCTCTCGCTGCCCATCACCATCGTCCAGGTCGGCATGTTCACCCTGACGCTGAGCGGCTTGTCGCAGCCGGGTAGCTGGTTGGCGCTGGTCGCCGAGGTGTTTCCGCTCTCCTCGCCCTTTGCGATGGCGGGCGTGGCGGCCGCGAGCGATACGCTCTGGCCGCATGCGGTGGCGCTGGCGTGGCAGGCGCTGTGGGTGGCGTTGTTCGTGACGCTGGGCGCGCGGCTGTTCCGGCGCGGCGTGTTGCAATCCGGCAGCACACGGCCATTCTGGCGCCGCAAGGGGGCGTAAATCCTCCCCGGTACGGGGAGGTGGCAGGGCGAAGCCCTGACGGAGGGGGGCATCCACTCGGGACGTCCTTTGCGGCACGCCCCCTCCACCATGCTGCGCATGGTCCCCCTCCCCGTGCCGGGGAGGAACTTGTCGACCTTGCCGGTCGGCATGGCCTTCCTATCTTAGGTTGATGACCGCATCCCCTTCCGATCGCCGCCATTTCCTCTCGCTGGTAGGCCTGGGTGCCTTGGGCGTGGGGCTGTCCGCCTGCGGGCGTCAGGCCGAGGCGGCGGAGCGCTTTCCGGTCGCGATGAGCGATGCGGCGTGGAAGCAGAAGCTCGGTCCTGCGGCCTATAACGTCCTGCGGCGCGAAGGGACCGAGCGGCCCTATAGCAGTCCGCTCAACGACGAGCATCGCAGCGGCATCTTCGCCTGTAAGGGCTGCGGACAGCCGCTGTTTTCATCGAAGACCAAGTTCGATAGCGGCACCGGCTGGCCCAGTTTCTGGGCACCCCTGCCGCGCGCGGTGGGGAGCGAGTCCGATCGGTCGCTGATGATGGAGCGGGTCGAGGTGCATTGCAGCCGCTGCGGCGGACATCTGGGCCATGTCTTCGATGACGGGCCGAAGCCGACCGGCAAGCGCTATTGCATGAATGGTGTGGCGATGACGTTCCAGGCGGGGTGAGTTGGGGAGGGTTTCCCCTGGCCTTCGACGACGCTCAGGCTGAACGGGATTTCGGTAGTTTGGCCGCTCGGAATTGAAGCAGGGTGTTCCACCACATCCGTTCACGCTGAGCGAAGTCGAAGCGCACGTTCAGCGCTATGGGCTGGGCCTTCTGACGCCCGGCCGAGGATTACTGGATCGGCGCCGCGAAGGTCAGGATCCCCGAAACCCGGCCACCATCACGCGAGGCGATCTGGGTGGCGGGCAGGTCGGCGACGCCGCTCTTATGGCCCGAATAGATGAAACCCTTGGTCGGATAGGCGGAGGTGCCCAGGCCGCCATTGGGGCCGTACCAGACCTTGACCATCGACCAGTCGTTGTTGGGCGAAACGTCGACGGCGCGAACGTCGCGCTCGATGCCGCCGCGACGCGACCAGTTGGCATGGGTCAGAAGGACTTCGCGGTCGCTGACGACCTTGCTGACCATGGCGACATGGCCGACGCGCATCCGGCTGGTGGATTCGAAAGCAAGGACCGAACCTTCCTGCGGGGTGTGGCCACGGTCGTAGCGACCCTCGGCCTGGCCCCACCAGGTGTTGGCGTTACCGTGGAGGTCGATGCCCGAGATTTCGCGGGCATAGGGTGCGCACTGCCAGAACTGCGCGGCAGCGGGGGTGGCCATCATCAGGCCGCACGTTGCCATCAGCGCGAATCGCACTGCGAATGCCTTGAACTTCACTGGACCCCCCGGTCGGAATGTCGGTGTGAGTTTCGATTAACCGGGGCTAAATGGATTGGAAAGCGCCGCCAGAACCATATCCGGTGAACGGTGTTTCGGCGGCGGTGACTTGAAAGGCGAGTGGCGAAACGATTTTTTCGTTCCTCGTTTCGCCGCTCGGAAGGCTCGGCTTATCGCCTCAACAGGCGATCCACCGTCACTTGCGTCACCGAGTGATAGCCGGGACGCGCCTTGTCGTAGATTCGCTTGGCCAGTCCCTGGCCCCATTCGCCCTGTCCCTGAAGCTGCTGGAACAGCGGTGCGACGAACTTGCGGCGCCCTTGCGCGGTCAGGAACTGCTCGGCCGAGGCCTCGGCGGGCGGATAGCGGTTGGCGAGCGCGAGGCGCAGCCAGGCAAAGCGGATCTCGCTATTGCCCGTCTCGTTCCAGCGGAACCGTCCGTCGAGCGCGGCGAGGCGTTCGGCGGACAGCTGGCGGGGCAACTGGTCGAGGAAGCGGACATATTCCTGCGTCGTCACCTTGTCGGGCACCGCCGATACGGGACCACCGGCCGCGAACGCCTTGGCCGCCGCGTCGATCGCGGGGAAGGCGTCGGAACGGACATGGACGGCGTTGGCGGGGATGCCCGGCTGATAGACCCATTGGTCGACGCCGATCCTCGCGTCCTCGCCGGGCTTGAGCAAATTCTTGCGCAGATCGGCCAGGAAGCCCGCGCTGGTCTGCGGCTGGAAGGCATGGCGGTCGAAATAGCCGCGCAAATACGCGTCCCAGCGAGCGCGGCCGACGACCGATTCGATGGTGCGCAGGAAGGTCGCGCCCTTGTCATAGGCGATCTGGGTCATGCCGTCGTCGGGATCGCGCTTGGCATCCAGATCGAGGTGCAGCTTGGTGTCGGGCGACTGCGGGCCGCCCGCTTCCTTCACCGCATTCTGCATGTCGGTCCAGGCGAGGTCGGCCTCCATGGCGGCGCGGCGCTTGCCATACATCGACTCCATGATCCGGTTCTCGAAATAGCTGGTGAAGCCTTCGTTCAGCCAGAAATCGTCCCAAGTCGCGTTGGTGACGAGATTGCCCGACCAGCTATGCGCCAGTTCATGCGCGATCAGGCTGACGAGGCTGCGGTCCCCCGCCAGCACGGTCGGCGTCGCGAAGGTGAGCATGGGGTTCTCCATCCCGCCGAACGGGAAGCTGGGCGGCAGGACCAGCACGTCATAGCGACCCCAGCGATAGGGGCCGTACAGCCCCTCGGCGGCGGTGACGAACTTGTCGAGCCCGGCAAACTCCCAGGCCGATTTGTCGAGCATCGCGGGTTCGGTCCAGATGCCGGTGTTGGCGCTGAGCGGCTTGAACTTCAGGTCGCCGATCGCCAGCGCGATCAGATAGGGGGCGACGGGCTTGTCCATACGATAGCTGGCGGTGTGGCGGCCATCGGCACAGGGCGTCTCGCCGGTCCGCTCGCCGCTCATCACGACGGTCAGCGCGCAGGGGGCATTGACGGTGGCGTCCCAGGTCTGGCGGATGCCGGGCGAATCCTGGGTCGGAATCCAGCTGCGGTTGAGGATCGCCTCGCCCTGGCTGAACAGATAGGGCTGTTTCTTGCCCGCCGTCTGTTCGGGTGACAGCCACTGCAGCGCCTTGGCGCCGGGCGCAGAGGCATAGGCGATCTTGACCGTGCGATTGCCGTTCAGCGTGATGGTCAGCGGCGCGCCATGCACCTTGTCGACCGCGCCGACCGTGTAGGGCAGAGGACGGTTCTGCGCGTCGGTGACGGTGACGATGCGCAGGCCGTTATCGTCAACGACCAGTTGCTTTGCATCGGGCCGGGCATCGACCGACAGAGTCGCGATCCCGCGCATCACATGGGTGTCGAAATCGGCATAGAGGTTCAGCGAGACATGGGTGACCCGCGCCTCCAGGGGCTGCGCATAGCTGTGGACGTCACGCGCATCGGGGGAGGTCAGGACCGGCGCGACGTTCGGGGCGGGGGATTGGGCGGCGAGCAGCATCGCCAGGGCGGCCAGGGACATGGGCACTCCGAATGGGACAGGATGATTGCACCATAGCCGGATCGCCGATGAATGGGAGGGCCCTGGACGCAGGGGCTTCGCATAACCAGTTAGGCGGCATGGACGAATTGACGCTGGCGGTGGTCGGGATCGACTTTCCCAATGAGGACAAGGCGCGGAGCAATCGGCGGTTCGAACTGCTCGCCTCTGCGGTCGGCGATCCGGTGAGCCTGCGTCCCGAGCCGCGCAACCGGCATGATGCGAACGCGGTCGCGGTGTTCAGCGCGCGTGACGTGCAGGTGGGCTATCTCTCCGCCGAGCGGGCACCGCTGATCGGCATGCGCATACGGCGCGGCGAGCAGGTGCGGGCGGTGTTTCAGGGCATCACAGGCTCGGTCGCCTATATCCGGGTGCGTTTCGGTGGCGGTGCGCCGACGTTGCCGTCCATCGCGGAGGCGCGGCCCGAGCAGGTCGAGGATGGCTTCTACGCCGATCCCGACGGCCCCGATTGGGGTGCGTAAGGCGGACAACAAAAAAAGGGAGCCGAAACCGGCTCCCTTTCCGTCCGCCTGAGCGGTGATGGTCCGGGCGAGGCCCAAGCCCCGCCCGTGACGATCAGTTGCTGTCCGCGTTGTCGTCCTTGACGATCGCGACAACGCCGATGGCGACGACGCCAGCAGCGATCAGAGCAGCGAGGATGCCGCCGCCGGCCAGCTTGTTGCCCTTGGCGGTCGGAGCCGAAGCGCGAACCGACTTCGAAACCGACAGGCTGGCAGCCGGGTTGGTCGGCGCAGCGGCGACCGGAGCAGCAACCAGAGCCGTGGCGGCAACAGCAGACAGGAACTTCATCATAATCAATCTCCCATGGCGAACGACCGCCAAGACGCGGTGGTGTTCATCGTCCCGATAGCGCAAAAGCATGGGCTCGTAAATTTGTTCCCGCACTGCATCAATTTTTAGACAAAGGCGTGGAACAAATGTCGCAGTCGCTCAGAGAGGCCCGATTGTTTCTAAGCCTAAATGACTGAAATTCTATCGGATCAGCGGCGGATCGTCGCCGTCGCCAGCCCGGCGAAGATCAAGGCTCCGCCGCCCGCGCGCTGAGCCCAGGCCTGTGCGCGTGGCGAACGCAACAGTCCGCCCGCGCTCGACGCCGCCCAGGCATAGCAGCCGTCGGTCAGCGCCAGCACCAGCACGAACGTCACCGCCAATATCCCGGCCTGCGGCCAATAGGCACGGTGCGGATCGATGAACTGCGGTGCGAAGGCGGCGAGGAACAGGATGGTCTTGGGATGGAAGGTGCCGACGCCCAGATTGCCCAGAAAGGCGGCGCGCGGCGAAATCAGGCGCGGGCGAATCGCCACCGCATCGGCATTGCGCGCGCGCCAGAGCCCCATGACTCCGACCGCGATCAGATAGGCCGCGCCCGCCCATTTGAGCAGCCCGAATAGAAAGGACGAGGCCGCTAGCACCGCGCCCATGCCCAGCAGGCTGGCGGTCGAGGCGGCCAGATTGCCGAGCATCAGCCCGCCGACCGAGGCAAAGGCGGTCCGCCGTCCCGATCCGATCGCATAGCCCAGGATCGCCGCGACGCCGGGACCGGGGATCAGCCCGATGACCAGGGTCGCCGCGACGAAGGCGAACCACAGGTCGGGGCGCATCAGCGTCCGCCGTCGCGCCGGGTCAGCGCCGCGACGCAGCTCGCCCGGTCGATCGAACTGCCATCGGGCTCGCGCGCGTCGAGATAGGTCACGCGCGGCTCGGCCCCGTCCTTGGGATAGAGATAGGCATCGAGGACGCAGAAACTGCCCTGGAACTGCAGCTTGCGCGCCGCCCCCTCACGGACATCGGCATCGGCCGTGCCGAACAACTTGGTCAGCCCGGCGGCGTCCTGTCCGATCACCCGCTCAAGCCCGACACTGGTATAGGGCACGGGGACCGGGGCCATGCCGCCGCTGCGCACCGGCGCGGCGGTCTGCGGCACCGTACAGCCCGCCAGCAATGTCAGGCCCAGCAGCGGCAGCGCGATGAGGCGGGTCACGCCTGTCTCCTGTGAAAGAAATGGGTCGCCATGCTCGCCCCCAGGACGGGCGCGAGGAGATTGAGTCCCGGAACCACGAACAGGGTGGCGACGGCAAGCCCCAACAGGAAGCGCGCAGGCCCGGTCGCCTTTCGCCAGCGACGCATGGCGGCGCGGTCCATGTGCCGCGCCGACACCATGTCGCCCAGGTCGCGCGACAACAACCAGCCATTGACCAGCAGGAACGCCGCCGCCGTGCCTACGCCGGTCACGAGCAGCACGATGTACAGGGGCAGCAGGATCAGATTGATCGCGATGACCCGTGCAGCCGAACCCAGACCCATGGCGGTGCCGCGTGCGAAGGAAACCGGCCTGCCGCTCGCCAGCGCATGCGGGTAATGCCGCGCCTCGACCGCCGCGACGATATCGTCGGCGAACACGCCCACCACCGCCACCGCAACCGCGCGAAAGGCCAGCCATAGCGCCAGCAGTTCGACGACAAGGGTGAAGGCGGCCGACCATCCGTCCGCCTGGACGCCCAGCCATCCGGTCAGCGCCGCGCGCATGCCGTACCACAAGGCGACGCCCGCCAGCGCGAAGACGCCCAGTGTCACGCCCAGCGAACGGATCAGCACCCGGCGGATCGCCGGATCGCCCAACTGGGCGAGCGACAGGAAAAAGGCGCGGATCATGGCTCTTCGATGGCGCGGGCGGCATGGGCAAGTCAATGCGGTACGGGGCCATACGGCGGCTCCCTTGCGCAGGGGTAGCGCGCTGACTAGGGCGGCGGCATCACAGCTTGTTTCCCGGAGTCCGTTAATTGACCAACCCCACTTACGACGTGGTGGCGATCGGCAATGCCATCGTCGACATCCTTGCCTCCGCCGAGGATGATTTCATCGCCGAGAACGGCATGACCAAGGGAGCGATGCAGCTCGTCTTTTCGCCGGAGGAAGCCGACGCGCTCTATGCCAAGATGGGCCCCGGTCGCGAGATTTCGGGCGGGTCGGCCGCCAACACGCTGGCAGGCATGGCCGCGCTCGGCGGCAAGACCGCGTTCATCGGCCAGGTCGCCGACGATCAGCTGGGCGAGGTGTTCAGCCACGATATCCGTGCGGCGGGCGTCAAGTTCGACACGCCCGTCCGTCCCGGCCAGCCGACCACCGCACGCTGCATGATCTTCGTCAGCCCCGATGGCCAGCGGACGATGAACACCTTCCTCGGCGCCTCGCACTATCTGCCCGCCGAAGCGCTCGACAAGGCGCTGATCGCCGATGCGGCCTATCTGTATATCGAGGGTTATCTCTGGGATCCGGAAGAGCCGCGCGCCGCGATGCGCGCCGCGATCGACGTCGCCCGCGCGGCGGGCCGCAAGGTCGCCTTCACCGCCTCGGCCGAGTTCGTGATCGACCGCCACCGTGCCGATTTCCATGCACTGATCGATGGTGGCATGATCGACGTGATCTTCGCCAACGAGACCGAGATCGTCGCGCTGACCGAAACGGCGGATGTCGAGGCCGCGATCGCCTCGCTGAAGGACAAGGTCGAGACGCTGGTCGTGACGCTCGCTGAAAAGGGTGCGCTGGCGCAGCGCGGCGATGAGCGCGTGACCGTGCCCGCCCATCCGGTCGACAAGGTGGTCGACACCACGGGCGCGGGCGACCTGTTCGCGGCGGGCTTCCTCTATGGCCAGACGCACGGCCATGATCTGAAGGCCTCGCTGACGTTGGGCGCGGCCTGCGCGGCCGAGATCATCAGCCATTTCGGCGCCCGGCCCCAGGTCGACCTGAAGGCCCTGGCCGCCAGCCTCTAATCCCAATCCTCCCCAAGCTTTGCTTGGGGAGGGGGACCATCCGGAGGGGATGGTCGAGGGGCCAGGCCCCAAAGCAAAAGGCCCGGAGGATCGCTCCTCCGGGCCTTTTTTTGGTTTTCGCGAAAGCCGATCAGCGATCGAGCGGCTTGGCGACCTCCGGCTGCATCGCGGGATCGTCCACCACATCGACGATGCCACGCCCGACATGGCTGCGCTTGCGGCTGTAGAGGAAGTAGATCGCCAGACCCACCGCGCCCCAGCCCGGCAGGACCAGGATCGCGACCAGCGGCAGCGAGAAATACAGATACGCGCAACCGATCATCGCGGCGGGCGCGACGATGAACACGGCGGGCGTGCGGAACGGACGCTTGCGGGTCGGATCGGTCTTGCGCAGCACCATCACCGACAGCGCCACCATGAAGAAGGCGAACAGCGTGCCCGAGTTGGAATAGTCCGCGAGCTTGCCGACCGGCAGGAAGGCCGAGGCCAAGGTCGCGGCGATGCCGGTGACGATCGTCACGACGTGCGGCGTGCGATAGCGCGGATGCACCGAGGCCAGCTTTTCGGGCAGCAGGCCGTCGCGCGCCATGGTGAAGAACACGCGGGTCTGGCCGAACATCATCATGAGCACGACCGACGGCAGCGCCAGCGTGGCGGCCAGGCCGATCAGGTTGCCGATCTTTTCCCAGCCGATGGTGCGCAGGACATGCGCCAGCGCTTCACGCGAGCAGGACAGCGGCTCGGTCGCGCCGCTGGCGACGATCGCCTTGCACTGCGCGGCCAGTTCCGACGTGCCGGGCGACAGCACGACACCGGCGGCGTCGCGCACCGGCTGCGCGCCCAGCGGCGAGCCGATCGCGCCCGCCGACACCAGCAGGTAGAAGACCGTGCAGAACAGCAGCGAGGCGATCAGGCCGATCGGCACGTTGCGCTGCGGGTTCTTGGTCTCTTCGGCGGCGGTCGACACCGCGTCGAAGCCGACATAGGCGAAGAAGATCGATGCCGCGGCCCCCGCCACGCCGGTCAGGCCGGTCGGCATGAACGGCTCGAAATGCGCGCCGTTGATGACCGGCACCGAGAGCGCGATGAACAGGGTCAGCGCGGCGACCTTGATCGCGACCAGGATCGCATTGAACCGTGCGCTCTCGGTGGTGCCGATGACCAGCAGCCAGGTGACGAGCAGCGAGATGATCACGGCGGGCAGGTTGATGTAACCGCCCGACGACGGGCCGTTGACCCATTCCATCGGTATGTCGATGCCCAGCAGGTTGCGAATCTGCCCCACGACATAGCCCGACCAGCCGACCGCGACGGCCGACGCGCCGACCGCATATTCCAGGATCAGCGCCCAGCCGACCATCCAGGCCAGCAACTCGCCCATGACCGCATAGGTATAGGTATAGGCCGAGCCCGCGACCGGCACCATTGAGGCCAGTTCGGAATAGCAGAGTGCGGCCACCGCGCAGACGAACCCCGCCAGCACGAAGGACAGCATCATCCCCGGCCCCGCCTTCTGCGCGGCTTCGGAGGTGAGAACGAAGATGCCCGTACCGATAACGGCGCCGATACCCAGCATGGTAAGCTGGAACGCGCCTAGCGATCGTTGCAGCCCCTTCTTCTCGGCGGTCGCCAAAATGGCGTCCAGAGGCTTAACGCGCCCGAAAATCATGAATGTCCAATCCCCCCGAGGGAAGGGCGGCCCCGACATGGGACACGCCCGGCGTTTGGTGAATGATCCGGGAAGTTAGCTGCAATTTTATTACGCGCAATCCCTAAGGTGCGCGGGATGCGGTTGGGGGAGCGGAAAGGCGATGATTGCCACCCTTCTTTCCTTTCTTAAGCCCCTCCCGCAGGCGGGAGGGGTTTGGGGAGGGTTTGGAGTCTCACCGAGCCTGTCGCCCGTGGCGTTTCCCTCCCCCATCCCCTCCCGCCTGCGGGAGGGGCGGGCCCAGATCAGCGCGCCAGCATCGGGCCGAGCGGCTTGCCTGCCAGGATATGCACATGAAGATGCGGCACCTCCTGCCCGGCGTCCGGCCCGATATTCGCCAGCAGCCGGTATCCCGGCTCGACCGCGCCTGCCTCGCGCGCGACATGGCCGACCGCGCGGACGAAACCGGCGATCTCCGCCTCGCTGGCGCGGCCTGCGAAATCGTCCCACGACACATAGGGGCCGCGCGGGATCACGAGGATATGGGTCGGGGCGTGCGGCGCGATGTCGTGGAAGGCGACCGCCCACTCATCCTCATAGACCCGCCGGGACGGGATTTCGTCGCGCAGGATCTTCGCAAAGATATTTTGGTCGTCATAGGGCAGGGTGGCATCGATCGGCATCGAAACTCTCCAGGGGGTCAGCGGGGCCGGGCGGCCTTTTCGTCATGGCCCGACACACCCTCGCGCCGTGCCAGTTCGGCGCGAACGTCGTCGAGCGTGTGGCCGGTATCGGCCAGCAGGACGATCAGGTGAAACATCAGGTCGGCAGCCTCCGACACGATCTTGTCGGGCTGGGCCATGGCGGCGATGACCGTCTCGACCGCTTCCTCGCCCAGCTTCTGGGCGATCTTCGGTCGCCCCTTGGCGAACAGGCTGGCGGCATAGGAGGTGGCGGCGTCGCCCGCATCCCGGCGCGCGCGGATCGTGGTCTCGAGGCGGTCGAACATGTCCATGACGGCGTGGGTGGCGCGGGGAAGCGCCGGCGTCAATCCTTGCGGTTGCGGCGGCGCATCAGGTGCCGCAGCAGCCAGACCGCACCGATCGCGAAGACGAACAGGCCGATGTCGGACCATTCGGGGTGGGTGCGCGGCTTGGGCGTGCCGCTATGGGCGGTGGCGGTGGTCAGGATGGCGAGCGGCATGGGGGGAGTCTAGCAGCGGTCCGGGCGTGGGTCATCCGGGGGATTTTGGCTCATGCGAAGACGCGAGGACGTGAAGGTTTTTGTTCGCGCGGAGGCGCGGAGACGCGGAGGGTCTGGTTGTTGGGCGGGCTGTGGCCTGCATTTCGAGACCGGTGCGTGTCTTCCGATCGATCGGGTAAGCTCCCGATCCTCCGTTCAGCCTGAGCGAAGTCGAAGGCCAAGGGATAACCGCGCCACTGGGCAAAGCGCCGGGCGTGCGCTTCGACTTCGCTCAGCGTGAACGGAGGCTGGGGACAGGTGGCGGGCGGAAGACGTGTCGCACGAGTGTGAAAGGCCCATTGCCAACTTCACAACCAAACTCTCCGCGCCTCCGCGCGAACCAAAAAATCTTCGAGGCTTAGCGTCTCCGCCTTAGCCTCAATGGGCCCGAACCGGCACCCCTGCTGCCGCAAGCGCCCGATGCGCATCGGCAATCGACGCATCGCCAAAGTGGAAGATCGACGCCGCCAGCACCGCCGAAGCATGCCCGTCGCGCACGCCCGCGACCAAGTCGTCCAGCCCGCCGACGCCGCCCGATGCGACGACCGGCACGCTGGTCCGGTCGGCGATGGTGCGGATCAGATCGAGGTCGTATCCCCCCCGCGTCCCGTCGCGATCCATCGAGGTGACCAGCAACTCCCCCGCGCCCAGCTCTGCCAGCCGCAGCGCATGTTTGACCGCATCGATCCCGGTCGCGCGCCGCCCACCATGGGTGAACACCTCCCAGCCATCCGCCGTGCGCCGCGCGTCCACGCTGGCGACGCAGCACTGGCTGCCGAATCGCTCTGCGATGTCGGAAACGACCTCCGGGCGGCTGACGGCGGCGGAATTGACCGCCACCTTGTCTGCGCCGGCCAGCAGAAGCGCGCGCGCATCCTCCGCCGTGCGCACGCCCCCGCCGACGGTCAGCGGCATGAAGCACACCGCCGCCGTCCGCCGCACCACGTCCAGGATGGTGCCCCGCGCCTCATGGCTGGCGGTGATGTCGAGGAAACACAATTCGTCCGCGCCCGCCGCGTCATAGGCGCGGGCCTGTTCGACCGGATCGCCCGCGTCGATCAGGTCGACGAAGTTGACGCCCTTGACCACCCGGCCATTGGCGACGTCGAGGCAGGGGATGACGCGCGCGCGGACGGTCATGCGGCCGCCGCCACCGACAGCGCCGCCGCCAGATCGAGCCGCCCGTCATAGAGCGCGCGGCCGGTGATGACGCCCTCCACGCCGTCCTGATGATGAAGCGCCAGCATATGAATGTCGCCGATCCCCGCCACGCCGCCGCTGGCGATGACCGGGATACGCACCGCGCGTGCCAGATCGACGGTGGCGGGCACGTTGCAGCCCTTGAGCATCCCGTCGCGGCCGACATCGGTGAAGAGCAGCGAAGCGACCCCCGCATCCTCGAACCGGCGGGCCAGATCCTCGACCGAGACGGTCGACACATCGGCCCAGCCGCGCGTCGCGACCATGCCGTCCTTGGCGTCCACCGCGACGACGATGCCGCCGGGATAGGCCTTGGCCATGTCGCGCACGAAATCCGGATTCTCCAGCGCCGCCGTGCCGATCACGACGCGCGAAACGCCTAGGTCGAACCAGCGCTCGACATTCTCCGGCTTGCGAATGCCGCCGCCCAGCTGGACATGGCCGGGAAAGGCTTTGACGATCGCCTGCACCGCCTCGCCATTGACTGACTCGCCGGCAAAGGCGCCGTCCAGATCGACGACGTGCAGATGCTGGGCACCCGCCTCGGCAAACAGCATCGCCTGATGGGTGGGATCGTCACCATAGACGGTCGCGCGGTCCATATCGCCCTCGGCCAGACGCACCACTTGGCCGCCCTTCAGGTCGATGGCGGGGAAGACGATCAGGCTCACGGATGCCACTCCAGGAAACGGGTGAGGAAGGAGAGGCCATAACGCTGGCTCTTCTCGGGGTGGAATTGCGCGCCGACCACCGTGTCGCGGCCGATCGCGGCGGTGACGGGGCCGGAGTGATCGGTGGTCGCCAGCACATGCTCGCCGGTAAAGGCGTAGCTGTGGAGGAAATAGGCTTCGCCGGGCACGATCAGCGGATGCTCGCTCACAGGCCGGACATCGTTCCAGCCCATATGCGGCACCTTCGCCGATGGCTCGGCGGGGACGAGTCGCGTGACTCGGCCGGGGATCCAGCCCAAGCCCCGATGCTCGCCCATCTCGTCACTGGCGTCGGCGAGCAACTGCATACCGACGCAAATGCCCAGGAACGGCCGCGCGCGGGTGAGGGCGGCGTCGCGCAACGCCTCCTCCAGTCCGTCGACGGCGCGCAGGTTTGCCGCGCAGGCGCCGAACGCACCGACGCCCGGCAGCACGATCCGGTCGGCCTTGGCGATCACATCCGGGTCGGCGGTGATGACCACATCGCTCGCCCCCGCCGCACGCAGGGCATTGTCGACCGAGTGGAGATTGCCCGACTCGATGTCGATCAGCGCCAGCGTCACAACATGCCCTTGGTCGAAGGAATCGCGTCGGCCTTGCGCGGGTCGATCTCCACCGCCATGCGCAGGGCACGGGCGAGGCCCTTGAAGATGCTCTCGGCGATGTGATGGTTGTTATGGCCGTGCAGCAGCTCGACGTGCAGCGTGATGCCCGCTTCCTGCGCGAAGCTGTGGAACCAGTGCTCGATCATCTCGGTCTGGAGCGTGCCCAGCATCGGGTTGGTGAACGGCACCTTCCACACCAGCCAGGGCCGCCCCGAAATGTCGAGCGCGGTGCGGGTCAGCACTTCGTCCATCGGGGACAGCGCCTCGCCGTAGCGATAGATGCCGCGCTTGTCGCCCAGCGCCTTGGCAAAGGCCTGTCCGATCGCCAGCGCGCTGTCCTCGGTCGTGTGGTGCCCGTCGATATGCAGGTCCCCCTCGACCTTGACCGACAGATCGATCAGCGAATGCCGCGACAGCTGGTCGAGCATATGGTCGAGAAACCCGATGCCGGTGGCGTTCTGATAGACGCCGGTGCCGTCGAGATTGACGGTGACGTCGATGACGGTTTCCGCGGTGGCGCGGTGGACGGTGGCGGTGCGCATGGCCTCCCCATAAACACCTATCCGTCCCATGCAATCTTGACCCGCGATCAAAGGCCGCTAGTCCAAGGGATATGACCGAAGGATTGCCCGACAGCCTCATCCCCTATGACGACATCGTGCAGGAGGCCCTGCGCGCCGTGGTGGGGCGTGTGCTCGGCCCGGTGGCGGAGACGGGGCACCTGCCCGGCACGCACCATTTCTACATCACCTTCAAGACGCAGGCGCCGGGTGTCGACATCCCGCAGCGGCTGGTCGAGCGATTCCCGGACGAAATGACGATCGTCCTGCAGAATCGCTTCTGGGACCTGACGGTGGACGAGAATCGCTTCTCGGTCGGCCTCAGCTTCAACCAGGTGCCGTCGAAGCTGGTGATTCCCTATTCGGCGATCACCCGCTTCCAGGACCCCGAGGTGCAGTTCGAGCTCGGCTTCCACGTCGCCGACGATCCGCAGAGCGATCCCGATCCGCACGGCTCGGCCGAGAATGACGAGCCGGTCGCCAAGCCGGTCGAAGACGGCAGCAACGTCGTCGCGGTGGATTTCAAGCGGAAGAAGTAAGTTCCTTGGAATTCCTCCCCTGCAAGGGGAGGTGGCAGGCCGAAGGCCTGACGGAGGGGTGTCACCCTATCGAGAGCGGGACACCCCTCCACCATGCTGCGCATGGTCCCCCTCCCCTTGCAGGGGAGGAAGAGAAAACAGCTCACTCCTCCCCGCGCAACGCCTTCAGGAAGAAGGCATATTGCCGCCGCATGGCATACGCCACCGGCCCGGTGCTGCGTCCGGCGGTATGCTCCCCGCCGGGAATGACCAGCAGGTCGAAATCCTTGTCCGCCTTGATGAGTGCATCCACCACCTGGGTCGTGCTGGCAGGGTCGACGTTGGAATCCTGCTCGCCGACGACCAGCATCAGCTTGCCCTGTAGCTGGTGCGCATGGACCACGCCCGAGGCGTCGAGATAGCTCTGGTCGACCGGATAGCCGAGCCACTGTTCGTTCCAGTCGATCTTGTCCATCCGGTTGTCGAAACACCCGGCATAGGCGACCCCGGCCTTGTAGAATTCGGGGTGGAAGAGCAGCGCATTGAGCGTGCTCTGCCCGCCCGCCGAGCCGCCATAGATGCCGACACGGGAAATATCGACGCCGGAGTCCCTGGCCGCCAGCGCCTTCATCCACTCGATTCGGTCGGGAAAGCCGCTGTCGGCCAGGTTCTTCCAAGCGACATCGTGGAACGCCTTGGAGCGGTTGGCGGTGCCCATGCCGTCGATCATCACGACGACGAAACCAAGGTCGGCGAGCTGCTGCATCCCCATGACCTTGTCGCCGCCGGAAAATCCGCCGAACGGCCAGAAGGCCTTGGGCACGAAACTGTCGTGCGGGCCCGCATAGATGTTCTCGATCACCGGATAGCGCTTGGCCGGATCGTAATCGCGCGGGCGGACGACCAGGCCGTAAATATCGGTCTTCCCGTCACGCCCCTTGGCGGTGAAGCGTTCGGGCGGACGGAACCCGGCGGCGGCCAGTGCGGTGATGTCGCCCTTTTCCAGCGTCTGGATCAGGCGGCCGTCACGCGCGTCGTGCAGTTCCATCGTTTCGGGCAAGTCGGTGCGCGAGAAGACGTCGACATAGGTCGTCATGTCGGGGGAGAAGCGGACCTCGTGAGTCGCATTCTCCCGCGTCAGCCGCGTCAGGTTACGGCCGTCGAAATCGACCCGGAACCAGTGTTTGTAATAGGGGTCCTCACCGGGGACGAAGCCGCTGGCCGAAAACCAGATCTGCCGCTTCTCGTCGTCGACGTGCACGATGTCGCGGACCAGCCAGTTGCCCTTGGTGATCTGGCGCACCACCCGACCGGTCGCGCCGTCGATCAGGTAGAGATGCCGCCAGCCGTCACGCTCCGACGCCCAGAGGATTTCGCGGCCCAGTCCCTTCACGTCATGCGACCAGATGCGGTCGCGGAAGACGAAGGTCTTGGCGGTCTCGGTCACGGCGGCGTGCGCCCGGCCGGTTTCGGCATCGACCGCGATGATCTTCGTCTCGCCGAAGCCGCGCTTCAGGTCGTTGAAGGCGAAGCTCTTGCCGTCGGCGCGCCATTCGGGGGAGGAGAGGGTGTAGGCGCCTGCGAACAGGCTGGGGTCGATGTCGGTACGCTTGCCGTCCGAGACGCGGAACAGGACGGGTGCTTCCTGGTCTACCGCATCGCCGGGCTTGGGATAGAGTTGCTGGACGACTTGCGGCTGGACCTTGCCCGGCGGCGCGGCGAGGACACGCGTGACCATGCGGGCATAGCCGGGGCGGACGCGCTGGAGCGCGATGTGCTGGCCGTCGGGGCTCCAGGCGATGGTTTCGGGGTCGTAGAAATTGGCGGGGCTGCCGTCCTGGCTACGCCATACCTCCTTGCCGCCATTCGCTGCCCGCACGACCAGATTGTCGTCGAGGACCAGCGCCTCCAGCCTGCGATCGGGGGACAGGCGAGGGTGGTTGTCGGCGGCTACGCGCAGGTCGCGCACCACGCCGAAGCCGCGCGGGCGGCTGGCGTTTTCGGGCGGGAGGACCGCGCAGACCGGCTGGACGAGGGTGCAGCGATAGACGGTGTCGTCATAGCCGATCGAGAAGCGGATCGCCGAACGGTCGGGCGTATAGCTGAAATGCTCGAAGGGCAGGCGCAAGGGGGCCACGGACTCGCCCATGACTCTGGCGAGCGCGGGCGCCAATGCGGCGGCGTCGAAGGCGGGGGCTTTTGCGCGGGTGGCGGCGTCCACATCGACGAAGGCGAAGCCCCCCGCCACGGTCTTGCGGTAATGGAAATGCCGCCCGTCCGCGTCCCACTCGGCGGGCGAGGCGATGTCGCGGGTCAGCCATTGCCACTGGTCGCGAAGCGCCAGCGACCCGGCGATCCGGTCGGGTACGGTCTGCGCGGCGAGCGGCGTGGTGGTCAGCAACAGGGCAAGGGCGAAAAGACGCTTCAACGGGCGGCTCCGATGGTGAAGCTGTAGGTCAGCGGCTGGAGCGCGATACGGTAAGGCATGTGCGCACGGCCATCGAGATTCCAGCCGGTATCGCCGCCGACCCCGACCTGGGCAGCGTCGATCAGCAGCGTACCGTCGCCATGCGGGCGGATGTCCGAGCTATGCGCCTGCGCGGGCGGCTTCATCGCGAGGTCGCTGTATGGGAAGGGCAGGGCGTTGACCGACAAGGGCTGCGCGCCCGTGACGCGAAGACCCGTGCCGGTGCCGGTCAGCTGAATCCAGCGTATATCGGTCTTGTTGCCGCTCTCCTGCGGCCGGGCATAGTCGTGATACTGGTCCGCCAGCTTGCCCTCCCAGCGCGCGATCATCGCGCCGGTCTTGCGGTCGGCATAGCTTTCCCACGGACCGCGCCCGAACCAGCTGACGTTCGTGAATTGCTGCCCCGGCGTTGCGAAGGCCAGGCCGACGCGCAACGGATCGGGCAGCGTCATGCGCAGCGGCACGAAGCGCACCGTCGCAGTCGCCGCGCCGTCCGGGGCCATGGTCCAGCGGGTCTGCATCTTGACCGATCCGACGCCCATGTCGTGATCGACGAAGATGGCATTGTCTTCCTGCCGGATGGCGTCGAGGCGACGATGGTCGGAGAAATATTGCCACATCGCATGGCTCTTGGGCACGCCCGCGCCGACATCGTTGTCGGTCGGCGAGCGATAGAAATTGGGCGTACCGCCGGTCAGCAGCGTCTTTCCGTCACGGGCGTAACGGCGGACGAGGCCGGTTGTCCGGTCGATCTCCAGCACGGCATTGGCCGCCTTCAGCGTCATCGCATCGGCGCTTTCCTCCGGCGCGACTGATCCGGCGGGGACGGCGGCGAAGGTCGGAGCGGACAGCGCGAACTGTTCCCAGCCGATGACCTGGCCTGCGGGCAGCGGCGGAATCGCACCCGCCTTCGTCCGCGCGCGCAGGATCAGCGAGCGTTCGGCGGCGGCGTCCTTTGCGGGCGGCAGGGTGAAGGACAGCGGCGCGGCCTGGCCGGCGGCAACCGAAGGCGTCGCGATGCTGCCGCGCGCGGTCTCGACGCCATTCTCCAGCACTGCCCAGTCCAGCGTGAAGCGCGACAGGTCGATATGGTCGTGGCGGTTGACCACCTGCCAGCCGCCGCCCTCATGGGTGAAGTGGATCGGCGACTGGACATGCGCCATCTCATAATATTCGGGATCGGGCGTCCGGTCGGACTGGATCACGCCGTCGCCCACCGGGCTGTCGTCGCCGTGCAGTCCGGCATCCTTGGGATCGGGATCATAGTCCAGGCCCTGCCCCCAATAGGGGCGGCCATCCTTGTCCTTCAGGATCATCGTCTGGTCGACCCAGTCCCAGACGAAGCCGCCTTGCAGCTTGGGATATTTTCGGAAAACGTCCCAATAGCCTTGGAAGTCGCCCAGGCTGTTGCCCATCGAATGGGCATATTCGCACAGGATCAGCGGCTGGGTGAATTCGGGGCGCGTGGCGTAATCGGCCAGCTTCTCGACATCGTCATACATGGGCGCGAAGATGTCGACGTACGCATTGGTCGGGTGCCGCCAGCCGCTCATGCTGTAGCCGAGGAAGTTGATCAGCCGCGTCTTGTCATGTTCGCGGACCCATTTCGCCGCCGCCTCGAAATTCGGGCCGACGCCGCTTTCATTGCCCAGCGACCAGAAGATGACCGAGGGATGATTGCGGTCGCGCTCGACCATGCGCTGCACCCGGTCGAGATGCGCGGCGGCCCATTCGGGCTTGTGCCCCAGGTTGAGCGTGGGATCGTTCTTTTCCTGGGTGAGGCTTAAGTAGCCGTGGCTCTCGATATTGGCCTCGTCCATCACGTACAGGCCATATTCGTCGGCCAGGTCGTACCAGCGCGGATCGTTGGGATAATGCGAGGTGCGGACCGCGTTGATGTTGGCGGCCTTCATCAGCTCGATGTCTTTCCGCATCGTTTCCTCGGACACGATCCGGAAGGTATGCGGGTCATGCTCGTGCCGATTGACGCCGCGAATCATGATGCGCTTGCCGTTCACCCGGACCTCGCCGCCCGCAATCTCGACGGTGCGGAAGCCGATGCGGCGGCTGGTCGCCTCGATCAGCTTGCCCTTTGCGTCGAGCAGTTCGACGAGCAGCGTATAGAGATTGGGGTCCTCGGCGCTCCACGTCTTCACGCCCGGCACCTCGGCGGTGATCGTGGCGGCGGGGCCGGTCGGCGTGACGGTGCGGGTCAGAAGTGCCCGCTTGCCGTCGAGCAGCGTCGCGCGCACGGCGGTCGCCTGTGCCGCCCCCGCCAGATCGACCTCGGCGGACAGCGTGCCGTCGCGATAGTCATGGTTCAGCCCGGCATCGATCTGCAGGTCGCGGATATGGGTTTGCGGCGCGGCATAGAGGGTGATCGACCGCTCGATCCCGTTGACGCGCCAGAAATCCTGATCCTCCAGATAGCTGCCGTCCGCATGGCGATAGAGTTCGATCGCAATGGTGTTCTTGCCCGGCCGAGCGGCGCGGCTGATGTCGAACTCGGTGGGGAGCTTGGAGTCCTCGGAATAGCCGATCTTCTGGCCATTGACCCAGAGATAATAGGCCGCGCCCGCCGCCCCGACGTTCAGCAGCAGGCGGCGTCCGGCGAAATGCGCCGGGACCGTGAAGTCGCGGCGATAGGAGGCGACTTCGTTCAGCCGATGCTCGATGAACGGCTCGTTGCGGGGAAAGGGATAGCCGCTGCCCACGAAGATCGGGCGGCTCAGGCCCTGCGCCTGGAGGATGCCGGGAACCGCCACCTCGCGCCACGTCGACACGTCGCGCGCCGGGTCCTCAAAGCCGACCGGCCGCACCTCGGGATTGGGGGACATATGTACCCGCCACATCCCGTCGAGCGAGAGATGATAGCGCGACTTCGCCATGTCGCCCGACAGCGCGGCGGCGCGCGACTCGAACCCGGCGAAGGTCGTGTGCATCGGCTCGTTGCCGATATGGTTGACGGCGGGATTCTCCCAATCGGGGCGGGCGGGGGTGGTCTGCGCGGCGGCGGTGCCAGCCATCAGGATGGATAGGCTCGCGCTCAACCAAAGCCTGTTGCCTGTCTTCATCCCGTCCTCCCGATCCGTCTTTCAGGTTAACGCTATATTATACGGAATACGAATGCAAAGCCCGGCCGTTACGCCTTGAAATTCATGATACAATGTATCAAGTTGTGCTCATGATCGATGATGCTCCCGTATCCCGCAGCCATCATGGCGGATTTCAGCATATGGATGCGCTGGCCATCTCCGCCTCGACATTGTGCCTGATCCATTGCCTGGTCCTGCCGGTGCTGATCGCCTTTCTGCCCGCCATCGCCGAATGGGCCGATCTGGGCGAGGTGTTCCATATCGTCATGCTCGCGCTGGCCGTGCCGCTCAGCGGGCTGACGCTGTTCGGCGGATGGCGACGGCACGGGGTCGTCTTCCCGATGATCGCGGGGGCGGTCGGCTTGCTCCTGCTGATGCTTGGCCTCGCATTCGAGGGGCAGGGGATGGGGACCGCGTTGACCGTCGCGGGTGGATTGGTGCTGACGGTCGCGCATGTCGCCAATCTGCGCGCCACCAATCTGCACCGACTGATGACCCTGTAACGCGAACGTCGCGTCGCGATCGAAAGCGGTCGCGCAGCCGATTTTCCGATTCCCGCCCCTTGACCACCCGCCGCCGTTTCGCGCAGGCGCGCTGCTATCAAGCAAAGCGACTGGCGGGAGAATGGCATGGCCGAGGCACAGGATCGGATCGTTGCAGGGGTCGAACTGGGGGGAACGAAATCGATTGTATTGATCGGGCGCGGGCGCGACATCCTGGTGTCCGAGCGCCTGCCGACCACCACCCCCGCCGTCACCCTGGCCGCTTTGCGCCAGCGCCTGGCCGAATGGCACGAGCAATATAAGCCCGAGGCGCTGGGCATCGGCAGCTTCGGCCCGATCGCGCTCGACAAGACCGACGCGGACTATGGCCATATGCTCGCCACGCCCAAGCCGGGCTGGGCGGGTGCGGACGTGGCGGGTGCGCTGTCTGAGGGCTTTGGCGAGCGTGTCGCGATCCATACCGATGTGACCGGCGCGGCGCTGGCCGAGGGGCAGTGGGGTGCAGCGCGCGGCCTGTCCGACCATGTCTATGTCACGGTCGGCACCGGCGTAGGCATGGGCATCATCGTCAACGGCCAGCCGGTATCGGGCCGGATGCACCCGGAGGCGGGCCATGTCCGCGTCCGCCGGATGGCGGGCGACGATTTCGCGGGCGCCTGTCCGTTCCATGGCGACTGCCTGGAAGGATTGGTGGCAGGCCCCGGCATCGCGGCGCGCGTCGGTCGCCCGGCGCAGGAGCTGGCGCAGGACGATCCCGCCTGGACCTTCGTCGCGGATGCGCTGGCGGAGAGCTTTGCCGGGCTGTTCCTGACGCTGGCGTGCGGACGTATCGTGATCGGCGGCGGCGTGGGCGTGGGCCAGCCGCAACTGCTCGACATGGTGCGTGCCGCGACGGTCGAAAAGCTGTCGGGCTATCTGCCCTTCGTCAACGCGGCGGAGGTCGCCAACCGCATCGTCCATGCCCAGCTGGGCGACCAGGCCGGGCCGCTCGGCACGTTGGCGCTGGCACGTACGGTGCTGGACTGACGCCATCATTCCTCCCCTTCAAGGGGAGGGGGACCATGTGCAGCATGGTGGAGGGGTGTCCCGCTCTCGATAGGGTGACACCCCTCCGTCAGGCCTTCGGCCTGCCACCTCCCCTTGCAGGGGAGGAATCTTAAAAAGTGCTGTCCTACAACGAACCGATATGGTTCCTCCTGTCCCGTAACGGGGGGGAGAGCATCATGGGGCAGGGGGACGAAGCACGCGTCGATGCGATGATCGCGCAGGTCATCGCGCGCGAGGGGGATTATAGCGACCATTCCGCCGATCGCGGCGGGGCGACGCGGTTCGGCATTACAGAGGCGGTGGCGCGCGCTGACGGCTATGTGGGGCCGATGCGCCGCCTGCCGCTGGCACGCGCGGAGTCCATCTATCGCCGCCTTTACTGGACCGCGCCCGGCTTCGACCGGGTGGCCGCCCGCGCGCCCCGGCTGGCCGAGGAACTGTTCGACACCGGCGTCAATATGGGACCGAACGTCGCGAGCGCCTTCCTGCAACGTGCGCTCAACGCGCTCAATCGCGGCGCGCGCGACTATCCCGATCTGGCGGCGGACGGGCGGATCGGAGCGGCGACGCTGGCCGCGCTCGACGCCTTTCTCCGCCACCGCGGCGCTGCGGGCGAAGTCGTGCTGCTCAAGGCGGTCGAGGCATTGCAGGGCGAACGCTATCTGACGCTTGCCGAGCGACGCCCCGCCAATGAGGCGTTCCTGTACGGCTGGCTCGCAGACCGGCTGTCATGAGCGGCGAGCCGGACACCGACCTCTGGACCCGCCGGGCGCGACCGACCTTCCTGTATGTCATGTACGTGCTGCTGCTCTGGAGCATCCCGATGGGGCTGCTCGCGGGGGTGCGGCCCGGCATGGCGGCGGCGATGGTGCGCGGCATGGCGCAATATCTCGCCGCTATCCCTGAGCCGCTCTATGCGCTCTTCGGCACCGGCTATCTGGGCTATACGGTCGCGCGCGAATGGGGAAAGTCGCGTCAGTAGAAACGCTTGAGCGTCAGCGTCCGGTCCTGTCCGTCGCAGGTGCGCAAATGGACGACGGTGCCCGGCTTGCCCACCGTCCAGCGGGCGACGGGGCTGTCGACATAGTCGCGCGGGATGGGCTGTCCGTCGATGGCGCAGATCGTGTCGCCCTCGCGCCAGCCGCTCGCCGCCGCCGGGCCTCCGCGCATGACGTGCAGCACACGCAGGCGATCTCCCGCCACGCCCATCAACAGCCCGGCGGTCGATCGTTGGGCGGGCATGTCGGCCTGGGGGCCGGGCTTCAGGATCATCCGCCCCGCGCCGGGGTCGAGCAGCACGCGATAGCGTTGCAGGAAGCCCGAGCCGATCCGCCCGGCCGCGCCGACCGACTCGCTGAAGCCCTGGGCTGGTTCGACCCGCACCTCCACCTCATGGGCGGTCAGGTTGCCCAGCCGCACGCTCGGCACGATGGCCAGGTCGTTGACCGTCGGCCCCGCCAGCCCGAAGCCGATCGCGGTGGTGGTCGGCAGCGAGGTCAGCTTCGCTGCGCGCCAGCCCGCCTGGGTGACGGTCAGCGCGGAGCCGTCGCCGGTATCGACGATGACCGGGGACAGCTTCGCCGCGCCCAGCCCGACCATGCTCTCATAGACGCGCCGCTCGGTCGACACGGTCAGCGGCGCTGTGGCGCCGGTGAAGGGCATGCGGCCCGACGGGATCAGCCGAAACCGCTTGGCGGCATAATCGATGTCGAGCGCATGGGCTGCGAGCAGATCGCGCCCGACCAGCAGGTCGACGGGCGTCGCATCCCCGGTCGCGAGCGCAGGCAGCGGCGCGACCACCACCCCGCCGCCCTTGCGGGTCAGCCCGCCCAGCGACAGGTTGCGCGTCGGCATCCACCCGATCGCCACCGGCCCGCCGATCGCGCTGGCCTGTCCGCCGGGGCGCACTTTGGCCTTGGCGGCGATGGGCGAGCTTTGCGATAGCAGGGTGAAGCTGACCCCGGTGTCGAGGATCGCGCTGACCTTCTGCCCGTCGATGGTCATGGCAAAGCGGATCTGGTTGCCCGGTGTCAGCTGAAACGGAATCCAGCGCTGCTCGGCATCGGGTGCCAGCATCGAGACCCCCGGATCGCGCGCGGCGGCGGCGACCACATCCTCCTGCGCGGGGACGGGCTTGGAGTCGCGATGGGCGGCCGGGGCCATCATCGCGGCGGTCAGCAACAGGGGAATGGGGACGAAATAGAGCAGCGAACGCATCACGCCCCAACGCCTAAACGAGCGGGAGGCTGCGCGCGCGGCAAATCGCATGAAACAAGCCGATTGCCCGGTCGCGGCGAACGGCCGGGCAATGTTCGTCATGCTTGGGACTTAGGGCTTAATTGCCGAAGAGTTTGAATGAGGTTCCCACGAATATCCTCACACCAAACCGCTCGTCCTTGTCCTCGACATCCTGCCAGTCCACCCGAACGCCGCCGTTGAGCCCGGAGGCGCCGGAGATGAAGTAGATCGGCACGCCTATGCCGAAGACCTTGTCTCTCGTGTCGTACGCGGCGTTGACGGCGACTCCGACCGGCAACTTACCGCTCCGACCGAGATCGAATTCCCATTGCCATCGGGTCACGGCAAAGACCGAGGAATCTATGTTGCGTTCGGGTTGTGCGAAGGCGCCGGTGAAACATTCCTGAGTACCTGTGGATGCCGCCTTGCATCGTGTCCGGCTCGACACGGCTTGATATTGGCTTCGATATTCATACCCCAGGCCGAGATAGAGCGGCCTGTTGCCGGGATTCACGCCGCCGAACGCGCTCAGCGAATATTCGGTTCGGTTGGCATCTCGGCTTTGAAAGTCGTCGGTCGCCAGATAGGAAAAATTGCGTTTGCCGATCGCCGATGATGCACCGAGATACCAGACTGGCGTATCATTCCATGTATCGTACAGTGCGCTTCCCCCGCTGGCCGAATAGGCGAGGCGCTCGCATTGCTCGCGCGCTTCCGCCGTTTCTGCCAGCGACCGACATTGTTCCTGCCGCTTTTGATATGCCCTGAATCGCTCCTCCCGTGTGCCGGGAAGCGGGGGATTGCGGGAAAAGGCGATTGTCAGCGCCCCTTGCAGCGACAGTGATTTGGGCAAGCCGCCCTCGGTCAGGAAGGCGCCTTCCTTCTTGTCCTTGTCGGAAACGGGAGCGGTGAGCATGGCGGACGCGGTACTGAAGCTCAGCCGCCGATCGTTCGATCTGCTCCAGGATCGCGCGCCGACCAGCGTCACGTTGGTATTGTCATTACCCGTGGAAAGCTGGACGCCGCTTCCCGCAAAACCCGTTCGGATGTCGAGGTCCGGAGCCTGATTTCGGTCGCGTATGGCTTGTTCGGTCCCGTCTTGCGACGTTTGCGCATGGGCCCGTGCGCTTGCCATCAGCAGCGCCGGTATGAGGAGCATCGCTTTCATGGTCATGCCCTCAAAGCGTGAGGAACATGAAGTCGGTGAACCGCGAGCGGTTCGTCGGTATGGCCGTCTCGACGGCTATTCTCTCGATGCCGTCGACCGTGTATTTGATCGTCAGCTTCGCTCCCGGCCTGCCCTGAATGCGCCAATATATTTCGAAGGGGGTGCCGACTTTCAGGCTTTTTCCTGCTTGGTCGTTATCGAAGTCGAGAAGCGTATCGTTGATCTTTATGCTGACGAAATCCAAGCCTTCGCCGCGATCTATTTTGAAAACGACATGGTTGCTTGCCATCTGACTTCCCCTAAGTCTGGACGGCATATTGATGCTATGATTCGCGGCTTCCACAAATCACGAATATGTCCATTTGCGGCATTTTCGCTTTATGAATTTTGACATGAAAACTTTGGAATCATGCGGTTTGATTCGAATGGCATGTCCCAAAAGATGTCCCGATCATCCATTCCGGTTCCGACTGGTTCCAATATGACGAGCCGATAGCCGCCGCCCTTCTTAAAGACACGCCTCCAGCAGCGCCTTGTCGAAGCCGAACTGCTTGGCCTTGTCCAGCGTATAGGGGCGCAGGTTCGACGAGCGATATTCGCCGATGATCTTGCCGTCGGTGCCTTCGTCTAGATATTCGAAGGCGAACAGCTCCTGCGTCACGATCACCGGGCCTTCCATGCCGATCACCTCGGTGATGTTGGTCACGCGGCGGCTGCCGTCGCGCAGGCGCTTGACCTGGACGACCATGTCGACCGAGTCGGCGATCTGGCGGCTGATCGCTTCCTTAGGCACCTTGATGTCGGACATCATCACCATATTCTCCATGCGGGCCAGCGCCTCGCGCGGGGAATTGGAGTGGAGCGTGCACATCGACCCGTCATGGCCGGTGTTCATCGCGGCCAGCAGGTCGAAACATTCCGACCCACGGATTTCGCCCAGGATGATCCGGTCGGGCCGCATGCGCAGCGCATTCTTGACGAGGTCTCGGATGCTGATCTCGCCCTGGCCCTCCAGATTGGCGGGGCGGGTTTCCAGCGGCAGCCAGTGCGGCTGTTGCAGGCGAAGCTCGGCCGCGTCCTCAATGGTCAGCACGCGCTCGCCCGGGTCGATCATCTTGGACAGGGCATTCAGCATCGTCGTCTTGCCCGAGCCGGTGCCGCCCGAAATGACGATGTTGAACCGGGACGCGCCCGCGATCTTCAGCAGCGTCGCCATGTCCTGGCTCATCGATCCCCCGCTCGCCATCATGTCCAGCGTGATCGGCTTGGCGGAGAATTTGCGGATCGAGATGGCGGTGCCGCGCAAGCTCAGCGGCGGCACGATCACGTTGACGCGGCTACCGTCCTTCAGTCGCGCATCGGCCAGCGGCGTCGTCTGGTCGACGCGGCGGCCGACCGAATTGACGATGCGCTGCGCGACTTGGAACAGATGCTCCTCGTCGCGGAAGCGGATATTGGCCAGTTCCAGCCTGCCTTTCCGCTCGACATAGGTCTGCTCGGGGCCGTTGACCATGATGTCGGTGATGTCCGCATCCGCCAGCAGTTCCTCGAGCGGACCCAGGCCCAGCAGCTCGTCGACCAGCACCTTTTCCAGCGCGAACTGTTCGCGACGGTTGAGCGTCAGTCGCAGCTCGGCCAGCACTTCGCCGATGATCGGGCGGAATTCCTCGGCCAACTCGTCCTTGCCCAGCGTCGCGGCGGCTTCCGGATCGACACGTTCCAGCAGGCGGGGGAGAACCTGCTCCTTGATCCGGTGGATCGATGCCTCGAACCCTTCGCCGCGCGCGGGGGTCGGATCGACCGAGGCGGCCTGGCGTTCGGCGAGGCGCTGCATCGCGTCGGCGGCGCTGCCGGGCGCGGCCAGGGCGGTCTCAAGCGTATGGAGCGGCGGGAATTGCGATCCGCCACCGGGGGGCGGCGAATCGGACTCGGGGCGGCTGGCGGGGCCGGGGCCATGCATCGGGCGCGCGACGCCGAAGGCCGGACGCCCTCCGCCCGCGCTTCCCGAACCCTGACGGCGACCGAAGGCATTCATCCCGACATTCCCCATGGCATCCGGCCATTCTCTAAATGCCAAGATTTACCATATGCCTAACCGATCGCGGTTGCAGGCGACGGAAAGGGCGGGATATGGCCCTGTCCCGATGCTGAGCCGGTTCGTCCTTGCCGTCCTTCTGACCCTGGTCGGACTGTCGCCCACGCTGGCCGGGGCGGACGACATCGCCGCGACCGCGCGCGGGGTGGTGCGGGTCGTCACCATCGCGATGGTCGACGATCAGGTGGCCGGGTTCGGCCATGGCTCCGGCTTCGCGGTCGCGCCCAACCGGATCGTCACCAATGCGCATGTCGTCGAACTGGCCGAGCGCTATCCCGACAATGTCGTGATCGGCGTGGTGCCGTCGGAGGGCAGCAAATCCTATCAGGGCCGGGTCATCGCCTATGACGCGCGCCGCGATCTGGCGCTGATCGAGGTGAGCGAGGCCAAGCTGCCGCCCGTCGCCCTCTTCACCGGCCCGGTGACCGAGGGGGATCAGGTCATCGCCCTCGGCTATCCCGGCAATGTCGATCTGGCGACGGCGCAGTCGGCGGCGGACTATATCCGCCCGCTGTCGCCCGTGCGGTCGCAGGGTGTCGCCTCGGGCCGCCGTGCGCTGACGGGCATCGAGGTGTTGCTCCACACCGCCAGCATCGCGCGGGGCAATTCGGGTGGCCCGCTGCTCGATCCGTGCGGGCGGGTGATCGGGGTCAATTCGGCGCTGACGCGGGCGGATGACGGCGATTCGACCTTCGGCTTCGCGATCGCCGATACCGAGCTGATGGCGTTCCTGCGCGAGGCGAAGCAGGCTTACGCCTCGGTCGGCGTGCCCTGCACCTCGATCGAGGAGCGGCTGCGCGAAGATAGCGCGGCGGATGCGCGGGCCGTCGCCGACGCCGCCGCCGCCAAGCGTGAGGCCGCCAATGCCGCCGCGCTGCGCCGCGAGGAAGCGCTGAACGCCGCGCGCGGTGAGGCGGAGCGGCTGCGAGAGAATGTGATGGCGGTCGCCGCCCTGTTGCTGGTCGGCGGCGCGCTGGCGGTCGGCGGGGCCGGGTTGCTGGAGTCGCGGGGTTCCCGGCGCGCGGCGATCTGGACCGTGTCGGCGGGTGGCATCGCTATCGTCGCGGCGGTGGTCGTGTTCCTGCTGCGGCCTTCCGCCGAAATCCAGCTGCCGCGCGAGACCATGGCGACGACCAGCGGACCGAGTGCGCCCGGCGCGGCGATCGGACCGATGATCTGCACGCTGATCCCCGATCGCAGCCGGGTCACCGTCTCGTCCACCGCCGAGACACGACTGGACTGGGGAGCAAACGGCTGTGCCGATGGCCGCGTCCAGTATCTGGAAGGCGAGGGCGGCTGGCAGCGGATCATCGTGCCGGAGGAGGAGCCGACCGTGACCGTCGCCCGGTTCGATCCGGTCACGCGTACCTATACCCAGACCCGCTACATGCTGCCCGCCGCGACGATGGACGCGATCCGCAAGCTGCATCAGCCGAGCACGCCGACCGCGTGCGTCAAGACCGACAAGGCGCTCCAGAATTTGGAGAGCGAGCAGGCCCAGATCCGCCAGCAACTGCCGCCGCTGCCCAATGAGAAGCTGGTCTATAGCTGCCGCTCAGGACGCTGATCCCGACGGCGCGCGCATGAGGGCTTGCGTGCCCGCCATCGTTTCGACGACATAACCCTCCTGACCGATACGGCTTGGGAGGGCCGGACATGACCAAGGGGGGAATACGCGCCCGTCGCTGGATGGCGGCCGCGGCGATGGCGTTTGTGGGGGCATTGGCGGCGACACCCGCCCAGGCCGAATGGCGCGAGGCGCGGGCGAGGCATTTCATCCTCTATGGCAACATGTCCGAGGACGCGATCCGCACCATGGCGACGCGGCTCGAACAGTTCGACGGCACGTTGCGCTATCTCTACCAGAAACCCGAGGTCGAGGGGCAGGAGAGCAACCCCGTCACCGTCTATGTCCTGCCCAGCGTGTCGGCGGTCCGGCGGCTCTATGGCAAGGGCGGCGACCATATCGCGGGCTTCTACGACGGCCGCGTCTCCGGCTCGGTTGCCTTCACGCCGATGCGGGGCGACGAGGAAGGGCCCAATGCGCTCCAGCCGCAACAGGTGCTGTTCCACGAATATGCCCACCACTTCCTGATCGGCAATTCGCAGGTCGCCTATCCGGCCTGGTATGCCGAGGGCGCGGCCGAGTTCGTCGGCACCGCGCGGTTCGAGGCCGAGGGGATCATGCTCGGCGTCGCCGCCCAGCACCGCGCCTATGGCCTGCTCAACGCCGCCAAGCTGCCGATCGAGACGCTGTTCGATTCGTCGCGGCGCAAGCTGGACCCGATGGAGACCGAACAGGTCTATGGCCGGGGCTGGTTGCTGACCCATTATCTGATGTTCGACGCTACGCGGGTCGCGAACTTCAACCGCTATCTGACCCTGCTCAACGAGGGCAAGTCCAGCATCGCGGCGGGCAACGAGGCATTCGGATCGTTGAAGCAGCTCGACCGCGAACTGGGGCGCTATCTGGGGCAGAGCAAGATTCCGGGGCTTCTGGTCCGGTTCGACCGGCTGCCCAAGGCCGAGGTGTCGGTGCGCGTGCTGAGCGCGGGCGAACAGGCGATGATCCCGTTCCGGATGCAGTCGGATCGCGGTGTCGACAGGAAGACGGCGGGCGAGGTCTATGCCCGCGCCTCGGCGGCGGCGGCGGCCTATCCCCAGGATCCGGTCGCGCAAGGGTGGTTCGCCGAAATGGCCTATGATGCGGGGCAGGACCAGGCGGCCGAGGCGGCGGTCGACCGGGCGCTGGCGGCGAAGCCCGGTCTGCAGCAGGCGCTGCTCTACAAGGGGATGCTCCACCTGCGCCGTGCCGCCGGCGACAAGAGCAAGGACCCGGCGCGCTGGACCGAGGCGCGGAGCTGGATCGTCCATGCCAACCGCGCCGATCCCAATGCCGCCGAGCCGCTTGCGGTCTTCTACAACAGCTTCCGTCTGGCGGGCGAGCGTCCGCGCGAATCGGCGGTGAAGGGGTTGGAGCGCGCCTTCGAACTGGTGCCGCAGGACAAGGGGCTGCGCTTCATGCTGGCCAGCCAGCAGATTTCGGACGGACAGATCGACCAGGCCAAGCGCACGCTGCGCCCGCTCGCCTATGATCCGCACGTCCCGGCCGACAATCCAGCGGCGACATTGCTGGCGCTGCTCGACAGCGGCAATCAGGATGCGGTGAAGGCCGCGCTGGCCAATGCGTCGTCCGGCGGAAAGGACGAATAGCAGGTAATCACGTTCCTTCCATTCCTCCCCTTACAGGGGAGGAATTGGGGGCTGCTTATGGGGTATCGTTCTGGCGCGGCCGGTCGGCTGCCAACAGAGCGCGCGACACCGCCTCGATAAAGGCGATCCGCCGTGCGGGTTCGGCCAGTTGCCGATCGGGGGCGCCGGCGGCGGTGACGATCCGGACGATGCGCTCGCGGGTCGCGTCATCTGCCGGGCGTATGTCGGCGGAGGGCAGTGCTTGGACCAGCGTTTGTTCGTTTTCCTCGAAGGCGATCCGGGCGAGGCCGCGCTCGGTCATCGCCACCAGTAACGGCCCCATCGGCGACGGGACGACCGCCCAGATGATGTCCACCCCCGCGCCACCGCGTCGCCACCGCCCCGGCGCCATGCCGAGCCGCCGGTCGCTGTCCGCATAGAAGCGGCTGGGCGCGGCATAGCCCGCTTCGTACAGCGCGGCGGCGATGCTCGGTTCGGCGGCGAGGGCCTGCGCGGCGCGGGCGGTGCGGCGCGCCCGCGCATAGGCGGCGGGCGTCACGCCGGTTGCGCGCTTGAACAACCGGTGGAAATGATGCGGGGCATAACCGACCCGCGCCGCCAGCATGTCCAGCGCGGGCGGAGCGTCGGCCGCGTCGATCAGGGCGATCGCCGCCGCCACCGCCTGCCGGTCGCGGGTCACTTCGTCGGGCAGGCAGCGCAGGCAGGCGCGGAACCCCGCCGCGCGCGCCGCCTGCGGCGTGTCCAGAAACCGGACATGCTCGCGCCGGGGCCGCCGTGCCGCACAGCTGGGGCGGCAATAGATGCCGGTGGTCTTCACGCCGACCACGAACCGGCCATCGGCGGCGCGGTCGCGCGCGTCGAACGCGGCCCAGGCGGCGTCCTCGTCCAGCTGTGGGGGTGGGGTGTCGTTCATGGCGCGATGCTCGTGGCAAAATCCATTGTGGCTTTCATCCCACGGCTTGCGGCCAAAGCTCTGAAACTTGCGTCACCATCCTGTCATAACATGTGCCACGCACCTTGCATCCAAAGGTTCCCGATGCTAACCGCCCGCCAACCCATCGGAGGCGCGTTTTTCGCGCCCCGTTCCCCATGGGGCCAACCCGTTCGTTGTTCGAGGAATTCGCATCCGTGGAGATGTCCGGCGGTACTATAAGCGGCACAGGCGGCATCCAGGCGAGCCTGGGTGGTCGTTATGCGCTCGCGCTGTTCGAAACGGCTGCCGAGCAGCGTTCGATCGACACGATCGAGGCGAGCCTCGTGACCCTTCGCGACGCGCTGGCCGCCGATAAGGATCTGGCCGCGCTGACCAAGAGCCCGGTCGTGGCGCGCGGGCAAGCGGTCAAGGCGATCCTGGCGGTCGCCGATACGCTGGGCCTCGACGGCGTGACCAAGAATTTCCTCGGCGTCCTCGCCGAGAATCGGCGCCTCTCGGCGCTGCCGCAGATCATCCGTGCCTTCCGCCAGCTGGCCAGCCGCCATCGCGGCGAGGTCGCGGCCGAAGTGACGAGCGCCCACCCGCTGACCGAGGCGCAGGTCGCCGAGCTGAAGCAGCAGCTGCGCACCCGCGTCGGTCGCGAAGTGTCGGTCGACCTGTCGGTCGATCCCGACCTGCTCGGCGGGCTTGTCGTCCGCATCGGTTCCCAGATGATCGATAGCTCGATCCGCACCCGTTTGAATGCGCTCGCCAGCGCGATGAAAGGCTGACGTTCCCATGGATATCCGCGCCGCAGAAATCTCCAAGGTCATCAAGGACCAGATCGCCAATTTCGGCACCGAGGCCCAGGTCAGCGAGACCGGCCAGGTGCTGAGCGTCGGTGACGGCATCGCGCGCATCTACGGCCTCGACAATGTCCAGGCGGGCGAGATGGTCGAGTTCGCCAATGGCGTGCAGGGCATGGCCCTGAACCTCGAAGCCGACAATGTCGGCGTCGTGATCTTCGGCTCTGACGCCGAGATCAAGGAAGGCGACACCGTCAAGCGCACCGGCACCATCGTCGACGTGCCGGTCGGCCGTGGCCTGCTGGGCCGCGTCGTGGACGGTCTGGGCAACCCGATCGACGGCAAGGGCCCGATCGAGGCGACCGAGCGCCGCCGCGTCGAGGTGAAGGCACCGGGCATCATCCCGCGCAAGGGCGTGCATGAGCCGGTCCAGACCGGCCTGAAGGCGATCGACGCGCTCGTTCCCGTCGGCCGTGGCCAGCGCGAGCTGATCATCGGCGACCGCCAGACCGGCAAGTCGGCCGTCGCGATCGACGCCTTCATCAACCAGAAGACGGTCAACGCGGGCACCGACGAGTCGAAGAAGCTCTACTGCATCTACGTCGCCGTGGGTCAGAAGCGCTCGACCGTCGCGCAGCTGGTCAAGACGCTCGAAGAGAATGGCGCGATGGAATATTCCATCGTCGTCGCCGCGACCGCCTCGGAGCCCGCGCCGCTTCAGTTCCTGGCGCCCTATACCGGCACCGCGATGGGCGAATATTTCCGCGACAATGCGATGCACGCGCTGATCGTGTTCGACGATCTGTCGAAGCAGGCCGTCGCGTACCGCCAGATGTCGCTGCTGCTGCGCCGTCCGCCGGGCCGTGAAGCCTATCCGGGCGACGTCTTCTATCTGCACAGCCGCCTGCTGGAGCGTGCGGCCAAGATGAACGACGCCAACGGCGCCGGTTCGCTGACCGCGCTGCCGATCATCGAGACCCAGGCGGGCGACGTGTCGGCCTATATCCCGACCAACGTGATCTCGATCACCGACGGCCAGATCTTCCTCGAAACCGACCTGTTCTTCGCGGGCATCCGTCCCGCCATCAACGTCGGCCTGTCGGTCAGCCGCGTCGGCTCGGCCGCGCAGACCAAGGCGATGAAGAAGGTGTCGGGCTCGATCAAGCTGGAGCTGGCCCAGTATCGCGAAATGGCCGCCTTCGCGCAGTTCGGCTCGGACCTCGACGCCTCGACGCAGAAGCTGCTGAACCGCGGTGCGCGCCTGACCGAGCTGCTCAAGCAGCCGCAGTTCAACCCGCTGCCCTTCGAAGAGCAGACGGCGTCGATCTTCGCGGGCACCAACGGCTATATCGACAATGTGCCGGTGGCGCAGGTCGTCCGCTACGAAGCGGCGATGCTGGCCTATCTGCGCAACGATCATGCCGATGTGCTGGCGATGATCCGCGACACAAAGGATCTGGGCGACGAGGCCAAGGGCAAGCTCAAGGCCGCGCTCGACCAGTTCGCGAAGATCTTCGCGTAAACCAAACATAGCCCTCTCCCCTGGTGGGAGAGGGTTGGGTGAGGGGGCGCCGCAAGCGACCCCGCCCGTGGCAAACCCTCACCCCGACCCTCTCCCGCGAGGGGAGAGGGAGGCAGAAGGACGAAGATGGCGAGCCTCAAGGCCCTCAAGATCCGGATCAACTCGGTCAAGTCGACCCAGAAGATCACCAAGGCGATGAAGATGGTCGCCGCCGCCAAGCTGCGCCGCGCGCAGGAGTCGGCGCAGAACGGCCGTCCCTATGCCGAGCGTCTCGAAGCGGTGATGGCCGGCATGGCCGCGCGCGTCGGTGGCGTCGGCGCGTCGCCGCTGCTGGCGGGCACCGGCAAGGACGATGTCCAGCTGCTGGTTGTCGCCACCTCGGAGCGTGGTCTGGCGGGTGCGTTCAACACCAACATCGTCCGCGCCGCGCGCCGCAAGGCCGAAGAGCTGACCGCGCAGGGCAAGACGGTGAAGTTCTATATCGCGGGCAAGAAGGGGCGCGTGCTGAAGCGCTTCTTCCCGAACGCGATCCTCGCCGATCATGACATGAGCACGATCAAGGCGCCCAAGTTCGACGACGCGCGCACCATCGCCGACGACCTGATCGCCCGCTTCGAGCGTGGCGAGTTCGACGTGGCGCACCTGTTCTACTCGAAGTTCGTCTCGGCGCTGGTGCAGGACCCGGTCTCGCAGCAGCTGATCCCCGTGCCGATGCCCGCGCCCAGCAAAGCCGAAACCTCGGTCGAGGCGGTCGCGGAGTTCGAGCCGAGCGAGGAGGACATTCTCGACGCGCTGCTGCCGCGCAACGTCGCGGTGCAGATCTTCCGCGCGCTGCTGGAGAATCAGGCCGGTTTCTACGGTTCGCAGATGAACGCGATGGACAATGCCACGCGCAATGCGGGCGACATGATCCGCCGCCTGTCGATCCAGTATAACCGCACGCGTCAGGCCGCGATCACCACCGAGCTGGTCGAAATCATCTCGGGCGCCGAGGCGCTCTGATGCGTCTTGCGCTCCTTCTGGGCCTGACGGTCGCTCTGGCCGGATGCGGCCGGGCGTCCGACCAGCCGAAGGAGACGCCCAAGGCCTCGCCGACGCCGTTCGTGAAGGGCGGCTGGGCGACCGTGTTCGGCAATGCGCCGGAGACGGTCAGCCTGCTCGACCGGATGGGCTTTCGCATGAGTGGTTACGCGCCCGTCCAAGGTGTGCACCGCGCGATCGCCCAAGCCACCCCGATGGCCGACCCGTCGGTGTCTCCGGTCAATATGGGCAATCTGATCGTCGAGGGCGACGCAGCGCGGCTGAACGAAGTCCGCTTCTCGCTCGACCTCGTCAATCTCGAGACCAGCCCGTTCGCCAAGACGCAGTTTATCCGCTGGGTGACCAAGCCGATGGATCAACTGGGTCTGGACGGCAAGGATGCGGTTTCGGCCGCGATCCAGACCGAAAGCGCCACCACCGGCCACCTGATCGGCGCCGATTACCGTGTTACCCGTGACAAGATCGACGGTGGCCGCCGTCTGGTCGTAACCTTTACCCGCCCCGAAGCCCGCCCCGAAGCGATTTCGGGCTCTACCGAACCAAGGAAGCAATGATGGCAACCGCCGCTGAGGACATCCGGCCGACCACGGCCACCAACAATGTCGGCACGATCGCCCAGGTCATCGGCGCGGTCGTCGACGTTCACTTCCCCGATCACCTGCCCGCGATCCTGTCGGCGCTGGAGACGGACAATAACGGCAACCGTCTGGTGCTCGAAGTCGCGCAGCATCTGGGCGAGAACACCGTCCGCACGATCGCGATGGACACGACCGAGGGTCTGACCCGCGGCCAGACCGTGACCGACACCGGCAACCAGATCCAGGTTCCGGTCGGCCCCGCGACGCTCGGCCGCATCCTGAACGTCGTCGGCGAGCCGATCGACGAGCGTGGCCCGGTCGCTACCGACCTGCGCGCCCCGATCCACGCCAAGGCGCCTGAGTTCATCGAGCAGTCGACCGAGAGCGCGATCCTGGTCACTGGCATCAAGGTCATCGACCTTCTCGCTCCGTACGCCAAGGGCGGTAAGATCGGCCTGTTCGGCGGCGCGGGCGTCGGCAAGACGGTTCTGATTCAGGAACTGATCAACAACATCGCCAAGGGCCATGGTGGTACCTCGGTGTTCGCGGGCGTCGGAGAGCGGACCCGCGAGGGCAACGACCTGTATCACGAATTCCTCGACGCGGGCGTGATCGCCAAGGACGCCGAGGGCAATGCGATCAGCGAGGGCTCGAAGGTCGCGCTGGTTTACGGCCAGATGAACGAGCCGCCGGGCGCCCGTGCGCGCGTCGCGCTGTCGGGTCTCGCCATCGCGGAATATTTCCGCGACCAGGAGGGTCAGGACGTGCTGTTCTTCGTCGACAACATCTTCCGCTTCACCCAGGCGGGTGCGGAAGTGTCGGCGCTGCTGGGCCGTATTCCGTCGGCCGTGGGCTATCAGCCGACCCTGTCGACCGACATGGGCGCGCTGCAGGAGCGCATCACCTCGACCAACAAGGGGTCGATCACCTCGGTCCAGGCCGTGTACGTGCCCGCCGACGACTTGACCGACCCGGCGCCCGCCACCTCGTTCGCCCACCTGGACGCGACGACCGTGCTCAACCGCGCCATCTCGGAGCTGGGCATCTATCCGGCCGTCGACCCGCTCGACTCGACCAGCCGCGTGCTGGAGCCGCGCATCGTCGGCCAAGAGCATTACGAGACGGCGCGTGCGGTCCAGTCGCTGCTCCAGCGCTACAAGGCGCTGCAGGACATCATCGCGATCCTGGGCATGGACGAGCTGTCCGAAGAGGACAAGCTGACCGTCCAGCGCGCCCGCAAGATCCAGCGCTTCCTGTCGCAGCCCTTCCACGTCGCGGAAGTCTTCACCGGCATCTCGGGCAAGTTCGTCCAGATCGAAGACACGATCCGTTCGTTCAAGGCGGTGGTCGACGGCGAGTACGACCATCTGCCGGAAGCGGCCTTCTACATGGTCGGCGGCATCGACGAAGCCGTCGCCAAGGCCGAGAAGATGGCGCAGGACGCCTGATGTCCGCGCCGCGCCGCGAGGACGCGGTCAACGACGTCTGTCCTTGGTCGGGTAAGCCGATCAGCGACGACGGGTTGACGGTCTATCGCGGCGCGGTGGTCGGCTTCTGCAATCCTGGTTGCCGGGACAAGTTCGACGCGGCCATTGCCGCGTTCGACCGCGCGATTGAAACGAGACCCTGACATGCTGCACTTCGAACTCGTGACCCCCGAAAAGCTCCTTCGTTCGGAGGAAGTGCATATGGTGGTCGTCCCCGGCACCGAGGGCGATTTCGGCGTGCTGGAGGGCCATGCGCCCTTCATGTCGACGATCCGCGACGGCGCGATCCAGGTGTACCGCACCGACAAGGGCGAGCCGGAAGCGATCCAGATCCGTGGTGGTTTTGCCGAGGTGGGGCCGAAGGGCCTGACCGTGCTCGCGGAGCATGCGGGCTAAGCCGATACCGATCGATCCGGCCATGGGGCCGATGACATAATGATGGGGGCATCATGCGGTTGGTCTATGCAATACTGGCGCATGATGCTTTCGATCAGCTCGAACGGCTGATCCACCGCCTGCTGGCGGACGCGCCCGAAGATCGGGTTTGCCTTCACATCGATGCCAAGGTGACGCCACCGGCCGGTTTTCTGGCCGGGCTGTCCGACGCGGTCCGTACGCGGGTGACGATGGTTCGTCCCGCCGTCGCGGTCTATTGGGCACACTGGTCGCAGACCGCCGCCATCGCCCGTCTTCTGGGCGCGGCACTCGCCGAACCTTTCGACCTCGTCCATGTCATTAGCGGCCGTGACTGGCCGCTCTGCTCGCGTGAAGAGATGGTGGCGGCGATCGCGGCGGCCCCGGCGGGGGCGTGCTTCATGGACATTCGCGATGACGATCTGGCGTGGCGGATGAACGACTGGTGCTTCATCGATCGCCATTTGCGATCCCGCCCCGATCCGACGCCACTGTCCTGGCGGATCGCCGTGCTCCGCAGCCGGATGTCGGCCTGGGCTAATCGCCAGATGAAGCGCTGGCGCGGCACCCGGAGCGAGCCGCTGGGGCCGTGGGCGACCAGTTGGGAATGGTGGTCGCTGCCGATGGACGCCGCGACGCAGGTGCGCGATGCCACGGACCGGCTGATGGCGAGCGGGCGGCTGCGCTATACCCAGACCAGCGACGAGCATGTCGCGCCGACCGCCCTGCTGGCGGCGGGCTATGCCGACCGGCTGGTGCCGTCACGCCGCATGGTCCGCTTCGCCCCCGGACAGTGGAGCCCGCTGACGCTGACCCGCAGCGATCTGGAATCGCGCCCGGCCGACGCCTGGTTCGGGCGCAAGTTCGACCTGACGGTCGACCCGGCGTTTCTGGACCTTTGACCGCGATCCGGCCGGGAGGCATCTTCGCCGCCCGCGCGGCTAAAAAAAGGGCGGACCGAAGCCCGCCCTTTCGGATCACTCCGCCGCGACGCCTGCGGCCGAGAACATGTCGCCGGTTTCGCCCGGCTCTTCATTGGCGGCCTTGCTGGCCTTCGCCTTCTGGCGGGTATCGAACGCGTCCCACACGTCGTTCCACTGGCCGCGCGTCGCCGCCTTGGAATATTCGGTCGCGCGCGTTTCGAAGAAGTTCGCATGCTCCACGCCGTTCAGCAGCGGGGTCAGCCAGGGCAGGGGATGCTCGTCGATCATGTAGATCGGCTTCAGGCCCAGCTGGCTGAGGCGCCAGTCGGCGATGTAGCGGATATACTTCTTGATCTCCTTGGGCTTCATCCCCTCGACCGGGCCCATTTCGAAGGCGAGGTCGATGAAATTGTCCTCCAGGCGGATCGTCGTCTGGCACACGTCGGCGATGTCGTCCTTGACCGCCTTGGTCAGGCACTGGCGCTCCTGGCAGAAGGCGTGGAACATGCGGATGATGCCCTCGCAATGCAGGCTCTCGTCGCGCACCGACCAGCTGACGATCTGGCCCATGCCCTTCATCTTGTTGAAGCGCGGGAAGTTCATCAGCATCGCGAAGGACGCGAACAGCTGCACGCCTTCGGTGAAGCCGCCGAACATGGCCAGCGTGCGGGCGATGTCCTCGTCGCTGTCGACGCCGAAATTCTGCATGTAGTCATGCTTGTCCTTCATCTCGGCATATTCGAGGAAGGCGCCGTACTCGCTCTCGGGCATGCCGATCGTGTCGAGCAGATGGCTGTACGCGGCGATATGCACCGTCTCCATGTTGGAGAAGGCGGTCAGCATCATCTTGATCTCGGTCGGCTTGAACACCCGGCCGTATTTCTCGTGATAGCAGTCCTGCACCTCGACGTCCGCCTGGGTGAAGAAGCGGAAGATCTGGGTCAGCAGGTTGCGCTCGTGATCGGTCAGCTTCTGCGCCCAATCGCGGCAATCCTCGCCCAGCGGCACCTCTTCGGGCAGCCAGTGGAGCTGTTGCTGGCGCTTCCAGAACTCGAAGGCCCAAGGATATTCGAAGGGCTTATACTGCTTGGAGGCTTGAAGGAGGGACATGAGGGTTACTCCGGATACGAATCAAATAAGGTGAAGAGGTGAAGGCCGGTTCAGCCGCTGCTCGCCCAGGAGCGCAGAGCGGTGGCGAAACCGACGAGAATGATCCCGCCCATGGCGAACATGGTGCCCGCGATCAGTCGGGCGTAGCGGCCCTGCTCCGACCGGGGGGTGCGGAGTTGCAGCAACAGCGTTGCGCCGATCCCGGTTAACAGGGCGGCAACGCCGTACATGATCGCCGCCCCCGTCATGCGACCATTTCCAGCGTTGCGCGTTCCGAACCCGAACCCAACACAGGAGACGTAAGATGGTCGATGTCAGCCAGATCAAGGAACATGCCGAAGTCGTCGGCGCGGACGGCGTCCATGTCGGCACGGTCGATCACGTCGATGGCGATCGCATCAAGCTGACCAAGAACGACAGCCCCCAGACCCAGGACGGGCAGGGCGCCAAGCATCATTACCTGCCGCTCGGCCTGGTCGCCGAAGTCGAGGGCGACACGGTCCGACTGTCCGCGACCGCCCAGAACGCCGTCGACGAGTTCGAAGAGGCCGAGTGAGCCATTACTCCCTCTCCCCTTGGGAGAGGGAGGGAGCCGCGTAGCGGCGGAAGGGTGAGGGCAGGTCCGGTTCATGCCGGCCTGCCCTTTTTCGCGGACAACCCGCCCTCATCCTTTCCACGCGGCTTTGCCGCGCGGACCCCTTCCTTCTCCCCAAGGGAGAAGGAGATTTGGGTCAACACGCCTTCGAGATTTTGCATCGCGTCTGCATTGCTGACGCGAACCGTCCGATACCCCTCGCGCTCCATGAAATCTTCGCGTGACGCGTCATAGCCTTCTGCGGCGGCGTGCGTATCGCCGTCGACCTCGATGACCAGCTTTTCGGCAAAGCACAGCATGTCGGCGAAGAAAGGTCCCAGCGGCGCCTGATGACGCCATTTCAGATGCGGATAGGTTTCACGTAGTGCGCGGAGCAGGCGACGTTCGGGTTCGGACGCGTCGCGGCGGAGTTGGCGGGCGCGTTGCACCGTGCCGGAGCGATGATTGTCGTAGTGACGCACACCCTCACCCTTCCGCCGCCTTCGCGGCTCCCTCCCTCTCCCAAAGGGAGAGGGATTAGGCTGTCACAATTCGCTCACTGACACGCCAAGCACTCGTCGTAATCGGTCGTTTCCCCGATTTCGAACTTCGGTGCGCTGATCGTGTTGTCGGCCTCGACGCCGCCGCTCCCAGCGAAACCGGCGCGCTGCACCGACTTGGAGCGGAGGTAATAGAGCGACTTGATGCCCAGCTCCCAGGCGCGGAAGTGGAGCATCAGCAGGTCCCACTTTTCCACGTCCGCCGGGATGAACAGGTTCAGCGACTGCGCCTGATCGATATAGGGCGTACGGTCGCCCGCCAGTTCGAGCAGCCAGCGTTGGTCGATCTCGAACGAGGTCTTGAACGTGTCCTTCTCTTCTTGGCTCAGGAAGTCGAGATGCTGGACCGAGCCGCCATGTTCGAGGATCGAGTTCCAGACCGCATCCGAATTCTTCGACTTCGCGATCAGGATCTTTTCGAGATAGGGGTTCTTGACCGAGAACGACCCCGACAGCGTCTTGTGGGTATAGATGTTCGCCGGGATCGGCTCGATGCAGGCGCTGGTGCCGCCGCAGATGATGCTGATCGACGCGGTCGGCGCGATCGCCATCTTGCAGCTGAAACGCTCCATCACGCCGACATCGGCCGCATCGGGGCACGGCCCGCGCTCGACCGCCAGGGTCATCGACGCCTGGTTCACCTGCGCATTGATGTGCTTGAACATCCGCAGGTTCCACGACTTGGCCATCGCGCCCTCGAAGGGGATGTTGCGCGCCTGCAGGAAGCTGTGGAAGCCCATCACGCCCAGGCCGACCGAGCGCTCGCGACCAGCCGAATAGGCGGCACGCTCCATGCCCGGCTCGTGCCGCTCGATATAGTCCTGCAGGACATTGTCGAGGAAGCGCATCACGTCCTCGATGAACTGCTTGTCGTCCTTCCACTCGTCCCAGGTTTCCAGGTTGAGCGAGGACAGGCAGCAGACGGCGGTGCGGTCCTTGCCCTTGTGATCGATACCCGTCGGCAGGGTGATTTCCGAACACAGGTTCGAGGTCGACACCTTCAGCCCCAGCTCGCGGTGATGCTTGGGCATGTTCTTGTTCACATGGTCGGCGAAGACGATGTACGGCTCACCGGTCGCCAGACGGGTTTCGACCAGCTTCTGGAACAGCGCACGCGCGTCGACGGTCGCGCGGACCTCGCCGGTCTTCGGGCTCTTCAGCTGCCATTCGGCGCCGTCGCGGACCGCTTCCATGAAGGCGTCGGGGATCAGGACGCCGTGATGGAGGTTCAGCGCCTTGCGGTTGAAGTCGCCGCTGGGCTTGCGGATTTCCAAGAACTCCTCGATCTCGGGGTGTGAGATGTCGAGATAGCAGGCGGCCGAACCGCGACGCAGCGAGCCCTGGCTGATCGCCAGCGTCAGCGAGTCCATCACGCGGACGAAGGGGATGATGCCGCTGGTCTTGCCGTTCAGGCCGACCGGCTCGCCGATGCCGCGCACCTGGCCCCAATAGGTGCCGATGCCGCCGCCGCGCGAGGCGAGCCAGACATTCTCGTTCCAGGTGGTGACGATGCCGTCCAGGCTGTCGGGCACGGAGTTCAGATAGCAGCTGATCGGCAGGCCGCGACCGGTGCCGCCGTTCGACAGGACGGGCGTCGCGGGCATGAACCACAGCTTCGAGATATAGTCGTAGAGCCGCTGGGCATGTTCGGCATTGTCGGCATAGGCCGAGGCCACGCGCACGAACAGGTCCTGATAGCTTTCGCCGGGCAGGAGATAGCGGTCGTTCAGCGTTTCCTTGCCGAAGTCGGTCAGCCGCGCGTCGCGGGCATGGTCGACCTCGACCGGATAGGGTTGCGGGCGCACCGACTTGGTGTCCGCCGGGGTCGGCGCGGGGGCCGCGTTCTGGGCCGTGTCCGCCGCCATCTTTTCGAGCATATCAGTCGTCATGTCGCTATCCCGGCTATCCCTGAAATCCATCACCGATGCCGCTCCTTTGTTCTTGTTCCGTTCGAGTCGGCGTCCAGCCCTTAGCACCGCGCGCCAAGCGCGTCGCGATCAGGACGAGGGAGGTACGGAATCCCCGGTTTCCGGGCTTCCTCCGCATCCGGTCATGCGTTGCGGCATGACCCCCTTCCTACCAGTGCTTGGGGCCGCTCCCGGCCTCTTCCACAATCCTTAGTGGAAAATCCCGAGCGGCACCGCAAGAGGTTAAAGCATGGGGAGGGGGTTGGTTGCGACGAATGGCGGGCACGCCTGGGCCGCCCAAAAGCCGCGACGCATGGATGTCTGCGGGGTTCGGGAAGCGCAAGTCCCTAAAAATATTTTTTGCGGCGGCAGGTCAGCGCGGGGCGAGCAGGAACAGCGCGATCAGGCCGATGATCGCGACCGCCATCTGGGGCGGACGCAGCCGTGCGAAATGGCCCGGCGCGCCGCCCCAGCTCGCCAGCCAAGGATCGGTCAGCGCGATCGAGGCATAGCCCAGGATAAGCAACCCGAAGCCGGTCGACGGCCCCGCGATCAGCGCCAGCAATCCCAGCGAGAATCGCAGGATCATCGTCGCCATCTGCGAAATATGGGTGCCGCCGGGCGTGAAGAAGCTCAGGCCCCGCGCGACGCCGGCCAGGAAGATCAGGATCGCCGCGCCCCATATCTGCCCGATCAGCAGGGCCAGCGGCGTGCCGGCCCAGGCGGCCAGCGCGGCGAGCGGCAGGACCAGAACCGGCCCATAGCCGAAGACCAGGCTGAGCGCGGGGATTCGGGGCGAGGCCCCTTCCGGCGTCGGGGCGGGGCTGGGGGCCGGGGTCGGGTGGGGGAAGGTCATGACGGCGCGAACGTGCGGTGAGGCGTTCCTATCCCCCGAACCGCCCGCCGGGCTAGATCAGGCCGATCGGCGCTGCGATGGCTCATCGTCGTGGCCATGGTCCAGCCACGGATGATCTGCGGGCAGCGGCGTGGCGAAGGCCAGGCCGACCCGCCCCTCACGCTCCCAGCGGATATAGCAGCGGATCGGTGCATCACCGCCGATCCGGATGCCGACCGCCGCCCCGCCGACGACATAGGCGGGGGGCAGGCCCTCGATCATGACGCCCGCCGTCGAGATGTCGCGGATACGCACGTCGATCGTCGCATCGTGCGACAGGATCTGGGCCGCGCGCAAGGTCTTCACGCGCGGAGGGCGTAGCGATTTCAGGCCGACCGGCTCGGCATGGCCGTCATGTTCGAGCATCGACTGGGGCACGTCGACGGCCTCCATCGGCTTGCCATAGACGAAGCCCTGGATATGGCTGCATCCCAGGCTGCGGATCATCTCGATCTCGTCCTGGATCTCCACCCCCTCGGCGGTCGTCTCCATGCCCAGCGTGTCGGCCATAGTTACGATCGCGCGGATGATCGCGGCATTGCGACTGCCCGTGTGACCCGCGCCGCGCACGAAGGACTGGTCGATCTTGATCTTGTCGAACGGCGCGTGACGCAGATAGCCGAGTGAGGAATAACCGGTGCCGAAATCGTCGAGCGCCAGCCGGATGCCCAGTGCCTTCAACGCCGCGAACTGGCGATGCGATTCCTGATTGTCGTTCAGGAAGACGCTCTCGGTGATCTCCAGCTCCAATCGTGACGCCGGGAGCCCCGAATCGGCCAGCGCTTGCGCGACCAGCGCGGTCAGATGCGGCTTGGCGAACTGGATCGACGAGACGTTGACCGCGACGCGCGCCGCCTGGGGCCAGCCCGCCGCCTCTACGCAGGCGGTACGCATCACCCATTCGCCGATCTGTTCGATCAGGCCGCAATCCTCGGCGACCGGAATGAACTGCGACGGCGGGATGTTGCCCTGTTCCGGATGGTGCCAGCGCAGCAACGCCTCATAGCCGACGATCATCGCGTCGCGGGTCGACACGATCGGCTGATAGACGAGGCGCAGCTGACCCTGTGTCAGGGCGAGGCGCAGGTCCTCCTCCATCCGCTTGCGGTTGCGCGCGCCTTCCAGCATTGCTTCGGCATAGAAACGGTGGACGCCGCGTCCGTCGCCCTTGGCGGCGTACAGGCCCAGATCGGCATTGCGGATCAGCGTCTGCGAATCCTCGCCGTCATGCGGTGCGATGGCGATGCCGATCGAACAGCCGATCGTCACCTCGTTGCCCTGGATGTCATAGGGGCGCGAGAGCGCCGCGATGATCCCGTCGGCCAGCGCGGCCAGCCGGTTGCGCGCGTCGATGCCGGGTAGCAGGATCTGGAACTCGTCGCCGCCCAACCGCCCGACCAGCCCGACATCGCCGACCACCCGCTCCAGCCGCCGTGCGACTTGTTGCAGCAGCAGGTCGCCCGCCTGATGGCCCAGCGTGTCATTGACCGCCTTGAACCGGTCCAGGTCCATCAGGAACAGCGCGGTGGGGCGCCAGGGGTTGACCGACTGTTGCAACGTCTTGTCGAGCGACAGCGTCATGCGCTGGCGATTGGCCAGCCCGGTCAGGCTGTCGAACAGCGCCAAGCGGGTGATCTCGGCCTCCGACCGGCGCTTCTCGGTCAGGTCCGAGCCGGAACCGATAAAGCCGCGAAACCGGCCGATGCTGTCCAGGATCGGGCGGCCGGAGATCGACCACCAGCGCTCGGACACGGTGCCGTCCGCCACCACCGCGCAGACCGTATAGTCGGAAAAGCTGGTGCGCGACGCCATGTGGAAGGACAGGGTCCGCTCGGTACCGGGCGCGGAGGGGTCCATCTGGAACAGCTCGGTCAGCAACTGTCCCCGGCTGTCGATGCCGGAGGCCGCCAGGTCGCGTGACACCTTGTCCGACAGATAGGTCAGCCGCCCGTGCCGATCGGTTTCCCAGAACCAGCCGGTGCCATGCTCCTCGAACTCGGCGATCATCTTCACCGCCTGCTGCCCCTGGCCGAAGGCATGCGCGCGGTCGCGGGCGCCGTCATAATCGATCCGCCCGACCGTCCGCGCCTTCAGTACCAAGAAGAGCAGCGGCGGGACGACCGCTGCCAGCACCGGCAGGATCGACACGCCCCAGGCGAGCGCGGTGACCGGGGCCAGAAACGCGAAGCCGAAGGAATAGCCCAGCAGCGCGCCGCGCACCGCGTTCAGCATCGAGGCCGTCGCCCACATCGTACAGGCCAGCGTCAGCGCCGCCGCCCATCCGCCGGCGCCGTGATGCGCGTTCGCCACGATCAGCAGCATCGGCCCGGTGGCGAGCGCGACGACCAGGCCCATGCCGCTCAGCCACTGTTTCAGTCGATAGAAGGGCCATTGGTGCGATACGCCGCGCCACAGCACGAATCCGAACGCCAGCGTGGCCGCTACCATCAGGCCGCCCGCCACTGCCTTGTCGAAGAAATGACGGGATGGCTCGGCCAAGGCGTCGATCGCCAGGATCGTTGCTACGGCGACGATATTCTGCAGGATCGCCAGCGGCCAGGTGCGGCACAGCGTCTTCAACCGCCCCAGGTGCAGCGAGACCAGCAGCTCGTCATTATCCTCGACCAGCCCCATCAGGGCCAGGAAGGACAGGTTCGTGGAGGGGGCGGGCGACATGCGGTGCGGGGGTTTCCAGTTGGTCGGATCAACCCTAGGGTAACTGAGGTTAAGATTGCTTGAAGTCGGCCGCATCCATTGCGCCAGCCCTGCCGCTTTCGCTAAGGACGGGTGCATGACGACCCTCATCCGCGACACCGACCTGATCGAGAGCGTGGCCGACGCGCTCCAGTTCATCAGCTATTATCACCCGATGGATTATATCCGCGCCCTGGGTAAGGCCTATGAGGCCGAGAAGAGCCCGGCGGCCAAGGATGCCATCGCGCAGATCCTGACCAACAGCCGGATGTGCGCGGAGGGGCATCGCCCGATCTGCCAGGACACCGGCATCGTCACGGTCTTTGTGAAATGGGGCCAGGATTGCCGCCTGTCGGGCGACCGCTCGCTCCAGGAGGTCGTCGATGAGGGCGTGCGCCGCGCCTATCTCCACCCCGAGAACAAGCTGCGCGCCTCGATCCTCGCCGACCCGGCCTTCACCCGCCGCAACACCAAGGACAACACCCCCTCGGTCCTGCATGTCGAGATGGTGCCGGGCAACACGGTGACGGTCGACGTCGCGGCCAAGGGTGGCGGCTCGGAGAACAAGTCGAAGTTCAAGATGATGAACCCGTCCGACTCGATCGTCGACTGGGTGTTGGAAATGGTGCCGCAAATGGGGGCGGGCTGGTGCCCGCCCGGCATGCTGGGCATCGGCATCGGCGGCACGGCGGAAAAGGCGGTCCTGCTCGCCAAGGAATCGCTGATGGGCGCGATCGATATGGGCCAGCTGAAGGAGCGCGGTCCGCGCAACGATATCGAGGCGCTGCGCATCGAGCTGTTCGACAAGGTCAATGCGCTGGGCATTGGCGCGCAGGGGCTGGGCGGCCTGTCCACCATCCTCGACGTCAAGATCCTCGACTGGCCGACCCATGCCGCGTCCAAGCCCGTCGCCATGATCCCCAACTGCGCCGCGACCCGCCACGCGCACTTCACGCTGGACGGCTCCGGCCCGGTCTATCTGGAAGCGCCCAAGCTGGAGGAATGGCCCAAGGTCGACTGGAAACCGGACCTGCAGACGGCAAAGCGTGTCGACCTCGACGCGCTGACGGCGGACGAGGTGAAGAGCTGGAAGCATGGCGACCGGCTGCTCCTGAACGGCAAGATGCTGACCGGCCGCGACGCCGCGCACAAGCGGATCAAGGACATGCTCGATCGCGGCGAGGAACTGCCGGTCGAGTTCAAGGGCCGGGTGATCTATTATGTCGGCCCGGTCGATCCGGTCGGCGAGGAAGTGGTCGGCCCCGCCGGTCCCACCACCGCGACCCGCATGGACAAGTTCACCCGCATGATGCTCGACCAGGGCCTGCTGGCGATGGTCGGCAAGGCCGAGCGTGGTCCCGCCGCCACCGACGCGATCCGCGAATACCAGTCCGCCTATCTGATGGCGGTCGGCGGTGCGGCCTATCTGGTCGCCCGTGCGATCAAGGGATCGAAGGTCGTCGGTTTCGAGGATCTGGGCATGGAGGCGATCTACGAGTTCGACGTGGAGAATTTCCCCGTCACCGTCGCGGTCGATTCCGAGGGCCAGAACGTCCACACCCTGGCCCCGCTGGTGTGGCGGGATAAGATCGCGAAGGAAGGTCTGCTGACCCCGGCGTGATCCGGCGCGAACGGAGGGGGGACTATGTACCCCCCTTCCGTTCAGCCTGAGCGAAGTCGAAGGCCAAGGGAAACCCGAGGTTTCGGAGCCGCTCAGGCAAGGTCATGGTATCGCGATGTCATCGCTTGGCTTTCACTGAGGCTGAACGTGGGCAGGGAGAGGCTTACTCCTCCTCCTTCTGCCACCGCACCGCCCAGCTGGCATGGGCGGTCGGCCCCGCGTTGAGGATCGCGAAGAGCAGAAACAGCGTCTGGGTACCGACTTGCATCAGCGCCCCCCGGGGATAGTCGAACGCGGTCGCGCCCATCAGCAATACCAGAGCGGTCATAGTCGTCACCGCGAAGACAGCGAACGTCACCAAATAGGCCCGCGACCGAATCACCCGGTCCCATTCGTCGGCCTTTTCCATGCCGCCAAAGGGCTTGAGCGGCCCCCAAATCTGCACGAAACAGCCGATCGCAAAGCCGATCATCTCGGTGCCATAGCCCAGCGATGCGGCCGGAAAGCGCATGCCATTGGCGACCGAAAAGCCGTAACCGCCAAAGGCCAGCACCAGCGCAAGCGTCGCTGGCCAGCGCAGCGGACGGCGGCGCGGCGGCTGCTCGGTCAGCGCGGGCACGCCGGTCCAGCGAACCATCGCATCGAGCCGTTCGAAAAGCCGTTGGTTCGTCACAGCGTCTCGTCCTCCGCATCGGGCATGGGGACCATGAATTCGGCGAAGGTGGCGGGCAGGCTGACACCGACGACCAGCAGAGTGACGAGCCAGCTGGTCCATTGCATCGGCCGGGTTGGCACCGGGTATCCAAGGCCGGGCGCGGTGATCATCCAACTGATCAACACGGCGACCAGACCGATATAGGCCGCAAAGGCCCGCGCAGTGGCCCGCAGCAGTGCGGCCTGTTCGAATTCGTCGTAAACACCCTGGCCCCGGTCGGTGGCCCAGCTATCCCGTGCAAACGGGGACATCGACATGAAAAGGCCCGGCAGGAAGGCGAGAAACGGCGATGGATGATCGTTTGTCCCGTGGAAGGCGGCCATGGATAGCGCGACCACCGTCGATCCCGCCATCGCCCACCGCACCCAGTAGCGGCGGCGCCGCCGCTCCATCTCGTTGGCGCCCCACTTGTGGATATCATAGCCATCGCGATAGCCGCTCATGCGTTGCACTCCTGTTCAGGAAAGGGAATGGCGATTTCGGCCAGCAGCGCGGGCAGCGTCGTGAACAGCGACGCCAGCACCATGGCCCAGAGCAGCCAGGATCGCGCGCCGAGCACGACCGGCGCACCCGCTTGGCTCGCCCAGGCGGCGGCCAGGGTGAGCGCGATCAAAAATGCCGCGATCGCCGCATGGGCGCGTGCGGTGGCAATGCCCAAAGCCGCCGCCTCGAACTCGTCATATCGGCCGCGTCCCGGAAGGAACAGCGGCGTGCGGGCGAATGGCGACAGGCCGAAGGCGTTGGTGATGTTGAGGGACGTCAGCGCCAACAACAGCCCGTCGGGTTCCTTCCCCGCCACGGTAACGGCAAGTGCGACGGCGACCGGCCAGATCATCCCGAAAGCGAGCGCCCAGCGGACCCATTTGCGCCGCCGGATTACGGGGGCGGGCGGCTCCACGACTTCGAAGCGGGCATCATAGCGCATGGGGGCTCTCCCTGCGGATATGTCGGTCGCGGCTCATGCAAGGTCCTCCTTGTCGGGGAAGGGGATGGCGAATTCGGCGAACAAGGCGGGCAAGTTGCTTGCGATGGCGGCGAGTGCGAGCGCCCAGACCGCCCAGTTGCCCCAGCGATGCGGCATTGGTAAGCCATTGGCGCTGGCGATCGCGCACCATCCCAATGCGCCTGCGCCGAGCAGGGTGACGACCCAATAGGCACGCAGCGTCGCACGCATCAGAGCGGCGCGTTCGAACTCGTCATAATCCCCGAGCGACCAGCTTCCCTTGGCGAACGGGGAACGCCCTGAGGGAAGACTCATCGTGGCGGTCGCGACGAACCAACTGATAGGCAGGCCGCCATGGCCAACCGGCAGCCAAAGTTGCGCGATGCCCAGGGCGACGCTGCCGATGACCGCGACCAGCAGCCACCATCGCAAATGGCGGCTGCGGTAAGGGCGGTCCCCAGCAAACTCCGGCGGCCTTTCCCCCGGCGCGTAGCGGCCGGTCCAGCGGCGGCTGTCATGGCCCATCAGGCGTCTCCATCTCTGCGCAGCGCGTCGGTGAGCGATGGGAAGGGGGTGAGGGAGAAGACCAGCTCGACCGGCGCGTCGAAATAGGCGGCGATCTTCAGGCCGAGTTCGAGGCTGGGCTTATAGTCGCCGCGTTCGAGATAGCCGATGGTCTGCGGATTGACCCCGACCGCTTCCGCCAGCTCACGCCGCGATACGTTGCGGTCGTTCCGGAACAGGGCGATGCGGTTGTGCATATAGGTAGGCTATATGCCTTGTTGTGTTTACACAACGATTCGTTTTGAAGGAGCGAATAGCGCGTAGCAGGTCATTCCTCCCCTGCAAGGGGAGGGGGACCATGCGCAGCATGGTGGAGGGGTGTCCCGCTATCGAGAGGAGGGACAACTCTCCGTCAGGCTTTCGGCCTGCCACCTCCCCTCGCAGGAGAGGAAAGGGGATCAATTCTTGTAAAGCGAGTCCAGTCGCTCGCCGTAAACTTCGCGCAGGACGTGGCGGCGGATCTTGAGGGACGGCGTCAGCTGCTGGTTCTCGATCGCGAAGGGTTCGTCGGCGATGATGAAGCGGCGGATACGCTCGGTCACCGACAGATCGCGGTTCACCCGGTCGATCGCGGCCGAGATGGCGCCGCGGAAATCGAGATCGTCGTCCAGCGCGGCGCGGTTGCACCCCGTGCCCGACCTGGCGCACCATTCGGCGGTCCATTCCGCGTCGGGCACGATCAGCGCGACCATATAGGGCCGCCGGTCGCCCGCGATCATCGCCTGGCCGATCTCGGGTTGCAGGGTCAGCATACCCTCGACCTTCTGGGGGGCGACATTCTCGCCCTTGTCGTTGATGATCAGGTCCTTCTTGCGGTCGGTGATGCGCAGGCGACCCGCCGCGTCGATCTCGCCGATGTCGCCCGTGTGCAGCCAGCCGTCCTTCAGCACCCGTTCGGTCTCGGTCGGGTTGCGCCAGTAACCGTGCATGACCAGTTCGCCGCGCACCAGGATCTCGCCATCCTCGGCGATCCGCACCTCGGTATTGTCGAGCGGCGGGCCGACCGTGTCCATCCGCACGCCGGCCTTGGGCCGGTTGCAGGCGATGACCGGCGCGGCCTCGGTCTGGCCATAGCCTTGCAGCAAGGTGAGGCCGATCGAGTGGAAGAACAGCCCGATCTCGGGGTTCAGCGGCGCGCCGCCCGACACCATCGCCTTCAACCGGCCGCCGAACTTCCTGGCGATCTTGGGCTTGAACAGCGTGTTGACCGCCAGTTGCGCAGGGCGATCAATCAGCCGCAAGCGGCCGTCATAGCTCTTGGCCCCCAGCACCAGCGCTTGGTCGAGCAGCCGTGCGCCCAGCCCGCCCTTCTTCTCGATCGCCTTGGCGATGCGGGTGTGCAGCACCTCGAACAGGCGGGGCACGACGAACATGATCGTCGGGCGCACCTCCTCGATATTGGCGGCGAGCTTGTCGAGCCCTTCCGCATAATAGATCTGTCCGCCCAGCGAGATGGGGAAATGCTGCCCCCCGGTATGTTCATAGGCGTGGGAGAGGGGGAGGAAAGACAGGAACACCTCGTCGTCCCAGCCGAAATCCTCGGCGATCACCGCGCTGCATCCGGCGCAATTGTGCAGGATAGCGCCGTGATGCTGCATCACGCCGCGTGGCGCGCCGCCGGTGCCCGAAGTATAGATGATGCAGGCCAGGTCCTCGCGGGTGAAATCGGCCTGGGCCGCAACCACGACGGGATCGGCGGGATGCTCGGCGATCATCGCATTGTACTGGCGGCACTCGATCTGGCTCGGCCCCAGCTTCAGCGGCTCGATCCCGATCACCGTCTGGACATGGTTGGAGCGCAGCGCGGCGGGCATCAGCGTCGTCGCCAGCTTCTGGGTCGAGACGATGATCGCGCGCGCGCCCGAATTCTCGATGATATGCGCATGGTCGCGCTCGGTATTGGTGGTGTAGGTCGGCACGGTGACGCCGCCCGCCGCCATGATGGCAAGGTCGGCGATGCACCATTCGGGGCGGTTCTCCGACACCAGCATCACCCGGTCGCCGCGTTGCAGCCCGGTGGCCTTCAACCCCGCCGACAGGCTGGCGACCTGACGCGCGGTTTCGGCCCAGCTGATCGAGCGCCAGGCGCCGCCTTCCTTGCGCCAGAGAAAGGGCGCATCCCCCTTCTCGGCGGCGCGCGTGAAGAACATGGTCACGAGATTGGGAAAATATTCGAGCGTACGCATGGTGCCTCTCCCACCGGCCCGTATCGCACGGGGTAACGCGCGACCGGGCTCTTGGTTTATCTTATTCCGCCGGACGACCCGGCTTATCGCCGACGCGTCGGATCGCGGTCGTCCGGCCGGTCACGTCGATCGCCGCGCCCTCGCTGCGCGGATCGGCGGCACCGACCCAGCGGCCACCGGCCCGCTCGATGGCATTGGCCTTCAGCCCCATCGGCGCGACGACCACCGTCTCGCCCAAGGCTTGCAGGCCGGGGACGAGCGCTTCGAGCGAAGTGCCCTGTTCGACCGTCGCGACCTTGTACGGCGCGAAGAGCAGTCCTTGCGCGATCGCATCCTGCGCGCTCAGCTTCCAGTCGATGACGCCGATGATCGCCTTGGCGACCTGGGCGATGATGGTCGATCCGCCCGCCGCGCCGACCGCCAGGCGGACCTTGCCGTCGGGGCCATAGACGATGGTCGGCGACATGGAACTGCGCGGGCGTTTGCCGCCCTCGACCCGGTTGGCGACCAGATCACCGCCCTTGACCGGCACGATGTCGAAATCGGTCAGCTCGTTGTTCAGCATCGTGCCGTCGACCGACAGGCCCGAGCCGAACGAACCCTCGACGGTGGTGGTCACCTCGGCGACGTTACCGGCGGCGTCGACGGTGACGAGATCGGTGGTGCCGGGCACCTCGCTGATCGGCGCGCGGACACGAGGCGGGGCACCGGGCGGCGTACCGGGCGACACCGACGCCATGGTGCGGTCGGGCGCGATCAGCGCGGAGCGGCTGGCGATATAGGCCGGGTCGAACAACCCTTTCAGCGGTACGCGGACATAATCGGGATCGCCCAGATACATGTCGCGGTCGGCATAGGCCAGGCGTGAGGCTTCGGCGAACAGATGCCAGGCTTGCGGAGAATCCTTGCCCAGTCTGCCCATGTCGAAGCGTTCGAGCAGCTTCAGGATCGACAGCATCGTCGAACCGCCGCCCGAGGACGGCCCCATGCTGCAAATCCGATAACCGCGATAGGTCGCGCAGAGCGGCGGTCGCGGCTTGGCGGCGTAGGAGGCCAGGTCGCCGGTCGTCATTTTCGACGGATTGCGCTGCGCGGTATTGACGGTCGTGACCAGCTTCTGCGCCTGTGGCCCGATATAGAAAAAGTCGGGGCCGAGCTTGGCGATGCGTTCCAGCAGTGCGGCCTGTTCGGGGTTGCGGATGACGCTGCCCAGCGGGAGGACCTGTCCGTCCGCGCCGGTCAACCGCGCGCGGGTGGCGGCATCGACATGGCCGCCATAGCGGGTCAGCGCGGTCTGGAGGCGTGGGGTCAGCTGGAAACCGTCTCGCGCCAGCCGGATGGCGGGCTGGAACAGCCGCGCCCAGGGCAGCTTGCCGCCCTGGGCATGGGCCAGCGCCATGCCGCGCAATGCGCCGGGCACGCCGACGCTGCGTCCGCCGGGGACGGCATCGGCATGACTGAGCGGGCGGCCATCGGGGCCGTAGAACCAGTCGGGCGTCGCGGCCATCGGCGCGGTTTCCCGCGCGTCGATGGTGTTGGTGCCGCGCGCGTCATGGCGCACCCAATAGCTGCCGCCGCCGATGCCGGAGCTTTGCGGCTCGACCACATTCAACGCCAGCATCGTCGCGATGGCGGCGTCGGTCGCGCTGCCGCCCGCCCGCAATATCTCGACCCCGGCGGCGGCGGCGCGGGGGTCGGCAGCGCTGACCATCCCTTCGGCGGGGGCCTTAGCGGGGGCCTTGGCGGGCTGGCGTGCTTCGGCGGGCGCGGCGAACGGCAGCGTCAGCGCCGCCATGGAGAGGAGCCAGTGCTTCATGCGGCCAACCCTAGCGGCAAGGCTCTCCCTACGCCAAGCCGTAACGTCAGGCGCCGACGGCCTCGCTTACGCTGGCGAACCCGTCGCGGGCCAGCAGCGCATCGAGATCGGTCAGGATGCGCGCGGCGAGGCCGGGGCCCTTATAGACCAGTGCCGAATACAGCTGGACCAGGCTGGCCCCGGCCCGGATGCGGGCATAGGCCTCCGCGCCGGAGTCGATCCCGCCCGCCGCGATCAGGGTCATCGCCGCCCCGGTAGCCTTGCGGAAATCGGCGAGCCGCGCGCGGGCGAGCGGGGCGAGCGGACGGCCCGACAGCCCGCCGGTCTCGGCGGCATCGGGGCTCTTCACGTCCGGCCGGGTGATGGTGGTGTTGCCGATGATGATCGCATCCAGCCGGTTGTCGATCGCGGCGCGCGCGATCTCGTCGATCTGGGCGGGGTCGAGATCGGGGGCGACCTTCAGGAACAGCGGCACCGCGCCCGCCGCTTCACGCGAGGCCGCCAGCAGTTCGGCCAGCGCGGCCCCGTGCTGCAGGTCACGCAGGCCAGGCGTGTTGGGGCTGGAGATGTTGATCGTGACGTAATCGGCGATCGGCGCGGCCTGCGTCACGCCGTGGCGATAATCGGCGATACGGTCGGCGGCGTCCTTGTTCGCGCCGACATTGATGCCCAGCACGCCCTTGCGCTTGGCGGCCTTCGCCCGTGCCAGTCCCGCGTCCAGCCCGCCATTGTTGAAGCCATAGCGGTTGACCACGCCCTGGTCCTCGACCAGCCGGAACAGGCGGGGCTTGGGATTGCCGGGCTGGGGTTTCGGGGTCAGCGTGCCGATCTCGACCATGCCGAAGCCCAGGCCGAAAAAGCCGTCGATCGCCTCGCCATTCTTGTCGACGCCGGCCGCCAGCCCCAGCGGATTGGCGAAGTCGATCCCCGCCACCTTGGTCGCCAGGCGCGGATAGCGCGCCGGATCGGCCCCCATCGGCGCGCCCAGTGCGCCCCAACGCGACAGCATCGCCACCGTCAGACCATGGGCGCGTTCGGCATCGAGCGCGAAGAGGAGCGGGTGATAAAAGGCCATGTCGGCCCGGTTAGCGGATTGCGGGGGGAGGGGGAAGAAGGCGGTTGTTACGCCTTCTCCTTCTTGCTCCCCTCCCGCAGGCGGGAGGGGAGCGGCAAGATCGAAGCGCATGCGCCATCGCCGCGTCAGTCATCACAAGGAACGCTATTACCCAACATGGGTTGGTGGGGACCTACAGGGAGAGCCCCGATGAAGACCCCCGTCGCATTCACCCCCCAGGTCGAAGACGTGAAGCCTGAAGAAGGCGAAACCGTCGACCAGATGAAGCAGTCGTTCGAGCACATCCTCGACACCACGTCGAAGGACTATGGTCACGGCGTCCGCGCCGTCCATGCCAAGGCGCATGGCATCATCCGGGGCAAGCTGAAGGTTCACGACAACCTCCCGCCCGAGCTGGCGCAGGGGCTGTTCGCCAAACCGGGCGAGTATGACGCGGTGGCGCGCATCTCGACCAATCCGGGCGACATCTTGGATGACGCCATCGGCCTGCCGCGCGGGCTCGCGCTGAAGGTGATCGGTGTCGAGGGCGAGCGGCTGCCGGGTTCGGAGGGCGATGCGACGCAGGACTTCGTCATGGCCAATGCGCCGGTGTTCACCGCGCCGACGGCGGATGCCTTCGCCAAGAATTTGAAGATGCTGGCCTCCACCACCGACAAATTCGAGGGCGGCAAGAAGCTTCTGTCGGGCATATTGCGCGGGATCGAGGCGACGCTGGAGACGGTCGGCATGGAGAGCGCGACGCTCCAGACGCTGGGCGGGGCCAAGCAGGTGCACCCGCTGGGCGAGACCTATTACAGCCAGACGCCGTTCCGCTACGGCGACCATATCGCCAAGTTCGGCCTGTTCCCTGTCAGCCCCGCGCTGACCCAGTTGACCGGCGATACGGTGAATACGCACGATCGCCCCGATGCCCTTCGCGAAGTGGTGCGCGAGGTAATGATCGAGCAGGGCGGCGAATGGGAATTGCGCGTCCAGCTCAACCGCGACCTCGATGCCATGCCGATCGAGGATGCGACTGCCGAATGGAGCGAGGAGGACAGCCCGTACATCACCGTCGCGACCTTCACCGCCGAGCCGCAGATCAGCTGGCAGGACGGCCAGACCAACGCGATCGACGATGCGCTGTCCTACAGCATCTGGCACGGGCTGGCCGCGCACCGGCCGCTGGGCAATATCAACCGGGCGCGCAAGGACACCTATCGTTTCTCGGCCGACTATCGCGGCCGGGTGAATGGCTGCCCCATGCATGAGCCGCGTGCCATGGCCGAGTTGCCGTGACGGCGGCGGACGGGCTAGGACAGGCGGCATGATCCGCCTATTTCATGTCAGCGACGTGCATTTCGGTGCCGAGGACCCTGCCGCGCTCGCCTGGTTCGCCGAGCGGGTCGCGGCGGAAAAGCCGCATGCGGTTATCATGACCGGCGACCTGACCATGCGCGCGACCAAGCGCGAATTCCAGGCGGGCAGCGCGTGGTTGCAATCGCTGGGCGTGCCGGTGACGGTCGAGGTCGGCAATCACGACATCCCCTATTATTGGGACCCGTTCCGGCGGCTGTTCGCCCCCTATCAGCGCTATGCCGCGATCGAGCGGATGATCGAGAAGCCGCTCGACCTCCCCGGCGTGACCGTGGTGCCGCTCAAGACCACCGCGCGCGCCCAGTGGCGATGGAACTGGTCCAAGGGGCGGGTGAGCAGCGGTTCGCTCCGCCGCGCGCTGGCGCTGATCGAGGAGGCGCCCAAAGATCATCTGATCCTGGTCGCCGCGCACCATCCGCTGATCGAGGGGCCGACCAAGGGCACCGCCAAGACCCGCAACGGCGATGCGGCGCTGACCCAGCTGGCGGCGGCGGGGGCGCATGCGGTGCTGTCGGGCCATGTCCACGATCCGTTTGACGTGCCGATCGACCGCGATGGCCGGATCATCCGCATGATCGGCGCGGGCACCCTGTCCAAGCGCACCCGCAAGACGCCGCCCGCGTTCAACGAGCTGCGTGTCGAGGGGCTGGGCTTCGAGACGCTGGTCCGCAGCTTCGGCGAAACCGCACCGCATGTGATTACCGAGGACATGCGGGCGGGTTAGGGCGTGGGCTTCGACTACGCTCAGCCTGAACGGAGGTTGGGAATCGTTCTTATACAAACAGCCGTTCAGGCTGAGCGAAGTCGAAGCCCACCCCCCGACCTCGCCCGAAGCGATCACCCCCGCATCACATGCGGCCGAGCGGCGACTTGGTCGTACATCCGCCCCGGCTGGTCGAGCCAGATCGGCGACAGCTTGCTCGAATCCGTGCGCTCCAGCCCGACCGCATAGGCGCAGCGGGCGACGCCCCAGTCGGTATGGGCGGCGGCGGCCAGGATCGGCACGAACATCGGGCGGCCCGCCGCGTCAATCACATGGATCGCCTCGCGCGGAAGGGCGGTGACGCCGCGCACGGTGCGGCTTTCGCCGGGCGCCAACGCAAAGGCCGGGACGATCGGGCGACCCTGCGGCTGATGCGCCAGCTCGATCAGCTGGGCGTCCAGCCCGGCATGGGCGCTGAGCAGCCGCAGGTCGACCGCGACCCGGCCGATCGGCGTGGCACCGCTATTATGCACCGTTACCTCGGCCTCGATCGTCGCAGTCAGCATGTTGAGGCCGACGCGCACCGGCCGCGCCTCGACCGCCAGGAAGCTCGGCTCGGGCGGCATGGCCGGGGCGGGGGCTTGCGGCGGCGTGGCCGGTGCGCGCGGCGCCGCGTCGGGCATCGGCGGGGGCGGCAGTTCAACCGGATCGGCGGCGGCGCGCGGGGCGGGGGCCGGGAGGGCCGGAATCTTGCGGCTGCGCCGACCCAGCCAGATACCGATGGCAAGCGCGGCAAGGCCGGTGCCGATCAGCATCGGCCAGAAGGGCAGGCCGCGATCCGTCTCACCCTGCTCGGGGGCGGCGGTACCCGGTGCGGCGATGGCAGGGGCCTGGTCGTTGGCGATGGTCACGCCGTCGACGCCGGGCGTGGTGCTGCCGGCGGGTTCCGCCGCGCGGTCGGGCAGGCGGGTGGCGGGCGGCTCGGGCGAGGGCGCTGGTGCGGGCGTCTCGACCGGGGTCGGGCTCGGCGTCGGTGTCGGCGTGGGACGCGGGGTCGGCCGGGGCGTCGGGGTGGCGCGCGGCGTCGGGGTCGCGGCCGGAGCGGCCTGGGCCGCAGATTGGTTGGGCAGGACAATGCGCGGCGGCGGCGGGGTCGGCACCGTGGTCGGATTGGTCTGCGGAGTCGAAAGGCGCGGGGTCAGGCTGAACCCGTCCAGCCCGCCGGTGCCTGCGCGCGCGGCGTCATTGTCCTGCGACGTGGTCTGGAACGGGACGGCAGCGGCGGGCAGCGGGGCAAGCACCGGCACCAGCGTCAGGGCAAGAAGGCGCGCGGCGCGGCGCGGCCCGGACGATGTCATGAAATGCATTCCTCGTGGTAACTACAATCTTCAACCGCCGTCCGGGTTCCAGACCCGGCCGCATCAGCCGTGCCCGGTAGGCCCGGATGATGCAACCCCATAGTGTAACGTCATATGCGGCCAATATGTGGCAAGCCTCGCGCGGGCGGGAACTTTGCCCCCGGCTGCGCGTGCCCCGGTTTGACAGCGGGGGGCGCCGCGCCTATATCGCGCTCACTCACCACGATCTTCGGGAAATGACGCGCCTTCGCGCAGCGTGTCGGTCGAATGGAAGGTCGCTGGTTCAACGGACGCCGGATGCCGCCGCAGACACTTGCGCGCGGCCTTTCGGCGTCTGTCGTTGCGTCTGGCCCGGAGGCATCCGGGCAGTGATTTACGGCTGACGAGGCAGACAGACCCATGGCAACCAAGGCGATCGACAGCGGCTCCGCCCCGCGCAAGGGCGATGGCGGCACCGCCAAGCGGCGTATCCGCAAGGTGTTCGGCGACATCCACGAAGTGGTGCAGATGCCGAACCTGATCGAGGTTCAGCGCGAAAGCTACGAGCAGTTCCTGCGCTCGGACAAGTCCACGGGCCATGTCTCGGGGCTGGAAAAGACGCTGCGCAGCGTCTTCCCGATCCAGGATTTCGCGGGCACCGCCTATCTCGACTTCGACGATTACGTCCTCGAGGATCCGAAGTTCGACGTGGAAGAATGCCGCCAGCGGGGCATCACCTATGCCGCGCCGATGCGCGTCACGCTGCGCCTCACCGCGTTCGAGGTCGATCCCGACACCGAAGCCAAGTCGGTCATCGATATCAAGGAGCAGGACGTCTACATGGGCGACATGCCCCTGATGACGGAGAACGGCACCTTCTTCATCAACGGCACCGAGCGCGTCATCGTCAGCCAGATGCACCGTTCGCCGGGCGTGCTGTTCGACCATGACCGCGGCAAGACCCACGCCTCGGGCAAGTATCTCTTTGCCGCGCGCGTGATCCCGTATCGCGGCTCGTGGCTGGACTTCGAATTCGACGCCAAGGACATCGTCAACGTCCGTATCGACCGCAAGCGCAAGCTGCCGGTTACGGCGCTGCTCTATGCGCTGGGCATGAACTCGGAAGAGATCCTCAACTATTTCTACAACCGCCTGACCTTCGTTCGCGGCGACGGTGGCTGGAAGATCCCGTTCCAGGCCGAGAACTGGCGCGGCGCCAAGCCGATGTTCGACATCGTCGACGCCAGCTCGGGCGAGGTCGTGTTCCCGGCCGGTCAGAAGATTTCGCCCCGCGCGGCGAACAAGGCGGCCAAGGACGGCCTGTCGCAGCTGCTGATCCCGACCGAGGAGATCTTCGGTCGCTACTCGGCCTATGACCTGATCAACGAGCAGACCGGCGAAATCTACGTCGAGGCCGGTGACGAGATCAGCGCCGAGAACCTCGAAGCGCTGGACAAGGCGGGCGTCGACACGATCGAACTGCTCGACATCGACCATGTCGCGACCGGTCCGTGGATCCGCAACACGCTGAAGGCCGACAAGGCCGAAGAGCGCGAGCAGGCGCTGTCGGACATCTACCGCGTCATGCGCCCCGGCGAGCCGCCGACGCTGGAGACGGCGGAGTCGCTGTTCGCCGGCCTGTTCTTCGATCCTGATCGCTACGACCTGTCGGCCGTGGGGCGCGTCAAGCTGAACATGCGCCTCGACCTCGACTGCCCGGACACGGTGACGACGCTGCGCACCGAGGACATCCTGGCGGTCGTGAAGACCTTGGTCGACCTGAAGGACGGCAAGGGCGAGATCGACGACATCGACAATCTCGGCAACCGCCGCGTGCGTTCGGTGGGCGAGCTGCTGGAGAACCAGTATCGCGTCGGCCTGCTGCGCATGGAGCGTGCGGTCAAGGAGCGCATGTCGTCGGTCGACGTGTCGACCGTAATGCCGAACGACCTGATCAACGCCAAGCCTGCCGTGGCGGCCGTGCGTGAGTTCTTCGGTTCGTCGCAGCTGTCGCAGTTCATGGACCAGACCAACCCGCTCTCCGAAGTGACGCACAAGCGTCGCGTCTCGGCGCTCGGGCCGGGCGGTCTGACGCGTGAGCGTGCGGGCTTCGAAGTCCGCGACGTTCACCCGACGCATTATGGCCGTATTTGCCCGATTGAGACGCCGGAAGGCCCGAACATCGGTCTGATCAACTCGCTGTCGACCTTCGCCCGCGTCAACAAGTACGGCTTCATCGAGACGCCGTACCGCAAGGTGATCGACGGCCGCGTCACTGACGAGGTCGTGTACCTGTCGGCAATGGAAGAGCAGAAGCACACCGTCGCTCAGGCTTCGGCCGCGACGGACGCCGACAACCGCTTCACCGAGGATCTGGTCTCGGCGCGTCAGGCGGGTGAATTCCTGATGGCGCTGCCCGATCAGATCACGCTGATGGACGTCAGCCCTAAGCAGCTCGTCTCGGTCGCCGCCTCGCTCATTCCGTTCCTGGAAAACGACGACGCCAACCGCGCGCTCATGGGCTCGAACATGCAGCGCCAGGCCGTGCCGCTGGTGAAGGCGGAAGCGCCCTTCGTCGGCACCGGCATGGAAGAGACCGTGGCCCGCGACTCGGGCGCGGCGATCGCGGCGAAGCGCGCCGGTATCGTCGACCAGGTCGATGCGTCGCGTATCGTGGTTCGCGCGACCGGAGAGGTCGATGCGGGCAAGTCGGGCGTCGACATCTACACGCTGATGAAGTTCCAGCGTTCGAACCAGTCGACCTGCATCAACCAGCGTCCGCTGGTGAAGGTGGGCGACGTCGTGAAGGCGGGCGACGTGATCGCCGACGGCCCCTCGACCGAGTTCGGCGAGCTGGCGCTGGGCCGCAACGCGCTCGTCGCGTTCATGCCCTGGAACGGCTACAACTATGAGGACTCGATCCTCATCTCCGAGCGGATCGTGAAGGACGACGTGTTCACGTCGATCCATATCGATGAGTTCGAAGTCATGGCGCGTGACACCAAGCTCGGGCCGGAAGACATCACCCGCGACATCCCGAACGTCGGCGAGGAAGCCCTGCGCAACCTCGACGAGGCGGGCATCGTCTATGTCGGGGCCGAGGTGGAGCCGGGCGACATCCTGGTTGGCAAGATCACGCCGAAGGGCGAATCGCCGATGACGCCGGAAGAAAAGCTCCTCCGCGCGATCTTCGGTGAAAAGGCCAGCGACGTGCGCGACACCTCGCTGCGTCTGCCGCCGGGCGTGGCCGGTACGATTGTCGACGTGCGCGTCTTCAATCGTCACGGCATCGACAAGGACGAGCGCGCGATGGCGATCGAGCGCGAGGAGATCGAGCGTCTGAAGAAGGACGCCGACGACGAGCGCACGATCCTCAACCGGGCGACCTGGAGCCGCCTGCGCGAAATGCTGCTCGACCAGACGGCCACCGCGGCGCCCAAGGGCGTGAAGAAGGGCATCGTCATCGATGCCGAGGTGCTGGAATCAGTTGATCGTCACGAATGGTGGAAGTTCGCCGTCGCCGACGACGCGCGCCAGAGCGATCTGGAAGCGGTCAAGGCGCAGTATGACGAAGCCGCCAAGCGGATCACGGACAAGTTCCATGACCGCCGCGACAAGCTGGAGCGTGGTGACGAGCTGCCGCCGGGCGTGCTGAAGATGGTCAAGGTCTTCGTCGCGGTGAAGCGCAAGCTGCAGCCGGGCGACAAGATGGCCGGCCGTCACGGCAACAAGGGCGTCATCAGCCGCATCCTGCCGCAGGAGGATATGCCCTTCCTCGCGGACGGTACGCCGGTCGATCTCGTGCTGAACCCGCTGGGCGTGCCGTCGCGCATGAACGTCGGTCAGATCTTCGAGACGCATCTGGGCTGGGCGGCGCGCAACCTGGGTATGCAGGTCGCGGCGCAGCTCGAGGATTGGCGTGAAGCCAACCCCGACGCCAAGCCGGGCGCGGTGCCGGAAGCGGTGAAGTCGCGGCTCGTGGAAATCTACGGCGATCACTATGCCGAAGACATCCAGAACCGGGACGACGAGGAAGTGGCCGAGCTGGTCCAGAACATCCGCACCGGCGTGCCGATGGGGACCCCGGTGTTCGACGGCGCGCGTGAGAGCGACGTGTCGGAGATGCTGGAGCTGGCAGGTCTGCACACCTCGGGCCAGTCGGACCTGTTCGACGGGCGCACCGGCGATCAGTTCGACCGCAAGGTGACCGTCGGCATCATCTACATGCTGAAGCTGCACCACCTGGTCGACGACAAGATCCACGCACGTTCGATCGGGCCGTACTCGCTCGTTACCCAGCAGCCGCTGGGTGGTAAGGCGCAGTTCGGTGGCCAGCGCTTCGGTGAGATGGAAGTGTGGGCGCTCCAGGCATATGGCGCGGCGTACACGCTCCAGGAAATGCTGACGGTGAAGTCGGACGACGTGGTCGGCCGCACCAAGGTCTACGAAGCGATCGTCAAGGGCGACGATACCTTCGAGGCGGGCATCCCGGAGAGCTTCAACGTGCTGGTCAAGGAAATGCGCTCGCTGGGTCTCAACGTCGACCTCAAGTCGATGGAAGACGCCCAGGACGACGGTCTGGCCGAGGCGGCGGAGTAAGACAGGTGACGCCGGTGGGGCACATGCTCCACCGGCACCTTGCCTACCCCGCCCGATGAATTTTCCCTCCCTGTGAGGAAAGCAAAATGAACGAACTGACCAACTTCGCCAATCCGGTGGCCAAGCCGGAAACCTTCGACCAGATTCAGATCGGCATCGCGTCGCCCGACAAGATCCGCTCCTGGTCGTTCGGCGAGATCAAGAAGCCCGAGACGATCAACTACCGCACGTTCAAGCCGGAACGTGACGGCCTGTTCTGCGCGCGCATCTTCGGTCCGATCAAGGATTACGAATGCTTGTGCGGCAAGTACAAGCGCATGAAGTACAAGGGCATCGTCTGCGAAAAGTGCGGTGTCGAAGTCACGGTGTCGAAGGTCCGCCGCGAGCGGATGGGCCATATCGAACTGGCCGCCCCCGTCGCGCACATCTGGTTCCTGAAGTCGCTGCCGAGCCGCATCGGCCTGCTGCTCGACATGCAGCTCAAGCAGCTCGAGCGCGTGCTGTACTTCGAAGCCTATATCGTCATCGAGCCGGGCCTGACCCCGCTGGAGAAGTATCAGCTTCTCACCGAGGACGAACTGCTCGACGCGCAGGATGAATATGGCGAGGACGCCTTCTCCGCCGGGATCGGCGCGGAAGCGGTCCGCATCATGCTCGAGAATCTCGACCTGGAAGGCGAGAAGGTCGCGCTGCTCGAAGAGCTGGCGACGACCAAGTCGGAGCTGAAGCCCAAGAAGATCATCAAGCGCCTGAAGGTCGTCGAGAGCTTCCTGGAATCGGGCAACCGTCCCGAATGGATGATCCTGGAAGTCATTCCGGTCATCCCGCCCGAGCTGCGTCCGCTGGTGCCGCTGGACGGCGGTCGTTTCGCGACCTCGGACCTGAACGACCTGTATCGCCGCGTCATCAACCGCAACAACCGCCTCAAGCGCCTCATGGAGCTGCGTGCGCCGGACATCATCGTCCGCAACGAAAAGCGCATGTTGCAGGAAGCGGTCGACGCGCTGTTCGACAACGGTCGTCGCGGCCGCACGATCACGGGCGCCAACAAGCGTCCGCTGAAGTCGCTGTCCGACATGCTGAAGGGCAAGCAGGGCCGCTTCCGTCAGAACCTTCTGGGTAAGCGCGTCGACTATTCGGGGCGTTCGGTCATCGTGACCGGCCCGGAGCTGAAGCTGCACCAGTGCGGCCTGCCCAAGAAGATGGCGCTCGAGCTGTTCAAGCCGTTCATCTATGCCCGCCTGGACGCCAAGGGTCTGTCGATGACCCTGAAGCAGGCCAAGAAGTGGGTCGAGAAGGAGCGCAAGGAAGTCTGGGACATCCTGGACGAGGTGATCCGCGAGCACCCGGTCATGCTGAACCGCGCGCCGACGCTTCACCGTCTGGGCATCCAGGCGTTCGAGCCGGTGCTGATCGAGGGCAAGGCGATCCAGCTCCACCCGCTGGTCTGCTCGGCATTCAACGCCGACTTCGACGGCGACCAGATGGCCGTGCACGTTCCGCTGTCGCTCGAAGCGCAGCTGGAAGCGCGCGTCCTGATGATGTCGACCAACAACATCCTGTCGCCCGCCAACGGCAAGCCGATCATCGTGCCGTCGCAGGACATGGTGCTGGGCCTGTATTACCTGTCGCTCCAGAAGGAGAAGGAACCCGGCGAAGGCATGATGCTGGCGGACATGGAGGAGGTCCATCAGGCCCTCTTCGCCGGTGCCGTCACGCTGCACACCAAGATCATCAGCCGCGTTCCGCAGACCGATGAGCAGGGCAACCAGTATCTCAAGCGCTTCGAGACGACCCCGGGCCGCATGCTGCTGGGCGAGACGCTGCCGAAGAGCCACAAGGTGCCCTTCGACATCGTCAACCGCGTCCTGACCAAGAAGGACGTCGGCGAGGTCATCGACGAGGTGTATCGTCACACCGGCCAGAAGGAGACCGTGCTGTTCGCCGACGCGATCATGGCACTGGGCTTCCGTCACGCGTTCCGCGCCGGCATCTCGTTCGGCAAGGACGACATGATCATCGCGCCGGACAAGGATCGTCTGGTCGACGAGACGCGCGAGCAGGTGAAGGACTTCGAGCAGCAGTATCAGGACGGCCTGATCACGCAGCAGGAGAAGTATAACAAGGTGATCGACGCCTGGAGCCGTTGCGGCGACCAGGTCGCGAACTCGATGATGAACGAGATCAAGGCGGTCCGTCATTACGAGGACGGCCCGATGGAAGGCCGTGAGAAGCCGATCAACTCGATCTACATGATGGCTCACTCGGGCGCCCGTGGTAGCCCCGCGCAGATCAAGCAGCTGGCGGGTATGCGCGGCCTGATGGCCAAGCCGTCGGGCGAGATCATCGAAACGCCGATCATCTCGAACTTCAAGGAAGGTCTGACCGTTCTTGAATACTTCAACTCGACCCACGGCGCGCGTAAGGGCCTGGCCGACACGGCACTGAAGACGGCGAACTCGGGTTACCTGACCCGTCGTCTGGTCGACGTCAGCCAGGACTGCGTCATCATCGAAGAGGATTGCGGCACGACCCGCGCCCTCGAGATGAAGGCGATCGTGCAGGGCGGTTCGACCATCGCCTCGCTCGGCGAGCGTATCCTGGGCCGCACGACGGCCGAGGACATCGTCAACGCCAAGACCGGCGAAGTCATCATCGCATCGGGCGTCCTGCTCGACGAGCCGATGGTGGCGCGGATCGAAGCGGCGAACACCCAGTCGGTCAAGATCCGCAGCCCGCTGGTCTGCGAATCGAAGATCGGTGTCTGCGGCAAATGCTATGGCCGTGACCTCGCCCGCGGTACGCCGGTGAACATCGGTGAAGCGGTCGGCGTCATCGCGGCGCAGTCGATCGGTGAGCCGGGCACGCAGCTGACCATGCGTACCTTCCACATCGGTGGCGCGGCACAGCTGAACGAGCAGTCGAACCTGGAAGCGGCGGTGGACGGTGTCGTCCAGTTCCGCGACCTGCGCCTGATCACCGACCAGCGTGGCCGTCGCGTGGTGCTGAGCCGTTCGGGCGAGATCGCGATCGTCGACATGGACGGCCGCGAGCTCTCGGTCGACCGTATCCCTTACGGTGCGTATGTCCTGTTCGACGATGGCCACATCGTCTCGAAGGGCGATCGCATGGCCGAATGGGATCCGTTCACCATGCCGGTGATCACGGAAAACCCCGGCACGGTGAAGTTCCAGGACCTCATCGAGGGCAAGACCCTGACCGAGCAGGTCGACGAAGCCACGGGTATCGCCCAGCGCGTCGTCACCGAATATCGCGCCTCGACCAAGTCGAAGGAGGATCTGCGTCCGCGCATGACCCTGCTCGACGACAATTCGGGCGAGGCCGGTCGCTACATGCTGGCGCCGGGTGCGACGCTCTCGGTTGAGGACGGTGCGCAGGTGCAGGGCGGTGACGTTCTGGCCCGTGTCGCCCGCGAGTCGGCCAAGACCCGCGACATCACCGGCGGTCTGCCGCGCGTTGCCGAGCTGTTCGAGGCACGCGTGCCGAAGGACTCGGCGATCATCGCCAAGGTCTCGGGCCGTGTCGTGTTCGGCAAGGATTACAAGGCGAAGCGCAAGATCGGCATCCAACCCGAGGATGGCGGCGAGGTCGTCGAGTATCTGGTGCCCAAGTCGAAGGTGATCGACGTTCAGGAAGGCGACTACGTCAAGCGTGGCGACAACCTGATCGGCGGTTCGCCCGATCCGCACGACATTCTGGAAACGATGGGCGTGGAGCCGCTGGCCGAATATCTGGTCAGCGAAATCCAGGAAGTGTATCGTCTCCAGGGCGTGAAGATCAACGACAAGCACATCGAGACGATCGTTCGTCAGATGCTGCAAAAGGTCGAGATCACCGACGGCGGCGACACCACGTTGCTGAAGGGCGAGCAGGTCGATCGCGAGGAAATGGACGCGATCAACGACAAGCTCGAGCCGAACCAGGCGCGTGCGCAGGGCAAGCCCGTCCTGCTCGGCATCACCAAGGCGAGCTTGCAGACCCGCAGCTTCATCTCGGCGGCGTCGTTCCAGGAGACCACCCGCGTCCTCACCGAGGCGGCGGTCCAGGGCAAGCAGGACACGCTGATGGGCCTGAAGGAAAACGTTATCGTCGGCCGCCTGATCCCGGCGGGTACCGGTGCGGGCATGAACCGCCTGCGTGTGGCGGCGTCCAGCCGCGACGCGGCGCTCCGGGCGCAGCAGCGCAAGCTGGCCGAGGCGATCGTCGCGCCGGTCAGCGCGGCCGAGCAGCGGGCGGCGGAAAACGCCCGTTCGCCGCGTGACGATGCGGGCACGGGCAGCGATCCGCTGGCCGAGGTCACGCCGTCGGGCCACGGCACGGATGCCGATGCCGGTGAATATCTGAACGACTGATCCGACTAACGGATTGGAATGAAAGGGCCGCCGTCCGGGCAACCGGGCGGCGGCTTTTTACCGCCAGCCGTGCGCCCATATGACGGCAAGCAAGACCGTGGTTCCCGGTCATAATTTGTAACAGAAAAAGTGACGGATTTGCGCCGAATGGAGGGCGCGCAAGTCCGGATGCAGGAACCGAAACGCCCTCCCAACCATATACAGATATTGGAGAAGATCCCGGTGACGCGCGGGTTATTGGCGCATCGTCGGGACCCTGGAGACCTGAAATGACGTCGCCTGAGATTGACGAAGACTATTTCTACCAGCGTGCCGAAACCGAACTCGAACTGGCCCAGAAGGCGACCCACCCTGCCGCGGTTCGAGCGCATTATATCATCGCCAACCACTATCTCGACCGTGTTTACAGCCAGCCGGAAAGCGCGTTGACCGCCGAGGTGGCGGCGGAATAAGCTGTTCAAAGATATGGTTTTTGCAACCGGGCATGTCGGCTTCGACGCCCGGTTGCTTCCCCCTCACAGATCCGCGAACGATCGACGCGCCTGATGGGACGTAACGCCCGGAATGGTCGCCGCAAAGGCCAATAGATCGCGTTCGAAACGAGCGCGGGCCGCGATCGTTCTACGGCCGTTTTCGATGAACGCAGGCCGCGTCCGGTCATCCATTTCCGCCAGCTGCTGCTGCCATCGATCGGTGGTGGTGGCCGCGTTTATACGCTGCTCGACCCGCGGCACCGGCGGAGGCGGATTGCGGCCGAGCAAGGCACCGATCTTGGCGACGAAGCGGTCGAGATCGGCTTGCGTACCATCGATGGCGCACTGTGCCGCCGCCGTTCCGCCATAACAGTCGAGGTCATGTGCCGTCTCGGCATAGGCGGTCATGCTGGCATAGGTACGGGCGAACGCCGCCCTGCGGGGCGCAGGCCAATTGCGTTGCCAGCCGGCCATGAGCCGCTGGCGATCCTGTTCGCGCAGCTTCGCGTGATGGGCCGCGCATACCCCGCCACTCCCCCCGCTCGAAATGTCGTCGCAGATCGCGAAGGGCTTGGCGACAGGCTTCCCAGCCATGGCTTGCAAATGCTCGATCCGGTCCTCGGTGGCGCTGGCGGCGTCGTCGATTCCGCAAGCCATGTGGATCGCCCGGTCGATATCGCGCGCGCCGCCCCAGCCATTGGCATAGGCGACCGCAAGAATGCCCGAGCCGGAGAAATAGGCGTTGGGCGTGTCCACCTCGTCGTCGCGTTCCAGAATGGCGCAACGCCGCGCCGCCACCGGATCGGCAGGACGACCGATGCCATAGAACAGCGCTTCGCTGTCGCAGCCCTTCAACGCCGCCGTCTGTGCCCTGTCCGGTCGTTCGGACGGTGCGGGTTCGCGGTCGATCAAGCGGCGGCACAGCGCGCGTGACGGTGCGGCTTCGGCGAAATAGGGCGAGTCCTTGAGATAGGAGATGTCGGCGCTCGACCAGTCGTAGCGCGGTGTGGACGCGGCGATCAGCCAGGGTGCGCCGAAGATCGCCAGCCAGCGCAGCGGAAGGGTCGACAGGACGCGGGCGGGATGGGGCATCGGCACAGGACGTGATCCGCGAACGGGATGGCTCCCGGCATGTTCGGCCACGCATCGCTCGCGGGCAAGGCTTTTCGGTGCGAAGCTATGCATGCCCGACCGCCTCTCGACAGGGCCGCTTCGGGACCATAGGCGACGGCGATGGATCGACCTCTCCCGCCGCTTGCGCCGTCCTCATGGGAAGGGCGCACCGCCAGTATGGCGCTGTTCGCGATCACCTATGCGCTGGCGATGGTGATCTTCTTTCGCGTGCCGATCACGAGTGGATTCGATCTGGGCTTCGGGGAGCGCGGCGATGCGCTGATCGAGATGACCATCCTCGAACATTGGCGCAATGTCTGGTCGGGGGTGTCGTCGTGGAACAGCGGCTTCTACTTCCATCCCTATGGCGGGACGCTGGGCTATAATGACGGCTATTTCCTTTATGGCATCGTGTACAGCCTGTGGCGGCTGGTCGCCGATCCGTTTCACGCCGACACGCTCAACATCCTGACCTTCAAGACGATCGGCTTCGTCGCGGCCTATTCGCTGGTGGCGCGGAGCCTGTGCTGGGGACGGGGGCCGGCGTTGCTCGTCGCGTTGCTCTGGACGATCGCCAGCAACATCCATCTGCAAGCCGTCCACGCCCAGTTGCAGAGCGTCGCGCTGCTCCCCGTCGGGATGATGCTGGCGATCGGTTGCGTCCGGGCCGTGGGGGAAGGGCGGCGCGGCGCGGCGCGGGTCCGGGCAGTCGGGCTGGCCGCACTGATGGCGGCGTGGCTGATGACGTCCTACTACATGGCTTGGTTCACGATCTTTTCGGCCTGCCTGTTCCTGCTCTGCTGGGGCGTGATGGCCGGGCAGGCGCGGCCCGCCGCCGCCTTCGCGCTGGTCCGCCGTCATGCCGGGACGATCGCGGTCGGCTTTGCCGCCTTCGCCGTGCTGATCCTGCCCTTCCTGATCGTCTATCTGCCCAAGATGCGCGAGACGGGGGGCGAGGGGTTCGAGGATATGCTCGGCTATCTCGTCACGCCGGTCATCGACATGGTGAATGTGGGCCCCGGCAATTACATCTGGGGCTGGCTGTTCGTGCCGCTCCATGCGCTGGTCCGCCACCTGCTGCCGGATGATCCCGATTTGCCGCGCCGTGTGTTGGGCGGCGAGCATGAGGCGGGGTTTCCGCTGCTGATGGTCGCGCTGTTGCTGGTCGCGGCGTGGCGGATCGTCGTGCGGCGCCGGGTGGGAGAGGCCATGGCGCCAGTGACGCTGCGCGCCTTTACGCTGGCGATGATGATCGCCTGGGTCCTGACGCTGCAATGCTGGTACGCCTCGCCCTGGGTGCTGGTGTTCGAACTGGTGCCCGGGGCCAAGGGGCTGCGCACCGTCTCGCGCTATCAGCTGTGGCTGACCCTGCCGTTCCTGCTCATCATCGTCGCAGGCTGGCGGGCGCAAGCGGCGCGGCTGCGGGACAAGCGCCCGGCCTGGGCAGCGGCGATCGTCGCGCTGTTGGTCGCCGAAAATCTCAGCGCCGAGACGCCCGCCCAACTCAGCCGTGCCGAGCACCGCGCCGCGCTGTTCGCCATTCCCCGGCCGCCGCGCGAGTGCAGCGTCTTCTACGTCACCGCGTCGCGCGTGAGCGAGCCGCTCTATATCGGCGAGGAACTGCACAAGCTCTATCCGCACAATGTCGACGGCATGTTCCTGGCCGAGCTGTGGCGGGTGCCGACGATCAACGGCTTTTCGACCTTCAACCCGCCCGACTGGCGGTTCGGCGATCCGCTGGCGGCGGACTATGACGCACGGGTGGCGGCCTATGCGCGACGGCATGGGCTGCGCCATGTCTGCGGCCTCGACATGCGGCGGGCGCAGCCCTGGGCGCGACTTGGGAGCACGTTCGGCTTGTGATAGATCAATCCCGACCGCCGCCCGCAAAAGGCCGGTCGGGGAGACAGGAATGCGCCGAAGCCTGCTGGTTTTAGCATGTGTCGTACTGACGGGAGCCGCGCCCGTCGCAGGCCAGACCGTCCCCGAGCGAGCGAAAGCCGCCGCGTCCGGCCCCGATGTCGTCGTCCAGGGCGTCCGAACCCGCCTGAGCAACTGGCGCGAGGCGGAGACGAGCCATGTCGTCGTGCTGAGCGACGGCTCCGAAGCCGACCTCGTCCGCGTCACCCGCAATCTGGAGCGGCTGCACTTCCTGTTGTCGGGGCTGCTTGGCCGTAACGCCGGGGCCGATCCGACGATCAAGCTGCGCGTCACGCTGATCGGCGACGTGCCGATGTTCCAGGCGATGGACCTGCGCAACCGCCGCTGGCAACAGGGGCCGTTCGCCGATCTCTTCTCGCCGCTGCGCTATTACGACCCGCGCGAGACGGGGGCGGTGATGGCGACGACGCGGGTCGACCAGCGGACCGTGATCGAGCGGCAGATGCTGGACGCGCGCTCCGTCCAGACGATGCTGTCCGACCCGTCGCTGCGCGCGCAACTGGGCGGGGCGGACCCCGCCTCGCAGGCGGCCCTGTCGAGCGCGGCGATCGGCGACTTCGCCATGTCGGGCATGTCCGGCGCGAACGGCCTGACCACCAGCTTCGGCGAGAATGCGATCCCGGTGACGGCGGACAGCCTGCTCTATGCCGGCTATGCGCAGCATTATCTCCAGACCTATTTCCCGGCGGCCTATCCGCGCTGGTATCTGGACGGCTTCGCGCAGGTTTTCTCGACGCTGGAGGTCAAGGGCGACCATGTGCTGGAATATGGCCGCAGTCCCAAGGGCACTTCGGCGGTGTTGCGGGCTTTCGGCAGCTATCCGATCCGCGATGTGCTCGACGACCGCTATCTGGAGCAGAGCCCCCGCAAGACCGGCTGGACGCCGATCCATGCCTGGATGCTGACCCATTTCCTGTTGTTCTCCGACACCCGGCGGCCGCAGCTTCGGCAGTATCTGGCCTTGCGGGCCGGGGGTGCGGATGCGGCGACGGCGGCCAAGGCGTTCGGCGACCAGCAGGCGCTGGCGCAGGAACTCCGCCGCTATTTCGGTGCGCGCAAAGCGTTCGAGACGGTGACCTATGCCCCATCGCTGATCGAGCAGCCCATCGTCCACCGACTGACCGAAGGCGAGGCGGCGTTCGTGCAAGGACAGCTGGAGCTGGGATCGCGGGTCGAGATCCCGACCATGCCCGCCGATGCGCCGCCCGAGGCCGCCCGCGCGATCGCAAAGGCGCAGGGTGAGGCGATCAAGGCGCGCGATAGCTGGCTGATTCGGTTGCGGCGCGATGCGGCGAAATGGCCCGGCGAATATGGCGCACAGCTGCTGCTGGCCGAGGCCGAGTGTCGCAGCGGCCATGCCGACGAATGCCTGGAGGCGGCGAGCCATGCCGTCACGCTGGCCCCGCAGGACGCCGATGCGCGTGCCTGGGTCGGCATGGCGCGGGTGATGCAGGCGTCCGCCCAGAGCGAACCGACCCGCACCGCAACGCTGGCCGAGGCCCGCAAGGCGATCGCGGCGGCCAACCATCTCGACCCCCGCGCGGTCGCGCCGTTGCTCAGCTATTATCGCAGCTATGCCGGGGTCGGGCAGGCGGCGCCGGACAATGCCATAGACGGCCTGCAGGCCGCGCTGACCGCGGTGCCCAACGCCCCGTCGACCCGTGTCGACCTGGCCGAAGCGCTGGCGGCCAAGGGCGGCACGACCGTCGCCCGCCGCATCGCCATGCCGGTGGCGAAGGGGGCGTATGACAGCCCGGAGCGGCCGCGGGCCCTAGCGCTGGTGGCGGGGGCGAGCAGATAGCGTGACGGTGGGACCTACCGACCCGACGCCAGCCGAGGCGCTGACGATCGCCAAAGCCATAGTGGAGTCCCGCTATGGCGGCGCAGCCTTCGCTTATGTGGCGGGCTCCATCATGCGCGGCCAAGGCACGTATCTTTCGGACATAGACCTTGTCGTCGTCTTCGACCGCCTGGAGGCTGCACGCCGCGAATCCTTCGTCGTCGAGGGGATACCCGTCGAGGCTTTTGTCCACGACCCCGCGACGCTGGCCTGGTTCGTCGAAGACGACGTGGCACGCGGCCGCCCCAGCATCCTGAATATGATCGCGGAGGGCGTCGTCATAGGCCGGGATCAGGATCGTGCCGAGCCGTTGCGCGCGGCCGTGTCGGCGCGTCTCGCGGATGGCCCGCTGCCATTGTCGGCGACGGCTCTGAACGCCTTGCGCTATGAGATCACCGATGCCGTGGATGATCTTCGCGGAAAGCGGAGTGCCAGCGAAGTCATGGCAATCGGGGTGATGCTCCATCCCAAGCTGGTCGAACTGGCCTTGCGGGGCAGGGGGCATTGGAACGGCACCGGCAAATGGGCGCCCCGTCTTCTGGCGAAAATGGATGAAGGCGTGTCGGACAGGTTCAATACCGCCTTTAATGTGCTGTTCGCCAAAGGCGATGTGGGCCCCGTGATCGCGCTGGCGGAAGCGGAACTGGCACCGCATGGCGGCTGGCTGTTCGACGGCGATCGGCGAGAAGCGCCTGCAACATGGCGTATCGCCTGACAGAGCCTTTTCGACGACGATGATCTTATCATCCCCCCGCCGCCCGCCCCAAAAGAAAGGCGATTATGTAGTTTGCAAACAGGCGTAACGCGTCAGTGATCGCCGCTCTCAAATAGCTCTTGTCCATAAGGCAAGTGGACACCGAGCCGCTCGCAATAACACGCCGCATGACAGGGCCACGACTGATTGCCCTCACCTTTGGTAAGAATGGCGAGGGTGCATGGGTCTAACCCGACCTCGGTGACAGGCTCGCCGCAGAAACAGCAAACGCCGTCAATCATTCTGGCATCTCCGACTTGGGCTCGTTTGCAAGGTATGTAATCGTCAAAAGAAAAGGGCGACCCCCGAAGGGGCCGCCCTTGACTTTAGCTCGCCAAGCGAACGGGTGCGACAGGTTGCCCTGCCGCAGTCCGATTACTTGAGCTCGACGGTCGCGCCGGCTTCTTCGAGCTGCTTCTTGATCTTCTCGGCCTCGTCCTTGGCAATGCCTTCCTTGACGGGCTTCGGAGCGCCTTCGACCAGCGCCTTGGCTTCGGTCAGGCCCAGGCCGGTGATCGCGCGGACTTCCTTGATGACGTTGATCTTCTTGCCACCGTCGCCGGTGAGGATCACGTCGAATTCGGTCTTCTCTTCAGCGGCCGGAGCGGCAGCGCCGCCAGCGGCAGGCGCAGCTGCAACAGCAGCGGCGGCCGAGACGCCCCACTTCTCTTCGAGCATCTTCGAGAGCTCAGCGGCCTCGAGGACGGTCAGCTCGCTCAGCTGGTCAACCAGCGCGTTCAGGTCTGCCATGTTCTTATCTCCAATACGGGCCGGATGAAGTGGCCCGAGTGTGTCAGTTCAATCGTGTTCGCCCGAAGATCAGGCGGCTTCCTTGTCCTTGTCGGCATAAGCCGCTAGGACGCGGGCGATCTGCGCTGCGGGAGCCTGGGTGATGGTGGCCAGCTTGGTCGCCGGAGCGACGATAAGACCAACCAGCTTCGCCCGGAGCTCGTCCAGCGAGGGCAGAGTCGCCAGCGCCTGCACGCCTGCGACATCAAGGACGTTCGCACCCATCGATCCGCCGACGATCTCGAACTTGTCGGTCGTCTTGGCGAAGTCCACGGCCACCTTGGCGGCGGCCACGGGATCGATCGAGCTGGCAATGCCGACGGGACCCGTCAGCATGTCAGCGACACCGGCATAGTCGGTGCCCTGGGCTGCGATCTTGGCAAGCCGGTTCTTCGAGACCTTGTAGGTCGCGCCGGCTTCCCGCATCTTCGTGCGCAAGGCCGTCGACTGGGCGACGGTCATGCCGTGGTTGCGGGTGATGACCACCACGCCAACCTCGTTGAAGTTGCGGTTCAGTTCGGCGACGGCCTGGCTCTTTTGATCGCGATCCATGCCATTCTCCATGGTTGGAACGACCGCGAACGGCCATCCCGGTTGCTTGACCGGGGGGTGAAACCACCCCTCGGGGTGTCCAGCGATGGGGAATGGGCAACCGACGCGTGAGAAACGCGGGGCAGACCGGGCGGGACCAGCGAGTGGCACGACCGGCAAAATCCTTTTCCCCGTCTCGGCAGGAGATTAAGTCAGGGCATATTCCCCGGCACCTGCTGTCTTGGACGGAATCCGAACGGGCAAGCCCATCCGGATGCGAGGCTGCCCATACGAGGATCGAAGGCGCGAGTCAAGCAATCTCGTCGCATGACGCGTGTGTCATGTTTCAGTCATGCATTGGTCACCGACATGACGCCGAAATGAAGCGTGCATGACTTGGTTCGGCGGCAAAGCGCCCCTGCTTACCGCAGCGCTTCCCGCGCGGTATCGGGGGAAATTCCATGTCGGATATCAACAACATGGTCGCCTATGACGATGGCGACATCGACACCAACCGCTCCGCCAACGCGCATATGAGCGATTTGATCGCCACCCGCTTGTCGCGTCGCCAGACGCTGCGCCACGGGGTATCGGCGATGACGACCGCTTTGTTCGGTGGCGCGCTGCTGGCCGGTTGCGACGACGAGAATCCGCAGGCCGTCACCGCCACGGCGGCGGGCAGCACCGCCAGCGTCGCGGCTGGCCGCCCGGTCACGCTGACCGGTACGGTGGGCAGCGGCCAGGTCGCCAATGTCAACTGGAGCCAGACGGCGGGTCCGTCGGTCACGCTGACCAATGCCAATCAGCTGGTCGCCTCGTTCCGCGCGCCCGCCGTGACGACCGCGACGCAGCTGGCCTTCAACCTCGAGATCACCAGCCGCGACGGCCTGGTCACCAACAACAGCGTGACCGTCACCGTGACGCCGATCACGCTCGACTTCACCGCCGTACCGCACAGCCTGGCGGACGTGGTGACGGTGCCTGCGGGCTATAGCGTCAGCGTACTCTATCGCCTGGGCGATCCGATCGCGGCGGGCGTACCCGCCTATGCCAATAACGGCACCGACACCAACTTTGCGCAGCGCGCGGGCGACCATCATGACGGCATGAGCTATTTCGGGCTGGCATCGTCGGGCAGCAACCCGGACCCGAACAACAGCACGCGCGGCCTGCTGGTCCTCAACCACGAGAATATCAGCGAGCAATATCTCCATGTGAACGGCCAGACGCCCGCCCCGCGCCCCGAGAGCGAGGCGATCAAGGAGATCGAGTGCCACGGCGTCTCGGTGATCGAGGTGACGCGGAGCAACGGCGCGTGGCGCTATGTCCAGGGCTCGGCGCTGAACCGTCGCATCACGCCGAATACGCCGATGGCGTTCAGCGGCCCTGTGAAGGGCAGCGCCTGGCTGAAGACGGCCTATTCGACCGATGGCACGGGCGGTCGCGGCACGATCAACAATTGCGCCAACGGCACGATGGCGTGGAACACCTATCTGACCAACGAAGAGAATTGGGCGGGCTATTTCCGCCGCAGCAGCGGTGACGCGGCGGTGCGGACCGCGACGACGCCGAAGCAGAACGTCTCGCTGGCCCGCTATGGCATCGGCGAGGGGCGTGGCGGCAATTACAACTGGACCACGGTGACGCCGTCCGACGCGTCGAGCACCGTCTTCCGCCGCTGGAACGCGACCGCCACCGCCGCGCTGGCCGCTGACGGTACGGCGGATTTCCGCAACGAGCCGTTCCAGTTCGGCTGGGTGGTCGAGATCGATCCGTTCAACCCCGCCTCCACCCCGCGCAAGCGCACCGCGCTGGGCCGGATGAACCATGAAGGTTGCCAGAGCGGCCGGATGATCGCCGGGGTCCGCCCGGCCTTCTATATGGGCGACGACGCGCAGAACGAATATATCTACAAATTCGTATCGGCGACCCCGTGGAGCGCCTCGGACGCCACGGCCTCCGACCGTCTGGCGGTGGGCGACAAATATCTCGACACCGGCACGCTCTATGTCGCGAAGTTCAACGCGGACGGCACCGGCATGTGGATGCCTCTGGTGTTCGGCCAGAACGGGCTGACCGCGTCGAACAGCGTCTATCCCTTTGCCGACCAGGCCGATGTGCTCATCAACACCCGTCTGGCGGGCGATGTGCTCGGCGCGACCAAGATGGACCGGCCGGAGTGGACTGCGGTCAATCCGGCGACCGGCGAGATGTATTGCACGCTGACCAACAACAGCTCGCGCAAGCCGGTTGCGTCGGGCAGCAACACCGCCGTCGATGCCGCCAACCCGCGCGCCTATGTCGATGCGCCCTCGACCTCGGTCGGCAATCGCAACGGCCATATCATCCGCATCCGCGAGACAGGCGACACGACCGAGGCGACCAGCTTCACCTGGGACGTCTATGCCTTCGGTGCGGGTGCCGACCTCGACCCGACCAACATCAACCTGTCGGGTCTGGATGCGACGAACGACTTCTCCTCGCCCGACGGCTTGTGGTTCAGCCTGCCGAGCAATGTCGCGGGGCAAGCGACGCCGGTGATGTGGATCCAGACCGACGACGGCGCCTTCACCGACGTCACCAACTGCATGATGCTGGCCGCGATCCCCGGCCGGGTCGGCGACGGCGGCACGCGTTCGGTGACGAGCAGTGCGGGCGGCGCCTCGGCGACCGTCACCACCCGCATCGGCAAGGCGCCCGGCGTCACGCTGAAGCGCTTCCTGGTCGGCCCGAAACAGTGCGAGATCACCGGCATCCACTCGACGCCGGACGGCACCTCGGTCTTCGTCAACATCCAGCATCCGGGCGAGGGCGCCAGCAGCCCGTCGGCCCCGACCAGCAACTGGCCCGACAGCCAGTCGGGCAGCGCGGCGGCCACGGTGCGCCCGCGCTCGGCCACGATCGTCATCACCAAGAATGACGGCGGCGTGGTCGCGATCTGATCCACTGGTCGCATCGCAAGCGCCGGGGGGCGGGAAGGTGATTGCCTTCCCGCCCCCTTTGGCGTTTGAAGACCGCCGAACGGAGGGGCGGCATGACGACGACACGGCGTGAAGTGATGGCGGGCGCGATCGCGGCCACGGGGCTGGGCGTGGCGGGCGAGCCGCTGTTAGCGCGGCGGCCGGGTCGCGATCGGCTGATCGCGGGCACCTATGCCAATGAGGGCGGCAAGGGCCTGTATCCGATCGTCGACGGGCGCGTTGGCGCGCCGGTGACGGGGATCGTCAACGCCTCCTATGGCGTCGGTGGCGGGCCTGACGGCACCTTCTATCTGCTCCGCGAACAGGCCGATGGGCGGGTGGCCGCCTATGGTCCCGACTGGAGGTCACGCGGCGGGGCCTCGACGGGCGGTGCGGACCCGTGCCATGTCGCGATCGACCGCGCTTCGGCCTGTCTGGCGGTGGCCAATTATTCCAGCGGCTCGGTCGCCTTCTACAGACTGGACCGGCAGACGGGCGCGCCGGGCGAACCACAGCTCTTCCAGCATCGCGGGACCGGTCCCAATACCGAGCGTCAGGCCGGGCCGCACGCGCATTGGGTGGGGTTCAGCCCCGACCGGCGCTGGCTGCATTCGGTCGATCTGGGGGCGGATGCGATCTTCGCCTATCGCTTCGATCCGGTGGCGCGCACGCTCACCGACCAGCGGATCGCGTGGCAGGCTCCGGCGGGCGTCGGGCCGCGCCATATGGTCCGCCACCCGACCTTGCCGCGTGCTTATCTCGCCTGCGAGTTGAGGCCGAAGCTGTTTGTCCTCGACGCGCTGCCCGATGGGCGTTTTCGCGACGCGGGCGAGCACGCGCTGCTCCTCGAGGGCACGAAGGGGCCGTCCTATGCCGCGCATATCGCGATCGATCGGGCGGGGCGGACGCTCTATGTGTCCAATCGCGGGGCGAACAGCATCACCGTCTTCGCCCTCGACGCCAGGGGCGAGCCTCGGGTGGTGCAGCATGTCCCGACCGGCGGCGACTGGCCGCGCTTCTTCCTGCTGCGCGAGGAACGGGGCGAGATGTTGGTAGCGAACGAGCGTTCGGGTACGGTCAACGCTTTCCGTATTGGCAAGGATGGTCGCCTTACCCCGACCGAGCGCAGTATCGCCATTCCGGGCGTGGTGTTCCTGGCCGAGGTCTAGACGGAAAGCCTCGCCTTTAGCCGCTCCCCTCCCGCAGGCGGGAGGGGATGGGGGAGGGGAAGGCGTCTCACCGAGACCATCGCGTGCGGCTAAGCCCCCACCCCAATCCCTCCCCCCTGCCGGGAGGAGGGGCTTATTGAATTCCTGACCTCGAAGGCGGCTATGCGCTTCTTCCAACCCCTGCTTGCCGGAGCCACCTTGTCCGGCCGTCTGCTTGCCTGTGTCGGGGCGGTCATCGGGATCGCGCTGACCATCATCGTCTGCGGCGGGCTGCCCATGTTCGGACCGGACTTGCCGATCATCGTCGCGCCGCTGGGGGCCTCGGCCGTGCTGGTCTTCGCGGTGCCCGCCAGTCCGCTCGCCCAGCCCTGGTCGGTGGTCGGCGGCAATGTCCTGTCGACGCTGGTCGGGGTGGCGATGTTCCAGGCCATCCCCTCGCTGCCACTCGCGGCCGGATGCTCGGTGGGCGGCGCGATCCTGGTCATGTCGGTGACGCGCTGCCTGCATCCGCCGGGCGGGGCGGCGGCGCTGACCGCCGTCATCGGCAGCCAGGGGATTCACGCAGCGGGCTTTTCCTTCGCCTTCGCGCCGGTCGCGATCAACTCGATCGCGCTGGTGGCGCTGGGCATGTTCTTCCACCGGGCGACGGGGCGCAGCTATCCGCACGAACCCGCGCTTGCCCCGCCGGTGAGCGACGCCTCGCGCATCCGGGCCGAGGATGTCGACGCCGCGCTGGAGGATATGCACGAGAGTTTCGACATCGCGCGCGAAGATTTAGATATGCTGCTCGCCCATGCCGAACGCCATGCGCGAGCGAGGGTGGCGCCGGTGCGGGCAAAGCGCTTTTTGAGGGGCGGTTAAGGAGCCACTCTCCCGTTCACGCTGAGCGAAGTCGAAGCGCACGCCCAAGGCCGGGTGGCTTGGCAAATGTCGGCCCTTGGCCTTCGACTTCGCTCAGGCTGAACGGACCGGGGGGCAACAAAAAGCCCGCCCCCCACGAAGAGGGACAGGCCTTTCCGTCACAGGGTAAACCCGATCAGCGATACTTGCCGCTGAACGATACGCCGATGATGCGCGGTTCGTTGAACACGGCCGCCATATAGTTCTCGATCACGCCCTTGAGGTTCTTCTCGTTCGTGATGTTGCGGGCGAAGACCGACAGGCTCCAGTCGTCGTTCGGCGCGGAATAGCCGATGCTCAGGCCGCCCTCGAAATTGCCGTTCGAGGTGAACTCCTTGGTCCGGTACAGGACGAAGTTCGTGTACCCTTGCAGGTTCCAGTCGGTGGAGATGAACGCCTTGCCGCCACCTTCCAGCGGCATGTCGTACTTGGCCGCCAGGTTGACGTTGTACTCCGGCGCGTTGGGCAGCGGGTTGCCGTTGATCGGCACGAAGAACGCGTTCGCCCCGAAGATGCGGCGGGTCGTCACCGGGCCGTTCAGCACGGTGCAGACCATCACGCCGTTTAGGCCGCAGGTCTGGACGCTGACGTTACGATCGCGGATTTCCGAGTGCAGGAGGCTGACGCCCGCCGACAGCGCCAGGTTGCGCACCGGCAGCCACTGCGCATCGGCTTCCAGACCATAGGCAACCGCCTTGTCGGCGTTCAGCAGCACGCCGTTGCCGTCCGAATCATTGCCATTCAGCTGGATGTTCTTCACCCGATACGCAAAGGCCGCCGCGTTCAGGCGCAGCGTGTTGTCGAACAGCTTCGACTTGAAGCCGGTCTCGAACGACAGGTTCGTTTCCGAACCGGCGGTCGAGAAGTCCGAGTTGAACACCGCCGAGCGACCTTGGATGGTCGGGCCGCGGAAGCCCTGCGCCGCGCGGACATAAACGTTGACGTTCGGGTTCACCTCATAGAGCGCCGACAGGTCCCAGCTGGGCTGGGTGTCCGACAGGCGCACGTCGCGGCGGCCGCGATAGGTGGAGACACCGGCGGCGCTGTCGGCGGTGCGCAGCAGCTGGGTCCGCTTGGTGTCCTCGCTGATCCGGCCCCCGGCGGTCAGGGTCAGGCGGTCGGTCGCGCGGTAGCTGACCTGGCCGAACAGCCCCCAAGACGTGTTGACGTCGTGCAGGCGCACCCAGTTGTTCGGGTTGGTCCCGATCAGGAAAGCGCGCTGGTAGAAGTCGGTGATGTCGCGGCTGTCGAAATAGATGCCGCCCAGCTGCCACTTGAAGGCATTGTCGCCGGTGGAGGCGAGGCGGACTTCCTGCGTCCACTGGTCCAGCCCGCGCACCTGACCCTGGCTGAGGCCATAGCCGTTGGGCACGCCGTTGACCGGGAAGTTGGTCGCGGCACCGCCATCGGTGTCGCCCCGGCTGAAGCCAGCCGTGGTCTCATAAGCGGTGATCGAGGTCAGTTCGGCCCCGCCCATGTCCCAGGCGGCGCGCAGCGAAGTGCCTTGCGTGTCATAGGACTGCGGGTTGTCGCGGCCTTCGTCATAGGCGACGCGGTCGCGCGGCTCGGCCGACACGTCGTTCGAGCCCTTCTTCAGCGCACCGCGATGGAACAGCGTCGAAGTGCCGTCATACCAGCGAGCATGGCCCGACAGGTTGAACGACAGCGTGTCGGTCGGCGTCAGGAGCAGCTGGAGCCGCACGTCACGCTCGGTGAAGCCGCCCATGGCGTCCTTCTTCGGGGTCAGCGTGCCGTCGGCGCTGGGGCCGGAATAGACATTGTCGACCCAGTTGTCGCGGTGCTGGACCAGCGCCGACAGACGGAAGGCCAGCACGTCGCGGATCAGCGGGCCGCCGACACCGGCATCCATGCTGATCGTGTTGTAGCTGCCGATCGAGGCGGTGGCGCGGCTCTGGAAGCTTTGCGTCGGCTTGATCGTATCGAACTTGATGATGCCCGCAGTCGTGTTGCGACCGAACAGCGAACCCTGCGGGCCGCGCAGCACTTCGACTTGGTCGACGTCGAAGATCGGGTTCGACTTCAGCACGACATGCTCCAGGACCACATCGTCCTGGATGATCGAGACGGGCTGCGACGCGCCCAGATAGAAGTCGATATTGCCTAGGCCGCGAATGTAGAAGCGCGGGAAGATACGGCCGGTGGTCGTTTCAGCGTACAGGCCGGGCACGCGACCCGACAGCGCTAGAATGTCCTCGCCACCCTGCTGGAAGGTGCGCAGGTTCGACCCGCTGACCACGCCGACCGACACCGGCACGCGGTTCAGGCTTTCCGAACGGCGCTCGGCGGTGACGACGACGTCGCCCAGCCCCTGCTGCTCATCCGTTGCGGCGGTGGTGGCCGCGCCCTGATCGGCGGCAGCTTGCGCCATGGCCGGCACGGTTGCCAGCGTTCCCCACGCAGCGCCCAGCAGCGCCGCGGTCTTGATAACCGATTTCATATATTCCCCACGCTCCGGCGAGCGGTTCACGCCGCCCGACTGATTAGATTTTCCCGGTAGGGCGGGCGGTTAGAGGCGCATTATGGCGCTCGCGTGACAGAGGTGATGCGCCAAAACCACAGTGGGGGATGAAATCGCCATGGCATCCGCCGCGTGACGTTCAGGGGCGTGTGGGGCAGCTTGACCGTCCCGGCTGACGGCGGGTGTCACATTGCTGTAACCCAGTTTTGCTTGACGTGATGCCTGCGTCTGGTCAGGGGGGCGACATTCGTGCCATCCTAGGTTCATGACCCTTTCACGGTCCGGCGTTTCGCCGTGGCCCGATCGGCCATGGCTTGAAGACGTGTACGCTATCGGATCACTATCGGGGTTTACCGACTGATGTTCGCCTGGTTCCAACGCCTCCTGCCGAAGACGGGAAATTTCTTCGAGCTGTTCGAGGCGCAAGCCGCCACCATCCTTGCGGGGGCCGAAGCCACCGTCCGCATTTTCGACGCGCCCGGCAGCACCGCCGACGAGATCGCCGTTGTCGCCGCGCGCGAGCATGACGCCGACGAGATCACGCGCCAGGTGCTGACCTCGGTCCGCTCGACCTTCCTGACGCCGTTCGACCGCGCCGCGATCACCTCGCTGATCGGCTCGATGGACGACACCATCGACGAGATGCACGCGGCGGCGACCGCGATCGGCCTGTACCGGCTGACCAAGTTCGCGCCGGAAATGCGCGAAATGGCGGCGGTCGCGGTCGAGGCGGCCAAGCTGACCGTCGAGGCGATGCCGTTGATGCGCGACGTCGCGCGCAACGGCGATCGGCTGCACGCGCTGACCGAGGAACTGGTCCGGCTGGAGGGCCGCGCCGACGAGATGCACGCGGCGGGCCTGAAGCGCACGCTGGACGAATGCGGCGAGCGCGACACGCTGCGCTTCGTGATCGAGAAGGAAGTGTACAAGCATCTGGAGCGCATCCTCGACGCGTTCGAGGATGTCGCCGACGAGATCGACGGCATCGTCATCGATCACGCCTGAGGCGGCGGCAATGCACGAACTCGCCTTTCCGCTGCTGGCCGGCCTGATCCTGGTCGCGCTGGCGTTCGATTATCTCAACGGCCTGCATGACGCGGCCAATTCGATCGCGACCGTCGTGGCGACGCGGCTGTTGTCGCCGGTCGCGGCGGTCGGCTTCGCGGCCTTCTTCAACTTCGCCGCCTATTTCCTGACGGTGGCCTTCCCCAGCCTGCACAAGGTCGCCGAGACCGTCGGCAAGGGCCTGATCGCGCAGGACGTGGTGACGCCCTCCGTCATCTTCGGCGCGCTGGGCGGGGCGATGGCGTGGAACGTCATCACCTGGCTGCGCGGTATTCCTTCGTCGAGCAGCCATGCGCTGGTCGGCGGGCTGGTCGGCGCGGGCATCGCGCATGCGGGCATGGGTGCCGTCCAGTGGGCGGGCCTGAACAAGACGCTGATCGCGATCGTCCTGTCGCCGATGCTGGGCATGATGCTGGCGATGCTGGTCATGCTGCTGAGCAGCTGGGCGCTGCGTCGCTCGACCGCGGGCCAGGCGGAGCGTAGCTTCCGCGCAATGCACCTCGTCTCCTCGGCCGCCTATTCGCTCAGCCACGGCCTGAACGACGCGCAGAAGACGATGGGGATCATCACCGTCCTCCTTTATTCGACCGGCCGCCTGACCGGCCCGTTCGAGGTGCCGCACTGGGTCGCCATCTCCTGCTATGTCGCCATGGCGCTGGGCACGATGACCGGCGGCTGGAAGATCATCGAGACGATGGGCAGCCGCATCACCAAGCTGTCGCAGCATCAGGGGTTCAGCGCCTCGACGGCGGGCTCGATCGTGATCTTCTGCGCTTCGGCCCTGGGTATCCCGGTGTCGACGACGCACACCATCACCGGCTCGATCATCGGTGCGGGCGTCGCAAGGCGCGCCTCGGCGGTGCGCTGGGGCGTGGCGGGCAATGTGGTGATCGCCTGGATCATCACCATCCCCGCCTCCGCCGTGATGGGGGCGGGGTTCTACCTGCTGACCAAATTGTTCTGATGAAGGGGGAGGCGAGGGCCTCCCCTTTTTCTTTTGGGCATACCACCCTCCGTTCAGCCTGAGCGAAGTCGAAGGCCACGGGAAACCAGCGGAGAATGCTATTCCTCCCCTGCAAGGGGAGGCGGCAGGCCGAAGGCCTGACGGAGGGGTGTCCCGCTTGGTTTGGCGCACGCCGCCATCGCGACCGGTGACACCCCTCCACCAGCTTCGCTGGTCCCCCTCCCCTTGCAGGGGAGGAATAGGACGTGGCCTTCGACTTCGCTCAGGCTGAACGGTTGTAGGGGATGAGTTGCCCCACCCCCTTCATATCACGACCCCGTAACTGGCCCCCCGGCGGCCTGGAACAGGGCGACCGTGTCGGTCATCCGCGCCGCCTTGGCCTGGATCAGTTGCGACCGGGCCTGGGCGTCCGTGGCGGTGGCGTTCAGCAGTTGCAGCGTCCCCACATCGCCCAGCGCCAGCTGCCGCCGCGCGAAGGTCAGCGCCTGGCCCGCCGCGTTGCTCGCCCGCTGGGCCGCATCGAGCGCCTGCGCGTCGGTCGACAGGCCGGTCAGCGAGTCCGCGACATTGCCGAACGCCTGGAGCACGGCTGCGCGATACTGCGCCTTGGCCCCCTCCAGCGCCGCTTCCGCCGCCTTTTGCTGGTGGCGCAGCGCATTAGCGTGGAACAGCGGCTGGGTGATGCCACCGAGCAGCGCCCAGAAGGGATTGCCGCTCTTGAACATGTCGCCGAAATTCTGCGCAGAGCCACCGGCATTGGCCGACAGCTGGATGCTGGGCAGGCGTGCGGCGATGGCGGCGCCGACATCGGCACCCGCACCCTGCAACTGCGCGGCGGCCGCCAGCACGTCGGGGCGGCGCTGGACCAGCTCGGACGGCACGATGGCGGGCAATTCGGTCGGCAGGGTCAACTGCGACAGCTCGGGCAGCGGCGGCAGGGCCGATCCCGCCGGGCGGCCGACCAGCGTCGCGATGACGGTGCGCTGAGCGGCTTCGGCGCGAACCAGCGGGGGCAGGGCGCCCTCGGCGGTGGCGAGCGCGGCCTGTTGCGTCGCCACATCGGACGCGCCCACCGCGCCCAGCCGTTGGCGTTGTTGCAGCGCGCCCAATATGTCGCGATTGACCTTCACGGCGGTCTGTGCGGCGGCGACCTGTTCGGCCAGGCTCGCCCGCTCGATCAGCGCGGTGACGAGGTTGGCCGCCACCGTCATCCGCGCCGCATCCAGCTGATGCCGCTGAACCTCGGCCCGCGCGACGGCGGAGCGGACCTGCGCCCGGTTGCCGCCGAACGCGTCGACGTCATAGGAGACGCTGACCTGCGCGGTATGCAGCGTGTAGAGCTGCTGGTTCTGGTCGGCGACCGCCGGGGACAGCGCGTTGGATACGCGGGTCCGCTGCACATTGTAGTTCAGCCCGCCCTGCGGGAAGAGCAGCGTGCCGCGCGTCGCCCGCGCCTGTTCCTGCGCTTGGCGCAACGAGGCTTCCGCCACCGCGACATCGTTATTGTGCGCCAATGCCTCGGCGACCAGCGCGTCGAGCTGGGCATTGCCGAAGGCGTGCCACCACTCGGGCGCCACGGTAGCGGACACCGTCTGCGCCGGGCCGGTCGCGGGGGCGATGACCGGAGCAGGCGTCAGCGGCGGCAGGCTGGCATGCGCGTCCAGGTCGTGCGGGCCGACCGCACACCCGGAGATGCTGGCGGCAACGCACGCCAGCAGCGGCAGGGTCAGGAAACGCTTCATGCCGGAACCCCGGATTCAGGAGTGGTGGTATCGCCCTGGTCGTCGACCATCGGGTCATGCTTCTTCTTGCGCTGTGCCAGCGGCAGACGGGTCGAATAGCGGCTGATGAGCACGGGCAGGACCAGCAGGATCAGCACCGGGGCCAGCGTCATGCCGCCCACCACGACCAGCGCGAGGGGCTTCTGCACCTGGCTGCCGATGCCGTGCGACAGCGCGGCGGGCAGCAGACCTATGGCGGCGACCAGACAGGTCATGACGACGGGGCGCAGGCTGTTCTTGACGGTGTTGGCCAGCGCATTCTCGCGCGGGGCCCCTTCGTCGATCGCGTTGTTGAAGGTGGTGACGACCAGAATCCCGTCCATCACCGCGATGCCGAACAAGGCCACGAAGCCGATCGCCGCGGAGATGCTGAATGCCGTGCCGGTCAGGGCCAGCGCCAGCACGCCGCCCACGATCGCCATCGGGATCGCGGAGAAGGCGAGCAGACTGTCGCGCATCGAGCCGAAGTTCGCATAGAGCAGCAGCAGGATGAGCACGAGGCTGATCGGGACCACGATCTCCAGACGCGAGATCGCGTTCTTGAGGTTGTCCAGTTCGCCCGCCCATTCCAGGTGATAGCCCGGCGGCAGGTGGACATTCTGGTTGATCCGCGACCGGGCCTCCTCGACCGCGCCGCCCAGATCGCGGCCGCGCACCGAAAATTTGATCGGGATGTAGCGTTCCTGATGCTCGCGATAGATGAACGAGGCGCCGGTGGTCAGCTTGACGCTGGCGACCTCGGACAGCGGCACCTGGATGGTGCCGTTGCCGTCGGGGCTGGGCGCGCCGATCGTGATGCTGCGCACCGATTCCAGCGAGTCGCGCTGCTTGGGCTGGAGCCGCACGATGATGGGGAAGTGGCGGTCGGTGCCCGGCTCGTAGAGGTCGGCGGGCGACTGGCCACCGATGGCGGCGGCGACGGTCTGGTTGATGTCGTCGGGGGTCAGGCCATAACGGGCGGCCTTGGCGCGATCGACGTCGATCCGCACGGTCGGCTGGCCCAGGATTTCGAATACGCCGAGATCCTCGATGCCCTTCACCTTGGCCATCTGCGCCTTGATCTGGTTGGCCAGCTTTTCCAGCGTGACCAGATCGGGGCCGAACAGCTTGATTGAGTTCGCGCCCTTCACGCCCGAGGCGGCTTCCTCGACGTTATCCTCGATGATCTGCGAGAAGGAGAAATCGACGCCGGGATATTTCTTGGCCAGCTTGGTCGACAGCTCGTCGATCAGCTTTTCCTTGGTCATGCCGCTGGGCCAGGTGTCGAAGGGCTTGAGCGGCACGAAGAACTCGACGTTGAAGAAGCCGGTCGCATCGGTGCCGTCGTCCGGGCGACCATGGGCGGACAGGACCGCCGTGGTCTCCGGGTAGCTGGCGATGATCTTGCGCACTTCGTTCGTCACCTTCTCGCCCGCCTCCAGGCTGATCGAGGAGGGAAGGGTGGCGCGGATGTACATGTTGCCTTCTTCAAGGTGCGGCAGGAACTCGATGCCCAGCGAGCGCACGCCGACCACGGCCAGCACCATCATCAGCGCCGCGCCGCCCAGCGTCACCACCTTGTTGCGCAGCGCGAAGGAGGCGGCGGGTTCATAGACGGCGCGAAGCTTGCCGACGATGAACGTCTCGGTCTCGGCCAGCTTGTCCGGCAGCAGCAGCGTCGAGAGCACCGGCGCGACGGTGAAGGTCGCGAGCAGGCCGCCGCTGATCGCATAGGCATAGGTCTTGGCCATCGGGCCGAAGATGTGGCCCTCCACGCCGGTCAGGGTGAACAGCGGCAGGAAGCTGGCGATGATGATCGCGGCGGCGAAGAAGATGCCGCGGCTGACCTCGGACGAAGCGCCCAGCACCGCGCCGAAGCGGCTGGCCAGGGTATAGCGGCCCTGGCCATTCTCGACGGCGGCGGAGCGTTCGACCATGTGGCGGAAGATATTCTCCACCATGATGACGCAGGCATCGACGACGAGGCCGAAGTCGAGCGCACCCACCGACAACAGGTTCGCACTCTCCCCCTGCAACACCAGGATCAGGATCGCGAAGGCGAGCGCGAAGGGGATGGTCGCCGCCACGATGATCGCCGAGCGCAGATTGCCGAGGAACAGCCATTGCAGCGCGAAGATCAGGAGGATGCCGACCACCATGTTTTCCATGACGGTGTGGATGGTCAGGTTGATCAGGTCGGAGCGGTCGTAGATCCGCTCCAGATGCACGCCGGGGGGCAGCACGCCGCTGTCGTTGATATTGGCGACCTCGGCCTGGACGGCCTTGATCGTCGGCATCGACTGGGCGCCGCGCTGCATCAGGACGATGCCCTGCACGATGTCGTCGTCGTTATTATATCCGGCGATGCCCATGCGCGGCGCGTTGCCGACCTTGACGGTCGCCACGTCCTTGATGAGCACCGGCGCGCCGCCCGCCTGGCCGACCAGCACGTTCTGGATCGCGTCGGGCGACTGGATCAGGCCGATGCCGCGCACGATCGCGGCCTGCTCGCCGAAGTTGATCGTCTGGCCGCCGACATTGCCGTCGCTCTTGGACAGCGCCGCCAGCACCTGTGCGACCGTCACGCCATGCGCGTTCAGCCGGTTCTGGTCGATCACCACGTCATAGGCGCGCAGCTTGCCGCCCCAGCCGGTCACGTCGATGACGCCCGGAATCCGCTTGAACCGGCGCTGGAGCACCCAGTCCTGCAGCGTCTTCAGGTCCATCACCGAATAGCCCTTGGGCGCGACGATGCGGTAGCGATAGATTTCACCCACCGGCGAGGTCGGCGACAGCGTCGGCTGTGCGCCACCGGCCAGCGGCGGCAGCTGCGACAGGCGGTTGATGACCTGCTGGCGCGCCTGTTCGTTAGTATAGTCGTAGGTGAACTGGATCTTGATGTCCGACAGGCCGAACAGGCTGATCGCGCGGATCGCGGTCAGATGCGGGATGCCCGCCATCTGCACCTCGATCGGGATGGTGACGTTGCGCTCCATCTCCTCGGCGGATAGGCCTTGGGTCTGGGTGATGACCTCGACCATCGGTGGAACCGGGTCGGGATAGGCTTCGATGTTGAGGTTGATGAAGCCGATGACGCCAGCGACGATCATCGCGAAGAACAGGCCGACGATCAGCAGTCGCTGACGCAGCGCAAAGTCGACGATGCGGTTCATTATTCGCCGATCCCCGCTTCGTTGACGAACAGCGCGCCCGAGGTGACGATCTTCTCGCCCGGCTTCAGGCCGGAGGTGATGGTGACCAGGCCGTTCGCCGAGTCGCCGGTCTGCACATCGCGCGCGACCAGCAGGCCGTCGGGCCGCATTATCCAGACACGGGCGTTGTCGCCTTCATGGATGACGGCGGCGGCGGGCACGCGGATCGCTTCGCCCGCGTTCAGATGCTTGATGGCGAAGCTGGCGAACATCTGCGGCTTCAGTGCCTTGTCCGGGTTGGGGATGGAGGCGCGGACGGGCAGGCGGTGGGTCTGCGGGTCCAGTGCGGCACCGACCAGGTCGATGGTGGCGTGGAAGACGCGGCCGGGCACGGCGGGCGTCGTCACTTCGACCGGATCGCCGACGCGGACATTCTCGGCATCGCTCTCGGCCACCTGTGCGACCAGCCAGACGCGCGAGGGGTCGGTGATGGTCATCACCGGCTTGTCGCCGCCCTGCGAGACGTACTGGCCCGGTGCGACATCGCGCGAGGCGACGACGCCGCTGATCGGTGCGACCAGCGTGGTGATGTCGTGAATGCCCGAGCCCTGGCCCGCATTCTCCAGCCGGTTGATCTCACCCTGCGACTTGCCGAGGATCGCCAGCTTGTCACGCGCCGCGCCCAGCGAAGCGGCGGCGGTGCGCGCCGTCGCCTGCGCGGCGGCGAGATCGGCTTTGGCCTGCTGATAATCCTTCAGCGCGCCGCCGGCGGTCTCATAGATCTGCTGCTGGCGGTCGGCGTTGCGCTGCGCCGCGACCAGCTGCGCCTGCGCATTCTGGTAGGCGGCGCGCGCCGAGAACAGGCCCGAGCGGGCATCGACGAAATCGCTGGTCTTGATCAGCAACAGCGGCTGGCCCTGGCGCACCACCTGACCCGCATCGGCCAGCACGCGCACCACCTGACCGGCATAGGGCATCAGCACCGGGGTCGAGCGGGTCGCATCGACGGTGATCGCGCCGGTCGCCATCGTCTGGTCGCCCGACGCGCCCAGTCCGACGCGCATCGTCGGCATCGCGGCCAGCTGGTCCTTCGACAGGCGCAGCGTGCCCGGGGGCGGCGGGGCGGGGGGAGTCTCCTCCTTGTGCGTCAGTTTGCCGATGACCGTGAACAGGACCAGCGCCCCGATTAGGACGGCGGCGGCGATGCCGACCCAGCGCCATTGCTGCGCGGAGGACAGGCGACGGGTCTCGGGTAGCGTTGCGTCGGCGGGATTGACGTGCATCGGGCTCTTTCGGCGCAAGAAGGCGGATATTAGCCCGGCCGATAGGGTCAAACCCCTGACGGACCCCTTACGGGTTCCTTACGAGACGTTCATAATCGCGCGTCGTCGCAATGCCCAAAATCCGCTACCATCGCCCGAACGACCCGATTCCAATGTCTTGGGGGGAGGGTAGGCGACATGACCGGCCTGTCACCTGTCAGGAACAAAAGTCACGGTTCGTCGTTAAAAACGAACGGCTCGACATAAGGGAGGGTATAAGATGGCCAGTCACATGCCGCCGCCACGGATTTCCGACATGCCGCGCGAGCAGCGTCTGGACGCGCTCTATCGCCGTGCGGCTGAGGATCGCGCTCGGTATATGGCGCTGCGCACCCGCAAGCCCGGCCTGCTCGACCGGTTGCTCCACATGTTCTGATCGATTTGCGTCGCGTGCGTCAGGGGAAGGAACGACGCACGCGACGACGTGGAACGGCCCGTGGGCGCAAACGCTTTTCGCGCCGCATGTCGCTATGACCGATGGCGATCATGATGATGACGAGCGAGGACAGTGCCGACACGGTCAACCAGATTTCCACCAGCGCGCCCGCCATGCCGTCTCCCCCTGTTCCGAAACGCGCCAACGCGCACCGCCGCGATCCGATCCCTCGGCGCCCGGCATTATCCTTTGGTCGTGCGGTGCCGACCGCGATATAGATCGCGCCATGATCCGATCCGATCGCCGTTCCTGGCCGCTGGCCATCTGGCTGGCCCTGCTGTCCGGCTATGTCGATGCGATCGGATTTCAGCAGCTTGGCGGCTATTTCGTTTCCTTCATGAGCGGCAATGGTACGATGCTCGCGGTCCGGTTGGCCGCACCGCACGGACCCTTGTCGGGTGCGGTCGCGATATTGGCGATGCTGCTGGCGCTTTTCGTCGCAGGCGTGATGGTCGGCACGCTGATCCGGCTGGCGCTGCCGCGCATCGGGCAGGTGGCGGTCCTGCTGCTCGTCGCGCTGCTCCTGGGCGGCGTCGCGCTACTGGGCAGATGGACCGCGCCCGCCATGGTGCTGGCGATGGGCGCGACCAATGCCACCTTCGAGCGCGATGGCGAGGTGAGCATTGGCGTCACCTATATGACCGGCACATTGGTCAAGATCGGTCAGCATCTGGCGCAGACCGTCGCGGGGCGGGAGCGTTGGGGCTGGTTGCCCTATCTGCTGCTCTGGTCCGGGTTTCTGGTCGGTGCCGGGCTGGGGGCGCTGGCCTTTCCGCTCTGGGGATTGGCCTCGCTGGCGGCGGCGGTGGCGGGCGCGCTGATCGCGGCGGGGGCGGCGTGGCGGCTCTGTCCGGCGGTCTGACGCACGCCGAAACGGGCTCGCCGCCTTTTTGGTCGACCCGACTTGGATTTCACGCTTAAGCAATATAATTACAAGCGAAAGAGTCGGGCATCAGACCCGAAACAGGAGAGCTTATGCGCGTGATCGACCACCTGGTTGCCGGCGGACAGACCGCGACCGACGCCGCCGGAACCCGTCCCGAGGGTCGCTTGGGTGATGTCTTCGACCCCAATAGCGGCCAGGTTCAGGCCCGCGTGATGCTGGGCGACGCCGCGCTGCTCGAACGCGCTGTCGCCGCCGCACAAGCCGCGCAACCGGCCTGGGCCGCGACCAATCCCCAGCGCCGGGCGCGCGTGATGTTCCGCTTCAAGGAACTGGTCGAGCGGAATATGGATGCGCTGGCGCATCTGCTCTCCTCCGAACATGGCAAGGTGATCGCCGACGCGAAGGGCGACATCCAGCGCGGGCTGGAGGTGATCGAGTTCGCCTGCGGTATCCCCCACGCGCTGAAGGGCGAATATACGCAAGGCGCGGGGCCGGGCATCGACGTCTATTCGATGCGCATGCCGCTGGGCATCGGCGCAGGCATCACGCCGTTCAACTTCCCCGCGATGATCCCGATGTGGATGTTCGGCGTCGCCATCGCCTGCGGCAACGCCTTCATCCTGAAGCCGTCCGAGCGCGATCCCTCGGTCCCCGTCCGCCTGGCCGAACTGATGCGCGAAGCGGGTGCGCCCGAGGGCATCCTGCAGGTCGTGCACGGCGACAAGGCGATGGTCGATGCGATCCTCGACCATCCGGCGATCAGCGCGGTCAGCTTCGTCGGCTCGTCCGACATCGCGCATTACGTCTATCGGCGCGGCGTCGAGGCGGGTAAGCGCGTCCAGGCGATGGGGGGCGCCAAGAACCACGGCATCGTCATGCCCGACGCCGACCTGGACCAGGTGGTCGCCGACCTGTCGGGCGCGGCCTTCGGCTCGGCGGGGGAGCGGTGCATGGCGCTGCCCGTGGTGGTGCCGGTCGGGGACAAGACGGCGGACCGCTTACGCGAAAAGCTGATCCCGGCGATCGACGCGCTTCGGGTCGGTGTCTCGACTGACGAACAGGCGCATTACGGCCCGGTGGTGAACGCCGCGCACAAGAAGCGGGTCGAGGACTGGATTCAGACCGGCGTCGATGAAGGTGCCGAACTGGTCGTCGACGGACGCGGCTTCCAGCTTCAGGGCTATGAGGAGGGTTTCTTCATCGGCCCGTCGCTGTTCGACCGGGTGACGCCCGCCATGCAGAGCTACAAGGAAGAGATTTTCGGCCCCGTCCTCCAGATCGTCCGTGCCCCCGATTTCGAGACGGCGGTCCGCCTGCCCAGCGAGCATCAATACGGCAATGGCGTCGCCATCTTCACCCGCAACGGCCATGCCGCGCGCGAGTTCGCGGCGCGGGTCGAGGTGGGCATGGTCGGCATCAACGTGCCGATCCCGGTGCCGGTGGCGTATCACAGCTTCGGCGGCTGGAAGCGCTCGGCGTTCGGCGACGTCAATCAGCACGGCATGGAGGGCGTCCGCTTCTGGACCAAGGTGAAGACGGTAACCCAGCGTTGGCCGGATGGCTCGCCCGATGGCGGCAACGCCTTCGTTATCCCGACAATGGCCTGAACCTTGGCACGCCCCTCCCGCAGGCGGGAGGGGATGGGGGAGGGCAGGGAGTCTCACAGAGACCATCGCCCGTGGCGTAGCCCCCTCCCCAAACCCCTCCCCCCTCCGGGGGAGGGGCTTTAGATGGACGAGACCGACCGATGACTCAATTCGACCTCACCGACGAGCAGCGCGAGATCCAGGAACTGGCGCGCCGTTTCACCGCCGACCGCATCACGCCGTTCGCAGGCGAGTGGGACGAGAAGCACATCTTCCCCCGCGACACGATCAAGGAAGCCGCCGAACTCGGCTTCGCCGCGATCTACGTGTCCGAAGAGTCCGGCGGCATCGCGCTGGGGCGGCTGGAGGCGGCGCTGATCATGGAGGCGATGGCCTATGGCTGTCCCTCCACCTCCGCCTTCATCTCGATCCATAACATGGCGTCGTGGATGATTGACCGCTTCGGCGATGCGGACGTGAAGGGCCGCTACCTGCCCGATCTCGTCACCATGGAGCGGATGGCGAGCTATTGCCTGACCGAGCCGGGTTCCGGCTCCGACGCCGCCGCGCTCAAGACCCGTGCGGTCCGTGATGGCGACCATTATGTCGTCTCGGGCTCCAAGCAGTTCATCTCGGGCGGTGGCGATAACGAGGTGTACGTCACCATGGTCCGCACCGGCGAAGACGGGCCGAAGGGCATTTCCTGCCTGGTGATCGATAAGGACATGCCCGGCGTCTCCTTCGGCGCGAACGAGCGCAAGCTAGGCTGGCATTCGCAGCCGACGCGGCAGGTGATGTTCGACAATGTTCGGGTGCCGGTCGCCAACCGGCTGGGCGCGGAGGGCGAGGGCTTCCGCATCGCGATGATGGGGCTGGACGGCGGGCGGCTCAACATCGGTGCCTGCTCGCTGGGGGGCGCGCAGCGCTGCCTGGACGAGGCGGTCGCTTACGTGAAGGACCGCCGCCAGTTCGGCAAGGCGATTGCCGAGTTCCAGAATACCCAGTTCACCCTGGCCGACATGGCGACCGAGCTGGAGGCTGCGCGCGCGCTGCTCTATCTCGCTGCCGCCAAGGTGACGGACAATGCGCCGGACAAGACGCGCTTTGCGGCGATGGCCAAGCGGCTGGCGACCGACACCGGATCGTCGGTGGTCGACCGCGCGCTCCAGCTGCATGGCGGCTATGGCTATCTGATGGACTATCCGATCGAGCGTTTCTGGCGCGACCTGCGCGTGCATTCGATCCTGGAGGGCACGAACCAGGTGATGCGGATGATCGTCGGGCGCGATTTGTTGAAGGATTGAGCCGTTCCCCGGCGAAGGCCGGGGTCCAGTTTCTAAGCAGCCGGTGGCGCGCCTCATACGTTACCGCAACTGGGCTCCGGCCTTCGCCGGGGAACGGGAAGGGGTTAAGGAAAGACATGAGTGAAGACCTGATCGTCACCCGCGAAGGCCCGGTCGGGCGACTGCGGCTTAACCGGCCCAAGGCGATCCACGCGCTGACCCATGACATGTGTGAGGGCGTGCTGGCCGCGCTGGAGGACTGGCGCGGCGATCTGGGCGTCGAGGCGGTCATCATCGACCATGCCGAGGGGCGCGGCTTTTGCGCGGGCGGCGACATTCGCCTGCTGGCAGAAAGCGGTGCGGGCGACGGCGAGGCGGCGCGGGGCTTCTTTCACAGCGAATACCGGATGAACCACCGGCTGTTCACTTATGCCAAGCCGATCGTCGCCTTCATGGATGGCATCACCATGGGCGGCGGTGTCGGCATTGCCGCGCCTGCCCGCTTCCGCGTCGCGACCGAGAATACCCGGTTCGCCATGCCGGAGACGGGCATCGGCCTGTTCCCCGATGTCGGCGGCGGCTGGTATCTCTCGCGCCTGCCGGGGCGGATGGGCGAGTATCTGGCGCTGACCGGCCACCGGCTCGACGGGGCGGAGGCGTACGCCTTGGGGCTGGCCACCCATTATCTGTCGTCTTCCACGCTGGACGAGGCCAAGGCTGCCATCATCGCCGCGCCGCAGGAGATCGCCGCGACGCTCGACCGGCTCTCCACGCCCGCGCCCGACGCGAGAATCATGGCCCATGCCGCCGAAATCGACCGGCTTTTCGCTGCCGATACGCTGGAAGAGATCATCGCCACGCTGGAAGCGGATGGCGGCGAATGGGCGGCGCAGCAGCTCGCCGTGCTGCGCACCAAATCGCCCCAATCCTGCAAGGTGTCGCTCCGTCTGCTGCGCGAGGGGAGGCTGACCACCGACTTCGCTGACGAGATGCGCCGCGAGTACGGCATCGCCTCGCGCGTGGTGCAGCGCCCCGATTTCGTCGAGGGCGTCCGCGCGCTGATCGTCGACAAGGACAATGCGCCGCGCTGGGACCCCGCCATGCCGGAGGGCGTGACCGACACGATGATCGACCATATCTTTGCGCGCATGCCCGAGGGGCAGGCCTGGACACCCGACGACCGCTGAGAAGGACGCCCGCATGACCGACTACAACACCCTGATCGTCGAGCGCCGCGAGGCGGTGACGTTGGTGACGCTCAACCGGCCGCAGGCGCTGAACGCGCTCAATGCCGAGCTGCTGGCCGAACTGCTCGACGTGATGCGCGCCTATGACGCCGATCCTGAACAGCGCTGCGCCGTCATCACCGGCAGCGCGAAGGCATTCGCGGCGGGCGCCGACATTAAGGAAATGCAGGAGATGGGCTTTGCCGCTATGTATGGCGGCAACCATTTCACCGGCTGGGACGACTTCACCCGTACCCGCAAGCCCATCATCGCAGCGGTCGCGGGCTATGCGCTGGGCGGCGGCTGCGAGCTGGCGATGATGTGCGACTTCATCCTCGCCGCCGACACGGCCAAGTTCGGCCAGCCCGAGATCAAGCTGGGCGTGACGCCGGGCATGGGTGGCTCCCAGCGGCTGGCCCATGCGGTCGGCAAGGCCAAGGCGATGGAGATGTGCTTGACCGGCCGGATGATGGACGCCGAGGAAGCCGAGCGTTCGGGCCTCGTCGCGCGCATCGTCCCCGCCGCCGACCTCGTGGATGAGGCGCTGGAGACCGCCGCGACCATTGCGGGCATGGCCCCGATTGCGGTCAAGGCCAACAAGGAAATGGTCAACGCCGCCTTCGACATGGGGCTGGCGCAGGGCGTGCAGTTCGAGCGCCGCCTGTTCCACGGCCTGTTCGGATCGGCCGACCAGAAGGAAGGCATGGCCGCGTTCGTCGAGAAGCGCAGCCCCAACTGGACCAATCGCTGATGAGTCTCACGCCCCTCCCATAAACGGGAGGGGATGGGGGAGGGCAAGGAGTCTCACCGAGACCATAGCCTGTGGCCTTTCCCTCCCCCAACCCCTCCCGCCTGCGGGAGGGGGGCAGAAGAAACAGAAGAACACGTTAGGAGAGCATCATGGCGCGGATCGCCTTTATCGGCCTGGGCAATATGGGCGGCGGCATGGCCGCCAACCTCGCAAAGGCGGGGCATGACGTCCGCGCCTTCGACCTGTCGGCGGACGCGCTGGCGGCGGCGAAGGCGGCCGGGTGCCTGCCCGTCGACAGCGCCGTCGCGGCGATGGACGGGGTCGAGGCGGTCGTGACCATGCTGCCCGCCGGAACCCATGTCGAGCGCGTCTATGCCGACGCCGTGTTCGCCGCCGCACCTCCGTCCGCGATCCTGATCGATTGCTCGACCATCGACGTCGCCACCGCGCGCCGCGTCGCGGAGGCGGCACAGGGCAAGGGCATGATGGCGGTCGACGCGCCCGTATCGGGCGGAATTGCGGCCGCCAAGGCGGGGACGCTGACCTTCATGGTCGGTGGTTCGGAACAGGCCTTTGCCCGCGCAGAGCCGTTCCTGTCCGCCATGGGCCAGGCGGTGATCCATGCGGGCGGCAACGGCGCAGGCCAGGCGGCCAAGATTTGCAACAACATGCTGCTCGGCGCGACGATGATCGCGACCTGCGAGGCGTTCGTGCTGGCCGAGAAGCTGGGGCTGGAGGCGCAGACCTTTTACGACATCGCCTCGGTCTCGTCGGGACAGAGTTGGTCGATGACCAGATACTGCCCGGTCCCCGGCGTCGGCCCGGAGACACCCGCCGATCACGACTATCAGGGCGGCTTCGCGGCGGCGCTGATGCTGAAGGACCTGAAGCTGGCGATGCAGGCGGCTGAGGATGCGGGCGCGACGACCCCGATGGGCGAGCGTGCGGCGGAGTTGTACGCGGCATTCGTCGGAGAAGGGCAGCCGCCGGTGGACTTTTCGGGAATTATCCGCACGCTCCGCTAAACCCGAATCCCCCCTTCGCTCAGGCTGAACGGAGGTTTGGGTAAGGGGCGGGAAGTGGTGTGAATAACCGAACCCGCCTTTTCCCCCTGACCAATGCGGCCTAAAGCCCGGAGGGTGATGGAAATACCCGCTCCCCTCCGCCTGCGTGTCGACCGCGATGCGCTTATGTCCAACTGGCAGGCGCTCGATCGGTTGAGCGGGGCGGCGGCGTGCGGCGCGGCGGTCAAGGCCAACGGTTATGGCCTGGGCGCGCGGTTGGTGGCCGAAACGCTGGCCAAGGTCGGATGCCGCGACTTCTTCGTCGCCAACTGGGCCGAGGCGCAGGCGTTGGCGCCGCTGGGCATCACCCTGTCGGTCCTGCACGGCCTGCGCGCCGAAGATCTGCCCGCCGCCAAGGCCGGTTTCGCCCGCCCGGTGCTCAGCACGCCAGAACAGATCGCCCGCTGGCGGGACAGCGGCGGCGGGGTCTGCGACGTGATGGTCGATACCGGCATGAACCGGCTGGGCGTGTCGGTGCAGGCGGTGCGCGACGGCCTACTCGACGGCCTGACGATCGAGACGCTCATCAGCCACCTCGCCTGCGCGGACGAGGACGTGGCGATGAACGAGCGACAGCGTGCGGCCTTCGCCAGCCTGACCGGCCGTACGGCCGCGCGGCGGATGAGCCTCGCCAATTCGGCGGGGATCGGTCTCGGCGCGGATTATCATTTCGACCTGACCCGGCCCGGCCTAGCGCTATACGGCGGCCTGCCGCGCCCCAACATGGCGGGGCACCTCCGCCAGGTCGCCTGGCCCGAGGCACAGATCCTCCAGCGCCGCCATGTCCCGGCGGGCGAGACGGTCGGCTACAATGCCACCTGGACCGCGACCGCCGGCACCGAGGTCGCGATCCTGAACCTGGGCTATGCCGACGGCTATCGCCGCGCGTTGTCTGGCGTCGGGGCGGCGGTGGCGGACGGAGAGAGCCTGCCGGTGCTCGGCCGCGTGTCGATGGACCTGCTGGCGGTCGACGTGACCGCGCGCCCCGACTTGGTCGAGGGTGACTGGCTGACCATGGACTATGATCTGGCGGCGGCGTCCGCCGCATCGGGCGTGTCGCAATATGAGTTGCTGACCGGCCTCGCCCAGCGCTTCGCGCGGACATAAAAAAAGGGGCCGCCTCTTTCGAAGCGGCCCGCATAGTTCAGGAATACACCTTAGAAACCGGCGCGTACGTTCGCAAAGATGGTGCGGCCGACATAGTCGTAGGCGCTGTACAACGGCACGTTACCGACGCGGTTATAAGCGCCCGAGGAGATTTGCGGCAGCTTCTGCTGGAACAGATTGCGGACGCCGAACGTAAACTGGAACTTGTCGGTTACCTGCCAGCGTAGCGAGGTCGAATGGATGAAGTAGTCCTTTGCCTCGAACACATAGGTGTCGCGCGACGCCTGAGTCAGACCCAGATAGTCTGCGGTGGTGTTGGTGGCGCCAACCCATTCGACCGAGTAGCGGAACGACACCTTGTCGACCCGAACGCCCCCGTCGAACACGCCCGACCAGCGCGGATTGTTCAGTGAGCCGATGGCGTTCTGGATCGGATCAGTCGGCAGGAGCTGGGTATAGCGTTGACCGAAGCGGGTCACCTGGCCACCGATGTCGAAATTCGCCTCGCCCCGACGAACCGAATAGCGTGCGTTGAAGTCCCAGCCCGTGACCTTCGCAGTAGCGATGTTCACGAAGCCGGTCGTTACGGTCAGCGCCTGGTTTGCGGAGTTGCGTACAGCCAGAGAGCAGATGCTCTCCCGGCGGAAGTCAGGGTCATCATAGCATTGCTGCAGGATCGTACCGGCAGCCAGCTGAGAAACGCCGCCATCAACCTTGATGTCAAAATAGTCGGCCGACAGCGACAGCTTGCCCCATTCGCCAAAGCTCGGCTGCAGCACGCCACCGGCGGTCCACGCCACCGAATTCTCCGACTTCAGACCCGATTCCGCGCCACCACGTTGCAGGACCGTGACGCCGTTGGTCTGGATGAAACCGTTGCTCAGCCCTTCGGACTGACAGTTCGCTACGCGAACCGGATTCTGGCCGGCCGCGCCCAGATTGTTACAAGGGTCGATCGAAGAGGACTGGAAACCGGAGGTCGCCCCCAGGAACTGTTCGAACAGGCCCGGTGCGCGGTAGCTCGTTCCATAGCTGCCCCGTGCCGACAGCCAGCGGAATGGTGAATAGATACCGCCGACCTTGTACGTCGTCTGCGACCCATAGGACGCATAGTCGGTGTAACGGGCCGAAGCCTTGAGCGTCAGGTCTTCGAAAAATGGACGATTGGTCAGCAGTGGAGCTTCGATCTCGCCGAACACTTCCTTAACATTGTCGCTACCACGGGTGATCGTCGACGAGGTGAAGTTATAGACGTTGCCACGCTGGCTCTCCAGCGACGGCGTGTCGTTCAGTGTCTGCTTGCGATATTCGGCACCGACTGCGATCTGAACCGGACCGCCCCAAATGTCGAACAGCGGGCCATCGACAACGGCGCTGACGATCGTTTCGCGGAACTTGGTCGTACCCGTTACGGGAGCGGAGATGAAGCCGATCCACGAGGCGGGGAACTGGCCGCCGACGACCGCCGGGGTCAGGGCCGGTGCAGCAACGCAGCCGCTCGCCGTGTTGCGACAAACAAAGCCCGAACCCGAGGCGACGACGTCTAGGCTCTGGTTAAGTTTGTCGGTCAGCACCAGATCCGAGGTATAGGACGCGTCCGACCAGGAGCGCAGCGCATAGGCATCATAGTGGAAGCCACCGCCCAGATCGCCGCGGATACCGCCGACCGCGCGGACGAAGTCGACCGTCTGGCGATTGTTGTAGATCCCATAGTCCGCGAACACGCGGATGCCGACGGGCACGCCGGGGTTTGTCGGTTGGGCGGGCAGGGCGGCCGTCGGGAAGCGCAGATTCGCTGGTATTAGCGGGCTGCCAAACGGGTAGTCAAACGACAGCTGGCGGTTGCCATTCTGTTCGGTCTTGCGGCGGTTGACCAGCAATTCGGTGTAGATTTCCGCATTGCCTAGGCTGTTCAGTTCATATTTCCCCTGAAGGTAACCGGTGTAGTTCTGGCCCGGATTGACGATCTCGTTCGCATACAGGGACGGCGGCAGCGTATCGCGAACGCCGAGCGGCAGCAGCCCGCCACCAACGCATTCGAAACCGGCCACTGCGCCACCTGCCGTACCATCGGGGCGGAAGCGGTTGCAGACCTGCTGCGCAGGGGTACCGAAACCGGCCGAAGAGGGCAGGGTGCCATAGCCCGCAGGCACGCCAGCGGCGCGATCGACCAATGAGCCGTTGAAATTCGGCGTAGCGATGGTGTTAATCGTTACACCGCTCTCACCGGTGACGCCGGTCGGATAACATTTCGGCTGGCCGGTCAGCGGGTCGATAAAGTCGCCCGTGCCGGGCGCGCTGCTGGCATTCGCCTTGCGGTAGCTGGTCTGGCAGCGTGCGAAAGCCAAGTCGCGATAGTTGACCGCTTCACGGTTCGAATATTCGATCGAGCCTGTGATGCTGAATCGGTCCCCCTGCGCCCCAAACAACAGGCCGTAGCGCTCGGTACGGCCTGCGCCGATTTCCGGTGCGTTGATCTGGGCATCGGCCATGATGCCCTTGAAGTTGCTACGCGTGATGACGTTCACCACGCCTGCGATCGCGTCCGAACCATAAATGGACGACGCGCCGCCGTTCAGTATCTCGATTCGGTCCACCATGATGTTCGGCAGGGTGTTCAAGTCGGCCGAGCCTACCGAACCGCGCGAACCCGATGGTGCAAGACGACGACCGTTGAGCAGCACGAGCGAGCGTGATGTGCCGAAACCGCGCAGCGACAGGGTATTCGCGCCAGGTCCGCCAGCCGTCACGAAGCCGCCATAGGTGTTGTTAATCTGCGCCGTGCCGTTGCTGACGGCTGCACTCTGCAGCACCTGTGCAGTCGACGTGAAGCCTGCCTGTGTCGCCTGGTCGAAGCTGACGATATTGACGGGGTCCGCCGTGTTGTACTGGTTGCGGCGGATACGCGAACCGGTGACGACCACATCATCGCCGCTTTTACGCTCGCGCTCAGCTACGCGACCTGCCGCGGCGTCCTTGTCTTCTTCCGATATGGGCGTGTCGGTAGTCGCTGGCTGTGTGATTTGCGCGTGTGCAGAAATCGGCAAAAGAACCAAAGTGCCAGCGAGCGCCGAAGCTCCCAGCAAGGTGCGCATTCTCATCCTGTTTACCCCCAATTATGACGGATCATTCACGTCCGTTAATCGCAGGGAAAGAAATTTTCGGTGGGAAAACAAGCGCCGTCGAAACGGCAGGTGAAAATTATGTCACGATAGTTGCAGGGATGTGACAGCTTCGACACATCCCTGCAATCCAATCATTAATCGCGAAATTTTCGAAAAGTGGCGTGTTTATCGCTCAACACACATAGCGATGCCCATCCCGCCGCCGATGCACAGCGTCGCCAGGCCTTTCTTCGCGTCGCGCTTCTGCATCTCGTAGATCAGAGTCGTGAGGACGCGTGCGCCGCTGGCGCCGATCGGGTGGCCCAGCGCGATCGCGCCGCCGTTGACGTTGACCTTCTCGGGATCGAGGCCCAGTTCCTTGCCGACCGACAGGGCTTGGGCGGCAAAGGCTTCGTTGGCTTCGATCAGGTCGAGGTCGCCGACGGTCCAGCCCGCCTTTTCCAGCGCGCGCTTGGTGGCGGGGACGGGGCCGATGCCCATGACCGAGGGATCGACACCGGCCGAGGCCCAGCTCTTGATCGTGGCGAGCACGGGGGCGCCGCGCTTCTCGGCTTCCTCACGGCTCATCAGGACGATGGCGGCGGCACCGTCATTCAGGCCGGAGGCGTTGGCGGCCGTGACCGTGCCGTCCTTCTTGAAGGCGGGGCGGACGCCCGAGACGCTTTCGATGGTCGCACCGGCGCGGATATATTCGTCATCGGCAACGACCGTGTCGCCCTTGCGGCCCTTGATGGTGACGGGCGCGATCTCGTCCTTGAAGCGGCCCTCGCCGCGCGCCTTTTCGGCCAGATTCTGCGAGCGGACGGCGAACTTGTCCTGCTCGTCGCGGGTCACCTGATACTGCTCGGCCAGGTTCTCGGCGGTGATGCCCATGTGATAGCCTGCAAAGGCATCGGTCAGGCCGTCATGGACCATGGTGTCGACCATGGTCAGCGGACCCATCTTGGTGCCGCCGCGCATCGTTTGGGCGTGGGGCGACAGCGACATCGACTCCTGGCCGCCCGCGACGACGATGGTCGCGTCGCCATTGGCGATCGCCTGCATCCCCAGCGCCACGGCGCGCAAGCCCGAGCCGCAGACCTGGTTGACGCCGTAAGCGGGGACTTCCTTGGGGATGCCTGCTGCCATCGAGGCCTGACGCGCGGGGTTCTGGCCTTGCGCGGCGGTCAGCACCTGGCCGAGGATCACCTCGGACACGTCCTCGCCCTTGATGCCCGCCTGTTCCAGCGCGGCGGTGATCGCCACCCGGCCGAGTTCGTGCGCGGGCGTGGCGGCAAAGGCGCCCAGGAAGCTGCCCACGGGGGTACGCTTGGCGGCGGTAATGACGATCTCGGTCATGAAGGCTCCTCTCAACTTTCTCTCTATCTAGGGGCGGGAAGGCCCGTGATCCAGTCGGCCAGCGGCTGCCAGAGCTGTTGCTCCGCATGGCTGCCGACCACCATGCCGACATGGCCCGTGCCGCCGCTGCGCCGGTCGGACAGGCCGATGGCGGTGGCGGCGGGGACAATCCGGTCGGCGGTGGCGACGAACTCGACGCTAGGGGCGTCGCATTGCGCGGGTGTGACGGTTGCCCCGGCGACGCGCCATTGTCCCCGACCGGGACGATCCTGAGCGATCAACTCCTCAAACAATTCGCGGCCGAATGCGTGGGGCAGGGGAGCGCCCTGATTGGCCCAGTCCTCCAGCCGGATGAAACGGCGGGCCGCCTCGCTGCGTGGATCGAGATCGGCGAAGGCCGCATATTTGGCGATGGTCCGCGCCGGATCGAGCCGCCAGAAACCCGCCTGCAACGCCTCCATGGGGACGAGGCCCAGCGCTTCGGAGGTTGGTTTGATGCCTGCCCATTGCGCGGCCATCGCGGCACGGGCCTCGTCGCCATAGCCGGTGAAGTGCCACGGCGCGGCGATGGCGGCCAGCCCGGCGACCTTGCTGCGCGCCGCCGCGGCCACTGCCAGCGTGCCGCCCAGGCAATAGCCGACCAGCACCGGCGGCTGTGCGAAAGTGGCAATCAGGGGCAGCAGGAAACGCTCGACATGCGCCGCCACGTCGAGGTCGCGATCCTTGGCTCCCGGCGTTCCCCAGTCGATCAGCCATGGATGACATCCCCGCCCACGCAACCAGCGGATCAGCGAGCGGTCGCGCGAAATATCGAGGATCGAAGGCGGATTGATCAGCGAGGGGATGAACAGCACCGGCCGCCCATCTCCACCACCGTCCCGCAGACGCACCCGGCCGCGCCGCCGCCGGACGGGCAAGGCGCGCATCGGGCGCTCGCGCTTGGCATCCTGAAAACGGCGCAGGCCGGTCAGCGCGGCCTGGGCCCGCTCGGGATTTTCCGCAGCCTCGCTGCGCAACATCGCCAGGAACAGCGGCAAGGGGCGCGGACCATGTTGCGATGCGAAATCCAAGGCGTTAGGCTGCGGCAAAACCATGAAAGGCGGGGGTCCATGAAGAAGCAGGCATCGGACGGCGTCGTGATCGTCAAGAAATATGCGAACCGGCGGCTCTACAACACCGAAACCTCCTCCTACATCACGCTCGACCACCTGGCGGGCATGATTCGCGCGGGGCGCGACTTCAAGGTGGTCGACGCCAAGACCGACGAGGACATCACCCATAATGTCCTGACCCAGATCATCATGGAAGAGGAAAGCCGGGGCGAAACGATGCTGCCGGTCAATTTCCTGCGCCAGCTCATCTCGATGTACGGCGATTCGATGCAGGCGATGGTGCCGGGCTATCTGGAGGCGTCGATGGACAGCTTCCGCCGCAACCAGGAACAGTTTAAGTCGGCGGTCGAGGGAGCATTCGCCAATACGCCCTTCGCCGACATGGCCAAGCGCAACCTGGCGATGTTCGAGGCGGCAACCCAGGGGTTCAAGCCGGGTGCGGCGGCGCCTGCGCCCGCTCCGACAGCACCTGCCGCCAGCAAGGACGCGGAGATGGCGGCTCTGAAGGCGGAGCTGGCCGCGCTCAAGGACAAGATCGAGAAGCTGGGGGAGTAATCCCTATCCTCCGTTCAGCCTGAGCCCTTCGACTGGCTGGCAAGCCAGCCGCTCAGGATAAACTTCGGCGCATCGCTTCGAAATCGAAGGCCATGCTGAAGCGGCAGACGCCGGGCAACTATCTATTCCTCTCCTGCAAGGGGAGGGGGACCAGCGAAGCTGGTGGAGGGGTGTCACCGACCGCGAGGACGGTCCTTCCTCTCGAGTCGGGACACCCCTCCGTCAGGCCTTCGGCCTGCCACCTCTCCTTGCAGGGGAGGAATAGGTACACCCAGCCGCAATGGTCGGGCGTGGCCTTCGACTGCGCTCAGGCGGAACGGCGGCGGGGAGTGATCGCCTCCATTGAACCCGCCGCCCCCCACCTCCATATCGCCGCGCATGAGCGGGAATGAACACGCCATGCCCACCTGGCATGGCACGACGATTTGCTCGGTGCGCCGTGGCGGCCGGGTGGTGGTGGCCGGGGACGGTCAGGTTTCGATGGGCCAGACGGTCATGAAGCCCAATGCGCGCAAGGTCCGGCGGCTGGGCGACGGCTCGGTCATCGGCGGCTTTGCGGGTGCGACGGCGGATGCCTTCACCCTGTTCGAGCGGCTGGAGGCCAAGCTGGAGCGGCATAACGGCCAGTTGCTGCGCGCGGCGGTCGAGCTGGCCAAGGACTGGCGGACCGACAAGTTCCTGCGCAACCTCGAGGCGATGATGATCGTCGCTGACAAGGACGTGACGCTGATCCTGACCGGCAACGGCGACGTGCTGGAGCCGGAGAACGGCATCTGTGCGATCGGATCTGGCGGCAATTACGCGCTCGCGGCGGCCCGTGCGCTCGTCGACTATGAACAGGATGCCGAGACGATCGCGCGCAAGGCGATGGCGATCGCCGCCGATGTCTGTGTCTACACCAATGACCGCGTCACGCTCGAAGCCATCGATGGCGCCCAGTAAGCACCCCGTAATCCGAAAGCTCCCATGAACGACCAGTTGACCCCCAAGGCGATCGTCGCCGCGCTCGACGCGCACATCATCGGCCAGGCCGACGCCAAGCGCGCCGTCGCCGTCGCGATGCGAAACCGCTGGCGTCGCCAGCGGCTCGGCGCGGATCTGCGCGATGAGGTGACGCCCAAGAACATCCTGATGATCGGCCCCACCGGCTGCGGCAAGACCGAGATCAGCCGCCGTCTGGCCAAGCTTGCCGATGCGCCCTTCGTGAAGGTCGAGGCGACCAAGTTCACCGAGGTCGGCTATGTTGGCCGCGACGTCGAGCAGATCGCGCGCGACCTGGTCGAGGAGGCGATCCGGCTGGAAAAGGAACGCCGCCGCGTCGCGGTGAAGGACAAGGCGGGAGAGGCGGCGATGAACCGCCTGCTCGACGCGCTGGTCGGCAAGGATTCGAGCCAGGCGACGCGCGAGGCCTTCCGTCAGCGCTTCCGCGACGGTCATCTCGACCAGACCGAGATCGAGATCGAACTGGAGCAGGCGCAGGCGACGCCGTTCGAGATTCCCGGTGCCGCGCCGCAGATGATCAACCTGTCCGAGATGATGGGCAAGGCGTTCGGCGGCCAGCCGCTCAAGCGCCGCAAGCTGACCGTCTCCGCCGCCTGGACCAAGCTGGTTGAGGAAGAGGCGGACAAGCGCCTCGACCAGGACGAGGTCAGCCGCGCCGCGCTGGCCGATGCCGAGGCGAACGGGATCGTTTTCCTCGACGAGATCGACAAGATCGCGGTTTCGGACGTGCGCGGCGGTTCGGTCAGCCGTGAGGGCGTGCAGCGCGACCTGCTGCCGCTGATCGAGGGGACGACGGTCGCAACCAAATACGGTCCGATGAAGACGGACCATATCCTGTTCATCGCGTCGGGCGCGTTCCATGTCGCCAAGCCGTCCGACCTTCTGCCCGAATTGCAGGGCCGTCTGCCAATCCGGGTCGAGCTGAAGGCGCTGACCGAGAGCGACTTCGTCGCGATCCTGTCGGACACCAAGGCGTCGCTGCCCGCGCAGTACAAGGCGCTGATCGGCACCGAGGGTGTCGAGATCGCCTTTACCGAGGATGGCATCGCCGCGATCGCGCGCATTGCGGCCGAGGTGAACGGCCAGGTCGAGAATATCGGCGCGCGGCGGCTTCAGACGGTCATGGAGAAGCTGTTGGAGGAAATCAGCTTCGAGGCGGAGGATCGTCAGGGTTCGACGCTGATCGTGGATGCGGCCTATGTCGACAAGCAGCTGTCGGCGGTGGCGCGGAATACGGATTTGAGCCGGTTCGTTTTGTGATTGGGGTGGGGGCTCGGTGAGACACCGATGCCCTCCCCCATCCCAGTTTCAGGTAAACGATGCCCCGCATCGTTTAGGTCATGCCGGGGGCATGACCGACCTGAAACTCGCCTGCGGGAGGGGCGTGCCCAAGCCGTAGCGTATGCGTTGAGTCGCAACATTTGGTCTTGCCGCTCCCCTCCCGCAAGCGGGAGGGGGTGGGGGAGGGCACGCCCCAGGCGATGCAGCGCTACTTCTTCACCCGATCATACGGCACGAACCCGTCGAAGAAACACCAGGCCGTCGGGATCGACAGCCCCTGCTGCAACACCCGGAACCGGTCGTTGCGACAGACCTGCGGTCCCCAGCGGTCGATCAACAGCGTGTTGAACGGCTGAATACCAAAGCACTGCCCGCGCACCTTGGCCCGCCAGACGCGACGCCCCGCATTGATGACGATCACGTCCTTGTCGGCGATGACCGGCCCCGACATGGTGGTGCTGGTATCGACGCACTGTGCCGGTGGCCCGGCAACGCGCCCGGCAAAGGGATCGGACTTGGCCGCCGACAGCGTCAGGGTCAGGCCCAGCGCGGCGGCGATGGCGGCCTTGCCGCGCATCAGCCCTGCTTCCGATAGGGGATGAACTCGTCGAAGCTGCAACTGCCGGTGAAGAAGCCAGAGGTGCGGTCGACCGTCTGCGCAATGTCGCCCGAACAGAGCTGGCCCGTGGTCGTGCGGGTCACGAAGATGTTGTTGCCCGACCCGCCGACATCGCTGCACCCGCCCGCCGTCCGGCTGACATATTTCAGGCGCGGCGACACTGTGTAGACGATGGTCGGGCCGTACGACCGCACCTGCTGCATCCGGTACTGGCTGATGCACTGGGTCGGCGCGCCGGGCGTCAGGCCGCGAAGCGCCTTGTCCAGATCGGCGCGCTCGGTCTGCGCGCGCTGCTCGACCTGTGCCTTTTGCGCCGGGGTCAGCGTACAGGCGCTCAAGCCCGCCATGGGGATCAGAACAGGTAACAACGTCACGATACGCATCATTCCGTCTCCGTCTAAACGCCCCTGTAGCAATGGCTTAACCCTTGAACGCGTCCTTGGCTGCACGGCGCTGCGCCAGTTCGTCCGCATCGACCGAGCGGAGAAAGGGGTTGGTCGCCCGCTCCAGCGCGATGGTCGTCGGAATGGTCGGCTCGCCCTGTTCGCGCATCGCGACGACATCGGCCAGCCGCTCGGCGATGGCGTCATTGTCAGGCTCCACGGCGGCGGCGAAGCGGGCGTTGGACAGGGTGTATTCGTGACCGCAATAGACGCGCGTGTCGCCCGGCAGCCCCGCGAACCGGCGCATATTGGCGTGCATCTGCGCCGCCGTCCCCTCGAACAGCCGCCCGCATCCCATGGCGAACAGCGTGTCGCCGGTGAAGATCGTCGCCCGGTCGGCGATGTGAAAGGCGATATGGCCCGCCGTATGGCCGGGCACCGACCAGATGGTCGCCACCGCATCACCGACCGCGATGGTGTCGCCTTCGTCCAGCAGCGTGTCGAGCCCGTCGATCTTCGCCGCCTCCGCCGCCGGACCCGCGACGCGGGCCCCTTGCGCCTTCAACGCGGCGGCACCGCCGACATGATCGGGATGCCAATGGGTCAGCCAGACCTGATCGATCGTCCAGCCGCGCGCGGCGGCCGCCGCCGCGACGGGCGCGGCCTCGCCGGGGTCGAGCGCGACGGTCTGCCCGGCGTCATGGATCAGCCAGGCATAATTGTCGGAGAGGACGGGGACTCGAACGATTTCCATGGAAAGCCTCTTACCAGCTTCCGACATTGGGCATCGAGACCCAAGGTTCGGCCGGCGGCAGCGCACCGTCCTGCAACAGTTCGATCGAGATGCCGTCGGGCGTCTTGACGAAGGCCATATGCCCGTCGCGCGGGGGACGGTTGATGATGATCCCGGCATCCATCAGCCGCTGGCACGTCGCGTAGATATCGTCGACGCGGTAGGCCAGGTGGCCGAAATTGCGACCGCCGGTATAGATTTCGGGGTCCCAATTGTGGGTCAGCTCGACCTCGGCCCGGCCTTCGTCGCCCGGCGCGGCCAGGAAGATCAGCGAGAAACGCCCGCGCTCATTGTCCACGCGGCGGACCTCCTTAAGGCCCAGCAGCTCGAAGAAGCGGATGCTGGCGTCGAGATCGCTGACGCGGATCATGGTGTGGAGATAGCGCATCGGGTGTTCTGCCTGTTCAACGGGGCCGCTCGGGCGGGACAGCCATGCTATCCCGAACGGGAAAGCATGACCTTTACGTGCGATAAGGAATTAGCGGGACGGGAATTGCGAGAGCGCCTTGGCCGTCTCGGCGCGGATCGGGCTGTCGGGCGGGGCGAGGCGGGCGGCCTCGCTCCACGCCTTGCGCGCGCCTGCCTCGTCGCCCGCGACGGCGGCGATATTGCCCGCCTCCAGTTGCACGCTGGCATCGTCGGCGGAGCGGGCCAGCGCCTGGGCGATATCCTTCTGTGCGCGGGGCAGGTCCTTCATCCGCCGCGCCAGCGTCGCCGAGAGCAGCCAGGCAAGCGGATCGGCAGGGGCGTTGGTCAGCGCCGCATCCAGATCGACTCGCGCGGCGGCCATCTGCCCGCCCGCGACCGAGGCGCGCGCCCGGTCGAGCTGCGCCTCGCCCAGCGCGAAGCCGCTCAACTCGCCTGCCGCCAGCGCGGCATCCAGCGCGGCGCGGGCATGGGGGGCGTCTCCGGCGGCCAGAAAGGCATTGCCCGCCTGCGCCCAGTAATTGGCGGCGCGCACGTCATGCGCGGTCTCGGCGGCGCGGGCGGCCTGTTGAAAAGCGTCCGCCGCCGCCGCCCAGTTGCGCTCGGTCGCAAAGGCCAGCCCCAGGCATTGCTGCGCGAAATAGTCGCCGCCCGCCAGCCGCCACTTGCCCGCCTCGACCTTGGCGGCGGCGGGATCGCGATCGGCCAGCGACACGCAGCGCTGATACCGAGCCTCGCGCGGGTCGGTGGGCAGGGGCGGCGTCTTGGCGGGGGCGGACTGGACGGCGGCGGCGAGCGCCAGGGAGAGCAGGATCATAGGCGGTGCAACACGTCCTCGACGGCCCGGATCAGCAGCGCGATATCGGCATCGCGCGACAGCCGGTGGTCCCCGTCCTTGATCAAGACAGTCTGCACATCGGCTGAACGGAACAGCTGCGCCAGATGGGTGGTCCGATGCCAAGGCACATCGGGGTCGGCCATGCCCTGCAGCAGCCGCACCGGCCCGTCGAACGTAATCGGACCAAACGTCAGCCGGTTGGCCTCGCCCGACGACCAGAAGCGGCGGGTATAGACGGTGGGGGCGGGGCCGTAGGGGTTGGGGCGCTCCAGCCGCCCGGCCTGGAGAATCGTCATCTTCTCCTCTTCGGAAAAGCCCCAGTCGGTGAAGTCGGGCGCGGGGGCGATGCCGACCAGCGCCTTGACCTGATCCGGCCGGGCGGCTGCGGCGAGCAGCATCAGCCAGCCGCCCATCGACGATCCGACCAGCACCGCCGGACCCTTCACCACATCGTCCAGCATCGCGACCACATCGTCGCGCCAGTCGGCCAGCGCCTGATCCTCGAACGCGCCCTCCGACTCGCCGCAGCCGCCATAGTCGAAGCGCAGGAAGGCACGGCCGTTCGCCTGAGCCCATTCCTCCAGCGCCAGCGCCTTCGACCCCTGCATGTCCGAGGCATAGCCCGGCAGGAAGACGATCGCGGGGCCGGTCCCCGGCGTCCAATTGTAGGCAAGCTTGGGGCGGGGGGCGAGGGTGTCGGTCATGACCGGGATTTAGGATGCGGCGGCGGGATTGGAAACCCGATGCCGCGATCTCTCACCCCCCAATTCCAACCCCCGTTCAGCCTGAGCGAAGTCGAAGGCCACGTCATAGCCTCTCCAAGCACCCCCGTGGAGAGGTCATCCCTTGGCCTTCGACTACGCTCAGGCTGAACGGAGGTAGGGGCATTCCTCCCCAAGCTCGCTTGGGGAGGGGGGGCGCCGCGAAGCGGTGGTGGAGGGACACCCCTCAGATCACATATTCCACGCTCTTCATCTGCGCCTGTGCGGCCTGCTTCTTGCGCCGCTTGGCCACCATCTCGGCATGGAGCCGGGCAACCGTGTCGCTGCCCGTCGTAGTGCACAGCCCCGGCACGACCGCATGGACGATTGCGCCCAGCCCGCCGAGGATCATGATCCCCCCGAATCGCGCCGCGACACCGAAATGCTCGACATAGCTTTCGCCGACGCTCTGGGGATGCTCGGTAAACAGGCGGCGGAACATGACGGACGTTCTCCTATGGCCGTTCGTGCCGAACCTATCACGGCGATGGGAATTGGCCAATCAGCCTTTGGACGGGCTGACGAAGATGTCCTCGATCGCGCAACCGAACAGCTCGGCGATCTTGAAGGCGAGGGGGAGCGAGGGATCGTAGCGCCCCGTCTCGATCGCGTTGACGCTCTGGCGGCTGACCTCCAGCCGCTCAGCCAGGTCCTGCTGGCTCCAGCCGCGTTCGGCCCGCAGGGTGCGGAGGTGGTTGTTCACGCCGGGCTCCGCTCGATCAGGCGGTTGACGCAAGAGCCTATGCCCAGTCCGGCGAACCATAGGATGGGCCAAGCATAGCCGACCAGATGCGGTAGCAGGTCGAAACCTTCCAGAAAGCCCCAGAGTGTTGCCCCGGTCATCGACACGCCGGTCGCAATCAGCGACTGCCGGACCAATAGCATCCGCAGATATTCGTCCCGCTCCTCGGTCATATACAGCCCGATCGCGACGAAGAAACCGACAACCGGCAAAGCGGGCAACACCCCGACCAGATAGGCCGCCGCGCCGCTGACCATGTGGCGGTTCAACAGATAGACTGCCGACAAAAGCAGAGCCGCGTAGAGGATTGCGAGCAGGATGACCCGACGCTGGTACCGACGCGTTGCGGACAACAAAGCCATGAAGAACTTCCCTCAGATGTGAAGGAGGCTTTACATGGAAAGCTGGCTTTACGTCAAGCGTCCTTTACGTGGCTCCGAGCTGCTCCACCATGTCCTGCGCCAACAGGCTGAGCGTATCGTCGCGCGCGCCCATCACCACGATCCGGTCGCCCGCCCGCGCCTCGGCCACCAGTGCCGCCGCCGCCTCGGCGCGGTCGGCGATGTGGCGGGCGTCTGCTCCACGCGTGCGCAGGTCGGCGACGATGTCGGCGCTGGTCACTTCGCGCGCGACGGTGCCGCCGAAATAGGCCGGGTCGGGCAGGACCAGCACGTCGTCGGGCTTCATCCGCACGGCGATGCTGTCGACCAGTTCGGTCCGCATGACCTTCAGCGGACCATAGCCGTGCGGCTGGAACAGGATCAGCAATCGCCCGGCAAAGGCGTGGAGCGTGTCGAGGGTCGCGGCGATCTTGTCGGGGTTGTGGCCGAAATCGTCGATGACCGTGACGCCGTTCGCCTCGCCGACCTTCTCGAACCGGCGCTTCAGGCCGGTGAAGCGCTCGACAGCGCGGATCGCGTCGATCAGGGGGACGCCCGCCGCCACGCTCGCGCCGATCGCAGCCAGCGCATTGGAGACGTTGTGGAGGCCCGGCACCGATAGCCGCACGCCATAGCCCGCCCCGCCCGTGATCAGGTCGAAGGAGATGGCAAAGGGCTCGGGCTTCAGCGCCTCGGCCACCAGATCGGCCGCACCCTCGACCGCGAAGGTGGTGAGATTCGGCAGGTCCGCGAGCAGCGCCGCCGTCTCCGCATCGCCCGCATTGGCGACCACGTGTTGCGCGCGCGCCGCGAACCCACCGAACAGGGTGCGCAATTCCTCCAGCGACTTGTGGTCCAGGCTGACATTGTTCAGCACCGCGATCGCCGGATTGTAGAGCGCGATCGAGCCGTCGCTTTCGTCCACTTCGCTGACGAACGCGTCGCCGCCGCCGACCAGCGCGCTGGCAAAGGGGCTGTCGGGCGAGACGAAATCCTTCATCACCGCGCCGTTCATCGCGGTCGGATCGCGCCCCGTCTGGTGCAGGATGAAGGCGATCATGCCGGTGACGGTCGACTTGCCGCTGGTCCCCGCAACGCCGATGGGCAGCGTGCTTTCGTTGAACAGGCTTGCGAGCATCTGTGCACGCGTGGCGCGCGCGCAGCCCAGCCGGTTGGCGACGACGATGTCGGGCACCGTGTCCTCGACCGCGGCCGAGGCGATGACGAGCTGATCGGCGGAGGTCACGCCCGACCCGTCCTGCGGGAACAGCGCGATCCCGGCGGCGCGCAGCGAGTCGAACTTGGCCGCGACGCGCCCCTGATCGAGCCCCCGGTCGGACCCCGCCACCGTCTGCCCGCGCGCGCGCAGGATCATCGCCAGCGGCATCATGCCCGATCCGCCGATACCCACCAGAAAACAGGAATTGCCGTTGGTCATGGCGCCACGCTATCGGCGAGTTGTGGTTGCAGGGCAATGCCCGGCCGGACGGGCCGCCAAGGGGGTACGCCAGAATGAAGATCGGAATCCTCGCCCCCGCCAGCATCGGCAACCCCGCCGCCGAAGCGCCGGTCAGCGCCTTTGCCGCGATCGCCTATCCGGACGTCGACCTGATCTTCCACCCGCAATGCTATGAGCAGGACGGGCACTTTGCCGGGAATGACGAGCGCCGCGCCTCGGCCTTTCTGGAGTTCGCCAACGATCCCGGCATCGACGCGATCTGGTTCCTGCGCGGCGGATACGGATCGAACCGCATCCTGTCGCGGGTCATGCCGAATCTGAACGCGGCGGCGGGGCACAAGACCTATATCGGTTATTCCGACCTCGGCTTCGTGCTGGCCGCGCTCTATGCCCGGCGGATCGGACGGCCGGTGCATGGGCCGATGGCGAGCGACATACGCCGCCAGCATGGCGATGTGACGGTGGCGCGCTCGCTCGGCTGGCTGGTCAGCGGCGACCGGCAGGGGCTGGAGCCGGGCCTGGACGGTCGCCCGGTAGCGGCGTTCAACCTGTCGATCCTGTCCGCGCTGATCGGTACGCCCTGGCTCCCCGACCTGACCGACCATGTCCTCATCATCGAGGAGGTGTCCGAGCATCTCTATGCCGTCGACCGGATGCTGTTCACCATGGCGAATGCCACCCAGTTGAAGGGTGTCGCGGGCGTGCGACTGGGCGCGGTCAGCAATGTCCAGCCCAACGAGCCCGAATGGGGCGAGACGCTGGAATATATGATCCAGCGCTGGTGCACCGAGATGGGCGTGCCCTATCTGGGGCGGGCGCGCATCGGGCATGTCCAAGACAATCATGTGGTGCCGTTCGGGATCGTGTGACGATAAGGAAAAGGGAGGCCTGACGTGAGAGCAGCGACGATCGGAATGGTGATGATCCTGTCGGCCAGTGGCGCGATCGCGCAGACGGTGGAGTCGCCGCAGATTCAGGTTTCGGGGACCGGCACCGCCAAGGCGCCGCCCGACCGCGCTACGGTCGGCTACCGCGTTCGCGGCGAGGGGGCGACCTCGGACGAGGCGACGACCAGGCTGCGTGATAATGCCAAGGCCATCCGCACCGGCGCCGCGGGGTTGCTGCGCGGCGAAATGGAACTGCACACCGCCGACTTCGACATCAAGCCTGTCCGGTCCCGCGAATGTACGCAGAATGATTACGGCCAGGTACAGCTTTCGACCGGGCCCTGCGCGATCCTGGGCTATGTCGCAACCATGCCGGTGTCCATCGACACGCCGCGCATCAAGGATGCCGGAACGCTCGTCGGCCTGATCGGGCGGCTGGGTGGGATCGACGTCGGGCTGCAGCGTTTTTGGCTGAAGGACGAAACACCGGTCCGGCAACAGGCGATGCTCGCCGCGCTGGCGAGCGCCAAGGCGCAGGCCAAGCTGATCGCGGAAGGTTCGGGCGCCCGGGTTGGCGCGCTGTTGCGGGTCCAGGATGGCAGCTTCGCCGACCGGTCCATCATCGTGACGGCCGCCCGGGCCGACCAGGCGCCCCCGCCGCCGCCCCCGCCACCGCCGCCCGAAGCGATCCGGGTCGACCTGTCGCCGACGCCCATTTCGATCAACGTCAATGTCATGGTGGCCTACGCCATCAATCAATAAGTGGCGACCATGCCGCGCGATCTCGCCACAAGGATCGCGCGGCGCGACAGACAAAACCGGTGCTGCGCTCTGTTAAGGATAATGACTTAGGTCAGGATTGCACGCGTTCCTGCCGCTTCGTTCAACAAAGCAGATTATGATTTGCCGGTTATGCAGAATATTATTGTTTTCCTGATTTTAGAAACTTGAGTGTCGGCCGGTTCGTCTTTCCGCTGGGGCGCCAGTAGGAGAGACATCATGGCAGACAGCAATGGCGGCGGCGGCCGCGAGAACAATCCGGGCAATTTCGCCAACGACCGCGAAAAGGCGTCCGAAGCAGGGCGCAAGGGCGGTCAGGAAAGCGGCGGCAACTTCAAGAACGATCCCGAACGCGCCGCCGAAGCCGGGTCCAAGGGCGGCCAGGCCAGCCATGGCGGCGGTGGTCAGGGACGCTGATCCCTACCGCACGAACCTTGGGGGCGGCGGTGGTGACGGGCCACCGCCGCCCCCTTTTCTTGGTCGTAGCGCGCGCAACAGATGGCGTTAACCATTTGCGCCTACGGTCCAACCCCATGGAAATGCGCAAGCTCTGCAGCGGATGCCGCGACGGGATCGACTTTGAAATCCCCTTCGTCATGGCGTTCCAGCCGATCGTCGACACGGCGACCGGCCGCCCCTTCGCCTATGAAGCGCTGATCCGCGGCACCGGGGGCGAGGGCGCGTACAGCGTCCTGTCGCAAGTGAACGAGGCGAACCGCTATTCCTTCGACCAAGCGTGCCGGGTCAAGGCGATCGAAACTGCGATGGCCGCCGGGATCATGGAGGGCGATGCGCGCTTGTCGATCAACTTCCTACCCAACGCCGTCTATTCGCCCATGGCCTGTATCCAGCTGACGCTGCGCACCGCGCAAGATCAGGGGCTGCCGATCGATCGGCTGATCTTCGAGTTTACCGAGAACGAACAGATGGGCTCGCCCGAGCATGTCGCGAGCATCATCGACACCTATAAGCAGATCGGCTTTTCCGTCGCGATCGACGATTTCGGGGCGGGCCATTCGGGGCTGGACCGCTTCGTCCGCTTCGCGCCCGACGAGGTGAAGCTGGACATGGAGCTGGTCCGCGACATCGACACCGATCCCCGCCGCCGCGCCATCGTGCGCGCCATGGTCGGCATGTGCGCCGAACTCGACACGCTGCTGATCGCCGAGGGGATCGAGACGGCGGCCGAGGCGGCGATGCTGAACGATCTGGGCGTGCGTTATCATCAGGGCTATTGGTATGCGCGGCCCGCACTGGGAGTGCTGCCGGAGATCCGGGCGCACGCCTGACCGCCACCCCATATACCTGCCGGGGATTCTTCCCTATAGAGCCGGTCGCGCCGGGTTCCGCTGGCGCGTCACCCGTAATTATCGAAGAGAGTATCCATGTCCGCGATGTTCCGTATCACGCTGCCCGACGGCTCCGTCCGTGAGGTCGCGCCCGGAACTACTCCCGCGGACATCGCCGCCGCGATCGGACCGGGGCTGGCTAAGGCGGCGATCGCCGCGCGCGTCGATGGCGAGCTGCGCGACATCATGCGCCCGTTCGAGGGCGACTCCGCACTCGCCCTGGTGACCGCGAAGGACGAGGCCGACGCGCTCGAACTCGCGCGCCACGACTATGCGCATGTCCTGGCCGAGGCGGTGCAGGCACTGTTCCCCGGCACGCAGATCACTTTCGGTCCGGCGACCGATGACGGCTTCTATTACGACTTCGCGCCCAAGGACCGGCCCTTCACCGAAGAGGACTTGCCCGCGATCGAGGCCGAGATGCGCAAGATCATCGCCAAGGACGAGCCGCTGATCCGCGAGGTCTGGACCCGCGAACAGCTGATCGAGCGCTGGACGGCGCAGGGCGAGAGCTTCAAGGCCGAATGGGCGGCCGAGCTGCCCGACGACGAGGAACTGACCGTCTATCGTGCGGGCAAGGGCGAGGATGCCTGGCTCGACATGTGCCGGGGGCCGCACCTCGCCTCGACCGGCAAGCTCGACCCCAATGCCTTCAAGCTGACCCGCGTGTCGGGCGCCTATTGGCGCGGCGACCAGAAGAACGCGATGCTCAGCCGCATCTACGGCACCGGCTGGCTGAACAAGAAGCAGCTGGCCGAGCATCTGACCCGCCTGGAGGAAGCCGCAAAGCGCGACCATCGCAAGCTGGGCAACGAGATGGACCTGTTCCACCTCCAGCAGGAGGCGCATGGCTCGGTCTTCTGGCATCCCAAGGGCTATCGCATCTGGCGCGAGCTGGAGGCCTATATGCGCCGCGCGATCGACGCTGGCGGCTACCGCGAGGTGAAGACCCCGCAGGTCATGGACGCGCGCCAGTGGGAGCAGTCGGGCCATTGGGGCAAGTATCGCGAGAACATGTTCGTGATCCCCGACGAGGTGCCGAACGTCGAGGACGAAGGTCCGCTGGTCTCGGACGATGCGCAGTGGATGGCGCTGAAGCCGATGAACTGCCCGGCGCACGTCCTGATCTTCCGCCAGGGGATCAAGTCCTATCGCGACCTGCCGCTGCGCTTCTACGAAAATGGCTGCTGCCATCGCAACGAGCCGCATGGTGCGCTGCACGGCCTGATGCGCGTGCGTCAGTTCACCCAGGACGACGCGCATATCTTCTGCCGCGAGGACCAGATCGTCGAGGAGGTTCGTGCCTTTTGCGAACTGGCGGACCGGATCTACAAGGATTTCGGCTTCACTTACTCGATCAAGCTGGCGCTGCGCCCCGAAAAGCGCTTCGGCACCGAAGAGATGTGGGACATGGCCGAGACCGAGCTGCGCGACGCGGTCGTGCGCGCGGGTCTCGCCACCGAGCAATATGGCTGGGAAGAACTGCCGGGCGAGGGGGCTTTCTATGCGCCCAAGCTGGAATGGCATCTGACCGACGCGATCGGTCGCACCTGGCAGGTCGGCACCATCCAGTCGGACCGGGTTCTGCCCGAGCGACTCGATGCGTCCTATATCGGTGAGGATGGCGAGCGGCATCGCCCGATCATGCTCCACCGCGCGATCTTCGGCTCGTACGAGCGGTTCATCGGCATCCTGATCGAACATTATGCGGGCCGCTTCCCCGTCTGGCTCGCGCCGGTGCAGGCGGTGGTTGCGACCATCGTGTCGGACGCAGACGGCTATGCGGAAGAGGCGGCGGCCAAGCTGGCGGCGGCGGGCATCCGCGTCGAGACCGACCTGCGCAACGAGAAGATCAACTACAAGGTGCGCGAACACTCGGTCGCCAAGGTCCCCGTGCTGCTGGTCGTCGGCAAGCGCGAGGCCGAGGAGGGCAAGGTCGCCGTCCGCCGTCTTGGCAGCCAGGCGCAGGAAATCATGACGCTGGACGAGGCCATCGCGATGCTGCGCGAAGAGGCGACCCCGCCCGATTTGCGCGGCTGAAACATTATAGGATGAACGAAAGGGCGGGACGTTGGTCTCGCCCTTTCAAATTTGTGCCCGATCGCTTATATTGAAATCGTAATTGCCACAGGAGAAATACCCATACGTCCTCCCATGATGCGCCGTCCGATGCAGGCGCCGCCGATGAACGGTCCTCGGTTCAACGAGTGGATTCAAAGCCCCAAGGTTCGCGTGATCGACCATGAGGGCGAGAATCTCGGCGTGATGTACACGCGCGAGGCGATGGCCCAGGCCCAGGAGCTCGGCCTCGACCTGGTCGAGGTGTCGCCGAACGCGGACCCGCCCGTCGCCAAGTTCCTCGACGTCGGCAAGTATAAGTACGAGGCGCAGAAGAAGGCGAACCTCGCCCGCAAGTCGCAGAAGACGCAGGAGATCAAGGAGATCAAGATGCGTCCGAACATCGACGACCATGACTACGACACCAAGATGAAGAAGGTGGTCGAATTCATCGGCGAGGGCGACAAGGTGAAGGTCACCATGCGTTTCCGCGGTCGTGAGCTGAGCCATGGCCAGCTCGGCATGAACGTGCTCCAGCGCGTCGCCGAGCAGGTGGCCGAGGTCGCCAAGGTCGAAGCCTATCCGCGCATGGAAGGCCGCCAGATGCTGATGGTGTTGGCGCCCAAGTGATGCGGGGCGACCGGGGGTGTAGTCCCTCGGGCTCGCGCGATGTTTGTGAAACCCCTGGTGGCCCGATGGGCCGCCGGGGGTTTTCGTTTGTGGTTTGCGCGTAGGACGCAGAGGTGTTTGAAATGCTGTGCAACGGTGTGGTCCGCCTGTGCCACATCCCCAACCTCCGTTCAGCCTGAGCCCTTCGGCTGGCTGGCAAGCCAGCCGCTCAGGATAAACTTCTGCGCCACGCGCAGAAGTCGAAGGCCACGGGAATCCGGCAACCTCACGCGCGGGGATAGGCTGGGGCGTGCACTTCGACTTCGCTCAGTGCGAACGGAGGTCGGGATTTGGGCGAGCGGAAACTTAGGGAGTCATCGGCCTGCACCTATTCCTCCCCTGCAAAGCTCGAACACGAAGCTGGTGGAGGGGTGTCCCCGTTACGAGGGCAGACTATCTCTCCGGCCGGGACACCCCTCCGTCTGGCCTTCGGCCAGCCACCTCCCCTGCCAGGGGAGGAAGGCTTGCTGCTCGCCCAGAGCGATCTCTGCGTCCTCAGTGCGAACCTCCGTTCGCACTGAGCGAAGTCGAAGTGCATGTCCGAACTTGTGCCGCGAAGGTCATCCCTCGACCTTCGACCTTGCTCAGGCTGAACGGAGCGGGCGTTACGCCGCGATCTCCAGCGCTTCCCCCGCCGCCGCGCCCAGCAGGCGCTTCTCCAGCGTCTTCAATCGCCCGCCATTGGTGATCTGATCCCCGGTCAGGTCGGTCAGATAGAACACGTCGACCGCCCGTTCGCCGTATGTCGCGACATGCGCGGAGTGGATCGTCACCTTCGACTGGAACAGCGCGTGTGCCAGCTGGTTGAGCAGCGCCGGGCGATCCCGTGCATGGACCTCGACCACGGTGAAGCGGTTGGAGGCGCGGTTGTCGATCAGGACGTTGGGCGCGATCGGGAAGGCATCCGCGCGGGGGCGGGCATTAGGCTTGGCGACCAACCGGTCGGCCAGCTTGCTGCGATTGGCAAGCGCATCCTCGATCGCGCGGCGCAGGCGGGCCAGCTGACCCGGATCGTCGAAGGGCCGCCCCAGCGGGTCCTGCACCAGGAAATTGTCGATCGCCATGCCGTCGCGCGTGGTGTGGATGCGCGCGTCGATGATGTTGCCGCCCGCGACATGGATCGCACCCGCGATGCGGTAGAACAGCCCCGGATGGTCGGCGGCATAGATGGACACGAGCGTCGCGCCGCGCTCGCCATAAACCTGCGCGTCGATCGACAGCTGCGCGTCACCTGCCGCCGCCATCTGGCGCGCGTTATGGGCCAGCACATCCTCGGGCTCTGCGATCCAATAGGCTTCGGGCAGGCGGCGGACATGCGCGGCGAACTGCGCCTCAGGCCAGCCGAGCAGCTCGCCCAGCCGCGCCTGCTTGGCGGCGATCCGCTCGGTCCGGCCGCGCTGCTTGTGGCCCAGGCGCAGCACCTCTTCGGCGGCGTCGTAGAGGTCGGCAAGCAGCTGACGCTTCCACCCGTTCCACGTTCCGGGTCCCACCGCGCGTATGTCGACGATAGTCAGCAACAACAACAGGCGCAGCCGCTCGGGGCTTTGCACCGTTTCGCAGAAATCGAGGATCGTCTTGAAGTCCGACAGGTCGCGCTTGAACGCGGTGGCGGACATCAGCAGGTGCCAGCGGACCAGCCACGCCACCGTCTCGGTCTCCGCCTCGCTCAGGCCGAGCCTAGGACAGAGCCGCTCGGCCACCTCCGCGCCCAAAATCGAATGGTCGCCGCCGCGCCCCTTCGCGATGTCGTGGAGTAGCACCGCGACATAGAGGACGCGGCGCGACACGATCTGGCCGATGATCGCCGAGGCGACGGGGTGCTCCTCGACCAGCTCCTGTCGCTCGATCCGGGCGAGCAGGCCGAGCGCGCGGATGGTATGCTCGTCGACGGTGTAGTGGTGGTACATGTCGAACTGCATCTGCGCGACGACGCGGCCGAAGTCGGGCATGAACCGGCCGAACACCCCCGCCTCGTTCATCCAACGCAGGACCAGCTCGGGGTCGTGGCGGCTGGTCAGCACGTCGAGGAACAGCGCGTTGGCGCGCGGATCGGTGCGGATGTCGTCGGCCAGCTTGGCGTCGCGCGAAGCGGCGCGGACCGCCAGCGGATGCACCTCCAATTCGTAACGATCGGCAAGCTGGAAGATCTCGATCAGCCGGACCGGATCTTCCTGAAAAAAGTCGTCGCGTGGCAGAGCGAGGCGCCCGCGATCCAGCACGAAGCCGTTCAACCGGCGCGGCCGTCTGCGGATGGTGGGCAGGCCGAAGCGGTGTCCGCGCGCCGCGAACCGCTCGTCCAGATGCGCCAGGAACGCGCCGGTCAACGCGCCGACCGTCTTCACCTGCAGGAAGTAGAGCTGCATGAACCGCTCGACCTTGGCCTTGCCGGGCCGGTCGGAGAAGCGCATCCGCTCGGCGATCTGGCGCTGCACGTCGAAGGTGAGGCGGTCTTCGGCCCGGCTAGTGATGGTGTGGAGGTGACAGCGCACCGCCCACAGGAAATTGTCGGCGCGGTGGAATTGTCGATATTCCTCGCGGGTGAACAGGCCCCGGTCGATCAGCTCGGCGGCGCGGTCGACGTCATAGACATATTTGCCGATCCAGAAGAGCGCGTGCAGGTCGCGCAAGCCGCCCTTGCCCTCCTTGACATTGGGTTCGACGACATAGCGGGTGTCGCCCATTTTGCGGTGGCGCAGGTCCCGCTCGGCCAGCTTGTCGGCGATGAATTGCCGGTGCGAATCGGTCTGGATCTCGGCCTTGAAGCGGCGTGATGCCTCGTCATACAGCGCTTGGTCGCCACATAGGAAACGCCCCTCCAGCAGGGCGGTGCGAACGGTGACGTCGCCCTTGGCCTGGCGGATCATCTCGTCGATCGAACGGCTGGAATGGCCGACTTTCAGCCCGAGATCCCAGATCGAATAGAGCATCGATTCGATGACCTGCTCGGCATGGGGCGTTTGCTTGAAGGGGGTAAGGAAGCCGATATCGACGTCCGAATAAGGCGCCATCTCGCCTCGGCCATAGCCGCCGACCGCGATCAGGGTCAGGCGCTCGCCCGCCGTCGGATTGCTCAAGGGGTAGAGCGTGTCGGTGGTGAAGTCGAACAGCACCTTCAACACCTGATCGGTCAGGTACGCCTGCGCCGCCGCAGCCTCCAGCCCGCGCGAGGGGTGGAGCGAGAGCCGCCGCGCCACCTCCTGCCGCCCGGCATCGAGCGCGGTGCGAAGGACCGGCGTGACCAGGGTGCGGCCCTCCGGCCCCGTGATCCCGAGTGCGGCGACCTGTTCGGCGAGCGCGCGACGGTCGACGATGGCGCGGCGGTTGGGGAGGGTTTCGAAACGGCTGTGCATGGGGGTGTCATAGAGGGTCGGGATGAACAAATGGAGAGGCCAAGACATATTCCTCCCCTGCAAGGCGAGGGGGACCATGCGCAGCATGGTGGAGGGGGGTCACCCTCTCGATAGCGGGACACCCCTCCGTCAGGGCTGCGCCCTGCCACCTCCCCTTGCAGGGAAGGAAGATTAGGATGCTTGGGCCTGTCCCCCGACCATGATACCGCCCCCTGCATGGCCGACCACCACGACATCCCCGCCCTGATCGCCGATATGGGCCAGCGCGCCCGCCGCGCCGCCGTCACGCTGGCGCAGATGCCGACCAAGGCGAAGGCGAACGCCCTTCGTGCTGCCGCCGCAGCGATCCGCGAGGCGACCCCGGCGGTGCTGGAGGCCAATGCGCGCGACGTGGCGGCTGGCGCGGCCAACGGCCTCAGCGCCGCGATGCTCGACCGGCTGACGCTCGATGAAGCGCGGATCGCCGGTATCGTCGCGGGCGTCGAAGCCGTGGCGGCACTGCCCGATCCGGTCGGCGAGCGGATCGACGAGCGCACCCGTCCCAACGGCCTGAACCTATCGCGCGTCCGCGTGCCGGTGGGGGTGATCGGCATTGTCTATGAAAGCCGCCCCAACGTCACGGTCGACGCCGCTGCACTCTGCGCGATGGCGGGCAATGCCGCGATCCTGCGCGGCGGGTCGGAGGCGGTGCACAGCAACCGCGCGCTGCACGCCGCTTTCGTCCGGGGCTGGACGGCGGCGGGGGGACCTGCGGATGCGGTGCAGCTGGTGCCGACCACCGACCGCGCCGCCGTGGGCGCGATGCTGGCCGCCGACGGGCTGATCGACCTGCTGATCCCGCGCGGCGGCAAGAGCCTGGTCGCGCGGGTACAGGCCGAGGCGAAGGTGCCCGTGCTCGCGCATCTCGACGGGATCAACCATGTCTATGTCGACAGCTCGGCCGATCATGCGATGGCGACGCGGATCGTGCGCGACGCCAAGATGCGCCGCACCGGCATTTGCGGGGCGATGGAGACGCTGCTGATCGACCGCGCCTATTGCCACCCCGCCGAGCTGGTCGCCGCGCTGGTCGACGCGGGCTGCACGGTGCGCGGGGATGCCGACATCCGCGAGATCGTGCCCGGACTGGAGGCCGCCACGGCCGAGGACTGGGACACCGAATATCTCGATGCGATCGCCAGCGTTGCGCTGGTCGATGGGGTAGAGGGCGCGATGGCGCATATTGCCGCGCATGGATCGCACCATACCGACGCGATCGTGGCGCGGGACGAGGCGATCGCCGAGCGCTTCCTGGCGCAGGTCGACAGCGCCATCGTGTTGTGGAACGCATCGACCCAGTTCGCGGACGGCGGCGAGTTCGGACTGGGCGCGGAGATCGGCATCGCCACCGGGCGGCTGCACGCGCGCGGTCCGGTCGCGCTCGAAGGGCTGACCACCTATAAGTGGGTCGGGCGCGGGACCGGGCAGATCAGAGGGTGAAGATTGGTCTGCTCGGCGGGTCGTTCAATCCCGCCCATAAGGGGCATCGCCGCATCACGCTGGACGCGATGCGCGCGCTCGATCTCGACGAGGTGTGGTGGCTGGTATCGCCCGGCAATCCGCTGAAGGACGGCGCCAGCGACATGGCGCCCTTTGCCGCGCGGCTGGCGTCGGCGCAAAAAATGGCCCAGCGCGCGCCGATCCGGGCGAGCGCGATCGAGCAGGAACTGCACACCCGCTATACCCTCGACACCGTGCGCGCGATCACCCGGCGTTATCCCGGCCACACGTTCATCTGGCTGATGGGCGAGGATAATCTGCAGCAATTTCATCGCTGGCGCGGGTGGCGCGATATTGCCCGCGCGATCCCGATTGCGGTTATCGGCCGTCCGGGCTACAATGCGGCCGCCCACACGACACCCGCGCTGGGCTGGTTCAGGCGTTTCCAGAGGCGTCCGGGCCAGGCGAAGAACTGGACGATGTGGAGTTTGCCGGCCTTCGTGCTGTTGCGCTTCCGCCCCGACCCGACTTCTGCCACGGGCCTTCGGGCCCGCGATCCGGACTGGTTTCGGCATATGGGCCGAAACGTCCCCTGAACAGGAGCTCACTTGGCCACTTCCCCGCAATCGCCGCGTCCGTCCGATCCCGCCGAGGTGGAGGCGCTGCATCGCCTGATCCTCGCGTCGCTGGATGACGACCAGGCGGTGGAGACGATCTCGATCCCGCTCGCGGGCAAATCGTCGATTGCCGATTTCATGGTGATCGCCAGCGGTCGCTCGACCCGGCAGGTCGCCTCGATGGCGATGAAACTCGCTGAAAAGATCAAGGCCGAGTTCGGCCGTTCGGTCCGGATCGAGGGGCTGCCGACCGCCGACTGGGTGCTGATCGACGCGAACGACGTCATCGTCCACCTGTTCCGGCCCGAGGTCCGCACCTTCTACAATCTGGAGCGCATGTGGGCGTTCGGCGATGCGCCGACTCCCCCGGCCAGCCCGGCCGACCGTAACCCCTGATTCACGCCAAGGTCCGCCCGTGCTGCTGCATATCGTCGCGCGCGGGCGGATCGGCCGTTCGCCCGAGGCCGAGCTGGTCGACCGCTATATCAAACGGATCGGCTGGCCGACCAAGGTCACCGAACTCCCCGACACCGGCGGCAAGGTCCCGCCGCTGGAGGGGCAGGCGCGTCTGGTCCTGATGGACGAGAAGGGCGAGAACCTGTCCTCGATGGATTTCGCGCGTCGGCTGGAGCGCTGGCGCGATGATGGCGTGCGCGAGTGCCGCTTCATGATCGGCGCGGCGGACGGCTTCGAGGATGCCGACCGGGCGCGCGCCGACCTGCTCATCTCCTACGGCCGGGCGACCTGGCCGCATATGATGGCGCGCGCGATGCTGGCCGAACAGCTGTTCCGTGCGACCAGCATCCTCGCCAACCACCCCTATCATCGCGAAGGCTGAACGCGTGAGGCGGCGGCATGGCGTGCTGGCGCTGGCGGCCCTGGCGCTGCTCGGCGCGACCGACATCGCCGCCGACCAGCGACGGCTGGCCGATGCCCGTGCGGGTGCGGCGGCAGCGCAGGCGCGAGCCCAGGCGCTGGAGCAACAGGCCGGAGCCGAGCGCAACGCCGCCGCCATCGCCCAGGCCAAAGAACGCGCCATGGCCGCCCGCGTCGCAGCGGCGGAGGCCGAGGTGACGGCGGCCCGCGCCCGCGTCGATCTGGTCGCCGGGCTGCTCGAGCAGCAACAGGCGAAACTGGCCAGCGCGCAGGCCCCGCTCGCGCATCTGCTGGCCGCGATGCAGAGCATGGCCGCGCGTCCCCCGGTCGCGGCGGTGGCGCAGCCCGGTTCGGTCGCCGATCTGGCGCATGTGCGTGCGGTCTTCGCTACCGTCGCCCCCGTCATCGCGCAGCGTTCCGCCACCGTCCGCGCCGAACTGGCCACCACCCGCCGGGTCCGGGCACAAGTGACGGTGGCGGCGCGCGCCCTCACCGAAACCACCGCCAAGCTGGAGAGCGAACGCCAGGCGCTGGCCCGGCTAGAGGCGAGCCATCGCGGCCGCGCCGAGGCACTGGGGCAGGTCGCCATCGACGAATCCAACCGCGCGCTGGCGCTGGGCGAGGCGGCGCGCGACATCGTCGACCGCATGGCCGAACGCGGCGAAGCGAAGGCGATAGCGGGCGAACTGCTGGCGCTGCCCGGACCCCTCTCCCGCCCGCTCGGTGCTGGCGTGATGGGACCCGCCATTGCGCCGGGCACCTATCGCCTGCCGGTGCAGGGCCGGGTGGCAGGTGGCTTCGGCGAGATTTCAGACTCGGGCGTGCGGGCGCGCGGCATCACCCTAACGACCGTCCCCTACGCCCCGGTCGTCGCGCCTGCGGGCGGCGAGGTCCGCTATGCAGGCGCGTTCCGGGGCTATGGCGGGATCGTCATCCTGAATCACGGCACCGGCTGGACCAGCCTGGTAACCGGCTTGGGCGGCATCGCGGTCAAACCGGGCGACCATGTCACAGCGGGGGCGGTCCTCGGCCGGGCGGGACGGGGACGAGCCGGTGTCGAGCCGCGCGTGACGGTCGAATTGCGCCGCGACGGGCGGCCGATGGATATTGCCGCCCTGCTGGGGTGAGCGCTCGGATAGTCTTGGGGCTGTTTCACGCCATGGACAGATATAGGCCATAACGCGCTATCATCGGCTGGGCGAACAGGACGGACTCAGGCACTTCCGCGCCCGTCTCAGGGCGTGGAAAGACCAGTCAAAACAAGCCCCGCTAAAGCAAGATGACATAAGATGCTCTCATCCCCTTCAGGGGGAGGAGCCCGGGGGTGGGGCGTATCCGCAAGCGCGGCGTTCGTGAAGGGGCCCCACCCCACCCTTGAAGGGGAGGGGCTCACATTGATTGAAGGCATTGTCATCATGCTCCAATGGCATGGCCGATCATGATGACGGCGCACCGTTGGCCGATGCTCAAGTGCCGAAACGGCCTGTCCATCAACTTAATCTAGAGTAATTCCCCGTATCGCGATGCCATGAATTGGCTCGTCTCGTTCGCCGTGGTTTTGGGAATGGCCTTTCTGGTCCTGTCCCTGCCGTCCATCGCGTCCATCCTGCGCACGCTGGGGGATGGCCGTATGCGGACGAGCTGGGTGTGGCTGCGCCGACTGATCGTCGCATTCATCGCGGGCTATGCCATTTTCGGAGTCCTGCGCGGCGGCGCGGTTGTGGCGGTCCCGGATGTGATCGTGTCACTGATCCTGGCGGCGGGCGGGGCATTCGTCCTGATTGTCGCCCGGCTTTCTGACCTGACGACGCGCGATATCGTGCGCATCTCCACCCTGGAGCGCGATGTGATTCGCGACCCGCTGACCGGCCTCTTCAATCGCCGGTATCTGGATGCCAAGCTGCATGAAGAAACCGATCGGTCGCGCCGCTATGGCACGCCCTTCTCGACGCTGATCGTCGACATCGACCGATTCAAGCATGTGAACGACACCTATGGCCATGCGATCGGCGATCGGGTCATCCGTCACATAGGGGGTCTTCTCGCCGATAGCGTGCGGCGCGAGGACGCGGTTGCCCGTTTCGGCGGTGAGGAGTTTGTCGTACTGGCCCCCGACCTGGATCTCGACGAAGCCGTGGTGCTGGGCGAGCGGCTCCGCGATGTGATTGCCACCCGGACCGTGCCCTTGCCCGACGGCCACATATTGATGATGACGGCCAGCCTGGGTGTGGCAACCCTCGCATCGGACGAAACGCCCTTCGAACTGCTGGCACGAGCCGACAAGGCTCTGTACCGCGCCAAGCAGGATGGCCGCAACCGAACCTGCCGGTCAGAGGCGCACGATAAGACCATGGTGGCCTGACGCGCATTTCGCCGCCCCGGTGAACGCCACCGGTCACCCCCCGTTCAGCACGGTTGCGCTTTGATTGCGTCCGGCTTCCCGCTACACAGGCGGTCTGCTTATCTGGTCCAGGACCCTCGATGCCCCGCCCGCTTTTCAGACTTCCGCTGCCGAACCGTCCGCTTCTGACTGCTACTGCCCTTGTCGGCGCGCTGGCCATGGTGCCGATCACGACCTCCGCGATGGCGGCCGTGGACAGTTCGACCGTCCGCCAGTTCGACCGGTTCCTCGACGTGTATAACCGGATCAAGGCCGATTATGTCGACAAGGTCGATGACGACACGCTCATCAAGGGCGCGATCCAGGGGATGCTGGCGGCGCTCGATCCGCATAGCAGCTATGTCGACGCACTCGACTTCGACAATCTGAAAATCCAGACCGAGGGCAATTATGGCGGGCTGGGCCTGACCGTCTCGATGGAGGACGGTGCGATCAAGGTCATCGCGCCGCAGGAGGATACGCCTGCCGGCCGCGCGGGCGTGAAGTCGGGCGATTACATCACTCATATCGACGGCAAGCTGATTTATGGCCAGTCACTGGACGAGGCGATCGGCCAGATGCGGGGCAAGCCGGGTACCAAGATCAAGCTGACCATCGTCCGCCCCGGTCGCGACAAGCCCATTGAGCTGACCCTGACCCGCGAGGTCATCGTCCAGCGCCCGGTCAAGTGGGAGGTGCGGGGCGATGTCGGCTATATCAACATCAACACCTTCTCCGAAAATACCGGTGCCGACACCCGCGCGGCGATCATGGCGATCGACAAGGCGCTGGGCCATCGGCCACTGGGTTACGTGGTCGATCTGCGCGACAATGGCGGCGGCCTGCTGACCCAGGCGATCGCGGTCAGCGACGCGTTCCTCGATCACGGCGAGATCGTGTCGCAGCGCGGTCGCGAGAAGTCGGATATCGAGCGTTACTACGCCAAGCCCGGCGACGACGCGCATGGCCTGCCGGTGATCGTGCTCACCAATTCGGGCACTGCCTCGGCCTCCGAGATCGTCGCGGGTGCGCTGCAGGATCATCACCGCGCGCTCATCATGGGCGAGCGCAGCTTCGGCAAGGGGTCGGTCCAGACGCTGCTGCCGCTCGGGCCGGAGACAGCGCTGCGCCTGACCACTGCGCGCTACTACACCCCCTCGGGCCGGTCGGTGCAGGAGGGCGGGATCGAGCCCGACATCAAGGTGCCCGAAATCTCCGATCCCGACTACAAGACGCGCCCCGTCTTCCGCGAGGCCGATCTGCGCCGCCACCTCATCAACGAGGTGAAGGCCGATAACGCGATCCTGGAAGAGGATACCAAGACCGATCCGCGCTTCGCGATGACGCCGGAGCAGTTGAAGAAACAGGGGATCGAGGACTTCCAGCTCTATTACGCGCTGAAGACTATCGCGCGGCTGGGCGGCGCGGCCCAGGTCGCCGCCGCCACCAAGCCGCCGGTGAAGTGACGATGGCGACCCCGCGCACCCGCAACGAATGCATGGCGAACTGGATCGCCTTCCTGCTGCCCGCCGCCCTGCTGGGCGGCGCCTGGGGCAGTCAGCTTATCGGCGGGCTTTACCCGTGCGAGATGTGCCATTGGCAGCGCTGGCCGCATTACGCCGCGCTGGCGCCCGCCTTCCTTGCCTTCTTCGTGCCGCAGCGTAGCGTCCGGGGATCGCTTGTCGTGCTCGCGGCGTTGTTGATCGCGGTGTCGGGGGCGATCGGTGTCGCCCATGCCGGGGTCGAATATGGCTGGTGGCAGGGCTTTACCGCTTGCACCTCGACGGTGAGTTTCACGGGCGGGAGCGCCGCCGACCGGCTGAACGCGATTTTGAAGGCGCCGGTCATCCGTTGCGATGTGGCGCAATGGACCCTGGGCGGGATTTCGCTGGCCGGGTTCAACGCGATCTTCTCGCTGGGCGGTGCGGCGGCGATCCTGCTGTTGATGAGGAAGGCGCGATGAGCCAGCTTCGCTGGATGCCGGGCGACCGGCGCGAACCGATGAAGGCGATGGTCCGGGTGGACCAGGCCGGGGAATATGGCGCGACCCGCATCTATGCGGGACAGCTGGCGGTGCTGGGCGACCGGCATCCCTTTGCACGCGCGATCCACCACATGGCCGAGCAGGAAGAGCGCCACCGCGCGTTCTTCGACCGGATGATCGCCGAGCGCCGGGTGCGCCCGACCTTGTTCCAGCCCTTCTGGGACAAGGCCGGTTTCGCACTGGGCGCGATCACCGCCGCGATCGGGCCCAAGGCGGCGATGGCCTGCACCGCGGCGGTCGAGACGGAGATCGACAAACATTATCAGGAACAGCTGGACCAGTTGGGCGACAGCGATCCCGAGTTGTCGGACGCCATCGCCGATTTTCAGGCCGAGGAGCTGGAGCATCGGGACCATGCGCTGGGCGCGGGCGCGGAAGAGGCGATCGCCTATCCGGTGATGTTCGGACTGATCCGGGCGGGCTGCAAGGTCGCGATCGCAGCGGCCAAGCGCCTCTGAACGATATAGCGGGAGAGAGAGGATGACGAACCGGTCCTGGGCCGCGGGCATGTTGGCCATGATGACGATCATAGGCGCAGGGACGGCCCCGGCGCTGGCGCAACAGGTCGCCGCCCCCGGTGCGGTTAAGCCCAAGAAGATCGAGGCACCGGGCGAGGTGTCGCGCAATGCCCCCGTCAACGGCGTACTGACCCTGTTCGGCAACGAGCGCTGCCCGACCGACAATCAGGGCAACGAGATCGTCGTCTGCGTCCGGCGCGGCGCGGAGGAACAGTTCCGCGTGCCCAAGGAATTGCGCGACCTCCAGGTGACGCCGGAGAATGAGAGCTGGGCGGCGCGCGCGACGGGGACGCTGAACGAGGGCGCGGGTGTGAATAGCATCGGCAGCTGCTCGGCGGTGGGCGCTGGCGGCGCGACGGGGTGCTTCGCCCAGCGCGTGCGAGAGAACCGCGCCGCCAACGCTCAGCGCCAGCGTGACGATACACCGCGCAATCCGTGATAGGTGGAGTCATCGTCGCAAAGGCTTGGGGCACGCGTTGGTAGCCCTTATGGGCGTCTCGTAACTGGACCCCGGCCTTCGCCGGGGTGGCGCGTTGGGGGCAGGTCCGACCTCCGCTTCTGCTGAAAGTAGCCAGAACGTAAATCCGGCGGCGGCTAGATTGGGATGACATAGGGTCGACCCACTCCAAGCACGGCGTTTGCGGAAGCGCCCCACCCCCGGCCCTGAAGGGGAGGGGTGGATTAATCTGACGTCATCCTGCTCTAGGCGGATGTCAGCCCTTGGCCTTCGACTTCGCTCAGGCTGAACGGAGGTGGGGGGTAGGCATGGCATAGGGCGGTGACGAGCTTGCCCCGCGCATTTTGCCGTCAACCCAAACCTTCGACCGGCCTGAGCGGAGGTGGAGCTTAGCAAAGCATAGGGCATTGACGGGCCTACCCCCGTGCATTCCGCCGCGTATCCCAACCTCCGTTCACGCTGAGCGAAGTCGAAGCGCACGCCCCGCACGGGCGGCTTGGCGCACTTCGGCCCTTGGCCTTCGACTTCGCTCAGATTGAACTAAGGGCGGGAATACCCCCTACGCCGCCACCGCCTGCACACGCGGAACCTGTGCCATCCGCTCCAGCGCCAAGGCGCGGGCCGCCTCGTCGGGCGTGATGCCGTTCCGGTCCGCCAGCGCGAGAACCGCCGCCATCTTCTTGCCGACCGCCAGCACCCGGCGCCGCACTTCGGGGGTGCGCCAGCCCAGATACTCGCCCGCCACGTTGATGATCCCGCCCGCATTGGCGAGGAAGTCCGGCGCATAGAGCACGTCGCGTTCGGCCAGCCGCGCGGCCATGTCTTCGCTCGCCAGCTGGTTGTTGGCCGCGCCGCACACCACGCTCGCGCGCAACTGGGCGATCGTCTCGGCGTCCAGCACGCCGCCGAGCGCGCATGGGGCCAGCACGTCGACGCGGGCGGACAGCAGCGCCCGGCTGCTCATCACCATCGCGCCGAAGCGGTCGGCGGCGCGCGCCGCGACCTCGCTGCGCGGCTCCGCGACGATCAGCTTGGCGCCCTGTTCGTGCAGCAGTTCGCACAGCGCATAGCCGACATGGCCCAGCCCTTGGACGCCGACCGTGACGTCGGACAGCTCCGCGCCCAGGCGCTGGCTGACCGCGACGCGCATCGCCTGTACCACGCCCAGCGCGGTCCAGGGCGAGGGATCGCCGCCGGGCTTCTGGCCCGACACGGGCAGTCCCGCGACATGGCGGGTGCGGATGGCGACCTCCGCCATGTCCGCGACGCTGGTCCCGACATCCTCGGCGGTGACGTAGCGGCCCTTCAATTCGGCCACCTGATGCCCGAACGCGCGGAACAGCGCGGCGCGGTCGAACGGCCCCTGGGGCAGGCGGATCACCGCCTTGCCTCCGCCGAACGGCAGGTCGGCCAGCGCGTTCTTGAGCGCCATGCCCTCGGCCAGCCGCAGTGCATCGACCGTCGCGGCGCGGTCGTCGGCATAGTGCCACAACCGACACCCGCCCGCCGCCGGGCCGAGCGTGGTCGAGTGCAGCACGATGACCCCGCTCGCCCCGCTGTCCTTGTCGTGGAACGTCACCACCTCTTCGGGGGGCAGGCTGTGTGGGTCATGGGCTTGGCGGAGCATCGGTCTTATCCCTGAATTTCTGTTGGAAAGGAAATAGCCCGAAGCAAAAGGCGAATCTGATCCGATTCCATGGCCGATGGTCGATTCTTCGGTTAGAATGACCTCAAAAATGCTATTTGGAGGATGAAATGTCGCAAGGTCTGGATATCTGGGAACGCCGCATCCTCGCCTTGCTGCAAGAGGATGCCAGCCTGTCCACTGCCGCCATCGCCGAGGCGGTCGGGCTGTCGGCCTCGCCCTGCTGGCGGCGGATCGACCGGCTGGAGCGCGAGGGGATCATCAAGCGCCGGGTCGCGCTGGTCGACCGGGCCAAGGTCGGGCTGAAGGCGCAAATCTTCGCGCAGGTGAAGCTGAACGCGCATGGCCGCGCCAATCTCGACGAGTTCACCGCCGCGATCCGCGAGGTGCCCGAGGTGATGGAATGTCATGTGTTGATGGGCTCGGTCGACTTCATGCTGCGCATCGTCGCGGCGGACATCGAATCCTACGAACGGCTGTTCTTCGAGCGGCTGTCCAACCTGCCGGGGGTGCAGGAAATCAACTCGACCGTGGCGTTGTCGGAGATCAAGTCGACGACGTCGCTGCCGATCAGCGCCTGATTGAAATCCTCCCCGGCACGGGGAGGGGGACCGCCGCGAAGCGGTGGTGGAGGGGGCGAGCGGCAGGGGGCGCCCTGTGTGGAAATCCCCCTCCGTCATCGCCGGCGCGATGCCACCTCCCCGTGCCGGGGAGGATTGCGCCGTATGTCCCGCCCCGCTAGCCCCACCGCCTCGAACCAAGGGGTGATCCGATGGCACGGTGGCAGGGCTTGGGAGGTATTCGGGCGGGGCTGTTCCTGCTGGTCTGGTTCTCCTGCGCCTGGTTCGGATCGTGGGAGTTCAACCCCAACAACGCGACCCGCCTGTTCGCCACGATCCGCATGGTCGAAAACGGCACCGCGACCATCGACCCGTTCGCGCCGCTGACCATCGACAAGGCGCAGTTCGGCGCGCACGCCTATCTCGACAAGGCGCCCGGCATGACGCTGATGGCGTTGCCCGCCGTGGCGTTGACCGATCTCGTCACCGGCGACCGGGCCGAGCGGCATGTCCTGTCTTCGGTCGACCCAGAGTTCGTCGATTATCTGAAACTGCGCACGCGGGTCGCCGCCGCCACCGGATCGGCGCTGCTGACCGCGACCGCGGCCGTGCTGTTGTTCGATCTGGCGCTGGGGCTGAGCGGCAGCGCGGGGGCGGCGTTGTTCGCAGGCCTCGGCTATGCGCTGGGCACGCCGATCTGGGGCTATTCCACCACGCTGCTCGGCCATGCGAGTGTGGCGGCGCTGTTCGTCATCGCGCTCGCCGGGGTCGCGCGGGGTGGCGGCAGATGGCTGGCGGTGGCGGGGCTGGCGCTCGGCTGGGCGGTGGTGGTCGAGTATCAGGCGGTGCTGGCCGGGTCGGTCATCGGGCTTTGGGCACTGGCGCGCCACCGGGCGAACCCCAAGGCGCTGGTGCCGTTTCTGGTGGCGGGGCTGGTCGGGCTGTTGCCGCTATTCGCCTATAATCTCTTCGCCTTCGGGACCATGTTCCGCATCGGCTATTCGGGCGTGGTCGGGTTCGAGGGCATGAATCAGGGGCTATTCGGGCTGACCTTTCCCCGGATCGCCGTCTTGCGTGAAATCCTGTTCGGGCCGATGCGCGGGATCGTCTGGGTCGCGCCGGTGCTGGTCCTGGCACCGATCGGGCTGTGGCGGCTGGCGGAGGAACGGGCGACGCGCGGGGCTGCGCTGACTGCGGCCGGGGTGACGCTCGTCGCGCTGCTGGTCAACGCGGCCTATGTCTATTGGGACGGCGGCAACGCCACCGGCCCGCGTCATGCGATGCCGCTGGCGGGCGTATTGGCGCTGGGGTTGGCGCCGCTCTGGGTGATGGCGCGGGCGCTTTGGCAGAGGGCTGCGCTGGCGCTGGTGCTGGCGGCCTCGGTCGTGATCAATCTGACCATCGCCTCGGCCGAAATCTTCGCGCCGCCGACCTTCCGCTGGGCCTGGTGGCAGGCGGTTATGCAGCAGCGCTTTCTGGTCGGCGACCTGCGTACCATTCCCTCCGACTGGTGGGGATGGACGACGTGGGACGGCCTGTACCTGTGGGCGGCGGTCGCGATCCCGCTCGCCCTGTGGCTGGTTCAGTCCTGTGCGCGCTTCAGCCCGCGGACCCGGTGCCAGACATAAAGGCCGATCAGCACGACCAGCACGATGCCGATCGCCAGGTCGGCGCGGTGGAAGAACGCCTTCACGCGGGGGTCCGAGTCCCACTTCTCGCCCAGTTCACGCCCGACGATCGCCAGCACCAGACAGAAGGGCCAGCTGCCGAGAAAGGTATAGAGGTGGAAGGGCACGAGCTTCATCCGCGCCACCCCCGCCGGAAAGGCGATGAAGGTGCGGATGACGGGCAGCAGCCGCCCGATCAGCACCGCGATCGAACCATAGCGCGCGAAGAAACGGTCGGCGGCGTCCAGCTCGCCAGGGCCGATCAGCAAATATTTGCCCCAGCGCTCGGCCACCGGCCGTCCGCCGCGCTTGCCGATCTCATAGGCGACGATCGACCCCAGATTGCACCCCAGCGCCCCCGCCGTCGCGGCGAGGTAGAGGTTGAACTGCCCGGTCGACACCAGATAGCCCGCAAACGGCATGATGATCTCTGAGGGCAGCGGAATGCACGCGCTCTCGATCGCCATCAGCAGCATGATGCCCAGATAGCCACCGGTGGAAATGACCCAGATGGCGAAGCTCGCCAGCGCGGAAAGAATATGCTCGACCATGGGGCCAGCGACTTGCGCGATCGGGGGGCGGGGGTCAATCGGAACCGCGCGGGGGTGCGGCCGGTTTGGGACGCCATGACCAAGCTGACCCTGAACGATGGCCGCTCCATGCCCCGGCTTGGGCTGGGCACCTATCAGATCCCGGATTCTCAAGCTGCGCTGGTGGTGCGGCGTGGCCTCGATACCGGTTATGGCCTGGTCGACACCGCCGCCATATACGGCAATGAGCGCGGTGTGGGCGACGGAATGCGCGACGCCGACGCGTTCCTGACCACCAAGCTATGGAACGACCGCCACCGCGATGCCGAGGCGGCGCTGGACGAAAGCCTGGCGTTGCTGGGCGTCGAGGCGGTCGACCTCTACCTGATCCACTGGCCGGTCCCAGCAGAGAACGCCTATGTCGAGGCGTGGCAAAGCTTGGTCGCGCTTCGCGAGGATGGCAAGGCGAAGTCGATCGGCGTGTCGAACTTCCTGCCCGAGCATCTCGACCGGATCATCGAGGCGACCGGGGTGGTGCCCGCCGTCAACCAGATCGAACTCCACCCGCGCTTCCAGCAGCGCGAGGCGCGGGCCTATCATGAAGCCAAGGGCATCGTGACCCAGAGTTGGAGCCCGCTCGGGCAGGGCGGCGACGTACTCAAGACGCCCGAGATCGTCGCCATCGCGGAGAAGCATGGCCGATCGGCGGCGCAGGTGGTGCTCGCCTGGCATCTGGCGCACGGCCTGTCGGTCATCCCCAAGGCGGCGGATGCCGCGCATATGGCGGACAATTTCGCCGCGATCGAGTTGACGCTGGATGACGAGGATATGGCCGCCATCGACGCGCTGGACGATGCGGATGGGCGGATCGGACCGGACCCGAGGACGATGTAAAGTCTGGGCGGGCCGAACGGCGGTCAGTCCATATCGAATATCGCGCTTATACGTCCGCGGTCGTGACCGAGTAGCCAATCCGCATGGGTCGCGTGAAGCACGCGTAGCGCCGCGGCGTCATGCGCCATGACGTCCATGCCACGATCGTCGTAGATGTGGAGCATCGTTCCGGCACTGGGATCGAGCAGGAATGCCACAATCGGCGCGCTCGGCGAGATCGGCATTTCCGCCGCGATGCTATGCCAAATCAGGCAGTCGCGTGCGACCTTGTCGTTGTCCAGTCGGCAACCGCGAAGAGTCCACTGATAGGCTTCGTCCGATCCGTCGTGATAGAGGACGCTTTGCCACTCGCTCGTATAGGCGGCCTGGAATCCGCTTGCCCGCAAAGTCGCGAACGCGGCCGCAGACGGCACATGGTGCGGGTCGGCGGGATTCGCCGCATCATCGACCGAGGCGACGACGGCATGGCATCCGTTCTGAAAAAGCGCGTCGGCTATAGCGATAGCGCGGCGGAAGGCCTGCAGAAATCGTGGGATCGGATGATCATCACCATCCCATCCGTCACCGCCCAAATCGAACCGCAGTCGCGGCTCCTGACGGGAGAAACGTTTCATCCAGAGGGACGACCAAGACTGCTCGAGGGATGACGAAGCCATCAGTCCCCATAGCACGAATCGACACGGGCGGCGGGTCGGCCCAACTTAACTGACTGCCTGCGCCGCCAGCTTCAGATCCTCGACGAACCGCGCATATTCGACCTCCTTTGCCGCCGGATCGGGCAGGCGGAGCAGATAGCTCGGATGCACCGTGATGAAGGCCATGCCGCCATCGGGCAGCGTCAGAGCCTTGCCGCGTTCGCGGCCGATCGTCATGACCTTGCCGAACAGCGACCGCGCTGCCGTCGCCCCCAGCGCGACCGTCACCCGAGGCTGGATCAGCAGGCGTTCCTGTTCGACCCACCAGCGACAGGCCTGGATTTCGCCAGCATTGGGCGAGCTGTGGATGCGGCGCTTGCCGCGCGGCTCGAACTTGAAATGCTTGACCGCGTTGGTGACATAGGCCGTCGCCCGGTCGATCCCGGCTTCCGCCACCGCGCGGTCGAACACCTGTCCGGCGGGGCCGACAAAGGGATGGCCCGCCAGATCCTCCTGGTCGCCGGGCTGTTCGCCGACGAACATCAGGGGCGCGTCGACCGGGCCTTCGCCGAATACCGTCTGGGTCGCGGGAGCGTAGAGCGGACAGCGGGTGCAGGTCATCGCCTCGTCCCTGAGCGCCGCCCACGCAGCCTGCGCATTGCCGCCGCGCCCGGTCCGCACATCCGTCTTGGCCGTTGCGATCATACCCGTCTCCCGCGCCTGCGCGCCCGCGATCAATTCGGAGACCAACGCGGTTTCCGGCATGTTTTTCCAGTATTTGCGCGGCATCTCCTTGAGCATCGCGCCGATCTTCACGCGGGCGGGATTGAAGATGCTGGCATAATAGGTCTTCCACACCGCCTCGGTCGGATCGCCCTCGGGCGCGTCGGCCCTGCTCGCGCCGGGACCTTCGGTGAGCGTCTTGCCGTCCCAGTGGAGCGACACCTCGGGCGTCAGGATCGACCAGCGCATCGTGGTGAAGCGGTTGACGAAGAACGCCGCATTGGCGCGCACGATATGATGCTCGGGCTCGAACCAGGCGACATAGCGCGGGCCGTCGTCATCCTCGGTCTCGCGAAAGCGCAGGAACGCGCGCATCTTGTGAATGTCGCGCCGCACGGCCTTGGCCAGCCGGTCGAGGCGGCGGATCAGCGGGTCGGCCTGATCCTCGATCAGCCGCGGCTGCGCGCGCAATCGGTCGAGCGCGGTGTGGAGTAGCGCGAACCGCTCCGGGCCGTTGGACAGGATGACGCTGCGCGCGAGGTCGATGAACGCGCGGGAGACGTTGAAGCGGGGGGTGGCGGTGGTCGGCGTGTCGTCGCCGACCGCACCGAACAGGTCGGCGGGCTGGTCGCCGACCTGCCACACGACCTGATCGGGTGGGACGCTGTCGGCGATCAGCCCGCGTGCGGCGTCGCGCCACGCGTCGAAATCGTCGGGGGCGGGCAGGGTTATGATGCGCATGGGTTCGCGACGTTCCTCCCCTGCAAGGGGAGGGGGACCAGCGAAGCTGGTGGAGGGGTATCCCCGGCTGCGAGGGCAGGCTTCGCTCGCGACCGGTTACACCCCTCCGTCAGGCCTTCGGCCTGCCACCTCCCCTGTAAGGGGAGGAATGTAGCGCTCAAAATCAATCGCGCTCGTCCGCACCGGGCGGGTTGGCCTTGGCTTCCTTCGCTTCGATGGGTTTGCGCTCTTCGTAAATCTCCGCCAGCTTCTGCTCGGTGGCGTCGTCGAGTTCCTTCTCGGCGGCGGGGAACATCTCTTCCTCTTCCTCGTCGATATGATGCTCGTAGCGATGGCGCATATGGAAGAATTTGGACTCCCACTCGTCCGACGCGAAGTCGAGGTCCATCATTTCGCCCAATAGATCGTCGATCTCCTTATGCTCGGACACCGAGTGGCGCGCATCGTCGCGCAGCTCGGGCTCGCCCAGCATGGTGGCGTAGAGCGACTCTTCCTCGGCGGCGGCATGGCTTTGAATCTCGATACGGAACGCTTCGAACAGCTTCTTGCGCTTGGCGCCGTCGCCCTTCAGCTCGGCGAGTTCCTTCAGCATCTCGCGCTGCTTGTCGTGGTCGCGCTTCAGATCGGCATAGATTTCGGCGGTGGCCATGATCGTCTCCTTCGCATGGCCCAACGGCGCAAGATGACGCGCGTTTCACCCGCGAATCACTCTCATGGAATCAAGTGTACTCAGCCGAACAGCTCAAGCTGCTTGGCGCTAGGCTTGATCAACGGTTTCAGGTCCGCCCGCTCGGCCAGCGCCACCGGGCGCCAGTCCTCCGCGATCAGGAAGGGGCGCAGCTTGGTGATCGAGACGGTCAGCCGCCCGACATCCTCCAGCCTCAGCTTGCGCCATTTGCGGGTGGCGATGATCCGGTCCACCGCCTTCACGCCCAGGCCGGGAACGCGCAACAGCATTTCACGCGGGGCGCGGTTCACATCGACCGGAAAATTCTGGCGGAATTTCAAAGCCCAGGCGAGCTTGGGATCGATGTCGAGCGGCAGCATCCCCGTCGCTTCGTCCGCGGCCGCCGCCACTTCATTGGGGCGATAGTCGTAGAAGCGCATCAGCCAGTCGGACTGATACAGCCGATGCTCGCGCATCAGCGGTGGCCGTTGCAGCGGCAGCACGGCCGAGGCGTCGGGGATCGGGCTGAACGCCGAATAATAGACGCGACGCAGGCGGAAGCGGTCGTACAGGGTTGCGGCACGACCGACGATATCGCGGTCGGTCGCGGCATCCGCGCCGACGATCATCTGGGTCGACTGGCCGGCGGGCGCGAAGCCGGGCGCGGACTTGTACTTCTTCGCCGCATCGGTGCGATCCTCGATCGCGGTCTTCACATCAGCCATCGCGCCTTCGATCCGGCCCGCATCCTTTTCGGGCGCGAGGCGGCGGAGACCGCCCTCCGTGGGTAGCTCGACATTGATCGACACGCGGTCGGCATGCACCCCGGCCAGCCGCACCAGCTCGGGATCGGCATCGGGGATCGTCTTCAGATGGATATAGCCGCGAAAGCCATGATCCTCGCGCAGGGACCGCGCGACCTCGACGATCTGCTCCATCGTATAGTTGGACGACTTGATGATGCCCGAAGAAAGGAACAGCCCCTCGATATAATTGCGCCGATAGAAGGCCAGCGTCAGGTTCACCACCTCCTGCGCGGTGAAGCGCGCGCGGCGGACGTTCGAGGACTTGCGATTGATGCAGTAATGGCAGTCGAAGATGCAGCTGTTGGTCAGCAGGATCTTCAACAGCGAGATACAGCGGCCATCGGGTGCATAGGCGTGGCAGATTCCCATGCCCTCGGTCGAGCCGATCCCCTTGCCGTCGCGGCTGTTACGTTTCGACGTGCCCGACGACGCGCAGGAAGCGTCATATTTGGCGGCATCCGCCAGGATCGCCAGCTTCTCACGGGTATCGAGTTGCGCCATGTGTTCGATATATGTTCGCATCGACGGTCGGGCAAGCGGAACTCCGCCAGTCATCGTCCGTACAGCCCGTCTGATCCAGATTGGCGGCGTCGAGGGGAGACGGATGATGTGTAAGGTGATGATCGCACTGGCTTTGCTCGGTGCTGCCGGTCCGGCGATGGCGCAGGTCGTGACGCGCGAGGCGAAGACTGCCGACTATGAATTCAGCTACGCCTATCCCGCCGCCGCTGGGCGCATCGCGGGACTGAAGTCATGGCTCGATGCCGAGCGCGGACGCATCCAGGCGAAGACCGCGCACGACGGTGCCGCCGCACGTCGCGATGCCCGGCAATCGGGCTTTCCCTATAACCGCTATTCCTTCGACAAGACATGGAAGGTCGTCACCGACACGCCGCGCTTCCTGAGCCTGTCGGGTAACAGCTATAACTTCACCGGCGGCGCGCACGGCTCGCCTGCTTCCTATGGGCTGGTATGGGACAAGGCGGCGGGGCGGCGGCTGGACCCCAAGGCGGTGTTCACGTCGCTGCCCGCGCTCCAGACGGCGATCCGCACCGACTATTGCGCCAGGCTCAAGGCCGAGCAGTTGAAGCGCAATCAGGGCGAGGTATCGTCGATGAACGCCTGTCCGCCGGTCAAGGACCTGACATTGCTGCTCGGTTCGACCAATGGCCGCGCGATCGACCGGATCGGGCTGATCGCCGATCCCTATGTCGCGGGCTCCTACGCCGAGGGGGCGTATGAGGTGACGCTGCCGGTAACGCGGGCGGTCATCGGGGCGGTGAAGCTGGAATATCGCGGGGCGTTCGCGGTGCGGGGGTGAGGGGTTTCATCGCGACTGCCACCTGATCGGCCACACGGGCTGGCTGCGCGCGGCAGTGCAGGGCGCCAATGACGGTCTGTTGTCGACCGCGAACCTGGTGGTCGGCGTCACAGCCAGCGGCGCGGATCGTCCGGCATCCTGATCGCCGGACTGGCAGGGTTGGTCGCGGGTGCCTTTTCGATGGCGGCGGGCGAACATATTGCGGTCCGTTCGCAGACTGATCTGGAGGTGGCGGACGTGGCACACGAACGCGACGAACTCACCGCCGATCCGGTCGCCGACGAAGCGGAACTGACCGCCATCTGTCACACGCACGGGCGGGGCGAGCAAGCGGCGCGGCGGTGTACGTATGTGGATATGGGGCGCGCTCGCCAAGGTGGCGGTGATCGGATACTTGGCGGGGACGGTGCTGTAGGACAAACGATGTGCTAGTACGCCGGATATCGTCGGCAATTTAAATAATTGATAATAGAGGTTTGTTTTAAGCAGGTTCTCTATTGTCGTTTCGAAGGTGTTTCGTCATACTGCGAGTAGTTGATTTGCTGGGGAAGCTATATGCGCCAAGTCATTATAATGTCACTGTGTTTGGTAGCATTTGGCCTGGCCGGTTGTAACCGCGACGAAAAAGTCTTGGCTTCAACGAGCGTTACAAGCCGGAGGCTGACGGTGTCGGGTCCGGTAGACGGCGTTCGCCGTTTCGCCAAGCTCCAGCAATCGCGTACGCCGGCGCTGCCCGTATCGCCGATCACTGATGGAAAGGGCGACAAGGCACACGCCGTTGTCTTGCTGCCGGCCAATTATACGGGACAGGATTTGATCCATACGGCGCGAGAGGCATTGGCCGCCGATTTGGACTATGAATATGCCGAGCTGCGCGCCACAAATGTGGTGCGTAAATCCTGAAACGGCCTTTGATCGGGAATATCGGCGCGAGCATGTGCCGATGTTTTCGGTGTTCGGGTAGTAGTTATGGCTGATGGGAAGCCCTAACCCTGCCGCCGCCCACGCCCCTTGGTCATCGGATCGGGCTTCTTCGGCGGCACCCAGCCTTCGGGGCGTTCGGGGCGCGACTGGCTGGTGCCCAGGCCCATGGCGCCCGGTTGCTGGCGGGTCAGGCCGCTGGTGTCGACGCCCGCGTCCTCCGCGCCGCCGCGCATCAGGTTGATGCGGTCGCGTAAAGCCCGCGCCTCCTCGAAGTCGAGGCGTTCGGCGGCGGCTTCCATCTGGCGGCGCAGCTCTTCGATGGTCAGGGCGGTCATGCCCGGATCAACGCCTCAGGCGGCGATGCGTGCCGCCTCGGTCTCGGCGATCCAGCCGCCGCCCAGCACCCGGTCGCCGTCATAGAGCACCGCCGCCTGGCCGGGCGACACGCCATATTCGGGCGCATCGAAGACCAGCCGGTCGCCGACCATGCGGGCAGGCACCGGCTTGGCCATCGAGCGCACCTTGGCGAAGAGCGGGCCGTCCAGCGGGCCGAGGATGTTCATGCCCGTCAGCCGCGCCGCCTCCACCGCCAGTGCGATGCGCGGGCCGACGACGACGCGTTTGGTGTCTGGCTCCAGCCGCACGACATAGAGCGGCTCCGGGCTGCCGCCGATCTCCAGCCCGCGCCGCTGACCGACCGTATAATGGATCAGGCCGCGATGCTCGCCGAGCTTCTCGCCCGACAGATCGACGATATCGCCGCGCGTATCCGCTTCCGGACGCAATTTTTTGACGAGGCCCGCATAGTCGCCATCGGGGACGAAGCAGATGTCCTGGCTGTCGGGCTTGGCCGCAACGCCCAGACCCAGTTCGGCCGCGATCTCGCGCACCCGCGACTTCGGCAGCGCGCCGAGCGGGAAGCGGAGGAAGTCGAGCTGGCCCTGCGTGGTGGCGAACAGGAAATAGCTCTGGTCGCGTGCCGGATCGGCACCGCGATGCAGCTCCGCGCCGTTCATGCCCTCGACCCGACGGACATAATGGCCCGTCGCCAGACAGTCGGCGCCCAGGTCGCGCGCGAGCTTAAGCAAATCGGTGAATTTCGGCCCCATATTGCACTGGACGCAGGGGATTGGGGTGCGTCCGGCCAGATATTCATCGGCGAAGCGATCGACCACCTGCGTCCGGAAACTGTCCTCATGGTCGAAGACGTAATGCGCGATGCCGAGGCGATCGCACACGGCGCGCGCGTCGCGGATGTCGCGGCCCGCGCAGCACGCGCCCGCGCGGCCCACCGCCTCGCCATGGTCATAGAGTTGCAGGGTGACGCCGATCGTCTCGGCCCCCGTGGCATGGGCAAGCGCGGCCACGACCGAGCTGTCGACGCCGCCCGACATCGCGACCACGATCCGCTTGGCTCGGGGATCGCCCCCAAGCTGAAAATCCACCATCTGCTCCATGCCGACCTCCATACGCCTTTCGCGGGCGTCTTGCAAAAAGGCGGAAATTGCCGTGTCTTCGTCGGCGCATGAGAGGCGGAAAGCCGCATGGCTCGGTTAAAAAAGCCAGAATGCTTTCCGGCCTTTACCCGGCTTTCATATCCCGCCGATAAGAAGGTCGCTCACCCACCGGGATTGGACCGCGCTTTTGGATCTGAGTTTCAACCGTTTCGATCGGGATACCGAACTGACGGTGCTGCCGCCGGACCTGGCCGTGCTGATGGTCGGTGCGACCGCGCGGCAGGCGGCCAGTCCGACCGCGGTGGTTCAGGCCGGTTTTGCCCGTGTCTCGCCCGATCCGATGCTGTTCGCCCCGCTGGACGGGGCGTTCAACGGGCCGATGGCGCGGGCGCTGATGGCGTGGAGCAGGAATGAATGATCCGTTAACCTTTCGATTTTAGGCGATGTTCAAGGGCACATGGTAGAGCGGCCCTACAGACGACATGGGGTAGGGAGCCCCGACGAGGTTTGATGATGATCGAGAACCAGAAGATCCGCCCTGCCAAGGTAATCGGGCCGCTCGGCGAACCGCTGACGCTCGAAACCCTGCCGCCGCCCAGCACGACGCGCTGGGTCGTCCGTCGCAAGGCGGAGGTGGTTGCGGCCGTCAATGGCGGGCTGCTTTCGGTCGACGAGGTCTGCCTGCGCTATGGCCTGACCGTGGAGGAATTCGCGGGGTGGCAGCGTGCGATCGACCGTTCGGGGATGCCGGGCCTGCGCGTCACCCGCATCCAGCATTATCGCTCGCTCTACGAGCGCCAGCAGAAATACTGAGGCCCCATAGCCCTTCGTATAAAAACGATCGCATTGTTGACATTCTGAAAACGCTTCGTCGAATTGCCGGTACGGTCACGGAACAATAGCCACATTCGCACGTCTTTTCCCCGTGTCCCGCTCGCGGGCCCAACGGAGGGAAAGACAATGGGTATTATCCTGTGGCTTATCGTCGGTGGTGTCATTGGCTGGCTGGCCAGCATCATCATGCGTACCGATGCCCAGCAGGGCATCTTCCTGAACATCGTCGTCGGTGTCGTCGGCGCGTTCATCGGCGGCCTGATCTTCGCAGGCGGTTCGATCAACAATGCCGGTCTGACGCTGACCTCGTTCCTCGTTTCGCTGCTGGGCGCTGTCGTCCTCCTCGCGATCGTGAACCTGGTTCGTCGCGGTCGGGTGCGTTAATCGACGCACTTGCTCGTTGAGACGAAAGGGCCGTCCGGGATGACCGGGCGGCCCTTTTTCGTGCGTTCGTGTTTCGGGTATGGTGTGGGCGTCGTCGTCCCGCCGAAAAAGCCGCCCCCATGTCGATCGGCGATGGGGGCGGTGACGTTCAGTTCAGCAGGAAACGGACCGAGACGTTGACGGTCACGTCGCGCTCGCCCGGCGCAATGCTGGTCTTTTCCATCGCGTCGGAGCGCATCGCCTGCACGCGGAGCATCATCGGTGGCTGGGGGCCACCCGCATCCGCGCCATTCTCGGTGATCGACACGATCCGCGCGACCCGCAAACCCGCCGCCTTGGCATAAAGCTCGGCCCGCGCCCGTGCGCGCTGGATCGCGTCGGTGCGCGCTTCGTCCAGCGCGGCATCGGGCTTGTCGATGGAGAGGTTGGGGCCGTCGATCTGGTTGGCCCCCTGTGCGACCAGCGCGTCGAGCACGCTGCCCGACTTAGCGACATCGCGGAAACGGACACTGATCGTGTTGGTCGCCTGATAGCCGGTGATCGCCGGCGGGACATTCTCGCCATAGCGATATTGCGGCTGGAGCTGCACGGTCGCGGTCTGGATGTCGCGGTCGGCGATCCCGGCGCGCTTCACGGCGGCGAGCACCCGCGCCATGCGCTGCGCATTGTCCGACAGCGCGGCGGCAGCGGTCGCGCCCTGGCTGACCACGCCCGCCCGAATCGTCGCCAGGTCGGGCACGCGCGTCGTGCGCCCCTCGGCCGACACGTCCAGCACCGCCCCGGCGGCGGGCACCAGCGGCTCAACCGTGGTGGCGGGCGCGGTCTGGGCGAACGCCGTCACCGGCGCCAGTGCGGCGGGGGCCAGTGCGGCCATGAGCAGTATCTTGTTCATCGACATCTCCCTTTGTGATGATGGGGCAAGGCTTTGAAGCCTCGCGGCAAAACGGATCATGAACGCATCGCAACGATCTTGGAGCCGCCGCAATTCCCGCTTAACAAAAGACACTTGAGCGGTGTGCTATATTTCTATAACACAGCGGCGATGGGCGCATCCTGCATGGCAATGTGCGCACGATGGATGCGGTTCGGGGATCGATGACGAACATGAATTACGAGACGGGGGCGATCGGTGGCGGCCAGCAGGTAAAGCTGGAGGGGCCGGTGTCCGCACCGCGCAGGCGCTGGGTCTGGATCGTCGCGGCGGTAGTCGTGCTGGTGCTGGCGGGCTGGTTGCTGTTCGCGCCCAAGAAGCACGAGGCGGCCGCGGGGGCGGGCGCGGGAACGCAGGTGCCCAACATCACCGTCGTCGTCCCCGGCCAGCAGGCGGTCAGCCGCGTGATCTCGGCCACCGGCACGCTGGCCGCACGCCGTGAAATGCCTGTCGGCGTCGCGGGCGAGGGGGGTATGATCACCCGCGTCCTGGTAGAGCCGGGCCAGTGGGTCCGCGCCGGACAGGTGCTGGCGACGGTCGACCGCTCGGTCCAGACCCAGACCGCCTCGGCACTCGACGCGCAGATCGCGGTCGCCCGGTCCGACCAACAGATCGCGCAGGCCGAACTCGACCGTGCGCAGCAGCTCGTCGATCGCGGCTTCATTTCCAAGGCGGACCTCCAGCGTCGTGCCGCGACCCGCGACGCCGCCGCCGCCCGCGTCCGTCAGGCACAGGCATCCTATAAGGAAGCGCTCGCGCGCAACGGCCGTCTCGACATCCGCGCGCCCGCCGAGGGTCTGATCCTGACCCGCGCCGCCGAGCCAGGCCAGATCGTCAGCTCGGGCTCGGGTGTGCTTTTCCGCATGGCGATGGGCGGGCAGATGGAGCTGCGCGCGCAGCTGGCCGAAGCCGATCTGGTCGGCCTGTCGGTCGGCGCGCCCGCGACCGTGACCCCGGTCGGCGGCGACAAGAGCTTCAAGGGCGAAGTATGGCAGGTCTCGCCCGTCATCGACCCGCAGACGCGTCAGGGTGTCGCGCGCGTCGCTTTGTCCTATGACCCGGCGCTGCGTCCCGGCGGTTTCGCCGCGGCGACGATCCGCGGCGGTGCGGGCCATGCCCCGGTCCTGCCGGACTCGGCGATCCAGAGCGACGACAAGGGCAGTTTCGTGTATATCGTCGGAGCCGACAACAAGGTCGCGCGCCGTGACGTCAAGATCGGTCAGGTGTCGGACGATGGCGTGACCATCGCCTCGGGTCTGAAGGGTGACGAGCGGGTGGTGCGGTCGGCGGGTGGCTTCCTGGCGGCCGGGCAGCTGGTCCGCCCGATCCTTGGCGGCCAGGAGGCCAAGTAACATGAGTTTCCGCAACATCTCGGCATGGGCGATCCGGAACCCCGTTCCACCGATCGTCCTGTTCGTCGCGCTGACGCTGGCGGGGATCGTCAGCTTCATGCGGATGGACGTCAACAACGACCCCGATATCGATTTCCCGATCGTCGTCGTCGTCGTCAGCCAGCCGGGTGCGGCACCGACCGAGCTGGAGACGCAGGTCACCCAGCGGGTCGAGGCGGCGCTCAGGAACCTCCAGGGCGTCGACCAGATCACCTCGACCGTGACCGAGGGGCAGTCGCAGACGCTGGTCCAGCTCGACATCGGCACGCCGATCGACCGCGCGGTCAGCGATGCGCGCGATGCGATCACCCAGATCCGCTCGATGCTGCCCGACGGCATTCTCGAGCCGCAGGTGATCCGCGTCGACTCGACCGACAACGACCTCGCCAGCTATTCGGCGGTCGCGTCCAACATGACGCCCGAACAGCTCAGCTGGTATATCGACAACAACGTCACCAAGGAGCTGTTGTCGGTTCCCGGCCTGTCCAAGGTCATCCGCAACGGCGGCGTGACGCGCGAAATCCGCGTCATCCTCGATCCGCTGAAGCTCCAGGCGCAGGGGCTGACCGCCAGCGAGGTCAACGCGCAGCTGCGCATGACCAACCTGAACGCCGCCGGTGGCCGCGCCGAGATTGCAGGCACCGAACAGGCGGTCCGCGTGCTGGGCAATGCGCGCAACGCCTATGATCTGGGCCAGACCCAGATCAACGTGCGCGGTGGCCGTACCGTGCGGCTGGCCGACATCGCCACCGTCCGCGACCTCTATGCCGAGCAACGCTCGCAGGCGGCGGTCGACGGGCGGCAGGTCATCAGCTTCGACTTCCAGCGCGCCAAGGGTGCGTCGGACGTCAGCGTCTATAATGGCGCGGTCGAGAAGCTGAAGGCGCTGGAAAAGCGCAACCCGGAGGTCAAGTTCGTCCTCCGCTCGAACAGCGTGAAATATACCGAGGCGCAATATGAAAGCGCCATCCACGCGATGATCGAGGGCGCGGTGCTGGCCGTCATCGTCGTCTTCCTGTTTTTGCGCGACTGGCGGGCGACCGTCATCTCGGCGCTGGCCATCCCGCTGTCGGCGATCCCGGCCTTCTGGTTCATGGACCTGCTGGGCTTCACGCTGAACCAGATGACGCTGCTCGCGCTCAGCCTGGTGGCGGGTGTGCTGGTCGACGATGCGATCGTGGAGATCGAGAATATCGTGCGCCACATGCGCATGGGCAAATCCGCCTATCAGGCGTCGATCGACGCGGCGGACGAGATCGGTCTGGCGGTGCTGGCGACGACCATGGCGATCGTCGCAGTGTTCCTGCCCGTCGCGCTGATGCCCGGCGTACCGGGTCAGTATTTCAAGAATTTCGGCCTGACCGTCGTCGTCTCGGTCCTGATGAGCCTGGCGGTGGCGCGCATGATCACGCCGATGATCGCGGCCTATTTCCTGAAGTCGGCCGGTCACGCCAGCCACGGCGAAGGCAAGTTGATGGACGCCTATATGGCGACGCTGCGCTGGTCGCTGCGCTATGACCGGCCGACCGACGGCTTGCGGCGCAGGGGCATCCGGCGCGTGCTTGGTCGGTTCCGCGACCATCGCCTGTGGGTCATCGGCATCGGCGTCGGCGCCTTCATGCTGACCATCGCGATGTTCGCCATCATCCCCAAGACCTTCCAGCCGCCGCAGGACAATGACCGGGCGGTCGCCAAGATCGACATGGTTCCTGGCACCACTCTGGCCCAGACCGATGCGGTGGTGAAGAAGGTGGCGGCGTTCCTGAGCAAGCAGCCCGACGTGGAGTCGGTCTATGCCCGCACCAATGTCGGCAATGGCCGCGTGGTTGCGACGTTGAAGGAGGATCGCTCGATGAAGAGCACCGACTTCGAACGTTCGCTGGCGCCCGAACTGGCCGCGATCCCCGATGCGCGCGTGTCGTTCCAGTCGCAATTCGGCTGGGGCTCGAGCGGGCGCGATCTGACCATCACGCTGGGCGGCGACGATCCTGCGGTGCTGCGCGATACGGCGAACAAGATCGTCGAGCAGATGGGGACCATCCCCGGCCTCGTCGCGCCGCGCATCGTCGGCAATGTCGACCGGCCGGAAATCGTCATTCGCCCACGCCTCGACCTCGCGGCCAATCTGGGCGTGACGACGCAGGCGCTGTCGAGCGCGATCCGTATCGCGACGCTGGGCGATATCGACCAGAATTCGGCCCGCTTCTCGCTGTCCGATCGTCAGGTGCCGATCCGCGTCGCGCTGGACCAGAATGCTCGCGCGCGCCTGTCGACTATCCAGAACCTGCCGGTGCAGACCCAGACCGGCGGCTCGGTGCCCTTGAGCGTCGTCGCCGATATCGGCCTGGGCGCAGGGCCGACCCAGATCGACCGCGTGAACCAGCGGCGTCAGGTGACGGTCGGCGCGGATCTCGCCAAGGGCCTGATCAGCGGCGACGCGATGAAGAAGGTCCACGACCTGCCGATCATGAAGAACATGCCCATGGGGGTCGGCGAGATGGTGTTGGGCCAAGCCAAGATGCAGGCGGAGATGATGGCCAACTTCTTCACCGCCATCATCTCGGCGGTGTTCCTGGTCTTCGCGGTGCTGGTGCTGCTCTATCGCCGCTTCCTGCCGCCCTTCGTCAACATGGCCTCCCTGTTGCTCGCACCGCTGGGCGGGTTGCTGGCGCTGTATTTCAGCGGCAATCCGCTGTCGCTGCCGGTCTATATCGGGTTGCTGATGCTGCTCGGCATCGTCGCCAAGAACTCGATCCTGCTGATCGACTTCGCACTGGAGGAGATCGCCAAGGGCGTGCCGATCCATGAGGCGGTGCTGGATGCGGGCCACAAGCGCGCCCAGCCGATCGTGATGACCACGGTCGCGATGGTCGCGGGCATGATCCCGACCGCGCTGTCGCTGGGCGGTGACGGATCGTGGCGCAGCCCGATGGGCGTGACGGTGATCGGCGGCCTCGCTTTGTCGACGGTGCTGACCCTGCTGATCGTCCCGGCCGCGTTCAGCCTGGCGGTGGGTGTCGAGCGCTGGATCGGCCCGCGCCTGGGCCGACGCCTGTTGACCTACAAGCCCGGCGACGAGCTGGGCAGCGGGCCGGTGATCGAGGGGCCAACGGGTGGCCCCGCGCTGCCGCCCGCGACGGGCAAGCTGGGCTACGACCCGGCGGAGTGAAATGATCCTCCCCGGTACGGGGAGGGGAACCATGCGCAGCATGGTGGAGGGGGATCGCCACAAAGGACACCCTGCGTGGAAGCCCCCCTCCGTCAGGCCTTCGGCCTGCCACCTCCCCGTGCCGGGGAGGATTGCCTTGGCCCCGCTTTCGTTACGCTCGGGAAAGATTCCTCTTGAACAAAGCCGCCCTTCGCGAATTGTCGTAGGTGATGGAACTCGCAATGCGATCGGGGGGTAGCCAGACCGTTCCAGCCGCCCTGCGGAAGATGCGGGTCGTGGCCACGGGGCTGTTGGTCGGCATGGCGGCGCTGTATCTGGTGTCGCGCGCCCTGCAGCCGGTGCATCCCGCTTGGGGCTATGTCCGCGCTTTTGCCGAGGCGGCGATGGTCGGCGGGCTGGCCGATTGGTTTGCCGTCACCGCGCTGTTCCGCCATCCGCTTGGCCTGCCGATCCCGCACACCGCGATCGTGCCGCGCAACAAGGACCGGATCGGCGACACGCTCGCCAATTTCCTGCGAACCAATTTCTTGATCCCGCGCGTCGTAGCACGCCGCATGGTGCGGCTCGACGTCGCGGGCGCGGCCGGGCGCTGGCTGGCGCAGCCGCCGCAGGAGGGCGGGCGCATCCGGCGCGGGGCGTCGCGCCTGTTTGCCGAGATGCTGACCGCCTTCGACCCGCAGCGGCTGGGCGGCATGGTCAAGGCGGGGATCGGGTCGCGACTGCGCGCCACCGAAGTCGCGCCGATCCTGGGCCAGTTGCTGAAGGCCAGCATCGCCGAGGGGCGGCATCTGCCCTTGCTCGATTCCGTGCTGCGCTGGGCCGCGTCGGCGCTCGACGCCAACGAAGCGATCGTGCGCGCCATGGTGCATGAGCGGGCGGGCGCAATCCTACGCTGGACGGGGCTGGACGAGACGCTGGCCGACAAGCTGATCGACGGGCTGCACAAGTTGCTCCATGACGTTGCCGAGGATCGCGACCATCCGCTGCGCCAGAAAATCGAGGAGGGCCTCGATCGCCTCGCCTGGGACCTGCAATATGATCCCGACATGCGCGCCAAGGTGGAGGCGATGAAGGCCGAGTTGATCGCCAATCCGGCGATGCAGCGCTGGCTCGACGGCTTGTGGGAGCAGGCGCGCGAGGCCTTGCTGCGCATGGCGCGCGATCCGCAGGCGGTAACGGCCGGGCGGCTGGGCGATGCGATACGTCAGCTGGGCCAGACGTTGCAGGACAATCCCCGGCTGGCGGCGACGATCAACCGCTTCGTCCGCCGCGCGATCGCGGGCATCGCGGCGGACTATGGCGACGGCATCGTCCAGCTGGTGTCGGAGACGGTGCGCGGCTGGGATGCCGACACCGTCACTTCGCGGCTGGAAAATGCGGTCGGCCGCGACCTGCAATATATCCGCATCAACGGGACATTGGTGGGCGGCAGCGTCGGCCTGATCCTGCATCTGCTGGATCGCCTGCTATGAAAACGTCACGCGCTCGTATAATTAAAGCCGCCGGTCGATTCGTCGCGGGAACGAAGCGCCTTGTCGATGCCCCCGCTTTCCCGCAAAGAGGCAGTTGATGAACGCCAAGGCCGATTATCAACATGACCCGGCCGACGGAGGAGCCTTGCGTTTCACCGGCAGCCTGTCGCTGGCGACGTTGGGCAACCTCCCCGAGCGGCTGGATCGCGAGGATGCGGCGGTGCGCCGGGTCGACCTGTCGCAGGTGGACCGGATCGATACGGTCGGTGCCTGGCTGATCCACCGCTTCGCCGCGCGCAACGATGCCGCCATCGACGGTCTGGACGACGACCAGCGCCATCTGTTCACCAAGGTGACCGAGGCAGATCAGCCGGTCGCGATGCGCCCCAAGCCGATCAGCCCCTTCGCGCGCGTGGCGGGCGAGGTCGGCGATGCGGTGGTCGCTGCCTTCCAGACGCTGTACGGTCTGCTCGGCTTCATGGGCGCGACGGTGCTCGCCGGGCTGGCGGTGATCCGCCATCCGCGCCGCTTCCGCTTCAATGCGGTGGTGCATGAGTTCGAGACGGTCGGCGTCTCGGCGCTGGCGATCATTGGCCTGATGAGCTTCCTGATCGGCATCGTCATCGCGCAGCAGGGCGCGGTGCAGCTTCGCCAGTTCGGCGCGGAGGTGTTCACCATCAACCTGGTCGGCCGCCTGACCCTGCGCGAACTCGGCGTGCTGATGACCGCGATCATGGTCGCCGGGCGTTCCGGCTCGGCCTTTGCCGCGCAGCTCGGCACGATGAAGCTCACGGAAGAAATCGACGCGATGCGCGTCATCGGCGTGTCGCCGATGGAGGCGCTGGTCGTGCCGCGCACCATCGCGGCGGTCACGCTGATGCCGCTGCTCGGTTTCTATTCGTCGTTGATCGCGATGATCGGCGGCTGTTTCCTGGCGGCGGTGTCGCTGGGCATTCCGCCCGTCACCTTCATCGCGCGCATCCGCGAAGTGGTGCCGATCACCGACCTCTATGTCGGCCTGATCAAGGCCCCGGTGTTCGGCGCGATCATCGCGATCGCGGGCTGTTTCCAGGGCATGCAGGTCAAGTCGGATGCCGAGCAGGTCGGCCTGCGCACCACCGCCGCGGTGGTGCAGGCGATCTTCCTGGTGATCGTGCTCGACGCCTTTTTCGCGGTCTTCTTCACCTGGATCGGATGGGATTGATGGCCGAGCAGGACGAACATCTGATCCAGGTCCGGGGCCTGCGCAACAGCTTCGGCGAGCAGGTCATCCATGATGGCCTCGATCTCGACGTGCGCAAGGGCGAAATCCTGGGCGTGGTCGGCGGGTCGGGCACCGGCAAGTCGGTGCTGATGCGCACGATCATCGGCCTCCAGACTCCCGATGCGGGCGAGATCACCGTGTTCGGCGAGCCGACCATCGGCCGCGAGGCGACCGAGGCGGTTGACGTGCGCAAGCGCTGGGGCGTGCTGTTCCAGGGCGGCGCGCTGTTCTCGACACTGACCGTGGCCGAAAATGTCGCGGTGCCGCTTCGCGAGTTCTACCGCGACCTGCCCCCGGCGCTGATGGACGAGATGGCGTCCTACAAGGTCGTGATGACTGGCCTGCCCGCCGACGCCGGGCCGAAATATCCGGCCGAGCTGTCGGGCGGTATGAAGAAGCGGGCAGGGCTGGCGCGTGCGCTGGCGCTCGACCCCGAACTCTTGTTTCTCGACGAGCCGACGGCGGGTCTCGACCCGATCGGCGCGGCGGCGTTCGACCAGCTGATCGCGTCGCTCCAGAAGACGCTGGGGCTGACCGTCTTCCTCATCACCCATGATCTCGATACGCTCTACGCGATCTGCGACCGGGTGGCGGTGCTGGCCGACAAGAAGGTGATCGCCGTCGGTACGATCGACGAGCTGATCGCGCTCGACCATCCGTGGATCGAGGAATATTTCAAGGGGCCGCGCGGCCGTGCCGCCGTTGCCGCCAAGGACGAGGTGGCGGACATCCGCCCCCGTTCGGCCGAGGCCGACGCCGCGCGCCACCCCACCGAAGTCGACGCCCATGCCACGGGACAGCGGTCCCAGGGTAATGCGGCCGATGCCCATGCGAGAGGCGAAGCAGGGACACGCTGATGGAAACCCGTTCGAACCACGTCCTTGTCGGCTCTGTCGTGCTGATCCTGCTCGCAGTGCTGGCCATCTTCACCGTCTGGATCGCCCGTTTGGGCGGCACGTCGGAGAAGGAATATGACATTTTCTTCCGCCAGTCGGTGGACGGCCTGGCTAAGGGGTCGGCGGTCACCTATTCGGGCGTGCCCTCGGGCCAGGTGAAGGAAATCGCGCTGTGGCGTCCCGATCCGCAATTCGTGCGGGTCCGCGTCTCGGTCAACGAACAGACGCCGATCCTGCAGGGTACGACCGCGTCGATTTCGGCCAGCTTCACCGGCACCAGCACCATCTCGCTGGACGGTGCCCGCAAGGGGGCGCCGCCGATCACCTGCCCGGTGCCGGAGAACAAGACCGTCTGCCCGTACGGCGTGCCGGTCATCCCGACCAAGCAGGGTGGTATCGGCGCGATCCTGAACTCCGCGCCGCAGCTGCTGGAGCGGCTGTCGACGCTGACCGAGCGGCTGACCGGCCTGTTGTCGGATCGCAACCAGGCGTCGATCGCGGGCATTTTGGACAACACCAACCGCCTGACCGATGCGCTCGCCGATCGCGGGCCGGAGATCGCCGCGACGCTGGCCCAGACCCGCGTGGCGATCCAGCAGGCGGGTGACGCGGCGCAGTCCATCGGCCAGCTGGCGGCGACCACCAACGGCATATTGGCCGAGGATGTGAAGCCAACCATCGCCAATCTGAACCGCACCATCGCCTCGGCACAGAAGAGCGCCGACACGCTGAACGCCGCGATCGGCGATGCGCGGCCGGGCCTGCAGACCTTCTCGAAGCAGACCGTGCCGGAGGTGGATCGTCTGGTGAAGGACCTGCGGGTCATGACCCAGTCGCTGTCGGCGGTCGCCGAAAAGGTCGACCAGCAGGGCGCAGGGTCGCTGATCGGGCAGCAGAAGCTGCCGGACTATAAGGGCAAGTGAGGATGCCGATGAGGACCGTCATGAAGACTCCGCTGATCGTGATGCTCGCATCGCTTCCGCTCGCCGGCTGCATCAGCTTCGGCGCCAAGCCGCCGCCCTCGCTGCTGACGCTCCAGGCGCAGTCGGCACCGAGCGTGGGGCAGACGCAGGATTCCGGGCCGGCCAAGTCGATCACCATCCAGGTGCCGTCCTCGCCGCAGGAACTGGCGACCGCGCGCGTGCCGGTGCAGGAGAATGCGACCAGCATCGCCTATGTGAAGGATGCGCAATGGGCCGAGCCGCCTTCGCGGTTGTTCGCGCGGCTGATGGCCGACACGTTGACCGCAAGGGTCGGCCGCGTCGTCCTGTCGTCGCGCGATTCAGTCGGCGATCCGGGTGCGCGGCTAGGTGGTGAGCTGCGCCAGTTCGGCATGGACGCGACCCGGCGTGATGCGGTGGTAGTGTATGACGCCACGCTGCAACGCGACGGCCAGACCAATATCGAAAAGCGCCGCTTCGAGGCGCGGGTGCCGGTCGGCAAGATCGACGCGACGAGCGTCGGTCCGGCGCTGAACCAAGCGGCGAACCAAGTCGCCCAGCAGGTTGCCGACTGGGTGGGGCGGTAAGCGTCAATCCTCCCCGCTTGCGGGGAGGGGGACCAGCGAAGCTGGTGGAGGGGGATTGCCGCAAGGGATGACCTTTATGGAAGCCCCCCTCCGTCAGGGCTTGCGCCCTGCCACCTCCCCGTGCCGGGGAGGATTTTTGGGTCGAAGCGGAACTTTCGCCCTCCCGAAACGTGTGCTGCCGGATGACGGAAATATGCCGCATCCGTCACAATTTGCGACAGAAACACACTGGACGGGGCCGTAACGGCACGGCACGTTCCCGCCCCATGAAGCCTCGCACTCGCGTCCTTCTTCTGGCCCTGACGGCTCTGTCCGCCTGTACGGTCGGTCCCGATTATCGTCCCGCCGCTCCGCAGGCGCTGGGGGTGCCCGACGCTTGGTCGGTGCCCGCCGCCACGGCGCAGGCGCAGGACCTGAGCCATTGGTGGCGGTCGTTCGACGATCCGCTGCTCGCCGAGCTTGTCGAACAGGCGGTGGTCGCCAATACCGATGTGGTTCAGGCGATCGCCCGGCTGCGGCAGGCGCGCGAAAGCTTGATCCAGAGCCGCGCCTCGCTGCTTCCCAATGTCTCGGGTTCGACCGGCTATCAGCGCAACGAGAATTTGCGCGGCGGCGGGCGCAGCTTCACGCTGCCCGACGGCACCGTCGTCGATACCGGCGGGGGCGGCAGCAACAGCTTCACCGTGGGCCTGTCGGCCAGCTATCAGGTCGGCCTGTTCGGCGAAGTCCGCCGCACGGTCGAGGCCACGCGCGCGACCTATGAGGGCGCGGGGTTCAGCTATGCCGCGACGCTGCTGACCGTCGAGAGCGAGCTGGCGCGCAACTATATGCTGGCGCGCGCCTATCAGGCGCAGCTCGCCAATGCGCGGGCTAGCCTGACGCTGCAGGACGACAATCTGGAGATTGCGGGTTTCCGGGTACAGGCGGGCCTTGTCTCCTCGCTCGACGCCGAACAGGCGCGCAGCCAGCGGGCGCAGACCGCTGCGACCATTCCGTCGATTGAACAGCAATATAATGCCGCCGTGTCGCGGCTGGGCGTGCTGACCGGCCAGGCGCCCGGCGCGGTCAAGGCGCGACTGGCGGTGGTCAAGCCGATCCCGACCGGCCCCGCTATAATCGGCACCGGCATTCCCGCCGACATATTGCGCCGTCGCCCCGATGTCCGCGCGGCCGAGCGTAACCTCGCCGCCGCGACCGCGCGGATCGGGGTGGCGCAGGCCGCGCTCTATCCTGCGCTGGCCATTTCCGGGAATATCAACACGGCGGCGACCAGCATCGGATCGTTGGGCGATGCGATCACCGGCAGCCTGTTCGCCGGGCTGACCCAGGCGATCTTCAACGGCGGACGGCTGCGCAGCCAGGTTCGTAATGCGCAGGCGCTCGCCGACCAGAGCTACGCCGCCTATCAGGGCACGGTCCTGCTGGCGCTGGAGGATGTCGAGAACGCCATCGTCGCGCTCAACACCGCGCGAGAGCGCGAGCGGCAATTCGCCATCCAGCTCGACGCCGCGCGCAACTCGGCGATCCTGGCGCGCAGCCAATATCGTTCGGGCCTCACCGATTTCACCACCCTGTCGCAACAGGAGGCCGCGTTCCTGAACGCGCAGAACGGGCTGGTTCAGGCCCGCTCCGACGCCGCGACCGCGCAAGTCGCGCTGTTCGCCGCGCTGGGCGGCGGATGGGACGACACGACCACCCCCGAAGCGCCGCCGCGCCTCGCCACAACCCCGGACAACCGCTGATGGCCGACCAGACTCTCGACGATTTCCTGGGCGTGAAGCCACAGCCGCGCTGGCGCAAATGGGTGCAGTGGGGCGTGGTGATCGTCGGCGTCGTGCTGCTCGCGCTGCTGCTCAAAAGCTGTTTCGGCGGATCGAAGGAGGCGGGCTTCGCAACCGCCCCGGTCACGCGCGGCGACCTGACCGTGACCGTCTCGGCCACCGGCAAGCTGGCGCCGACCAACCAGGTGACGGTCGGCTCGCAGCTGTCGGGTCTGGTGACGAAGGTCGTGGTCGATGTGAACGACCGGGTGAAGGCGGGCGAGGCACTGGCGCTGATCGATCCCGAACAGATCGACGACCAGATCCGTGCCGCGCAGGCGACGCTCGCCGCCAATGTCGCGCAGGTGGCGCAGGCACGCGCCACCGTGTCGGAATCCCAGGCGCAACTCGCGCGACTGGAACAGGTCTATAAGCTGTCGAACGGCCGCGTACCCTCGGCCACCGAACTCCAGGCGGGGCGTGCCGATGCCCAGCGCGCCGTCGCGGCGCTGCGCGTGGCGGAGGCCAATGTCACCGCCGCCCGCGCCCAGCTGGCCCAGTCGCAGACCCAGCGTCAGCGCGCGATCATCCGCTCGCCGGTATCGGGCGTGGTGCTGGCGCGGCAGGTCGATCCAGGCCAGACGGTCGCGGCGTCGTTCAACACGCCGACGCTGTTCGTCATCGCCGAAGACCTGACCAAGATGAAGCTGGAGGTCGCGATCGACGAGGCCGATGTCGGCGAGGTGAAGGTGGGGCAAAAGGCCGATTTCACCGTCGACGCCTTTCCGGGGCGGACCTTCCCGGCGACGATCACCCGCGTCGACCTGGGATCGAACCTGACGGTCAGCGCGGCGACCTCGTCCACCTCGTCGACGGCCAGCGCCACCTCTACCACGGGGCAGGTGGTCAGCTATGCCGCCGATCTGACGGTGGCCAACCCCGATTTGCAATTGCGCCCCGGCATGACCGCGACCGCCGATATCGTGACCTCGGACAAGAAGAACGTTCTGCTGATCCCCAATGCTGCGCTGCGCTTCAAGCCGTCGGACGGCGCGGGGCAGGGCGGTGGCGGCATCGCCGGATCGCTGACCTTCCGTCCGCGCCGCGACCGCGCCGCGCGTACCGCGACCGTTCAGCGCGGCGCCACGCAGACCGTCTATGTCCGCGGGAACGACGGCAAGCCCCAGCCGATCCAGATCGTCACCGGCGACACCAACGGCTCGATGACCGAGGTGCTGTCTGGCGGCCTGAAGCCCGACATGCAGGTCATCACCGGCCAGCTGGCGGGTGGCGAGAGCGCGGCTCCGCGTGGCGGTGGCCAGCGGCGTCAGGGCGGCGGCCAGCAGGGTGGCGGTGGTGGCCGCTGACGCCCCGCTCATCCAGCTTCGCGGCGTTACCAAGACCTATGGGATGGGCGCGACCCAGTTCCAGGCGCTGAAGGGGGTCGACCTGGACATTGCGGCGGGCGATTTCGTCGCGGTGATGGGGCCTTCGGGCTCTGGCAAGTCGACCACGATGAACATATTGGGCTGTCTCGACGTGCCGAGCGGCGGCAATTTCCTGTTCCGCGGCCATCATGTCGAGACGCTGGACCGCGATCAGCGGGCGATGCTGCGGCGGCGTTATCTGGGCTTCGTGTTCCAGGGGTTCAATCTGCTTTCGCGCACCACCGCGCTGGAGAATGTCGAGCTGCCCTTGCTCTATCGCGGCGAGGACAAGAAGACCCGCCGCGACCTGGGCATGGCGGCGCTGGAGAAGGTCGGCCTCGACAAATGGTGGGACCATACCCCCGCCGAGCTGTCGGGCGGCCAGCAGCAGCGCGTGGCGATCGCGCGCGCCATCGTCACCAGTCCCGATGTCCTTCTGGCGGACGAGCCGACCGGCAATCTCGATTCCGAACGCTCGGTGGAGATCATGGAATTGCTGACCGGCCTTAATCGGGACAGCAACATCACCGTGCTGATGGTTACGCATGAGCCCGACATGGCGGCCTTCGCGCGCACCGTCATCCACTTCAAGGACGGGCTGGTCGATCGGATCGAGGCACAGCACCGGCCGGGCGTCGTGCCGGAAATGGACGTGATCTGATGTTCGGCACGACGCTTATCCTCGCTATCCGCTCGATCCGGCGGCATGTGCTGCGCTCGTTCCTGACGACTTTGGGCATCATCATCGGCGTCGGCGCGGTCGTGACCATGGTGACGCTGGGCAAGGCCACGACGGCGGCCGTGCAACAGTCGATCTCGTCGCTGGGCACCAACATCCTGCAGGTCCGCCCCGGTCAGGGCTTCGGGCGCGGCGGCGGCGGCCCGCGCCCGCCCGACTTCAAGCCTGAGGATGTCGACGCGATCGCCGACCAGATCGCCGGTGTCACGGCGGTAGCGCCGCAGGCGCAGACGACCGCGACCGCCATCTATGAGGGCGCCAACTGGTCGACGACGGTGACCGGCACGACGCTGGCCTATTTCACCGTTCAGCCCTGGCCGCTGGCCTCCGGGCGATACTGGACCGGCGCGGAGCAGGCGGCGGGCAAGGCGGTGTGCATCATCGGCAATACCGTGCGACAGAACCTGTTCCGCAACACCGATGCGGTCGGCAAGCGCTTCCGCATCGGGGCGATCAGCTGCGACGTGATCGGCGTGCTGACCACTCGCGGGCAGGGGGGCTTCGGCGATCAGGACGACGTGGTGCTGATGCCGATCAAGGCGGTGCAGCGCCGCTTCACCGGCAGCCGCGACATCCGCCTAATGCTGGTCGGTGTCGATCAGGCCTATTCGACCTCGGCGGTGCAATCGTCGCTCACCGATCTGCTCCGCGAACGGCGCAACATCAGCGGCGGCAAGGACGACGACTTCAACATCTTCGACACCAAGCAGATTAGCGATACGCTGACCAGCACGACGACGATGCTCACCCGGATCGTCGCGGCGGTGGCGGCGATCAGCCTGGTGGTGGGCGGCATCGGGATCATGAACATCATGCTGGTATCCGTCACCGAGCGGACGCGCGAGATCGGCATCCGCCTGGCGATCGGCGCGGTCGCGCGCGAGGTGCTGATGCAGTTTCTGGTCGAGGCGGTGGTGCTGTCCTGCCTGGGCGGGATCATCGGCCTGATCCTGGCGCAGGCGATCATCGCGCTGCTGGTGCCCGTCATGCAGGTGCCGTGGACCTTCGACCTTCAGATCAACGTCATCGCCTTTGCCATCTCGGCGGTGATCGGGGTGGTCTTCGGCTATTTCCCGGCGCGGCGGGCGGCGGCGCTCAATCCGATTGACGCGCTACGGCACGAGTGATCGTCCGCTCGGGCGCGTGGACGAGCTGCCGCAGCTTTTCCAGATCCTCGGGCGTGTCGATGTCGATCAGCTCGGCAGGCGCGGTCACGACATGCCGCCCGCCCGCGACCAGCTTGCGGCCGCCCTCGTCGCCCTCCAGCTTCAGCAGCGCCTCGAACCGGCCTGATCCGAAGACACCTGGCGGCGTGGGATGCTCGCCATTGCTCGATACTACCACTGAATCCGGGCCCTCGAACGCGTCGAACAACCGATAGATGTGCGCCGCCGTCACGCGTGGCATATCGGCCAGCGCGATCAGAATCGCCTGGGGCGACGTCTTCATCGCCTCACGCACGCCCAGATGCAGCGAGTGGGACATGCCCTGGGCGATGTTGGCATTGTGGATGACGCGATAGCCGCGCGAGCCGAAGTCGAGCTGGCACCCGTCCGTCACCACGATCCGGTCGGCAAAGGGGATGCTTTCCAGGGCGGTGGTGACGTGGAAGCCCACCGGCTTGCCGAGAAACTCGGCCTCCAGCTTGTTCTCCATCCCGAAGCGGCTCGACTGTCCCGCCGCCAGCAGGACCAGGACCACATTGTCAGCGTCGATCATGAAAGGCTCCTATCATCGCCGCCGCGATCGACAGCGCGATCTCGGAGGGGCCGATCGCACCGATGTCGAGGCCGACAGGGCCATCGATCCGGTCGATCGCCTGGAGAGAAACGCCCATCGCCGCCAGACGCTCCCGCCGCGCGGCATGGCTGCGCCGACTGCCCAGCGCGCCGACATAGGCGGTGTCGCTGGCGAGCGCGGCGACCAGCGCGGGATCGTCGATTTTTGTGTCGTGGCTCAGCGTCACCACGGCGGTCGCGGGGCCGGGCGCATAGGCGGCTACCGCCTCGTCGGGCCAGCGATCGTCGAGCGTGACGCCGGGAAAGCGTTCCTCGGTCAGGAAGCGGGCGCGCGGGTCGATGACGACCGTTGCGATGCCGAGCGTCTGGGCGAGTTGCGTGAGGCTCTGCGCGATCTGCACCGCGCCGACGATCAGCAGCCGGCGCGGCGGGTCGTAGCGGTTGGCGAAGACCTCCCCCGTCTCGATCGGGCGCAGGTCCGAATGGCCGCTGGTCAGGTCGGTGGTGACGGTCAGCGCCTGGCCCCGCTCGCGCGCCTCGGCGATCCGGTCGAAGAGTTCGGGGTCGAAGCCGTCCGCCGACACCGGCTGCACCATCACCGCGATCTCGCCGCCGCAGGGCAGGCCGACTTCCCAGGCCGAAGCATCCGCCACGCCGTAGCGCTTCACCTGGAACGGCGCGCCCGCGATGACTTCGGCGGCGGTGTGGAGGATGTCGTTCTCGACGCAGCCGCCCGACACCGATCCTTCGAACCGGCCATCGGCATGGACCAGCATATGGCTGCCGCGCGGGCGTGGTGCCGACCCCCAGGTCGACACCACCGTCGCGATCGCCATCGGCTCGCCCCGCCATTCCCTTGCGGCGGCGAGGACGCTGTCATGGTCGCTCATCAAAGCGCCGGAAGATGATCGAGCAGCTTGTCGAGCGTCACCGGCATATCGCGCACCCGCACGCCGGTGGCGTTGTAGATGGCGTTGACCACCGCCGGGGCCGCGCCCGAGATGCCCAGCTCGCCGATCCCCTTGGCGTGGATCGGATTGGCATGGATGTCCCGTTCGTCGAGGAAATGGACTTCCAGTTGGGGCACGTCGGCGTTCACCGGCACATGATATTCGGCGAGGTCATGATTCACCAGCTTGCCGGTGCGCGGGTCGTGGATCAGCTCCTCGGTCAGCGCGGTGCCGATGCCGAAGGTCATGCCGCCCAAACACTGTGAGCGCGCGGTCTTGGCGTTAAGGACCCGCCCCGCCGCGAACACGCCCAGCATCCGCCGGACGCGCACCTCGCCGGTGACGACGTTCACCCCGACCTCGGCGAAATGCGCGCCGTAGCTGGCCTGATTGAACTGCTTTTCCTGCTGGCCCGGCTTGATCTCGCCGATGGCGGACAGGCCGTCCTTGCCGACCAGTTCGGCCAGCGGCACCGAGCGGTTGTCGCCGATCGCCATGCCGTCCTTGAGCGTCAGCTCCTCGGCCTTCACACCCATCGCCTTGGCCAGCTTCTCGCGCACCCGTTCCGCCGCAAGATACACCGCCGAACCAGCCGACGCCGCACCCCAGGACCCGCCCGAACCGGCGGCAGGGGGATCGTTGGTGTCGCCCAGCGACATGGTCACCTTCTCGACCGGCAGGCCCAATATCTCGGCGGCGATCTGCGCCATGATCGTATAGCTGCCCGTGCCGATATCGGTCATCGCGGAGGATACCGTCGCACTGCCGTCCGGGTGCAGTTCGACCTTGGCGGCGGACTGTTGCAACTGGTTCGAGCGGCACGCGGCGGCAACGCCCATGCCGATCAGCCAGTCGCCCTCGCGCCGCTGGCCCGGTGCCTGGCGCTGGTCCCAGCCGAAATGCTTCGCACCTTCCTCCAGCGAGCGGGTCAGGTTGCGCGAGGAATAGGGGACCTTCAATTCCGGGTCCTGCTGGGGGTCGTTGACCTTGCGCAGGGCGATGGGGTCCATGCCGATCGCCTCGGCCAGCTCGTCCATGGCGCATTCCATGCCGACCATGCCGACCGCTTCGCCCGGCGCGCGCATCGAGCCCGACAGCGTCCAGTTCAGCCGGACCACGTCATGATTGATCCGCCGATTCTCACCGCCATAGAGGAAGTGGGTGCCGATCCCGACGGGCTCGAAGAAATCCTCGTCGGGCAGGTTGGAGGTGATGGACTCATGGCCTAGCGCGACGATGCGACCACCCGCCTCGGCACCCAGCCGCATCCGCTGTTCGGTATTGGAGCGGCGGACGGTGGCGTCGAACACCTGCTGGCGCAGCATCACGGCCTTGACCGGGCGGCCCAGCTGCTTGGCGGCGATGGCAGCGGCGACGCTCTCGGGCGCGATGCCCAGCTTCGACCCGAAGCCGCCGCCGATATAGCGCGAGATGATCCGCACCTTGGACTGCGACACGCCCAGCGCCTTGGCCAGTTGCTGCGCGTCGGAGGTCGGCATCTGGTACGCGCCGTAGAGCGTCAGCGCGCCGTCTTCCCAGACCGCGATCGAGGCATGGGGCTCCATCGCCGCCGAGTTCTGGCTGGGCGTGGTATAGGTCACATCGACCTTGACGGGCGCATTCTCGAACGCCTTGTCGAAATCGCCCTGGTCGTAATAGCCCTTGATGAGGCCGTCGGGGGCAGGCTCAGCCTTGTCCTTGTTCGCCTCATAATCGAACGCGCCGTCGTCGAGCGGTTCGTAATCGACCTTGAGCTGCTTCGCGGCGTCGCGCGCCATCTCGAAGCTCTCGGCGACGACGATCGCGATGATCTCGCCGAAATAGTCGATGGTGCGCACCCCTTGCGTCGGTGCGCTCGTCTCGCCGCCCTGCTGCGAATTGCGGATGAAGGTGGCGTAGTCGGTGATGACGTCGATGACGCCGGGCATGGCCTTCATCGCATCGGCGTCGATCGCCTTGATTTTGGCATGGCCAAGGCCTGCGCTGACCAGCACGCCGTGCGCGACATTCTCGATGGCGTATTCGGCCGCATAGGTGGCGGTGCCCGTCACCTTTTTCGGGCCGTCCACGCGGTCGAGCGGTTTGGAAATCACCCCCTGCACTCCGGTGTCGAGCAGGCTGTCGGGATGCGGCTGATTCATGGTCAGCGCGTTCGTGTCGTCCTTGCCGAATCCGAACATGGGATCAGCCCTCCTGCGTCAGTTCACGGAGCGTCGCGATTAGCGTGCGGCGCGTCAGCGGAATCTTGAAGTCGTTCGAGCCATAGCCTCTGGCGTCCGCCAGCAGTGCATCGGCGGCGGCGTGGAAGGCGGCGTCGGTCGGTTCCTGCCCGACCAGCGCGGCCTCCACCGCCTCGTCGCGCCACGGCATCGGGCCAAGCCCGCCAAAAGCGAGCCGCGCCGAGTTGATCTTGCCACCCTCGACCGCGATGATCCCGGCGACCGACACCAGCGCAAAGGCGTAGGAGGCGCGGTCACGAACCTTGCGATAGGTCTGGCGACCCTCCGGTGCAGGGGGCAGCTCGACATGGGTGATGAGTTCACCCGGCTCCAGGACATTCTCGATCTCGGGCGTCGAACCGGGCAGGCGATAGAACTCCCCGATCGCGATCCGGCGGCGATCGCCGTCGGGCTTTTGCGTGACGATCACCGCCTCCAGTGCGCGCATGGCGACGGCCATGTCGCTGGGGTGCGTCGCGATGCACTGGTCCGAGGTGCCGAGGATCGCCAGGATGCGGTTCTCGCCGCCGATCGCCGAACAGCCGCTGCCGGGCTCGCGCTTGTTGCAGGGGGTGGCGGGGTCGTAGAAATAATAGCAGCGGGTCCGCTGGAGCAGATTGCCTCCGGTCGACGCCTTGTTGCGCAACTGCCCCGAAGCCCCGGCCAGCAAGGCGCGCGACAGCACGGGATAGCGCTCGATCACGCGGGCATCGGCGGCAAGGTCGCTATTGGGCACCAGCGCGCCGATGGTCAGGCCGCCATCCTCGCGCTCCTCGATCTCGGTCAGCGGCAGTCGGCTGATGTCGATAAGCGTCTCGGGCGTCTCGACCTGCAATTTCATCAGGTCGAGCAGGTTGGTGCCCCCGGCGATGAAGCGTGCGCCGGGCGCCGCCCCGTCACGGGTAGCCGTCGCGACCGAGTCGGCGCGGGCATAGTCGAACAGCTTCATGCCGCGACCTCCTTACCCACGTCTTCGTTGGGATTGCAGTCGCCTAGCCCCGCCACATCGCGGATCGCATCCACGATATTGGGATAGGCGGCGCAGCGGCACAGATTGCCGCTCATCCGCTCGGAGATTTCCTCGACCGTCAGCTCGGCTGGGCCCAGATCCTCGGTGACATGGCTGGGCCAGCCCTTCTTCACCTCGTCCATCATGCCGACCGCCGAACAAATCTGGCCCGGCGTGCAGTACCCGCACTGGAAGCCGTCATGCCGCACGAACGCATCCTGCAAGGGGTGGAGATTGCCCGGCTGGCCCAGCCCCTCGATCGTCGTGATCTCGTCATCCTGATGCATCACCGCCAGCGTTAGGCAGCTGTTCACCCGGCGCCCGTTTACCAGCATGGTGCACGCCCCGCACTGGCCATGGTCGCAACCCTTTTTCGAGCCGGTCAGCCCTAGATGCTCGCGACACAGGTCGAGTAGCGAGGTTCGGACATCGATCTCGATGTCATGTGATTGACCATTGATTGTGAAATGCACGGGCGCATCCCCTTTGGGATTAGAATTGGATGAAACAACGCCATGAATCTCTTGCGTTTCCCGTTGCGAACCACTCTCATTGCCGTGAGCGTCGTCATGGGGCAGGGTGAGGCCATGTCCGCCCAAGCCCCCAAGTCGCTGTCGTCCCCCATCGTCATCGCACATCGTGGGGCGAGCGGCGAGCGCCCCGAACACACGCTGGCCGCCTATGACCTGGCGATCCGCGAAGGCGCGGACGTGATCGAGCCCGATCTGGTGCCGACCAAGGACGGCCACCTCGTCGCGCGGCACGAGAACGAGATTTCGGGCACGACCGATGTCGCGTCGCACCCCGAATTCGCCGATCGCAAGACGACGAAGACGATCGACGGCCAGCAGGAGACCGGCTGGTTCACCGAGGATTTCACGCTGGCCGAGCTGAAGACCCTGCGCGCCCGCGAACGCCTGCCGCAACTACGTTCGACCGACTATGACGGGCAGTTCCAGATCCCGACGCTGGAGGAGATCATCGCGCTCGCCAAGGCTCGGTCGAAGGAGACGGGCCGCACCATCTCCATCTATCCGGAAACCAAGCACCCGACCTATTTCGCCTCGATCGGCATTGGCACCGATGCGCCGCTGGTCGCCGCACTCGACAAGGCCGGGTGGAAGACGGCGGATGCGCCCGTCTTCATCCAGTCGTTCGAGGTGAACAACCTGAAGCATCTGAAGACGATGACCGGCATCCGCCTGATCCAGCTGGTCGCGGGCGAGGGCGGTCCGGCGGACAAAGCCGCACCCAGCTATGCCGCGATGATGACGCCCGAGGGACTTAAGCAGGTCGCGACCTATGCCTGGGGGATAGGTCCGGACAAGGCGATGCTGTGGCACGGCGATGCGCCTACGACATTGGTCGCCGATGCTCATGCGGCGGGGCTACGCGTCCATCCCTGGACCTACCGCGCGGAAAACCAGTTCGTGCGGCCTGCCTTTCGGAAGGGCACCGATCCCAAGGCGCATGGCGATGTCGCGGGCGAAATTCGCGCCGCGCTGGGTCAGGGCATCGACGGTTTCTTCACCGATTTCCCGCAAATCGGGGTAGATACGCGCAACGCTTTTTTGCGCGCCCGCTGAAAGACATATGATCCATGCGTAACCTCGCCCTGAAACTCGCCGTCCTGACCCTGCCGCTAGCGACCGGAGGCTGCGTCAAGACGGTGGCGAGCGTGGTGAAGGCACCATTCCAGGCGGCGGGGCAGGTGGTCGACTGGACGACGACCAGTCAGGACGAGGCCGACCGCAATTACGGCCGCAAGATGCGCAAGCAGGAAGCCAAGGAGGGGCGCGAGCGGCGCGAATATGAGAAGCAGTGCCGCAAGCACCCCGAGCAATGTCAGCAGAGGGGCCAGCAGGGCCAACAGGGTTATGACGGCTACCGCGCCGGTTACTGATCGCTGACGGGCGGCGGCCATCCCGCGAGGATGGTCGCCACCGCCGCCAGCACCTGCGGCCGGTGCTGCACCCATAAATGGCTGGACGTGACCTCGACCGCCGGGGTCGTGTCGTCGCGGCAGATGGACCCCGTCACCAGCCCGTCGCTCCGGCTCCAGATCGCGGCCGAGGGGCAGGGGAGCGGCCCCGCGATCGCGTTCGAGCGGGCGATCACCGCCGGATCGTCGATCCGCTCGCCGGTCAGATGCTCGAAGGCGCGCCAGACATTGGTCGCGCGCGGCGGTCCGGCATAGGGCGAGGCGATGGTGATGACGCCCGCGACCAGATCGGGGCGCGCCTGTGCGACCATCCGCGCCATGATCCCGCCCAGGCTTATGCCGATCAGCGTCACCGGACCAGTGTCGGCCAGCGCCTCGATCCGCGCGGTCAGCCGTTCGGCATTCGGCCCGACGCTGCGGATGCCAAGATTGCGGCCAAGCCCCCATTCGTGCACCCGGTAGCCCTTGCCGGTCAGGTAGCGGCGCAGGACGACCGTCGCCCGGTCGGTGTTGACGAGGCCGGGCAGCACCATGACCGTCCGCCCGTCCCCTCGCGGTGCGGCGGTGAGGTCCGTGCGGTGCCGCCACCAGGTCGCGCCCATCCACAGCGCGCGCGGCAGCTCAGCGGCCCATAGTGCTTTTGACGGCGGCGGGATCACAGCCACCACGTCACCGTCCATGGAAAGGGCGTCCACCACCCCGTTCGCACCCCCGCCGCCGCCAGCGCATCGCCGGTCCAGTTGTTGCAGGTATGCGCGGCGCTGTAACGCCCATTGGCTTCGTAGAAGGCGTCATACACGTCATAGCCTGGATAATGCGGCCCTCCCCGCCGCCAGCTTGCCTGGATGAAGGTGACGAGACGGCGATAGGCTTGCGGCGACAGACGGATCATGCGGACATCGTCGCCATTGGCGCGGGGCAGTGGCAGATGGTCGACATGGATCAGCGTCCGGTCGCTGCCAAAGGCGGCGTGCAGGATCGTCCCCGGCTTCACGTCGCGCCAGCGCGGCGTCTCACGAAAGAAGCCCGCCTCGCCCCAGCCGATCGCAAGGAAAGGGAAACCCGCATAGCGCGGATCGCGCAGGTCCTGCGGCCGTGCCCAGTCGCGCCAGTCCACCCCGGCCGCTTGTTTCGGCACGATGATCGCGGTGTGAACCGCGCTCGACTCGACGAAGATGGTGATGGCATCCGCTCCGGCGGCGGGCGAGGGCGCCGTCGCGCGGGGAATCGCGCCCAGCGCCAGTCCCAGGCAGAAATAGCCGAACGGGATGAGGCCGATCGCGGCCAGCACCCCTCTTGCAACGTGCCCCAGCCGTCGCCACGATATGGTTTCATTTGTCACCATCATCATGATAGGCTCCGCGCATGGCACAGGATACCCATGTTCTCGCCGCCCCGCCCGAGGGAGCCTCCGCCGACTGGACCATCCCGCAGGGGTGGGAGCATTATACGGCGGAGGAACATGCGACCTGGGATACGCTGTTCGCGCGCCAGTCCAAGCTGCTTCCGGGCCGCGCGTCGGAGGCCTATCTGCGCGGCCTCGACGTGCTCAAACTGTCGCGGCCGGGCATTCCCGATTTCGAGGAATTGTCCGAACGCTTGATGAAGCTGACCGGGTGGCAGGTCGTGGCGGTGCCGGGGCTGGTGCCTGATGACGTCTTCTTCGACCATATGGCCAACCGCCGCTTCGTCGCGGGCAATTTCATCCGGCGGCCGGATCAGCTCGATTATTTGCAGGAACCGGACGTTTTCCATGACGTGTTCGGCCATGTGCCGATGCTCGCCGATCCGGTCTTCGCGGACTATCTCGCTGCTTATGGGCGCGGCGGGCAGCGCGCGCTGGGCATGGATGCGCTGAAATATCTGGGGCGGCTCTACTGGTACACGGTCGAGTTCGGGCTGGTGCGCGAGGATGGCGACCTGCGGATTTACGGTGCGGGTATCGTGTCGAGCTATTCGGAAAGCCGCTTCGCGCTGGAGGACCCGAGTCCCAACCGGATCGGCTTCGACCTCGCCCGCGTGATGCGGACGGAATACCGGATCGATGATTTCCAGCAGAATTACTTCGTGATCCGGAGTTACGAGGAATTGCTCCGCACCACGCTGGAGACGGATTTCGCGCCGCTTTATCAGGAGATCAAGGCGTTGCCGGATGTTCCGCTGGCGGAGATCGTGCCGGGGGATGAGGTGGTGACGTATGGGACGCAGGCCTATGCTCGGGCGAAGGCCGGATAGGGATTCCGTTGGGCTTCGACTTCGCTCAGCCTGAACGGCTGTGGGGAGTGTGGACTGGATACTGATCCCCGTTCCGCCTGAGCGAAGTCGAAGGCCACGCCCAGACTTCGGAACCTTATCCCGCACCCCCGGTTCGCCCAATATGCACGACCAGCCCAACAGAGCGGTGAAATACCCGCTGCTCGCCCGCCCGCACATCCAGCTCTACGGCACGGTGGACGAGGTGATGTACGCCGGGTTCAAGGACCAGCTCGCCGCCGCTGAGCAGGACGGTCCGCTGGTGGTGTCGATCACCACGCTGGGCGGCGACCCGGAAATGGCCCGCGCGATGGGCGACTCGATCCGGCTGCTGCGCGATTATACCGGCCGCGAGACGCTGTTCCTGGGCAAGGTCGCGGTCTATTCGGCGGGGGCGACCTTCATGTCGGCCTTTCCGGTCGAGCATCGCTTCCTGACGCGCGGCACCCGGCTGATGCTCCACGAGCGCCAGATGTCGGGGTCGATCGACCTGTCGGGGCCGCTGACCAACCTGCCCGTCGTGCTCAAGGCCAAGCTGCACGAGATCGAGCAATCTGTCCTGATTCAGGAAGAAGGCTTCCGCGCCATCGTCAACGGCTCGAACGTCAGCTTCGAGACACTTCAGGAAAAGGCGCGCAGCAACTGGTATATCGATGCCGAGGAGGCTCGCGAGCTGGGTCTCGTTCTTGATGTGATCTGAACCAGCGCCTAAATCGGTCAAGACATTTGCGACAAGCGCCCCTGTCATGTATCGGCGGGGTCGATCCTTTGCCGACAGCCTGTCGGCCCATCCAGCGGGTTTGTGACCATGGCCGAATTTGCCCTGCCGAAGAACAGCGTCATCAAGAAGGGCGAAACGCACCAGGCGACCACCGGCGGCCGCCTGAAAAAGTTCAAGGTCTATCGCTACGACCCCGATTCGGGTCAGAACCCGCGTTACGACACGTTCGAGGTCGATCTGGACGAGTGCGGCCCGATGGTGCTCGACGCGCTGATCAAGATGAAGGCCGAGCAGGACAGCTCGCTGACCTTCCGCCGTTCGTGCCGCGAGGGCATTTGCGGGTCGTGCGCGATGAACATCGACGGTCGCAACGGCCTGGCCTGCACCACCGCGATCGAGGATGTGAAGGGCACGGTCCAGATCACGCCCTTGCCGCATATGGACGTGGTCAAGGACCTGGTTCCCGACTTCACTCATTTCTATGCGCAGTACGCCTCGATCAAGCCGTGGCTGCAGACCGTGTCGCCGGCCCCCTCGGGCAAGGAGCGGCTCCAGTCGCCGGACGACCGCGCGAAGCTCGATGGTCTGTACGAGTGCATCCTGTGCGCGTGCTGCTCGACCTCGTGCCCCAGCTATTGGTGGAACAGCGACAAGTTCCTCGGCCCGGCGATCCTGCTCCAGGCCTATCGCTGGCTGGCCGACAGCCGCGACGAGATGACCGGCGAGCGTCTGGACGAGCTGGAGGATCCGTTCCGCCTGTATCGCTGCCACACGATCATGAACTGCGCGAATGTCTGCCCCAAGGGTCTGAACCCGGCCAAGGCGATCGCCGAGATCAAGAAGATGGAAGCCGAGCGCGTCATCTGATCCGGCTGGCATGATGGAAACGGAAAAGGGGGTCGGAAACGGCCCCCTTTTTCCATTCTATCTGGTCCGCCAACCACCCTCACCCTTCCGGCGCTGACGCGCCTCCCTCCCTCTCCCGATGGGAGAGGGAAGGGGCCCGCCCGCTGCAAGCGGGTGGGAAGGGTGAGGGTGGAGAGGGGTTGACGCCAGCCACCCCAGGGCAGACATCGCCCCTGACATGCCCGACATCCTCAACGCCTATCGCCGCCTGGTCTCCGCCGAAGAGCTTCGCCCAGATCCCGAACAGGCCGCCGCCGCCGCGCGACTCGAAACCCTCGCGGCCGAACTGGAAACTCCGCGCAAGACCGGCCTCTTCGCCCGCCTGACCGGCAAGGGCACACCCGCCCCGAAGGGCGTCTATCTCTGGGGCGATGTCGGGCGCGGCAAGTCGATGCTGATGGACCTGTTCTTCGACCATGTCGCGGTCGAGGCCAAGCGTCGGGTCCACTTCGCCGAGTTCATGCTGGAGGTCCATGCCCGCATCGCCACCGAGCGCGCCAAGCAGGCGGGCGACCCGATCGCTCCGGTCGCCGCCGCTCTGGCCGAGGAAGTGCGGCTGCTGGCCTTCGACGAGATGATGGTGACCAACAGTCCCGACGCGATGATCCTGTCGCGGCTGTTCACCGCGCTGATCGAGGCGGGGGTGACGATCGTCACCACCTCCAACCGGCCGCCCAAGGACCTCTACAAGAACGGCCTCAACCGCGAGCATTTCCTGCCCTTCATCGCGCTGATCGAGGCGCGGCTGGACGTATTGGCGCTCAACGGGCCGACCGACTATCGCCGCGACCGGCTGGGGCGGCTCGACACCTGGCTGGTGCCCAATGGGCCGAAGGCGACGATGACGCTGTCGGCGGCGTTCTTTCGCCTGACCGACTATCCGGTCGAGGATGCGGCGCATGTGCCCTCCGAGGACCTGAAGGTCGGCGGACGCGTCCTGCATGTGCCCAAGGCGCTGAAGGGCGTCGCGGTCTTCTCGTTCAAGCGGCTGTGCGGCGAGGCGCGGGGGGCGGCGGACTATCTGGCGGTCGCGCGGCGTTTCCACACCGTCATTCTGGTCGGCATCCCCAAGCTAGGGCCGGAGAACCGCAACGAGGCGGCGCGCTTCGTCCAGCTGATCGACGCGCTCTACGAACACAAGGTCAAGCTGCTCGCCGCAGCCGATGCGCAGCCCGCCGAACTCTATGAAACCGGCGATGGCCGCTTCGAGTTCGAACGCACGATCAGCCGGTTGGAAGAGATGCGGTCTGAGGAGTATCTGGCCCAGGGCCATGGCTCGGAAGGGGCTTAATCAAGCCATAATGCACTTGCGAACCATTATCGTTTAAAATCTTAAACTCTGTGGAATAACGGTTGCCCCGACGCCGCAATAGGCGTAGGCCGCGTGACCAATCACGTACGTCCACTACGGAGTAGGATTGGAATGGCTCGCAAGAAGATCGCGCTGATCGGCGCCGGTAATATCGGCGGCACGCTGGCGCACCTCGCCGCGCTCAAGGGGCTGGGCGATATCGTCCTGTTCGACGTCGTCGAGGGTGTTCCGCAGGGCAAGGCGCTCGACCTGTCGCAGTGCGGCCCGGTCGAAGGCTTCGACGCGAATATCAAGGGTTCCAACGACTACGCCGATATCGCGGGCGCCGATGTGATCATCGTCACCGCCGGTGTCGCGCGCAAGCCCGGCATGAGCCGCGACGATCTGCTCGGCATCAACCTGAAGGTGATGAAGGCGGTCGGCGAGGGTATCGCCGCCAACGCGCCCGACGCCTTCGTGATCTGCATCACCAACCCGCTCGACGCGATGGTCTGGGCGCTGCGCGAATTCTCGGGTCTGCCCGCGAACAAGGTCGTCGGCATGGCGGGCGTGCTCGACTCGGCGCGCTTCTCGCATTTCCTCGCCGAGGAGTTCGGCGTGTCGGTGAAGGACGTGAACACCTTCGTGCTCGGCGGCCACGGCGACACGATGGTCCCGGTCCTGGAATATTCGACCGTCAGCGGCATCCCGGTCAGCGACCTGATCGAGATGGGCTTCTCGACCAAGGAAAAGGTCGACGAGATCATCAAGCGCACCCGCGGCGGCGGCGGCGAGATCGTCGCGCTGCTCAAGACCGGCTCGGCCTACTATGCGCCCGCCACCAGTGGCATCGCGATGGCCGAGGCGTATCTGTACGACCAGAAGCGCATCCTGCCTGCCGCGGCGCACCTGTCGGGTGAGTATGGCATCGACAACCTCTATGTCGGCGTCCCCGTCGTGATCGGCGCTGGCGGTGTCGAGAAGGTCGTCGAGGTCAAGCTGTCGGACGAGGCGAAGGCCAACCTTCAGGTCTCGGTCGACGCGGTCAAGGAACTGCTCGTCGCCTGCAAGGGTATCGACGGGTCGCTGGCCTGATCCATTCCATTGTGCCCCGGCGGAGGCCGGGGCCCAGTTGGGAAGGCATTCGAGATGGAGCGACCGGGCTATGTCTATATCATGGCCAGCGATCGCAACGGGGCGCTCTATCTCGGCGTGACCAGCAACCTCGCCCAGCGCGTGCTTCAGCATCGCGACGGGGTGGTCGCCGGGTTCACGCGAAAGCATCGCTGTCATCGCCTCGTATGGTTCGAGGCGCATGAGAGCATCGAATCAGCACGGCAGCGCGAGCTGCGGATGAAGGAATGGAAGCGGGCCTGGAAGCTGCGGGAAATCGAAGGGCTCAATCCCGACTGGGATGATCTTTACGACCGGATCGCACTGCCATGACCGTTTCCCCAACTGGGCCCCGGCCTTCGCCGGGGAACAAGAGGAAGAGAAGTTAGATGAGCATCCTCGTCAACAAGAACACCAAGGTCATCACCCAGGGCATGACGGGTGAAACCGGCACGTTCCACACCCAGCAGGCGCTGGCGTACGGTACGCAGATGGTCGGCGGCGTGACGCCGGGCAAGGGCGGCACCGAGCATATCGGCCTGCCGGTCTTCAACACCGTAGCCGAAGCCAAGTCGAAGACGGGCGCCGACGCGTCGGTCATCTACGTGCCGCCGCCCTTCGCGGCCGACTCGATCCTGGAGGCGATCGACGCGGAAATCCCGCTGATCGTCGCGATCACCGAGGGCATTCCGGTCCTCGACATGGTCAAGGTCAAGCGCGCCCTGTCGGGTTCGAAGTCGCGCCTGATCGGTCCGAACTGCCCGGGCGTGCTGACGCCGGGTGAATGCAAGATCGGCATCATGCCCGGTTCGATCTTCAAGAAGGGCTCGGTCGGCGTCGTGTCGCGCTCGGGCACGCTGACCTATGAGGCGGTGTTCCAGACCTCGAACGCTGGCCTGGGTCAGACGACTGCGGTCGGCATCGGCGGCGATCCCGTCAACGGCACCAACTTCATCGACGTGCTGGAGCTGTTCCTGGCCGATGACGAGACCCAGTCGATCATCATGATCGGCGAGATCGGCGGCTCGGCGGAAGAAGAAGCCGCGCAGTTCCTGCGTGACGAAGCCAAGCGCGGTCGCAGTAAGCCGATGGCTGGCTTCATCGCGGGCCGCACCGCGCCTCCGGGCCGTCGCATGGGCCATGCCGGTGCGATCGTGTCGGGCGGCCAGGGCGGCGCTGAGGACAAGATCGCGGCGATGGAAGCGGCCGGGATCAAGGTCGCGGCCAGCCCGTCGGAGCTCGGCTCGACGCTGCTGTCGGTGCTGAACAAGTAAGGCGTATCGCGTCACCCCGGCACAACCGCCGGGGTCCGTGGCGGCAGGCGGGCCGCTCGCGGCTGCGGACCCCAGGCGGATGTGCCGGGGTGGCGATCATGAAGAAGACGGGCGGTCGAGGAAGCGTCTCATGGGCTACGAAGGCCAGGAATTCAGCGACATCGCGGCGGGCGTCAGCCCCGCCTTCATCGAAACGCTCTACGCCAAGTATCAGGCCGACCAGTCGTCGGTCGATGCGGGCTGGCGGACCTTCTTCGAGGGTCTGGAGCAGGGCGTGGGCGCCCCCAGCTGGCAGAACAAGCGCTGGCCGCTGACCTCGACCGACGATCTGACGGCGGGCCTCGACCCGACCCAGATGGAACCGGCCCCCAAGCCTGCCAAGGGTGGCAAGCCCGCTCCGGCAGCCGCCGCAGCGGCCCCCTCGACCGCCGACATCGTCAAGGCGGCGGGTGACGCGATCCGCGCCCAGCTGCTGATCCGCACCTATCGCGTGCGCGGCCACCTTGCGGCGAACCTCGACCCGCTGGGCCTGTCGGGCCTGCGCGAGCTGCCGGAAGACCTGAAGACCGAATATCACGGCTTCACCGACGCCGATATCGACCGCAAGGTCTACCTCGGCGGCACGATGGGCTTCGAATGGGCGACCGTTCGCGAGCTGGTCGACACGCTGCGTAAGAATTACTGCGGCAATATCGGCCTCGAATATATGCACATCGCGGACGTGGAGGAGCGTCGCTTCCTTCAGGACCGGATGGAAGGTCAGGACAAGGCGATCGACTTCACCGTCGATGGCAAGAAGGCGATCCTGAACAAGGTCATCGAGGCCGAGCAGTGGGAAAAGTTCCTCGGCAAGAAATATGTCGGTACCAAGCGCTTCGGCCTGGACGGCGGCGAGTCGATGATCCCCGCGCTCGAGTCGGTCATCAAGTACGGCGGCCAGATGGGCGTGCGCGAGATCGTGTTCGGCATGGCGCATCGCGGCCGCCTGAACGTGCTGGCCAATGTGATGGCCAAGCCGCTGCGCGTGATCTTCCACGAATTTGCCGGTGGCTCGGCCAACCCCGATGACATCGGCGGTTCGGGCGACGTGAAGTACCATCTCGGCACCTCGACCGACCGTGAGTTCGACGGCCACAAGGTCCATATGTCGCTGGTCGCCAACCCCTCGCACCTCGAGGCGGTGAACCCGGTCGTGCTGGGCAAGACCCGCGCGATCCAGACGATCGCCGACGACCTGACCGATCACTCGGCGTCGGTGCCGGTGCTGATCCATGGCGACGCCGCCTTTGCGGGCCAGGGCATCGTCTGGGAGTGCCTCGGCTTCTCCGGCATCCGTGGTTACAACACCGGCGGCTGCGTCCACTTCATCATCAACAACCAGGTGGGCTTCACCACCTCGCCGCAGTTCGCGCGCTCCTCGCCCTATCCGTCGGATGTGGCCAAGGGTGTCCAGGCGCCGGTCTTCCACGTCAATGGCGACGATCCCGAGGCGGTCACCTTCGCTACCAAGATGGCGATCGAGTTCCGTCAGAAGTTCCACCGCGACATCGTGATCGACATGTGGTGCTATCGCCGCTTCGGTCACAACGAAGGTGACGAGCCGGGCTTCACCCAGCCGCTGATGTACAACAAGATCCGCTCGCACCCCGGTGTCAGCGAAATCTACTCGAAGCGCCTCGTCGCCGAGGGTGTGGTCGATCAGGCCTGGGTCGATGAGAATATCAAGCAGTACACCACGCGCTGCGAAGGCGAGTTCGAGGCGGGCCAGAGCTACAAGCCCAACAAGGCCGACTGGTTCGCCGGTCGCTGGTCGGGTCTGTCGGCACCGAAGGAGACCGATCAGGGTCGCCGCAACGTCGAGACCGGCCTCGACAAGAAGCTGTTCGACGCGATCGGCCGCACGCTGACCACGATCCCCGAGGGGCTTCAGGTCCACAAGACGCTGAACCGCGTGCTCGACGCCAAGCGCCAGATGTTCGCCACCGGCGAGAATTTCGACTGGGCGACCGGCGAGGCCTTGGCCTTCGGTTCGCTGCTGTCGGAAGGGTACGGCGTCCGTCTGTCGGGCCAGGATTCGGGTCGCGGCACATTCTCGCAGCGTCACGCGGTCTGGGTCGACCAGACCGACGAGCACAAATATGTGCCGCTCAAGACCGTCGAGCATGGCAGCTTCGAAGTGCTGGACAGCCCGCTGTCCGAATATGGCGTGCTCGGCTTCGAGTACGGCTATGCGCTGGCCGACCCGAAGACGCTGGTCATGTGGGAGGCGCAGTTCGGCGACTTCGTCAACGGCGCGCAGATCATGATCGACCAGTTCATCACGTCGGGCGAGTCCAAGTGGCTGCGTGCCAACGGCTTGGTGATGCTGCTGCCGCACGGCTATGAAGGGCAGGGTCCGGAGCACTCGTCGGCCCGTCCCGAGCGCTTCCTCCAGTCCTGCGCCAACGACAATATCCAGGTGGCGAACTGCACCACCCCGGCCAACTATTTCCACCTGTTGCGCCGGCAGATGCATCGTAACTTCCGCAAGCCGCTGGTCGTCTTTACGCCGAAGTCGCTGCTGCGTCACAAACTGGCGGTGTCGAAGGCCGAGGACTTCCAGGGCGAAAGCCACTTCCGTCGCCTGCTGTCGGACACCAATGGTGCCGCCGACGAGGCCACGACGCGGCTGGTCCTGTGCACCGGCAAGGTCGCCTATGACCTGATCGAGGCACGCGACGCGGCGGGCGACACCACGACCCAGATCGTGCGCGTCGAGCAGCTCTATCCGTTCCCGAGCGATGCGCTCGCCAAGCGGATCGCGCGGATGCCGAACCTTCAGGACGTGGTCTGGGCGCAGGAAGAGCCGAAGAACAACGGTTACTGGTTCTTCGTCGAGCCGCTGATCGAGGAGGCGCTGGCCGAGGCCGGTGCGAGCGTGAAGCGGGCGCGCTATGCGGGTCGCGCGGCGGCGGCTTCGCCCGCCACCGGCCTGATGAAGCGCCACACCGCCGAGCAGGGCGCGCTGGTCGCCGATGCACTGGGCCATAATGTCCGCGAGGAAATCCGCCGGACGCGCGCCGAGGGCAGCAACACCACCGCCAAGCCGACCACGGCGGCCGCGGACTGACTTACCGAGTTCCCCGGTTCGTGACCGAGCCGGGGAGGGATGAAATCTGGCGCGGGCGTTTTGCCCGCCCGCGTAAGAGCCCCGGTCGATGGACCGGGCGGAGGAAATGGAAATGGCGACTGAAGTTCTGGTCCCGGTACTGGGCGAATCGATCTCCGAGGCGACGCTGGGCGAATGGCTGAAGCAGCCGGGTGACGCGGTGGCGGTCGACGAGCCGATCGCGAGCCTGGAGACCGACAAGGTCTCGGTCGAAGTGCCCTCGCCGGTGGCGGGTGTCATGGGCGGTCATGCCGTCAAGGTCGGCGACACGGTGCAGGTCGGCGCGCTGCTGGCGACCGTCGAGGCCGGTGGCTCGGCCCCGGCCAAGACCGAAGCGGCGACCCCGGCCGTGACCGCAGCCCCGGCGGCCGCTCCGGCACCCGCCGCTGCGCCTGCTGGCGACGAGTCGAGCGACTCGCCCGCAGCACTGTCGCCGTCGGTGCGTCGTGCGGTGCTCGAGCACGGCCTCGACCCCGCGACGATCAAGGGCACCGGCAAGGACGGCCGCATCACGAAGGAAGATGTCGCCGCCGCCGCCGCCAACAAGTCGAGCGCACCGGCGCCTGCCGCCGCTGCTCCGGCCGCTGCCCCCGCCGGTTCGGCGCGCAAGGAAGAGCGCGTGAAGATGACGCGCCTGCGTCAGACGATCGCCAAGCGCTTGAAGGAGGCGCAGAACACCGCCGCGATGCTGACGACGTTCAACGACGTCGACATGACCGCCGTGATCGAGGCGCGCGCCAAGTATAAGGACCTGTTCGAAAAGAAGCATGGCGTCCGGCTGGGCTTCATGGGCTTCTTCGTGAAGGCCGCGACGATGGCGCTGAAGGACATTCCGTCGGTCAACGCCTCGATCGAGGGCGATGAGATCGTCTATCACGACTATGCCGACATCTCGGTCGCCGTCTCGGCCCCGAACGGCCTGGTCGTGCCGGTCATCCGCGATGCGCAGGACCTGACGGTCGCGGGCATCGAAAAGACGATCGGCGACTTCGGCAAGCGCGCCAAGGACGGCACGCTCAAGATGGACGAGATGAAGGGCGGCACCTTCACCATCTCGAACGGCGGCGTGTTCGGCTCGCTGATGTCGACCCCGATCATCAACCCGCCCCAGTCGGCGGTGCTGGGCCTCCACCGCATCGAGGAGCGCCCGGTCGTCGTCGACGGCCAGATCGTCATCCGTCCGATGATGTACCTGGCGCTGTCCTATGACCACCGGATCATCGACGGCCGCGAGGCGGTGACCTTCCTCGTCGCGCTGAAGAACGCGATCCAGGACCCGACGCGCATCCTGATCGACCTCTGATCGCTTTGTGATCTATACGGGCCCTCGAACGGTCGAGGGTCCGTCCTTGCTGTGACAGGCGGGTGCGCCCGCAGGCTGGACCCCGAGAGCCGGGGAACGGGAGAGACAAATGGCTGAGTATGACTATGACGTCCTGGTGATCGGCGCTGGCCCCGGCGGCTATGTCGCGGCGATCCGCGCGGCGCAGTTGGGCCTGAAGACCGCATGCGCCGAAGCGCGCGAGACGCTGGGCGGTACCTGCCTCAATGTCGGCTGCATCCCGTCTAAGGCACTGCTGCACGCGTCCGAGCTGTTCGAAGAAGCGAGCCACGGCGCGCTGGCCAAGTTCGGTGTCGAGATCGAGGGCGCCAAGCTCAACCTCGACCAGATGCATGCCGAAAAGGCCAAGGCGGTCGGCGAGCTGACCGGCGGCATCGAATATCTGTTCAAGAAGAACAAGGTCACCTGGCTGAAGGGGAAGGCCGCGTTCCAGGATTCGAGCACGGTCAAGGTCGGCGACCAGACCGTCACCGCGCGCGATATCGTGATCGCGACGGGCTCGGTCGTGACCCCGCTGCCGGGCGTCGCAATCGACCAGAAGGTCGTCGTCGACTCGACCGGCGCGCTGGCGCTGCCGAAGGTGCCGGAACATCTCGTCGTCATCGGCGGCGGTGTGATCGGACTGGAGCTGGGCTCGGTCTGGCGTCGTCTCGGGGCCAAGGTCACGGTCGTCGAATATCTCGACCAGATCCTGCCGGGCTTCGATGGCGAGGTCCGCAGGGAATCGGCCAAGCTGTTCAAGAAGCAGGGCATGGAGCTGAAGACCTCGACCAAGGTGACCGGCGTCACCGTCGAGGGCGACCGCGCGACCGTGTCGGTCGAACCGGCGGCTGGCGGTGCGGCGGAAACGCTGTCGGCCGACGCCGTGCTGGTCGCGATCGGCCGCAAGCCCAACACCGATGGCCTGAACCTCGAAGCGGCCGGCGTGAAGCTGAACGGCCGTGGCCAGGTCGAGATCGACCATGACTTCGCGACCAATGTCGACGGCGTCTGGGCGATCGGCGACGTGGCACCCGGCCTGATGCTCGCGCACAAGGCCGAGGACGAAGGCGTCGCGGTGGCCGAGAACATCGCGGGCCAGACCGGCATCGTGAACCACGACGTCATCCCCAGCGTCGTCTACACCATGCCCGAGATCGCCGGTGTCGGCCTGTCGGAAGAAGCCGCCAAGGAAAAGGGCGAAGTGAAGGTCGGCAAGTTCCCCTTCATGGCGAACAGCCGCGCCAAGACCAACCGCGACACCGACGGCTTCGTGAAGGTCATCGCCGACGCCAAGACCGACCGCGTGCTGGGCGTGTGGATCATCTCGAGCCTCGCGGGCACGATGATCGCGCAGGCCGCGCAGGCGATGGAGTTCGGCGCGACGTCGGAAGACATCGCGTACACCTGCCACGCCCACCCGACCCATGCCGAGGCGCTCAAGGAAGCCGCCATGGCGGTGCAGGGCAAGCCGATCCACATCTGATCGGCTATCGCCGGACGAACGAAGGGGGCGGGCATCGCGAGGTGCCCGCCCCTTTTGTCATGGGCCTCTCGAATTCCTCCCCTGCAAGGGGAGGGCGATCATGCGCGGCATGGTGGAGGGGTATCCCACTCTCGATAGCGCGACACCCCTCCGTCAGGCCTTCGGGCCGCCACCTCCCTTTGCAGGGGAGGAAAAGGGCTTCAGGCTCATCCGTACGGACGGAACTTCGCCGCCGACGGCGACGCAGGAGCGCATGACGCGGCCCGCCTCGACAAAACCGAGCTTGGTAAGCACCCGACCCGACGCGGGATTGTCCTCGAAATAGCCTGAGGTCAGGCGAGCAAGCCCAACATGCTCGAATCCAAAACCCACGACCGCCCGCGCTGCTTCGGTCGCTATTCCTCGCCTCCAATGGGCCGGGGACAGCCAATAGCCCAGCTCCGCGGTCTCCTCCTCCGGGGTCAGGCCGACCGCACCGATCAGCCGGTCCTCGCCCCGCAGCGTTATCGCCCATACCCATTCGGCGGGCACGACCCGCTCCAGAAAGAAGCACGCATCATCCGGCCCATAAGGGTGCGGCACGCGGGCCAGACGGCGTGCGACGTCCCAGTCCCCGACGATGGAGATGATCGCCTCCCCATCACGCTCGGTCGGACGCCGCAGCGACAGGCGGGTAGTGGCGAGGTCGGGGCGGCTATCGAGATAAGGGATCATGGTCTTGCCCACCGAAAGTTCATCTTATCGGCACCGGATACAAAAAAGGCGGCCAACGCTTTCGCGCCGCCGCCCTTCCTGTTCCGGACGAAAGGCTTACGCCTCGCTGCGGTCCCCGTAATTGGCCAGTTCGTCGCCCATGATGCGGGTGACGTGCAGCACGTTGGTCGACCCCGGCGTGCGGAAGGGGACGCCCGCCATCAGCACGACCTGGTTGCCCGCCTCGGCGATACCGTGGCGCAGCGCCATGCGCTTGGACTTGGCGACCATTTCCTCGAAGGATTCGACGTCGCGGGTGTGGACCGCGTGAGCGCCCCAAAGCAGGCCCAGGCGACGGGCCGTCTCCAGCTGCGGCGTCAGGACCAGCAGCGGCACCGAGGGACGCTCGCGCGCGATGCGGCGCGCGGTCGAGCCGCTGGTGGTGAAGCAGATGATCGCCTTGGCCGACACGGTGTCGGTGATCCGCGCGGCGGCCTCGGCCAGTGCGTCGGCGGTGGTCGGATCGGGGGTCATCGCGGTGAAGTGGACGCGGTCGCCATGGCCGGGGTCGTTTTCCACCGACACGCCGATCGCGTTCATCATCGCGACCGACTCGACCGGCCAGGACCCCGCCGCCGACTCGGCCGACAGCATGATCGCGTCGGCGCCGTCGTATATGGCGGTCGCCACGTCCGATACTTCGGCGCGGGTGGGCGAGGGGCTCTGAATCATCGATTCAAGCATCTGCGTCGCGACCACCACCGGGCGCCCCATGCGGCGCGACACCTCGACGATGCGCTTCTGGAGCGGCGGCACCGCCTGGGGCGGCAGTTCGACGCCCAGGTCGCCGCGCGCGACCATCACGCCGTCGCACTGCTCGACGATCTCTTCCAGGCGGTCGATCGCCTGCGGCTTCTCGATCTTGGCGAGGAGCGCGGCGCGCCCCTTGATGAGGCCGCGCGCCTCCATCAGGTCCTCGGGGCGCTGAACGAAGGACAAGGCGATCCAGTCCACGCCCTGCTCGACCGCAAAGGCCAGGTCCGAACGGTCCTTCTCGGTCAGCGCGGCCATGGGCAGCACGACGTCGGGGACGTTCAGCCCCTTGTTGTTCGACAGCGCACCGCCGACCTCGACCAGCGTGGTGATCTTGTCCGCGTCATGGAAGGCGACGCGCAGCACCAGCTTGCCGTCGTCGAGCAGCAGGCGCGCACCCGGTTCGATCGCGGCGAAGATTTCCTTGTGCGGCAGCTCGACACGGGTCGCGTCGCCCGGCGTCGGATCGCGATCGAGGATGAAGGTGCTGCCGGTTTCCAGCATGATCTTGCCCTCGGCGAACTTGCCGACGCGCAGCTTCGGGCCCTGAAGATCGGCCAGGATGGTAGTCGGGCGGCCGAACCGCTCCTCCAGGCCGCGGATCGCCTTGATCAGCGGAATCTTCGACTGCTGGTCGCCATGGCTCATATTGATTCGGAAGGCGTCGGCGCCAGCCTGAAACAGGGTGGCGATCGTCTCGGGATCGCTGCTGGCCGGGCCGAGCGTGGCGAGGACGCGGACTTTGCGCGAACGCGGGGGGAGGGCCTTGGTCATGTTCACATCCTGCTTCTTTGCGGCCAGTGTCCTAAAGCCTAATGCGTTACGATCAACCTAGGAGCGACGAATATGAGCGATACGCTGGATGCGTTGAATGCAATCGATGACGCGGCGGCTGCGGCGGCGTTTCGTCGGCTGGTGATGCATTTGCGCCACCGTACGGATGCGCAGAATGTCGACCTGATGGGGCTGGCGGGCTTTTGCCGCAACTGCCTGTCCGACTGGGTGGGCGAGGCGGCGGGCGTCGACAAGGCGACCGCGCGGGCCGCGATCTACGGCATGCCCTATGACCAGTGGAAGGCCGAGCATCAGGCCGAGGCCACGCCGGAGCAGCTGGCGCGCATGGCCGAAAGCGTGAAGAAGAACCGTTAACGCCCGCTTGAGCGACGGCGCGGAACCGCCTAGACCGCCAGCGATCCCGACATCCGCGCCGGACCGACCTTGCCCTTTGGTGGGGGCCGAGTCGTGGCGGCGGGTTCCTGGGAGCGAACCGGATTTTTTAAGGGTTGGAAGAATGGCGGACGAGAATTTCGACAGCAGCGGCAATGTGACGGCCGACGAGCTGCGCCTGCTGATCGAGCGGGCCGAGCGGCTGGAAGAAGAGAAGAAGGGTATTTCGGACGACATCAAGGATGTCTTCGCCGAAGCCAAGGCGCGCGGGTACGACCCTAAGGCGATCAAGAAGATCATGGCTATCCGCAAGAAGAAGCGCGAAGAGTATCAGGAAGAGGAAGCGATCCTCGAAGTGTATATGAAAGCGCTGGGCATGATCTGATCCCGGTTTCGGGTTCGGAGATGTGAAGGGCGGCGGGGCTGGTGGCTCCTCCGCCCTTTTTGATTGTGACGGGCGGTGGGGCGTGGCCTTCGACTTCGCTCAGGCTGAACGGGGGTGGTGCTTTGAACGCTTTTTCACGGTGATCGTTCGCGCCAATGGACTTTCTGAAGCCTTGCGGTCATCATGGAATGGGAACGAGCCAAGCGGGTGGCAGCGTTGCGTCAAAGTATCTTTTTAGCTGGGGCTTTGATCTTCGTCAGCGCGTTTCATCTCATTCCGGCTTGGCTGAATGAAGAAATCCCTTCGAGGCAACCCGTGCGGCCAATTACGAGGTCTGGCAGGCCCTATGTCTTTTGGTGTGGCGTCGGGGTTTTTGCCACGGCCGGTGCGGTAGGCGTTCTGATATTGATCTTCACTGGTTTTCGTGCGCTATGGATTGCGATGTCGACCTGACATTTGCGATGGCTGAACATTCGATGTGGAGGCGGAATTTGCGGATATTCTATTCGCTTGTATCCGTTCCGCCTGAGCGAAGCCAAAGGCCAAGGGAAACCCTCACCCCATCTCCGCCGCCTGGGTCGTCCACCCCAGTCGCGGAATCGTGATCGACCGCTTGCCCGTCAGGTCGGTACGGCACACGAACAGGTCGCGGCTCTCGATATAGGCGATCAGCCGCTTCACCCGGCCCAGCGAGCTGGTCCCGTACGTCTCGGCGATCTTGGTATCCGGCGGGCAGGGCAGGCCCTCCCGCGCGGCCCGTGCCACCAACAGGAACGCGCCCAGCATGTCGTCGGGCAGCATCGCGGCCAGCGCCAGCGCTTCCTGCCAGTCGGGATCGTTGACGTCGAAAATCCCCGCCCGCGCGCAGGACAGTCGCCGCGCAAAGCCGTTCAGGTCGAGCGGCGGCCGGGCGAGGCCCGCCATCCGGCAGCGCACCTGGAAATCCTGGAACAGGACAGAGGCGGGGCGGAAGGTCGATTCGGGGTCCTCGACGATGGCGCGCAGCACCTGTTCGTAGATCGCCTCGACCTCGGCCTCGTCCATCTCGGGCGCGGGCGGCGCGGCGGTGGTTGGTAGGGGCGGGCGGCCGAGATCGGCCATCAGCTCTTCGGCGGGCACCCGGCGCGGGCGCGGGTCGAAGGTCATGGGCAGGGTCGGCGCTTCCTCGACCGGCGCGAAGAGCAGTTCCTGCAAGTCCGGCGGCGGGGCGTCGGGCAGGGGGGTCAGCTTGGGGCTGCCCGACCGCGCCGATGTTTCCACCGCGCCGATCTTCACCGTGATCGGCCGCCGCGAAACGGCGGGGCCGAGCGCCAGGAAGGTGCCGCGCGCCAGATCGCGGATCGAATCGGCCTGTCGCCGCTCCATGCCGAGCAGATCGGCGGCGCGCGCCATGTCGATGTCGAGGAAGGTGCGGCCCATCAGGAAGTTGGACGCCTCCGCCGCGACATTCTTGGCGAGCTTGGCGAGTCGCTGGGTGGCGATCACCCCCGCCAGCCCGCGCTTGCGCCCGCGACACATCAAATTGGTCATCGCGGACAGCGAGGCGCGGCGGACTTCCTCGGTCACTTCGCCGCCGGTGGTGGGGGCGAAGAGCTGTGCCTCGTCGACGACGACCAGCGCGGGATACCAATGCTCGCGCGGCGCATCGAACAGGGCGTTGAGGAACGTCGCGGCGCAGCGCATCTGGCCCTCGATCTCCAGCCCCTCCAGGCTGAGCACCACCGAGGCGCGGTGCTCGCGAATCCGCGAGGCGAAGCGCCCGACCTCCCGCTCGGCATAGTCGCCCGCCTCGATCACGACATGGCCGTAAGCCTTGGACAGGGTGACGAAATCGCCCTCGGGGTCGATGACCACCTGTTGCACCTGGCCCGCCGATTTCTCCAGCAGGCGGCGCAGCAGATGCGACTTTCCCGACCCCGAATTGCCCTGCACCAGCAGGCGGGTCGCCAGCAGTTCCTCAAGATCGATCGGCACCGACGAGCCGCGCTCATCGGTTCCCATATCCACGCGTACCGTCATGACTGGCGTTTGGCCGATCAACGCCCCAAGGAGCAAGGCATTTGATTCCTCACGAGGAGCGCCAAGCCCATGGCCCTGTCGACCGCTGCCGAAATCGCCCGCCGCACGCTCGGCAAGCCCGCGCACGAACTGGACGAGGAGGAAGCCCAGGTCATCGCCGATATCGAGTCGGGCCAGCTCAGCGCGCGCGACGCCGCCGATGTCGCGGACGAAACCTCGACCTGGGGCGAGAAGCTGGCGGACCGGGTGGCGGCGATCGGCGGCAGCTGGGGCTTCATCATCACTTTTTCGGTGATCCTGCTGGGGTGGATGCTGCTCAACTCGGACGTGCTCAGCCATTTCGGCATGGCGTTCGATCCGTACCCGTATATCTTCCTCAACCTGATGCTCTCGACGCTGGCGGCGATTCAGGCGCCGGTCATCATGATGAGCCAGAACCGGCAATCGGCGAAGGACCGGCTGGCGGCGAGCCTCGACTATCGCACCAATTTGCGCGCCGAGATCGACATATTGCGGCTGCACCACAAGCTGGACAACGCCGTCACCGAACGGCTCGATACGCTGGAGGCGAAGATCGACGGGTTGGCAAAGGCCCTTGGGCAGTCGTAAAGAGCCCGATCATCTCAAGAGGCACCGATGGCAGGCCACAGCAAATTCAAGAACATCATGCACCGCAAGGGCGCGCAGGATAAGAAGCGCTCGGCAGCATTTTCCAAGCTTTCCCGCGAAATCACCGTGGCGGCGAAGATGGGCACGCCCGACCCGGACATGAACCCGCGTCTGCGCGCCGCGGTCAACGCGGCCAAGGCGGCCTCGATGCCCAAGGACAATATCGCGCGCGCCATCGACAAGGCCTCGCGCGGCGACGGGGAGAATTACGAAGAAGTCCGCTATGAAGGCTTCGGCCCCGGCGGCGTCAGCCTGATCATCGAGGCGCTGACCGACAATCGCAACCGCACCGCGACGAACGTGCGCACCGCGGTGTCGAAGAATGGCGGCAATCTGGGCGCGGGCGGCTCGGTCAGCCACGGCTTCGACCGGATGGGCCTGATCAACTATCCCGCCAGCGCGGGCGACGCCGAAAAGGTGTTCGAGGCGGCCTTGGAAGCGGGGGCGGAGGATGTGACCTCGTCGGAGGATGGCCACGAAATCTGGACCGCGCAGGGTGATCTTCACGAAGTCGCCAAGGCGCTGGAGCCGGTGCTGGGTGAGGCCGAAGGCGCCAAGCTCGCCTGGCGTCCGCAGACCATGGTCTCGGTCGACGAAGCGGCGGCGGCGACGCTGTTCAAGCTGATCGATACGCTGGACGATGACGACGACGTCCAGACCGTCTGGGGCAATTACGAAGTCTCCGACGAAGTGATGGAAAAGCTGGGCTAAACCCCGTTCCTCCCCAAGCGATGCTTGGGGAGGGGGGCCGCCGGGCGAAGCCCGGTGGTGGAGGGGCAAAGCTGCACGAATGACGCTCCCCGCCGAAAGCCCGAAATGACCCCACCCCCCGCCATCATCCTCGGGCTCGACCCTGGTCTCGGCACCACCGGCTGGGGGGTGATCGCGGTGGAGGGCAACCGCCTGCGCCACGTCGCCAACGGCCAGATCAAAACCGAGCCGTCGATGCCGCTGCCGCGCCGCCTCGCGAATCTGCACGCCGCGCTGTACGACGTGATCCGCCAGCAACAGCCCGACGGGGCGGCGGTGGAAGAGGTGCTGGGCAACAGCAACGCGCAATCGACGCTAAAGCTGGGTCAGGCGCGCGGCATCGTCCTGCTATCGGCGGCGCAGGCCGGGCTGATCGTCGGCGAATATCACCCCAGCATCGTCAAGAAGGCGACCGTCGGCACCGGCGGCGCAGACAAGAAGCAGGTGCAGGCCATGGTCGGGCATTTGCTGCCGGGGGTGAAGCTGACCGGGCCGGACGCGGCCGATGCGCTGGCGGTGGCGATTACGCATGCGCATCACTTGGCGAGTGCTCGGGCGATGTCGCGGCGGGTTGGGGCGGTTTAACGGGGCGTCTCGCTGGCGGTGAGGCCCTCCCCCATCCCCTCCCGCTTGCGGGAGGGGCGTGCCAAAGGGCGCTTGCAGGAACACCTCGAGGCAGCGCTTGCCGACAGCCCAGTAACGCACCCCTCCCGCAAGCGGGAGGGGATGGGGGAGGGCAGGTTCCAGGCGACTCGCCCAGCGATACCCCCGTGACGTCCACCCCCTTTTGTTCTAACCCATCCCCATGATCGCGCATCTCAAGGGACGTTTGGACTCCACCGGCATCGACCATGCGGTGATCGATGTCGGCGGGGTCGGCTATCTGGTCGGCGCTTCGGCCCGCACTTTGTCGTCCATCGGGCCGGTGGGCGAAGCGGCGATGCTGCATACCGAGATGCTGGTGTCCGAGGATTCGATCCGCCTCGTCGGTTTCGCCAGCGCGGACGAGCGTGACTGGTTCCGGTTGCTGACCGGCGTGCAGGGGGTGGGTTCGCGCGTGGCGCTGGCGATCCTGTCCGCGCTGGAGCCTGCCGATCTGATGCGGGCGATCGCCAGCGGCGATAAGGCGATGGTCGCGCGGGCAAACGGCGTGGGGCCGAAGCTCGCCCAGCGGATCGTGATGGAGTTGAAGGACAAGGTCGGCGGCATCGTGCTCGCGCCCGGTTCGGGCGGCGGGGTGGCCGCGTCGGCCGGGGCAGGCGCGGATGCGGTGTCGGCGCTGCTCAACCTGGGCTTCCGACCCGCCGAGGCCAATGCGGCCGTGGCGGCGGCGGAAGAGGAATTGGGGGCCGGGGCGTCGCTGGATGCGCTGGTGCGGTTGGCCTTGCGCAAGGCGGCGAAGTAGCGCGGGTGGTAAGGGTGGGGCGTGGGCTTCGACTACGCTCAGCCTGAACGGCTGTTGTAGATCGGACCTGCCCCCAAACTCCGTTCAGCCTGAGCGAAGTCGAAGGCCACGGGAACCGACTAACCCAACAACCCCGGCACCTCACGCCCCGCAAAATGCGCCTCCAGGTTCTCCACCACCATTGCCGCCATCGCCGCACGCCCCTCCCGCGTGGCACTCCCCTGATGCGGGGCGAGGACGACATGGTTCATCCGGCGCAGCGCGTAAGGCACGTCGGGCTCATCCGCGAACACGTCCAGCCCCGCGCCCGCGATACGATGCGACTCCAACGCCGCGATCAGCGCGTCTTCATCGACCAGGCTGCCGCGCGCCACATTGACCAGCACGCCGTCCGCCCCCAGCCGATCCAGCACACCGCCATCGACCACCCGCCGCGTCTCGTCCCCGCCCGGCGCGGTGAGGAACAGCACGTCGCTTTCCGCCGCCAGCGTTGCCAGATCGGGCATGAAGCGCCAGGCCACCGGCTTCTCCGACCGCGCCGTGTAGACGATCTCGCCACCGAACGGCTCCGCCCTCTTGGCGATCGCCTGTCCGATCCGGCCCAGCCCGAAAATCCCGATCCGCCGTCCGCTGGCGCGCCGACCCAGCGGCACGGTCCAGTTGCCCATCCGCATCGCCCGGTCGTTCGCCGCGATCCGCCGGTCGACGGCCAGCCACAAGGCGATCGCCTGATCGGCGACATCCTCGGTCAATATGTCGGCGGTGATCGCGACGCGGATACCGCGCGCCGCGACCGCGTCATGATCGATCCCGTCATGGCCGACGCCGTGGATCGCGATGATCTCCAGTTCGGGCAGCCGGTCCAACAGCGCGGTGTCGACCGTCATCTGCCCACCGCCGACGATCGCTTTGGTGGTCGGCGGCGGCGCATCCCGGTGCAGCGTAAAGCGTTCGGCGAGCAGCAGCTCCAGGGCGGGCGAGACGGCGGTAGCCAGGAAGAGGTCGTGCGGCATGGCCCCCGGTGTAGCGCGTTTCCGTTCGCGAGTCCGCTATCCGGGGTTAAGCCATCGCACGGGCGATTGTCCCGGCCGCGCATCGCCTGCTATGTTCGTGCAATGTTCGCGGAGCTTCTCGACAGCCATGCCCCGCAACCGCTAGGGCTGACCTCGTGACCGACCAAGACCGCCTGTTATCCGCCAGCCGCCGTCCCGAGGATGTCGACGCCGCGCTTCGCCCCAAGAGCCTGGACGAATTCGTCGGGCAGCAGGCGGCGCGCGACAACTTACGCGTCTTCATCCAGGCGGCGCGCGGGCGTGGCGATGCGCTGGACCATGTGCTGTTCTTCGGCCCGCCGGGTCTGGGCAAGACGACGCTGGCGCAGATCATCGCGCGCGAGATGGGTGTGGGTTTCCGCGCGACCTCCGGCCCGGTGATCGCCAAGTCGGGCGACTTGGCCGCGCTGCTGACCAATTTGGAGGACGGCGACGTCCTGTTCATCGACGAAATCCACCGTCTGCAACCGGCGGTCGAGGAAGTCCTGTATCCGGCGATGGAGGACCGCGTTCTCGACCTGATGATCGGCGAGGGGCCGTCGGCGCGTTCGGTGCGGATCGACCTGCCGCGCTTCACGCTGGTCGGTGCTACGACGCGGCAGGGATTGCTGACCACGCCCTTGCGCGACCGCTTCGGCATTCCGGTGCGTCTGCAATTCTACACCGTCGAGGAACTGACCCGCGTCGTCACCCGCGCCGCGCGGCTGCTCGACCTGCCCATTGCCGAGGACGGCGCGGTCGAGGTCGCGCGGCGCTCGCGGGGCACGCCGCGTATCGCCGGGCGGCTGCTGCGCCGGGTGCGCGACTTCGCCAGTGTGGCGGGGCATGAGATCGTCCATGCCGCCGCCGCCGACCAGGCGCTCAATCGGCTGGAGGTCGATGCGCTGGGGCTGGACGCGATGGACCGCCGCTATCTGACGATGATCGCCGACGTCTATCGCGGCGGGCCTGTCGGCGTGGAGACACTGGCCGCCGGTCTGTCCGAACCGCGCGACACGATCGAGGAGGTGATCGAGCCGTTCCTGATCCAGCTCGGCCTGCTCGCCCGCACCGCGCGCGGGCGCATCCTCAATCCGGGTGGGTGGAAGCATCTGGGGCTCAACCCGCCGATCGGATCGCAGGACGGTCTGTTCGACGCCTGAGGGGGCGAGCGTCACGCGTCGCACCCCACCTCCGTTCAGCCTGAGCGAAGTCGAAGGCCACGCGGAACCGGCAGAAACACAAGCCCGCCTTGCTCGCAGGATATCCCGTGGCCTTCGACTTCGCTCAGGCTGAACGGAGGTCAGGGGCGGGCTCAAAATGGACCCCCGCCGGTCGGAAGACCGATAGGGGCCAGGTGGGTATTTCTCTATGCTGCGTTCGGCCCGGCATCTCCGTTCGGGGAACGATCACGGCCCCGTAACCGCATGATTCCGCACGCGAAGGTGCGGGAGCCACGAGCTTTGGGGATGACCGGACCGTCCGGAGAGGCAAGGCCGAGCCGGGGTAACGAACCCCCCTGACTTCGGTTGCGCGAGGCGGACGATCATTTTCCGATCCATTCCTCCCCTGCAAGGGGAGGTGGCAGGCCGAAGGCCTGACGGAGGGGTGTCACGCTATCGAGAGGGGGGACACCCCTCCGACGCGCTACGCGCGCCACCTCCCCTTGCAGGGGAGGAAAGTTTGAGGCTGCCCCAGCGCATAGTATTACCCCGATAATACACTTGAACCCGGCGACCATCCCCTCCACACTATGCGTGCGTATTTGGAGAGTTTGAACAATGGCCACGACCGCCGATACCGTGACCCAGGAAAAGGGGCTGACGCTGACGCCGCCCGATCCCGTGCCGACGGTGGCGCCCGCCCAGGCCGCCGGACTGGTGCCCGTCGACGACAAGACGCGCACGCAGCTGGAGCAGAAGGTCGACGGCTTCGTCGCCGAGCTGATCGCGCAGGACGTGAACAGCCCTGAATTCGGCCGCCGCGTCGATGCGATCACGGCGATGGGGCAGAAGGAAATTCGCGAGGCGGCCAGCCAGTCCAACCGCTTCCTCGATCGCCCGGTCAAGGCGATGGATGGCGAGACGGGGGTGGGCAAGGACCTGACCGAGCTGCGCCGCGTCGTCGAAAGCCTCGATCCCGGTCGCCAGGGCAATCTCTCCGCCCCGCGCAAGTTGCTCGGCATCCTGCCCTTCGGGAACAAGATGCGCGACTATTTCGACGGCTATCGCTCGTCGCAGACGCATATCGCGGCGATCCTGAAGAGCCTTTCCTCGGGCCGCGACGAACTGCTCATGGACAATGCCGCCATCGATACCGAGCGCGCGAATCTGTGGTCGGCCATGGGGCGGCTGGAACAGATGATCCATCTGTCCAAGACGATGGACGCCAAGCTGGAGGATACCGCCAACGAGCTGGATCATACCGATCCTGCCAAGGCCAAGGCGATCCGCGAGACCGCGCTGTTCTACACCCGTCAACGGACCCAGGACCTGCTGACCCAGATGGCGGTCACGGTGCAGGGCTATCTGGCGCTCGATCTGGTCAAGAAGAACAATGTCGAGCTGGTGAAGGGCGTCGACCGCGCCTCGACCACCACCGTCTCGGCGCTGCGCACCGCCGTCACCGTGGCACAGGCGCTGGCCAACCAGAAGCTGGTGCTCGACCAGATCACCGCGCTGAACACCACGACCGCCAACATCATCGATTCGACCGGCAAGCTGCTACGCAGCCAGACCGCACAGATTCACGAGCAGGCGGCGGCCTCGACCATCCCGTTGGAAACGCTGCAACGCGCGTTCCAGAATATCTATGACACGATGGATGCGATCGACAGCTTTAAGCTCAAGGCACTCGATTCGATGAAGACGACCGTGACGACGCTGGGCAACGAGGTCGAGAAGTCGAAGGGCTATATCGCCCGTGCCGAGGGCGCGCAGAACCCGCAGCTGACCAGCGGGTCGGCCGCATCGTCGTTCAAGCTGGAGGCGCTGTAATCCCGTGACCACCCCCCGCTCGAACGAGGTCGATGCCCAGATCGAGCGTGCGCGCGAAGTGATGGCGCGCATCTCGCAGGATTATCGGGGCCAGGCGGAGGCCACGATCAAGCGCGCCCGGCGCAAGACGCGCTCTGCGTTGCGTCGGCTTGCGATGATCGCCTTCGCCAACGGCGTCATCCTGATGGCGGCGATGGTGACCGGCCTGATCCTGCCCGGCGGCATCGGTATTTTCGGCGCGCTGGCGGCGATGATGCTGATGCTGGCGGCGACGCTCGCCATCGCACTCGCGCCCGCCGCGCGCGCGCCGACGCCCGCCAAGCTGGCACAGGTCGATATCAAGGCGCTGCCCGCCCAGACCGAACGCTGGCTGGAGGCGCAGCGCCCGCTGCTGCCCGCACCCGCCGTGCAACTGGTCGACCGGATCGGGCGGCGTCTGGACACGCTCTCGCCGCAGTTGGCGGGCGTCGATAACGAGACGCCCGAGGCGATGGAGGTCCGCCGCCTGATTGGCGAGCAGCTCCCCGCTTTCCTGCGCGACTACGAACGCGTGCCCGAGCCGCTGCGCCGGGTCGAACGCAACGGCCGGACGCCGGATGCGCAGCTGGTCGATGGCCTGAAGCTGATCGAGCAGGAAATCGGCGACATGACCCAGCGGCTGGCCCAAGCCGACCTTGACAGCCTGTCGACCCGCAGGCGATTTCTGGAAATGAAATATCGCGAGGAAAGGGCGGACTGATGCGGGGCGCGGCAATGGTGGTGACGATGATGCTCTCCACCGCCGCAATGGCACAGGACGGGCCGAGCAAGGCGGACTGGGACGCCATCAACGGATCGCTGGATCAGCTGAAGGACGGCCGCTATCTCGACGCGGCGGACATATTGCGGCCGCTGGCCTTTGACGCGTCCGGCAAGCCCAAGCCCGGTATCTTCTATAGCCAGTGGCGAGAGGCGCAGACGCGCATGACGGCCGAGCCCGTCGGTCCCGAGCCGCAACCGTCGGATGGACCCAAGGCCAAGGCGGCCGCCGAGCGTCTGGTCGCCGCCACGCCGCGCGATGCGATCGCGGAGATCGTCGCGCGGGCGGCCAAGACTCGCGTGGTGATCCTCAACGAAGATCATGGCCGGCCGCGCGATCGCGCCTTTGCGCTGGAAGTTGCGGGGGCCTTGCGTCCGCTGGGCTATTCGCTGCTCGCGGCGGAAACCTTCTGGAACGCGGACGGTCAGGCGCCGATGGCTCGGTTGGCGAAGGATGGCTTTCCGGTCCACAGCTCGGGGCATTATACCCAGGACCCGGTGTTCGGTGACTTCGTCCGGCAGTCGCTAGCCATGGGCTATCGTCCCGTGGCCTATGAAGAGATGGAAAGCGGCAAAGGCCTGAGCCGCGCCGAGAGCATCGCCCGGCGCGAGGAGGCGCAGTCCAGCAGCCTGGCCAAGGTGCTGGCCGCTGATCCCAAGGCCAAGATGTTCGTCTATGTCGGCCACAGCCACGTCGCCGAGGAGCCGATCGACGGCTCCGGCAACGCCAAGCAAAGCTGGATGGCGGCTCTGCTGAAGGCCAAGACCGGCATCGATCCGTTGACCATCGACCAGACCACGCTGGGGCAGAGCGCCAGCGGCTATAACGGCTTGGCGCGCCGGGTTTTGGCGGCCAAGGCGTCCGGCCGCTCGGTCGTACTGTTCGACGGCGACCGTCCTATGACGGTCGGCCAATATGCCGGTGCGGTCGATCTGCAGGTCTATCATCCGACCACGCGCATGGTGAAGGGTCGCCCCGACTGGCTGGCGGCGATGGGGCGCAAACCGATGGCCATTCCGGCGGGCTTCGTGCCGCAAAAGGGCGAGCGGCTGGTGCAGGCATTCATCGCGGGCGAGAGCGACGATGCGATTCCGGTCGATCAGGTGCTGGTCCAGGCGGGCAAGGACGTGCCCGTTCTGCTGGTGCCCGGCGACAAGCCCCTGCGGCTGGCGATGCAGGACCCGGCGCCCGCCAAACCCTAAACCGGCTTTCTTCCCCTGGCGGGGGAGGGGGACCATGCGCAGCATGGTGGAGGGGTGTAACCGGTGGAGAGGGAGCGCCCCGGAGCGGCGGGTGACACCCTTCCGTCAGGCCTATGGCCTGCCACCTCCCCTTGCAGGGGAGGAACGGGTTCATGGCCGCTGGCACTCGCGCCGAACAGCATTATCCCCCAAATGAAAAGAGGCTGCCGGGACGTCATCGCGACGGCCCCGGCAACCCCTAAACATGGTCAGCGGCCGGAGAGCTCCAGCCCGGGAGACCATGCGGGCCTCAAGACATCAGGCGCGACCGTTGATTGGGGGAGAATACCCCCCGAGACGCGCCCATCGATGTCAGAGACCGGCCCCCCGAACGAACTGAACCGACCCCCTTGCTGAACCATGAGACATCGGATCACCTCCTTTCGCTAGTTAAAGCCAATGCGCCCTTTCAAAGTGCGCAACGCCAATGTGCGTAGGCGAAAGCCAATAAACAAGACTTGTAATGCGATGATGTTTGGCCGAGCATCCTGCGCCCGCCAAATCGCGGGACTCAGCCCCGGCAATCCTCGATCACGCGCCCGATCTCCGCATAGGCGGGGATGACCAGCGGCACCTGGCCGCTTTGTTCGATCGTGAACCGGCCCCGGCTGAACGCCATGGCATCCAGCAGCGGATCGGCGACCGGCAGCGACAGCTCCGCGCCACCCGCGACCGCATGGGCGGTCAGGCTGCGCGTCGTGCTGGAGGTGCGGACGGTGACCGCACCCGCGACCGAGGCGGGGCGGCCGAGGCGAATCTGGCGGGTGCGCGGATCGCAGGCCAGGGTTAGGCGGGTGACGCCGCCGGTGCCGAACACCGCGATCGAGCCTTGCGCCGCGCGCTGGTAACGCCAGTCCCCCGGCGTCAGCGGCCAGTCTCGCCAGTCGCTCCCCAGCACCGGGCGCGGCGCGGGCGGGGCGGGGTGGGGGGCGTGTTGCACCGGGGCTGCGGCCTCCGGGCGGGTCGCGGCGGGGATACAGCCCGACAGGGCGGCGGCCCCGACGATCGGGGCGAGGGAAGCAAGGGACAGGCGACGCATCGCGTCCAGCCTATGCGGGAGGGTGGCCGGATGCTCAACCCCGCGCTGCGACGGGACGTGCCGATGCGGCGAGGGTCGGAACCCGGCCCCGCCCTGACGGTTCATCCGACCAAATGGAGGTTAATATGGCCGAACACGACACGCCCACCCTGATCCTGGTCCAGTCCACCGTCTCGGGCACGCTGAAGCTCGAAAGCCGCGATGGCGATGCGATCGGTAGCGTCTATGCCTTCATGGTCCATAAGCGCTCGGGCCGCGCGACCCATGCGGTGCTGGCGCTGGGTGGGTTCCTCGGCATGGGCAAGAGCTTCTATCCGGTGCCGTTCAGCCTGTTGCAGTTCGATCCGGTGGGCGACCAGTATGTCATCACCGTCGACCGTCGCCTGCTGGAAGGCGGACCGAGCTGGTCCAACAATGCGCCGGTGTTCGATCAGGCTTATGCCGATCGGGTTGCGGGTTATTATGGGGTGGGGACGGAGAATTTAGATTTGGGGTGAGGTTTCGGAGGGCGGTCCTTGTGGCTTGCCCTCCCCCATCCCCTCCCGCCTGCGGGAGGGGTGCGTTACTGGGCAAGCATCAAGGCGCTACGTCTGAGAAATTCCTACCGCTGCCACCGGCACGCCCCTCCCGCAGGCGGGAGGGGATGGGGGAGGGGCACCGCCAAGCAGCCCACCCCAATGATCAATTCGCCTTCCGCCCACTGGCAAACTTCTTGCTCTTCCCGAACCGAGTCTTGCGCGTCCCCGGTTTGCCCTCGTTGGACCGCCCCATGATCGGCGCCTTCTGCTCATGCACCGGCAGGCCCAGTTCCTCATTCTCCAACTGGCGAATCTCATCGCGCAACCGGCCCGCTTCCTCGAATTCGAGGTCGGCCGCAGCCTTGCGCATCTTCTTCTCGAGTTCCTCGATATAGGCGCGCAGATTGTGGCCGACCATGTGCGGACGGTCCTCGTCGATCGGCACGGTCACCTGGTCGCCCGACGCCACATGCGCGATGATGTCGCCGATCTGGCGGCGGATCGTCTGAGGCGTGATGCCGTGTTCGGTGTTGTACGCCATCTGCTTCTCGCGACGCCGCGAGGTTTCCAGCATGGCGCGTTCCATCGATCCGGTGATCCGGTCTGCGTACAGGATCACCCGCCCATCGACGTTGCGCGCGGCACGCCCGATCGTCTGGATCAGCGAGGTTTCGGACCGCAAAAACCCTTCCTTGTCCGCGTCCAGGATCGCGACCAGCCCGCATTCGGGAATGTCCAATCCCTCGCGCAGCAGGTTGATGCCGATCAGTACGTCATACACGCCCAGTCGCAAGTCGCGGATCAGCTCGATACGCTCCAGCGTCTCGACGTCCGAGTGCATGTAGCGGACCTTGATCCCCGCCTCATGCATATATTCGGTCAGGTCCTCCGCCATTCGCTTGGTCAGCGTAGTGACGAGGGTGCGGTAACCGAGCTCGGTCGTCTTGCGCGCCTCGATGATCAGGTCCTGCACCTGCTCCTCGACGGGCTTGATCTCGACCGGCGGGTCGATCAGGCCGGTGGGGCGGATGACCTGCTCGACGAAGACGCCGCCGGTCTGCTCCATCTCCCAGTTGCCGGGGGTGGCCGAAACGCTGACCGTCTGCGGGCGCATCGCGTCCCATTCGTTGAAGCGCAGCGGCCGGTTGTCGATCGCCGATGGCAGGCGAAAGCCATATTCGGCCAGCGTGATCTTGCGCCGGTGGTCGCCGCGCGACATGCCGTTGATCTGGCCGATGGTGACATGGCTCTCGTCGACGAACAGCACCGCGTTTTCGGGGAGATACTCGAACAAAGTGGGCGGCGGTTCGCCGGGCAGGCGACCGGTCAGGAAGCGGCTGTAATTCTCGATGCCGTTGCAGCTGCCGGTGGCCGCGATCATCTCCAAATCAAAGTTGGTGCGCTGCTCCAGCCGTTGACGCTCCAGCAACTTGCCCTCGATCTCCAACTCCTTCAGCCGCTCGGTCAGCTCGAACTTGATCGCCTCGACCGCCTGCTTCATCGTCGGACCGGGCGTGACATAGTGCGAATTGGCGTAGATGCGCACCGAGTTGAGGCTCGCCACCTTCTTGCCGGTCAGCGGATCGAACTCGACGATTTCCTCGATCTCGTCGCCGAAGAAGGACACGCGCCAGGCGGAATCCTCATAGTGCGATGGGAAGATTTCGAGATTGTCGCCGCGCACCCGGAAATTGCCGCGCATGAAGGCGGCGTCGTTACGCTTGTACTGGAGTGCGACGAGCTTGCGGATGATCTCGCGCTGGTCGACGCTTTGGCCCTTTTTCAGGTCGAAGATCATCGCCGAATAGGTTTCGACCGAGCCGATGCCGTAAAGGCACGACACCGAGGCGACGATGATGACATCGTCACGCTCCAGCAGCGCACGGGTTGCCGAGTGGCGCATCCGGTCGATCGACTCGTTGATCGAGCTTTCCTTCTCGATATAGGTGTCGGACCGGGGTACATAGGCTTCAGGCTGGTAATAGTCGTAATAGCTGACGAAATATTCGACCGCGTTATTGGGGAAGAAGTTCTTGAACTCCCCATACAACTGTGCCGCGAGGATCTTGTTGGGGGCAAGGATGAGGGCCGGGCGCTGCAATTCCTCGATCACCTTCGCCATGGTGAAGGTCTTGCCCGAGCCGGTGACGCCCAGCAGCACCTGATCCTTGTCGCCCGCGCGGGCGGCGGCGGTCAGTTCCTTGATCGCTGCGGGCTGGTCGCCGCTGGCGGTATATTCGGTGACCAGCTCGAACCGCTTGCCCCCTTCGGCCTTTTCGGGACGCGACGGGCGGTGGGGGATGAAGCTGACCCCGGTTTCGGGCTCGTCGAGGGTGGTGCGGATCTGGATCGCCATGAAAGGGAATATGGGTCCAGTTGCGCTTTTGTTCCAGTGGGGCCGAGGTTTCGGCGTGGGCTTCGACTTCGCTCAGCCTGAACGGGGTTTGGTATCCGGTACCATTCCAACATTCCGTTCAGCCTGAGCGAAGTCGAAGGCCAAGGGATCGCTATCGCAAAGCCCGAACCTGCGGCGTGTCGAGGCAAGCCCGCATCGCCGCATCGCTCGTCCGTACCGCGCCCGCAGCCTGGAACGGCGCGATTTCCACCGGCTCGCCCAGACGGACCGCCGCAAACCGCCCCGGCGCTCCCGAACAGCGCATCGCCGCATCCAGCAACTTGGGCGGCGTATCATAAGCCTCATAGGAAAGCCGGAACGTGCCCCAATGGATGGGGATCGCCGTGGACGCGCCCAGCCGCTCGAAAATCTGCACGGCCTGCGGTGGCCCGACATGGCTGCCCGACGCCATCTGGCCCGGCACGAAGCGAAACGCGCCGATCGGCAGCAGGGCGAGGCGCACCGGGCCAAGTCGCGCCGCTTCCTCCGGCCAGCGGCCGTCGCCCATGCCGGTATCGCCCGCGAAAAAGATATTCCCGCCGGGCAATTTCACCACGAAGCTGGACCAGAGCGCGCGGTTGCGGTCGGCGAACCAGCGGCTGCCCCAATGATGGTTGCGGGTCACGGCCACCGAGATGCCGGGCCGGATCACCTTCTCCCGGCCCCAGTCTAGCGCGGTGGCGGGGACGCCGACCTGGCCGATTACGCTGTCATTGCCCAGGCTGGTGACGACGAGCGGCCGGTCGCGGGCCCACAGCTTTTTCAGCGTCGTCTGGTCGAGATGGTCGTAATGATTGTGGCTGATGAGGATCAGGTCGATCCGGGGCAGGTCGTCCAGCGCCACGCCGGGCCGCGCCACCCGCTTCGGACCGAAGCCGAACGGTCCCGCGCGCTCGGCATAAATGGGGTCGGTCAGGATGTTCAGGCCCTGGGTCTGGACCAGCACGGTCGCATGGCCGATCCAAGTGGCGACCATGCGCTGTCCGTCGACGCGGGCCTCGGGCTTGGATGGCTGGACGGCCACCGTCTCGGGCCAGACGGGGCGGCCGTCATCGCCGGTCAGCTGTCGCCACAGGAAACCGCTGCGCCCGCCGCGGGTCGGCATCCGAAAGGTGTCGCTATCGCCATCGGGGTTGAAGAAGCGCTCGCCGTCATAATGGCCGCTCTCCGGCCCCTCATAATAGAGCCGGTCGAGATAATGCGGCACGATCGTCGCGCTCAGGCCGAGCACGATCAGGATCAGCGCCAGCGCCTTGGCGACGCGGCGGACGATCGTCATGCGGGAGCAACCCGGTCGTAAAAGCGCATCGCAAAGCTCCTGACGGTCAGCAATGACCGCGCGCGATGCGGGCCTGCCAGAGCATAAGAAGCGGCACGACTCCCAGTTCCATTACCAGCCCCAACTGATGCCCGGGGGAGGGGGCGCCGATCGTCGCCCAGGACAGCAGCCGTGCCAGACCGCCCGCCACCACCAACAGGCCGAGCAGGCGGAACCGCGCGCTCTTGCGCTCGATGCCGGGCACGCAGGTCGCGAAGGCGAGGCCGAGCGCAAAGAAGATGCCCGAGACGTACCGGAACTGGCTGTCCAGATCGGTGGGGATCACCGGCGCATGACCCAGCCAGCCCGGACCGCGCGCGATGCTGATCCCTCCGATAGTCAGCGGCACCAGACAGGCGATGGCGACGATGGTCTGCAAGGCGCGCCGCTCGATCGGCGTGACGCTCAATTGAGGATTTCCTTGCGGACGTGAATGGCGCGCAACGAGATGCGCACCTCGATCATGAAGGCGATCAGGCACAGGGTCAGCAGGCTGACCGACATGATGAAGGCCAGCGCGATCCAGGTGCCGATATGGAATTTACCGATATTGGCGATGAACAGCACCGCGATCACGATACAGGCCATCACCGCGCTCGACACGGCCAGGAACAGCGCGGCGTTGATGATCGACATGCGCCGGTCGAGCAGCCGCAGCTCCCATTTGTGGCGCAACCGCTCGGGGCCGTCATCGACCTTGTGGATCATCATCTCCAGCCCGCGCGCCCGGTCGATGACCCGCGCCAGCCGCCCGGCCAGCACGTTCAGCAACTGCCCGATCGCGGCGAGCAGGAAGACGGGGGCCAGCGACAACTGGATGGTCTGGGCGATGGTGGCGACGGCGGGCAGGGTGGGCATCGCCGGAAATGGTGGCGTGTCGCGCCGGGCGGGGCAAGGGGGAAGTGGGATACAATCATTCCTCCCCTGCAAGGGGAGGTGGCAGGCCGAAGGCCTGACGGAGGGGTGTCACGGGGTGAGAGGGAGAAGTTCCTCGCAGCCGGTTACACCCCTCCACCATCCTGCGAATGGTCCCCCTCCCCTTGCAGGGGAGGAACGGGTTGCCGTTACACCGGCGCGGCGTCGGCGCCCGCGCCGTAATGGTGCCAGGTGAAGATCGCCAGCGCGCTGCGGTGCGGGCGGAACGCCTCCGCCAGTTCGCGGACCAGCTTTTCCGACGGGCGCGCGTCATGACCCAGGATACGCCCCATCTCGATCTGCACGGCCAGGTCGCCTGCGGGCCAGATGTCGGTGCGCCCTTCGGCGAACAGCAGATAGACCTCGGCCGACCAGCGGCCGATGCCCTTCACCGCGACCAGCTTGGCGATCGCTTCCTCGTCATCCTGCGGCAGATCGGACAGATTCAGGCGGCCGCTCGTCACTTCCTCGGCAAGGCTGCGGAGATAGCCCGCCTTTTGGCGTGATATACCCGCGCTCCGCAGCTCCTCGTCGGTGACGCCGTGAAGCCGCGTCGGGTCGCTCGCATCGCCGAGCAGTTCGTTCAGCCGCCGCCAATGCGCATCGGCCGAGGCTACCGAAACCTGCTGGCCCAATATGGTGCGGACCAACGTGGCATAGCCGCGCGCCCGGATACGCGGCGCGGGATAGCCGATCCGCTCCAGCGCGGCGGCGATGGCGGGTTCGACGGCGGCGAGCGCGTCCATGCTTTCGCGAATCTGTTCGGCGCTTAGCCCCATGATGCTTGATCCGCGCGTTCAGGCCCGGCAGAGCCGCTTTCAACACCAGGGCCGACAAGGAGAATGGACATGCCCAAGCTTATCGTCGTGACCCGCGACGGGGAAGAACGCGAAATCGACGGCGAAGCCGGTCTGTCGGTGATGGAAGTCATCCGCGACGCGGGTGTCGACGAATTGCTGGCGCTGTGCGGCGGCTGTTGCAGCTGCGCGACCTGCCATGTGCATGTCGACCCGGCCTTTGCCGACACGCTGCCCGTGCTCGGCCCGGACGAGGACGACCTGCTCGATTCGACCAGCGACCGGGATGCGACCTCGCGACTGTCGTGCCAGCTGCCGTTCGGTGAAGCGCAGGACGGGATGCGGGTGCGGATCGCGGCGGAGGACTGACGGCGCATCGCGTCGGAACGTCGGAGGCGGGGTTTCTGCCCCGCCTTTTTGTTCGCGCAAAGGCGCGGAGATGTCCGGCGCGGAGCGAGCGGGCCCTGCTATCGCGACCAGTAGCCTTGGATTGGGATGACATAGGGCCGACCCAAGCCGAGCCCCTCCCCCTAAAGGGGAGGGGTTGGGGTCGGGCATCACCACAGGCACGGCGTTTGCGGCAGCGCCCCACCCCCGGCCCCTCACCTGAAGGGGAAGGGTGGATCAATCTCACGTCTTCCTGCTTAAGGCAGTCCGAGAGGCCTTGCGGCCAGAAACGCCACCTCCGCGAACCGAAACCCCGTGGCCTTCGACTTCGCTCAGGCTGAACGGAGGAAGGGGATGGTGGCCACACGTACCAACAGCCGTTCACGCTGAGCGAAGTCGAAGCGCACGCCCGGCGCTTGCCATTCCCACTATCTGCGACCTGCGCGCCAAAACAAAGCGGCAGGGAACCGACCCCGCCGCCCGGGAAATCACCGCGCCGCCACCGCATACAGCGCGATCGCCGCCGCGTTGGAGACGTTCAGGCTTTCCACCTTAGGGCTGATCGGCAGCTTGGCAAGTTCGTCGCAATGCGCCTCGGTATTCTGGCGCATGCCTTCGCCCTCGGCGCCCAGCACGATGCAGATGCGCTGCGTGCCCATTGCCTGGGCCAGCGTCTGGCTGGCATGGCCGGTCAGGCCGATGCGCCAGAAGCCAGCCTCCGCGATTTCCTCCAGCGCACGCGCCAGGTTCACCACGCGCACCCAGGGCACCGTCTCCAGCGCGCCGCTGGCCGAGCGGGCGACCGTGCCCGATTCGGGCGGCGCGTGCCGGTCCTGGGTCACGATGGCGAGTGCGTCGAACGCGGCGGCCGAGCGCAGGATCGCGCCGACATTGTGCGGGTCCGTCACCTGATCCAGCACGACGAGCGGCCGCTGATTATCCTGCGCCTCGTGCAGCAGATCGCCCAGCCAGATATCCTCCAGCGGATCGACCTCGGCCACCAGCCCCTGATGCGGCGCGTCGGACGGAACCAGGCGGCCCAGATCGGCGACGTCGGCATAGGTGACCGGCACGATCGGCGGCAGGTCGAGCGCGGCCAGCGCCTCGCGCGTGCCCCAGATCTTGCGCACCGTCCGGTTGGGATTGGCGAGCGCCGCGGTCACCGCATGTCGCCCCCAGAAGCGGGGGCGGTTGGATGAACCCTGGCTGGGGCGATGTCCTCGGCGTGCCATCAGTCGTCGGTATCCGTAAAATCAAAGGGTTTGGTCGTCGCCGGTTGCGTCGGCACCGGCGGGCGCGGCAACGCCTTGTCCGCATTCGCCGCCGCGAGCAAGACCCCGGCGAGCACGACCGAGGCCTGACGCATGTCGTCGCCCTTCAGATGGTCGAAGGTATCGGCCGAGCTGTGATGCGTCCGGCTGCCATAATCCAGCGGGTCCTGGATGAACTGGAAGCCCTGCACGCCGACCGCCTGCATGAAGACATGGTCGGTGCCGCCGGTCGTCCGCTGCACGACATTGCCCGCGCCCAGCGAGGCATAGGGGGACAGCCATTCCTTCAGCATCGGCACCGCCGCCGGATTGTTCTCGGCGTAAATCCCACGCAGCTTGCCCGAGCCATTGTCGATGTTGAAGTACGCCGCCAGATCGCCGTAACCCGGCTTGGGCGTGATCGGCCAGCGATTGGTCCAGCCATAATAGCGCTTCAGGCCCGATTGCGGCGCATCGTCGGGGCGGCCGCGCGTCGCCAGATGCTGTTCGACATAGGCCATGGAGCCCAGGATGCCCTGCTCCTCGCCCGACCAGAGCGCGAAGCGGATGGTCCGCTTCGGCCGCTGGCCGGTGGCGGCCAGGATGCGTGCGGCCTCCATGATCATCGCGCTGCCCGCCGCATTGTCGGTCGCGCCGTCGCCCGCGACCCAGCTGTCGAGATGCGCGCCCGCCATCACATAGCCCGCCTTGGGGTCGGTGCCGGGGATTTCCGCGATGATGTTGTACGCATTCACGTCGCTGTCGTCATATCGGACGTCGCTCAGCACCTCGATCGTCGGGGCGGGGCCGGTCTTCGTCAGGCGCGCGAGGCGGCGATAATCCTCGGCGGCCAGTTCGATGCCGGGGACGGCGGGCGTCTCGCCGCGTCCGAACAGATAGCCCTCGCCGTGCACCAGCTTGCCGTCGCGGTAGCTCTGGGTGACATAGGCCACCGCGCCCTCGGCCTTCAGGAACGCATCGAGCTTCTGCGCGAAGTCGAGGCGCTTCATGCGACGGTCGGCGCTGTCGGGATCATGCTCGGGCTGGACGTAGAGGTCGAGCTTGGAAATGTCCTCGCCGGTCAGGCGGCGGAAGGGGGCGCTGGTCTGCTCGTCGCCGGTGCCGGGCATCGTCACCATGACGATCTTGCCGCGCAGCTGGCCGCGCCACTTGTCGAAGTCCCGCTCGCGCTTCATCGGCGCGACGATGACGGGGGCGGTGACGGCGCCATTGGTGCCGGGCGTCCAGGCGATCGGGATCGCGGTCAGTTGCAGCGGGCGAGGCGACACCATGCGCACGCTGGCGCGCTCGATCGACCAGCCGCGTCCGAACGCGAAGCCTTCCTTATGGACGTTCTTCAGCCCCCATTTGGCGAACTGCTCGGCGGTCCAGCCCTCGGCGGTGCGCATTGCCGGGCTGTTGGTCATGCGCGGGCCGATCACGTCGGTCAGATGCTGCACGGTCTGCATGACCTGGCTGTGGTTCATGCCCTCATCGATCAGCCGGTTGGCGGCGCTGCGGTCCTGCGCGGAGGCTGCGGCGACAGGCAGCAGGGCGGCCGCCGCGACGGCGGCGAGCAAGGATGGGCGCATCATGATATTTCCCCCGGTATCTCTACTGATGGGACAAAGGCTATGTCCCGTTCGCCCGACATGCAAGCAACGGGATCAATCGCGATCTGTGCAAAACGCACAAAACGGCGTTGACAGGCCGCGCGCGCTTCGGCATTGGGCGCGCCTCGCTTCGATGGAGCGACACCCCGGAAGGGTGGCCGAGTGGTTAAAGGCAGCAGACTGTAAATCTGCCCGCGTGAGCGTACACTGGTTCGAATCCAGTCCCTTCCACCATCCCCGCCAATCGGCTAGGGTCGATCAGCGGTGCTGGACCTGAGCGGGTATAGCACAATGGTAGTGCAGCAGCCTTCCAAGCTGAATACACGGGTTCGATTCCCGTTACCCGCTCCATCCCCGGAAATCTTCGGCAAGTCCGGCTGTTACATTATTTCACCGCATAGCCCTTGACCCCCATGGCAAACCACGCCACGCGGTTCTCGATTTCACGCATGAAAGAGAGTTTCGCCCGATGGCATCGGTCAATTTCGACATCCCCCATGGCCTGGGTCATGCCGAAGCACGGCGCCGGATCGAGCAGGGGCTCCCCAAGCTGGAAGCGCATATTCCCGGCGGCGGCCAGGTCTCGTCGGAATGGCCCGCCGAGGATCGGCTGATCCTGACCATCATCGCCATGGGTCAGACGGTAAAGGCCGATATGGAGGTCGCGGACGATGCCCTGCGCGGCACGGTCACGATCCCGATGATGCTGTCGATGATGGCGGGGCCGATCGGCGATTTCGTGAAGACCAGCGCCGAGAAAATGCTGTCCAAGGCGTAACGCGGTCGATCCGGATCAGCGGGAATCGCGATCCGGCAGGTGCCGGGTTGCGACGCCGACCAAGACCGCCGTCGACAACAGGATCGACGAAACCAGCCCGCCGATCGCGAGCAGCCCGCCACTGGTGACGCGTAGTCCAAACCGCAGATCGACCGCGCGCCCGGCGGATAGGCGCAGCGTCGCCTTATGCGAGACAGGGTGCTGGTCGAGCGGTTTCGGAGTCATGCTGGTTTAACGCCCCGGTCGTCCGGCGGTTCATCCGGCGATGTGTCCGGCACTTCCGAATTATCTCATGATTTTCGCCCTGAGTTGAACGCGTTGGCGATCAATCCGCATTGGCCGCAAGCAAATATGAGAGTCGTTTCGCGCCGATAACGGTAAATTATCATCTCCCTGCTAAACATAAATTAGCAAAGGGACAACCTCTTGAACATAAACGAAAAATGCCGTGCTGGCGGAATGATCGTCATGGCGGTCCTGATAACGGGCGCGGCGTTGACCGGATACGAGATCAACACGATCCGTATCGGCGGTCCGCTGGCGGCCTCCAATCAGCGGATCAGCGATCTCCAGGCCGACATCCTTCCCCCGCCCGCCTATATCATCGAGCCATTTCTGGAAGCGACCCTGTTGGTCGAACAGCCCGCGACGCTGCCCGATCGGCAGGCCGCGCTGACCCGGCTGGAACGCGATTTCCGGGCGGGCATCGCCAAATGGAAGGCGTCGGAGCTTCAGGGCGGGTTGAAGTCGATGTTGATCGACAAGGCGGCGCGCAACGCCGACGATTTCTGGGGCGAACTCGACAATGTGACCCTCCCGGCGATCCGGCGGGGCGACCGGGCGGCGGCGCAGGCCAGCTATGCCCGGCTTTCAGATCTCTACGCCGCGCATCGGCGCGACATCGATGCGCTGGTGAAGGCGGCGGGCGAGGCGCAGGCGCGCGTCACCGAAGAAAGTCTGGCGACGCTGCGCATGACGATCGCGATTCTGGCGGTGCTGGGCCTGATCGTGGCCGGGATGCTGGGGGGCGGACTGTTCTACCTGCTGCGCCGGGTGCTGCGTCCGATCGGTGCGACGGCCGATGCGATGCGGCGCATGGCGGGCGGCGACCTCGCGCTGAAGCTCGACGGGCGGGAGCGCGCGGACGAGATCGGCACCATGGTCTCGGCGGTCGAGGTCTTCCGCGTCGCCGCGCAGGCGCAGGTGAGCAACGGCGAGAAGCAGGAGGTGGTCGTGCGCGAACTGGCCTCGGCGCTGAACGAACTGGGCGAGGGCAATGTCGCTTACCGGGTCGGCGACACGCTACCCGACGAATATCGCGGTCTGGGCCGGTCGTTCAACGACAGCATGGAGCGGCTGTCACGCACCCTGACGCGCATCTCGCGCTCGGCAGGCCATGTGCGAAGCGGCGCCGCCGAAGTCCGCGCCGCGTCCGACGACCTGTCGCAACGCACCGAGCAGCAGGCGGCCAGTCTGGAGGAAACCGCCGCGGCGATGGACGAGATCACCGGCGGCGTGCGCACGACGGCCAGCGGCGCGAACCGCGTCAACGCGATCGTGGTGGCCGCGCGGCAGGAAACCGAGGAATCCGGCGCGGTGGTCCGCCGCGCGGTCGAGGCGATGGGCGCGATCGAGCGGTCCTCGACTGAGATTTCGGAGATCATCACGGTGATCGACGGCATCGCCTTCCAGACGAACTTGCTCGCGCTCAATGCGGGAGTCGAGGCGGCACGGGCCGGGGATGCGGGCAAGGGCTTTGCCGTGGTCGCCTCCGAAGTGCGCGCGCTCGCCCAGCGTTCGGCCGATGCGGCGCGCGACGTGAAGGAACGCATCCAAAGCTCCAGTTCGCAGGTCGGCATCGGCGTCGATCTGGTCAACGAGACCGGCCGCACGCTGGAGGCGATCACCGCGCGCATTGCCGAGATCAGCGCGCTCGTTTCGCAGATCGCGTCCTCGGCGGAGCAGCAGGCGACCGGCCTGCAACAGGTCAATATCGCGGTTGCCGACATGGACGGTTCGACCCAGCAGAATGCGGCGATGGTGGAAGAGGCGACCGCCGCCGCCCGTCACCTGGCGGCCGAGGCTGAGGTGCTGGCCAGCGAAGTCGCGCAATTCCGGCTGGATACCGCCGATTATCGGGGAGCGTCGTCGTCCCATCTGGCTCTGGTCGCCTGAGCGGGCAGGGAAGTCGCCGCCGGAATGCGACGGGGACTGGCATCCCCGCGCAAGCGTCCTTAAGTCCTGAACCATGCTGACTCCCGAACAGGCCCGCGACCGGGCCGCAGACATCGTTGCCCGTGCCCGCGCCGCCGGAGCCGACGCCGCCGACGCGGTTTTTGCCGCCGATGCCGCGCTGGAGGTGTCGGTGCGCCTCGGCGCGCTGGAGGATGTCGGCCGCTCGGAGAGTGAGGAACTGGGCCTGCGCGTGTTCGTCGGGCGGCGCTCGGCCAGCGTCTCGACATCGGACCTGTCGGGCGATGCGATGGACCGCGCGGTCGAGCGCGCCGTCGCCATGGCGCGCGAGGCGCCCGAGGATCTCTGGGCGGGCTTGGCGCCAGAAGAGCGGCTGTTGCACGGTGCGCCGCCGATGCTCGACTTGGACGATGGCGGCGAGGTCGCGCCCGAAGCTCTGCGCGCCGCTGCGCTGGAGGCCGAAGAGGCCGCGCGGGCGGTGGCGGGCGTCACCAACTCCGAGGGGGCGGGGGCATCGGCCTCGCGCGTCGTCTCGGCGCTGGCGACCAGCCATGGTTTCGCGGCGGGCTATGCCGCCACCGGTTACGGCCTGTCGGTCAGCGTGGTGGCGGGCGAAGGCGCGACCATGCAGCGCGACTATGCCCATCACGGCGCGCGCCTTCGCCGCCTGCTCGAAAGCCCCGAGGCGATCGGCATCCGCGCGGGCGAGCGGACGGTCGCCCGCGTCAATCCGGGCAAGCTGGCCAGCGGCGCGATGCCGGTTGTCTATGATCCGCGCGTGGGGTCCTCGCTGGTCGGCCATCTCGTCTCGGCGATCGCGGGCGCGGCGATCACGCGGCGGACCAGCTTCCTGCTCGATGGCCTGGGCGAGCGGGTGATGGCGGCGGGCATCCGGATCGAGGACGATCCCCACCGCCCGCACGGCCTGCGCTCGCGCCCCTTCGACGGCGAGGGGCTGGCGGTGTCGCCGACCGCCATCGTCGAGGACGGGGTGCTGGAAACCTGGCTGCTCGATTCCGCCTCCGCGCGGCAGCTGGGGCTGGAGCCGACCGGCCATGCCGCGCGCGGCACCGGCGGCGGGCCGGGCGTGTCGACCAGCAACCTGTTCATGGCGCCGGGCCGCGTGCCGGTGGAGACGCTGATCGCCGACATCGCCGACGGCGTATACGTCACCGAGCTGATCGGCAGCGGCGTGAACCCCGTCACCGGCGACTATAGCCGGGGCGCGGCGGGCTTCCGCATCGTCGGCGGACGGATCGCCGGGCCAGTTGCGGAGTTCACCGTGGCAGGCAATCTGAAGGATATGTTCCTCGGCATGACCCCGGCCAATGATCTGGAATTCCGCTACGGCGTCAATGTGCCCACCCTGCGAATCGATGGAATGACGGTTGCCAGCAGCTGAGCTGGTCCCCGCTGTCGTCGCGGCGGCGCGTGAGGCGGCGGCGATGGCGCTTGCCCGCTGGCGTACTGATTTCCGCCAATGGGAAAAGACGCCGGGCAGCCCGGTATGCGAGGTCGATCTGGATGTCGACCGGATGCTCTATGCCCGGCTCCACGCGCTGATCCCCGATGCGGGCTGGCTGTCGGAGGAAACGGCGGACAAGCCCGACCGGCTGGCGGCGCGGCGGGTCTGGGTGGTCGACCCGATCGACGGCACGCGCGACTATATCCGGGGGCGCGAGGGCTGGGCGGTCTCGGTCGCGCTGGTCGAGGACGGCGTGCCGGTGATCGGCGTGCTGGCCGCGCCCGCGCGCGGTGAGCTGTGGCTGGCCCAGGCGGGGCATGGCGCGACCCGCAACGGCAGTGCGCTCAGCGCGGGCTATTGCCACCAGATGCCCGGTGCGCGCGTACCCGTGGATGCGCTGCCCAAGGCCGACCGCGATCTGGTCGCGGTGTTCAAGCCCAACTCGATCGCGCTGCGCATCGCCATGGTCGCCGCCGACGAGGCCGATCTGATCGCGACCCTGCGCTGGGGCAATGAGTGGGACATCGCCGCCGCCGCGCTGATCGCCTCCGAGGCGGGGGCAGGGGTGGCGGATGCGCTCGGCCAGCCTTTGCTCTTCAATAAGCCCGACCCGCGCGCCTTCGGTGTGCTGGTGACGGCGCGCGGCCTTCAGGGCCCGGCGCTTGAGCGGCTCACGCCCCGCGCTCGCGAGGTCATCGTTCCCGTCACCGGCTGAGCATCTGCTCCACCCATTCGGGCACCAATTGCCCCGCCAGGCCGAGGCGGCTTTCGTCGAACCATCCGCTCCCCTCCGACCGTTCGAGATTCAGCTCCAGAGTCGCGGCACCAAAAGCGTTCGCCATCCGCACGAACCCGGCCGCCGGATAGACCGCGCCCGAGGTGCCGATCGACACGAACAGATCGGCCTGCGCCAGCGCCGCCTCGATCCGCTCCATGTGATAGGGAATCTCGCCAAAGAACACGATGTCGGGCCGCAAGCGCGGCGCGGTGCAGGCGGGGCAGGACGTGCCGGGCGGCAGATCGCCCGGCCAGTCGAACCGCTCGCCACAGGCGGCGCACAGGGCCTGCTTCAATGCGCCATGCATATGCAGCATCCGCTCCGCCCCCGCCCGTTCGTGCAGATCGTCGACATTCTGCGTGACGATCAGCAACTCCCCCCGCCATTCCCGATCCAGCCGCGCCAGGGCGTCGTGTGCCGGATTGGGTTCCACGCTGGCAAGCCCCGCCCGCCGCAGATCGTAGAAGCGGTGGACCAGGTCCGGATCGGCGGCGAGCGCCTCGGGCGTGCAGACATCCTCCACCCGGTGCCCCTCCCACAGCCCGCCGGGGCCACGAAAGGTGGCGATGCCGGACTCGGCGGAGACGCCTGCGCCGGTGAGGATGACGATGTTTTGGGTGGCGCCTATCCGCATCAGTCTTTTGCTTTGCTTATTTCCGATCATTCGCGTGCTTCGCGTATCGCTTCCAACTCTGCCAGCCTTACGGGATCGCCCGCTGCGAGTACCTCTTCGAGATAGAAGCTGTACGGGATGTCGCGCACCACCTGTTGGGCTTCACCGCTATAATCGGCGGCAATGACCGCGAACGCGTCGACCAGCTGACGGAGAAATCCTCGGTCCAGTTCTTCGAGTTGACCCGCAAGGCTTTCCATCATCTTTACGGCGATATCCGGATCGAGTTCATCGTCATCAGTGAGGTCGAGGAACACGACGTAATCCGCTATGATATGGGCAATCTGTACGGCTATCATGGTTTCACCACCTTTACGTGAATGTTGGTAACATTCATCTTCTTGAGAAGTTTGAGCGCTTTGGCCTTTTGAGCGGGCGTTGGAACTTCCCATGATCCAATGAGGCGATGCTGCGCCAATACCTCCGATTGCCGCAAGATTTGAGCGCGGGCGCGCGGTGCGTCTCGGACGCTCCACTTGCGATCAATGACGTAATCGCCTTGGATGCCATCGAACTTTACAGGCCGTTTCGAGCCGTCCGGCATGGTTCGCATCAATGTCGGCGCTTGGCCGGGGCGCGAGCCGGGCGCGGCATCGTTATAGACTTTCCAAGGCTTGTCGGATCTGACCGTTTCCTTCACCCAGCCGATCTGAGGCGGATCAAAATTCGGCCGGCGTGTTGCCATGCGAAGCCGGCGCCCGGCGGCAACCTTGGCGAGCGCGGCGCCGGGTGCTGCCGACAGCGCTACGTTCCCGACGACCGTTCCAGTAGCATGGCCGACATCCCTTGCAGAGGCGTTGCCAATCGCGCTGGTCGCGCGCGAAATTTGAATTCGCGCTGGCGTATTCTCTGCAGCGATTGCAGCGTCGATCATGTTCGCAATCCCGCGACCAGTCTCCCGAATCGTCGTCACCGGATTCGTCGTCAATGTGGTCTGAACAGCAGCAACTGTCCCTTTCCCAACATCATAAATCCCTTCGCCAACACCTCCGATGAACTCCGTGACGGGGTTCGGCTGACGGGGTCGGTTGGATCGCTGTTTGAGCGTCCCCGGCCGCGATGATGGCGTGACTGGCGACTTACCCGTCGGGGGTGTGTGCCGAATTCGCCTGGATATGCGCCCGCCCGCCGCGTCACTGCCGCCCGTGCCGTGTTGACGTCCCGTCCCTGCGAAGGTGAACCGACCATTCGCCGGATCGTGCCAGGGATTGAATTTGAGTTCGATACCATCAGGACCAAGCGCCGACGGCAACCTGCCTGTACGCAGCCAAAACGAAAATGCCTGATCTGGCTTATCGCAAAACGCCCCCGTCATGTGGATCCCATCCCCCCCAAATGGATACTGGAACATAACATGAACATTAGGGGAGGGTCAATGTTGGGTTGATTTGGCACCCATCGACTTTTCCTCGGGCTTGTCCTTCATTCAGGTGTTCCTTTGCGTGATCGGCCCTGCTGCGACGTATTGAATATGCCGCGCGTGAAACCGGAGCCATGTGCCTCGGATATCAAATCCGTATCGATCGCCGGAGAATGGATACTCAAACCTTGCACTTCCCTCGCGCAATCTGTTCCCCCCGGCAGGCACCTGTGCCAAGGAACGCCGCATGACTTTTTCGCTTTTTGCCACCGGAGCCCCCGCATGACCGCCATCGGTATCTACGGCAGCGCCGGGCGCATGGGCCGCGCGATCGCGGACCTGATCGAGGGCGAGGGCGCGACCCTGGCGGGTGGCTGCGATTCGCGTGACGACCCGGACGCGCTGGCCAAGGCCGCCGACGTGCTGGTCGACTTCTCGATCGCGGGCGCGCTCGACGTGCATCTGGCGGCGGCGCGGGCGGCGCGCACCCCCATCGTGATCGGCACCACCGGTCTTTCCCCGGCTCAGCATGCCGCGATCGACGAGGCTGCCACCGACATCGCAGTACTTCAGACCGGCAATACCTCGCTCGGCATCACGCTGCTCGCCAATCTGGTGCGCGAGGCGGCGGCGCGGCTGGGCACCGACTGGGATATCGAGATCACCGAGATGCACCACCGGCACAAGGTCGACGCGCCCTCGGGCACCGCCTTGCTGCTGGGCGAGGCGGCGGCGGCGGGGCGGGGGCACAGCCTGTCCGAGCTGCGCGTCGACGGCCGCGCCGGGCTGGTCGGTGCGCGGACCGAGGGCACGATCGGGCTGGCGGCGCTGCGCGGCGGCTCGGTGATCGGCGACCATGAGGTGATCTTCGCGGGCGAAGGCGAGCGCGTGACGCTGGGCCATTTCGCGCAGGACCGGACCATCTTCGCGCGCGGGGCGGTGCGCGCGGCGCTGTGGCTCGCGGGGCAGGCGCCGGGACGCTATCGCATGGGCGACGTGCTGGGTCTGTAACGGCCATGAAGAAGGCCGATATCGTCGAATTCTATCACCGGCTGGCGGAGGCGAACCCGCATCCCGAAACCGAGCTGGAATATCGCAACCCCTATACGCTGGTCGTCGCCGTCGCGCTGTCGGCGCAGGCGACCGATATCGGCGTCAACAAGGCGACACGCGCGCTGTTCGCCGAGGTCGATACGCCGCAGAAGATGCTGGAGCTGGGCGAAGAGGGGCTGAAACAGCACATCAAGACGATCGGGCTGTTCAATACCAAGGCCAAGAACGTCATCGCGCTGTCGCAGATGCTGGTCGACGATTATGGCGGCGAGGTGCCCGAGGATCGCGCGGCGCTGGAGCGCTTGCCCGGCGTCGGGCGCAAGACGGCCAATGTCGTGTTGAACACGGCTTTCGGGCACGAGACCTTCGCGGTCGACACGCATATCTTTCGCGTGTGCAACCGCACCGGCCTGGCCAAGGGCAAGACGGTGCTCGCGGTCGAGCTGAAGCTGGACAAGGCGACGCCCGCGCCGTTCCGGCTCCACGCGCATCACTGGCTGATCCTGCACGGCCGCTATATCTGCAAGGCCAGACGCCCCGAATGCTGGCGCTGCCCGGTCGAGGATCTGTGCGCCTACCGCCCCAAGACGCCCGCGCCCGCGATCAAGGCCGGAAAAGCGGCGGCGGCATAAAAAGGGCTGGCGCAGGGTGGCAGGCGATGCTAACCGGCCAGCCCACGCACCCGTAGCTCAGCTGGATAGAGCGCTGCCCTCCGAAGGCAGAGGCCACAGGTTCGAATCCTGTCGGGTGCGCCATCCCTTCTTCGTTTCGATGTTCCGATCCCTCAATGGCTCAGCTGTTGCAGGTCGAGCGATAGCGGCGTCGGCGTATCGTCCAGACGCCAGGCGCCGTCGCGAAAGACCAGATCGACCCGGTCGTTGCGTTCCTCCGTCAGCGCTTTTTGCAGCCAGGGATACAGGGCGGTGATGCCGGGGCTGCGCGTCCAGGCCGGGATGTCGGTCAGGCGGAAGCGATAGGCGATTTCGGCGCGGCGCATCATCGGGTCGGCATTCTCGACCGCGACCTGGGTCGGGGTGACCGTACCATAACAAAGCGCGTCCTTGCCGCCGCCTTTCTCCGGGGCATGGGCGCGGAAATAGCGATCGCCCTCAGCGGTCGGGACATAGCGTAGCGCCGGGCGCGGCCCGACCGCACCTGGAAAGGACGAACGTCCCGCCAGCCGCAACAGTCCCGCATCGACAAAGGCCTGCGCCCGCTGACGCATCTCCGGGCTGTCGACGGCGACGTCCCAGGGCATCTTGAAGAATGGCGTACAGGCGGGATGCTTGGCGAAATAGGCCTTCAGAAGTCTGCGGGCCTCATCGCTGCCGGGCGGCGCAGGGTCGCTGGCGTCATAGGCTTCCCCCATTACCTGCGTACCGGACTGGCCGGACGGCACATCGCTCGGGCCGGAACAGGCGGCGAGCAGGGCGAGGGCGGGCAGGGTGCCCGTCAATCGATGCATGAACGACCTCCCATGGTGATCCTCATGGGGCGGTCAGCGCATCATGCCCCGATCTCGTTCCATTGTCGAAACCGTTTGGGGGCGGCGATCAGGGCCATGGAAAGCCACCGCGCCACGCGATATGGCTCGCCGGTCCGCGGTCTCACCGGCACATCCCGGCATGTCCGCTTTATGGTGAAACGAGGCCGCCCGAGCGATGATCATTTCCGCCCCCAGCGATTACCGGGAGGCCGCGCGCCGCCGTTTGCCGCCCTTCCTGTTCCATTACATCGATGGCGGCGCGAATGCCGAGCATACGCTGCGCCACAATGTCGAGGATCTGGCGGGAATCGAACTGCGCCAGCGCGTGCTGCGCAACGTCGCGGACCTCAGCCTGGAGACCGAGCTGTTCGGCGCCCGACTCGCCCTGCCGGTGGTGCTGGCGCCGGTCGGGCTGACCGGCATGTATGCCAGGCGGGGCGAGGTGCAGGCGGCGCGCGCGGCGGCGGCGGCGCGCGTACCCTTCACCCTGTCGACCGTCTCGGTCTGCGCGATCCGGGAGGTGCAGGCGGCATCGTCCGCGCCGATCTGGTTCCAGCTCTACGTGCTGAAGGACCGGGGCTTCATGCGCGACGCGCTGGAGCGGGCGCAGGCGGCGGGGATGACGACTTTGGTCTTCACCGTCGACATGCCGGTGCCGGGATCGCGCTATCGCGACGCGCATTCGGGCATGTCGGGGCCGAATGCGGCGTTCCGGCGGATGGTGCAGGCGGTCACCCATCCGCGCTGGGCGTGGGACGTGGGGCTGCGCGGGCGGCCGCATGATCTGGGCAATATCTCGGCCTATCGCGGCGCGCCGACCGCGCTGGAGGACTATATCGGCTGGCTGGGCGCGAACTTCGATCCCTCGATCGCATGGCGCGACCTGGAGTGGATTCGCGATGTCTGGAAGGGCGCGATCGTCATCAAGGGCATTCTCGACCCGGAGGATGCGCGCGACGCGGTGCGCTTCGGCGCGGACGGGATCGTCGTGTCCAACCATGGCGGGCGACAGCTGGACGGGGTGTCCTCGACCGCCCGCGCGTTGCCCCGGATTGCGGACGCGGTGGCGGGCGAGTTGAAGCTGCTGGCGGATTCGGGCGTGCGCTCCGGGCTGGACGTGGTGCGGATGCTGGCGCTGGGCGCGGATGCGGTGATGCTGGGCCGCGCATTCATCTATGCGCTGGCGGCGGACGGGGAGGCGGGGGTCGCCAATCTGCTCCGCCTGTTCGCCGCCGAGATGCGGGTGGCGATGACGCTGACCGGCGTGCGGTCGGTAGCGGAGATCGACCGCACGGCGTTGGCGGGCGACCTCTGAGCCGGGGCGGCCGAACCGATCGGGGTGGGGCGAAATGATGACAAAGGATGAAAAGGCACGCGCGTGCGATATTAGCGCATGACACCGCCGCATTCCGTCTGATAGCCCTATGCCCATGCCCGTTTCGGCCGCCGCATCCGCCCGCGAGATCCTCGTTCGTCTGCACGACGTCATGGCGTCGCGCACCCCCGCCCAAGCCAAGCTGAATCAGGTGGTCCAGATCATCGGTGAGGCGATCGGGAGCGAGGTCTGCTCCATCTATCTGCTGCGCGAAGGGGTGCTGGAGCTGTTCGCGACGCGCGGGCTGGCCGAGGAGGCGGTGCACGTCACCAAGCTGGCGCTGGGCGAGGGGCTGGTCGGCACCATCGCCGAGGATGTCGAGGTGCTGAACCTGGACGAAGCGGCCAGCCATCCAGACTTCGCCTACAAGCCGGAGACCGGCGAGGACCGTTTCCACAGCTTTGCGGGCGTGCCGATCATCCGGCGCGAGCGGGCGGTGGGCGTGCTGGCGGTCCAGCATAGCGAACCGCGCAAATATGCCGATGTCGAGATCGAGGCGCTGCAGACCGTCGCGATGGTCCTGTCCGAACTGATCGCCAATGCCGGGCTGATCGATGCGGCGGGTGCGGCGGGCACGCGGCCGCAGATGACCGCGACGATCCGCCTGTCGGGGCAGAAGCTGGTCGAAGGCATGGGCAGCGGCTTTGCCGTCTATCACCAGCCGCGCATCGTCGTCGAACATACCGTCGCCGAGGACATCGATGCCGAGCGCCGCCGCGTCTATGCCGCGTTCGACAAGATGCGCGAGCAGATCGACCGCATGGCGCGCGAGGCGGAGTTCGGCGTCGCGGGCGAGCATGTCGAGGTCATCGAGACCTACAAGATGTTCGCCTATGACGAGGGCTGGGCGCGCCGCATCAATGAGGCGATCGACAGTGGCCTGACCGCCGAAGCGGCGATCGAGCGGGTGCAGCAGCGCACGCGCCAGCGGATGCGCCAGATCGACGATCCCTTGCTCGCCGACCGGATGCACGATCTGGAGGACCTGTCCAATCGGCTGCTGCGCATCGTGTCGGGCCAGATGGGCACGGCAGCGCAGCTGGGCCTGCGCCAGGACACGATCCTGATCGCGCGCAACCTGGGTCCGGCCGAGCTGCTGGAATATGACCGGCGGCGGCTGAAGGGCGTGATCCTGGAGGAAGGGTCGCTGACGGCGCATGTCATCATCGTCGCGCGGGCGATGGGCGTGCCGGTGCTGGGCCGGGTCAGCGACGTGCGCCGCCAGATCGCAGACGGCGACCAGTTGCTGCTCGACGTATCGGAGGGCAGCGTGCTCGTCCGACCCTCGTCGGCGATGGAGGAGGCGTTCGACGCCAAGCTGGAACTGCGGCAGAAGCGCCGCGCGGCCTTTGCGGCGCTGCGCGACGTGCCGCCGGTGACCAAGGACGGCCACCGCGTCACGCTGATGGTCAATGCCGGGCTTCGCGACGATGCCGCGGCGCTCGACACCACGGGGGCGGACGGGATCGGCCTGTTCCGCACCGAATTCCAGTTTCTAGTGTCGGCGACTTTGCCGCAGCGCGAGCGGCAGCAGCGGCTGTACCGCGACGTGATGGAGGCGGCGGGCGACCGGCCGGTCGTGTTCCGCACCATCGACATCGGCGGGGACAAGGCTTTGCCCTATCTCAACACCGATGGCGCGGACGAAGAGAATCCCGCGATGGGCTGGCGCGCGCTGCGCCTGGCGCTGGAGCGCGACGGGTTGATGAAGGCGCAGGCCCGCGCGCTGATCGAGGCGGGGTCGGGCCGCACGCTGAACATCATGTTCCCCATGGTGTCCGAGGCATGGGAGTTCGACGAGGCCAAGGCTTTGTTCGAGGCGCAGCGGGCCTGGCTTGGCTCGCGCGGGCGTCGTCTGCCGCTCGACGTGCGTTACGGCGCGATGCTGGAAGTCCCGGCGCTTGCCGAGCAGCTGGACCTGATCCTGCCCAATGTCGACTTCCTGTCCATCGGCACCAACGATCTGACCCAGTTCCTGTTCGCCGCCGATCGCGCCAATCCCAAGCTCGCCGAGCGCTATGACTGGCTCAGCCCGTCGATCCTGCGCTTCCTGCGCCGGGTGGTGGGTCCGGCGCGCGACGCGGGCGTGCCGGTCGGCGTCTGCGGCGAGATGGGCGGGCGTCCGCTGGAGGCGATGGCGCTGATCGGGCTGGGCATCGACCGGCTGTCGATTACCCCGGCGGCGGTCGGCCCGGTGAAGGCGATGATCCGCTCGCTCGACCGGGACGCGATCACGGCGGAGATGGCCCGGCTGCTCGCGCATCCCGTGCGTGACATGCGTGGGGCGCTTGGTGCCTGGGCTGCGACGAACGGTGTGGAATTGGCCTGATCCAGGTCAGGGGTTCGCGTTGACTTGATCCCACCCGTCTGAAAGAACGACCGCGATCATGGGGTGGGCCATGGTCGCTTCGGAGTTGAGAATGGACGAGGTCAATCCCGGCCACGATGCCGCACCAGCGGCACCTGCCCGCGCCGGTGACGTCCTGCGCACGGCGCGTGAGGCGCAGGGGCTATCGCTGGGCGATATCGGTGCGCGGACGCGCATCCCCAGTCGTCATCTCGCGGCGATCGAGGCATCCGATTATCAGAGCCTGCCGTCGGCCACCTATGCGGTCGGCTTCGCCAAGGCCTATGCCCGCGCGGTCGGCGCCGATGAGGTCGCGATCGCGCAGGCCGTGCGCGCCGATGTCGACCGGTTCGGCCGCCGCGTCACCGAATATGTGCCGCAGGACATTGCCGATCCCGCCCGCGTGCCCTCGCGTGGGCTGGCGATCGTCGGGGTGGGCCTGGCGCTGGCACTGCTCGTCATCGCGGGGCTGTGGTATGGCACCGACCTGTTCCGCCGCGACCGCACCGCGCAGGAGGTGCCCGCCGCGACCCCGCTGACCAATGCGTCCGCGCCCGCACCGACGCCTGCGCCCAGCCCGACGCCGGTGACGGCGGGCAAGGTCGTGCTGACTGCCAATGGCGACGTGTGGCTGCGCGTCTACGATGCGGACAATGTCACGCTGAAGATGGGCACGTTGAAGCCGGGCGAAAGCTATGAGGTGCCCGCCACCGCAAAGGGGCCGCTGCTGAATGTCGGCCGCCCCGACAAGCTGAGCGTGACGCTGGACGGCAAGCCCATTCCGCCGCTGGGCGATGGTTCGCGCGCGATCAAGGACGTCCGGCTCGATCCGCAGGCGATCGGCGCGCGGCTGTCGGGTGCTCCGGTCGCGGCTTCTGCGCCGACGCCGACCGTGCGTACCCCGCTGCGTGAGCGGACGGAGCGCCGTTCGACGCGTGCTGCGGGTGGCGAGACCGGCGGCAACGCCCTGACGGCGCCAGCGCCTTCGCCTTCGCCCGCCACCACCGCACCGGCGGACCTGTAAGAAGCGGAAATCTTCAGGCTGGAGACAGCCGGGGCAGGGCAGGGTGGCCCTGTCCCTTTCATAATCAGCCCACCGGGGGGTGAAACCGATGCGTAACCTGTTGCTGGCCGGGGTCGCGGCCGTGATGATCCTGCCGACCGCCGCCATCGCCCAGTCCAATGTCGAGGGCCGGGTCGGCAAGCTGGAAAGCGAAATGCGCGCCGTCCAGCGCAAGGTCTTCCCGAACGGCGCGGGCGGCTATGTCCAGCCCGAGATCACCGCGCCGCAGACCCAGGCGCAGGCGCCGGGCGTTCCTGCCTCCAGCGCCTTGTCCGACCTGACCTCGCGCGTGACCTCGCTGGAGGAGCAGATGGCCGGACTGACCGGCCAGATCGAGCAGAACGGCTATCGCACCCGCCAGCTCCAGGATCAGTTCGACGCCTATAAGCGCGCCACCGAAGCGCGGTTGAAGGCGCTGGAGTCCGGCCCCGCGCCGATCGCTCCTGCGGGGCAGAGCGCGCCGCTCGACACGTCCGCTGCGCCCGCCACCACGAGCGGATCGACCCGCCCGACCAAGACCCCGGCGGCCCCCTCGGTCGTGACCGGCGACACCGCGACGGCGACCCCGGCGGCGGCGGTCGACAAGCCCTCGACCGGTGATGCGGCCGAGGATGCCTATCTTTACGGCTATCGCCTGTGGCAGGCCAAGCGATACCCGGAGGCGGAGGCCGCGCTGAAGAAGATGGTCGCCGACTATCCCAAGAGCCGCCGCGCCAGCTTCGCTCAGAACCTGCTGGGTCGCACCTATCTCGATTCCGGCAAGCCCAGCCTCGCGTCGATGGCTTTCTACGAGAATTACAAGAAATTCCCGGATGGCGAGCGTGCGCCTGACAGCCTTCTCTATCTCGGCCAGGCGCTGACCAAGCTCAACAAGCCTGCCGATGCCTGCAAGGTCTATGACGAGCTGAGCGATGTATACGGCGCCAAGCTGTCCGGTGCGATGAAGGCGCAGATCGCGAGCGGCCGCAGCGCGGCGAAGTGCCAGTAAGGAACTGAGGGGGGGATTTCTCGCTCCGCTCCACCCTCACGCTTCCAGTGCTGTGCACCTCCCTCCCTCTCCCGATGGGAGAGGGAAGGGGCCCACCCGCGATAGCGGGTGGGAAGGGTGAGGGCGGTCCGCACGCCATCGGGCAGCGCAAAACCGCTTGCACTGGTAAGGCGGAAGGGCCAGAGGGCGCGCATCCCTGACCAGTTTTGAGAGCATCATGGCCACCGATGCCACGGCCGTCGATCAGATTGCGCGCTTCGCCGCCGATCTGACGCTTCTTCACGATCCCCATGCCAATGCGGCACCCTTGTTGCTGGCGGTGTCCGGCGGGCCGGACAGCATGGCGATGCTGACCCTGGCGGTGGCGGCCTTTCCGGGGCGGATAGCGGTGGCGACGGTCGACCATGGCCTGCGGCCCGAGGCGGCGGACGAAGCGCGCATGGTCGCCGATCACTGCGCGAAGCTGGGCATGCCGCATCATAGCTTGCGCCCCGAGACAGCGATCGCGGGGGCCAGCATCCAGTCCCAGGCGCGCGAGGCGCGCTATGCCCTGCTCGCCGCGCAGGCCCGCGCGATCGGCGCGGCCGCGATCCTGACCGCGCATCATGCCGACGATCAGGCGGAGACCTTCCTGATGCGCGCGGCGCGTGGGGCGGGGCTGTCGGGCCTGTCGGGGGTACGGGCGCGGACGGTGATCGCCGATGCGGTCGTACTGCGGCCATTGCTCGACTGGCGCCGGGCCGAGCTGCGTCAGATCGTCCGCCGCGCCGAAGCGCCGTTCGTCGACGATCCCGCCAATCACGATCCGCGCCACGACCGCACCCGCTTCCGGCAGTTGCTCGACGGGCATGAGTGGCTGGGCGTCGCGCAGCTTGCGCGGGCGGCGGCGCAGCTGGCCGAGGCGGATACCGATCTGCGCGCGACGGTCGACTGGCTGTGGGCCGAGCGGGCGCAGATCGACGGTGACAATGTCCGTATCCAGGCCGCCGATTTGCCGCGCGAGCTGGGACGGCGCCTCGCCCGCCGCGCGATCGGCACGGTCCGCGCCGCTGCCGGGATCGAGGCTCCCGCCTGGAGCGAGGGGAGCAATATCGAAAAGCTGCTCGAATCGCTGGCGCAGGGCAGCCGCGCGACCCAGGCCGGGGTGATCGCGAGCGTCCGCTCCGGCGTCTGGCGCTTCCGTCCGGCCCCGCCGAGGAAGACGGGCTGATCCTCCCCGGTACGGAGAGGGGGACCACGCAAAGCATGGTGGAGGGGGCGTGCCGTGAGGAATGTCCTATGCGAAGCGCCCCGTCAGGCCTTCGACCTGCCACCTCCCCGTTCCGGAGAGGATCGATCAGGCCCGATCACAATGATCGGTCTTGTTCCATTGCCATTAACCTCGTCATGCCTATCTTGGAGGCTGAAAGGTATCCGGCACCGATGAACGACAACGACAAGCAGCAGAGCCCCGATCCCAATGGGGGCGGCAACCCCTGGATGAAGAGCCTGTTGATCTGGGTGGGCATCCTGATGGCGCTCGCCCTGTTCGTCAGCCTGTCGGGCGCGGGTTCCTCGGCGCAGAGCGGCAACCAGATCGAATATTCGACCTTCCTGGACAAGGTCGACGAGGGCACGGTGAAGACCGCGACCATCTCGCGCGAGTCGATCACCGGCACGCTGTCTTCGGGTGAGAAGTTCCGCACCACCCCGGTTCCCGACTCGCAGCTGATCCCGCGTCTGCGCGAGAAGGGCGTGACCTTCACGGCGAAGACCGAGGAAGGGCCGTCCATCTGGATGCTGATGCTCTACAATTCGCTGCCCTTCCTGCTGTTCATCGGCATCGCCTTCTTCGTGCTGCGCCAGATGCAGAAGGGCGGCGGCGCCAGCGGTGCGATGGGCTTCGGCAAGAGCCGGGCGCGGATGCTGACCCAGAAGGAAGGCAAGGTGACCTTCGACGATGTGGCCGGCATCGACGAAGCGCGCGAAGAGCTGCAGGAAATCGTCGAGTTCCTGAAGGACCCGTCGAAGTTCGCACGCCTCGGCGGCAAGATCCCGAAGGGCGCGCTGCTGGTCGGCTCGCCGGGTACCGGCAAGACGCTGCTCGCCCGCGCGATTGCGGGTGAGGCGGGCGTGCCCTTCTTTACCATCTCGGGTTCGGACTTTGTCGAGATGTTCGTCGGCGTCGGTGCTAGCCGCGTGCGCGACATGTTCGAACAGGCGAAGAAGTCGGCCCCCTGCATCGTCTTCATCGACGAAATCGACGCGGTCGGCCGCCATCGCGGTGCCGGCCTGGGCAATGGCAATGACGAGCGTGAGCAGACGCTGAACCAGCTGCTGGTCGAGATGGATGGTTTCGAGGCCAATGAAGGCATCATCATCATCGCCGCGACCAACCGCCCCGACGTGCTCGACCCCGCGCTGCTGCGTCCCGGCCGCTTCGACCGTCAGGTCGTGGTGCCGCGCCCGGACATCGATGGCCGCGTGAAGATCCTCGAAGTCCATATGAAGAAGGTGCCGCTGGCCCCCGACGTCGACGCCCGCGTCATTGCGCGCGGCACGCCGGGCTTCTCGGGCGCGGACCTCGCCAACCTCGTCAACGAAGCGGCGCTGATGGCGGCGCGCAAGGGCAAGCGCCTGGTCGCCAATGCCGAGTTCGAGGAAGCCAAGGACAAGGTCATGATGGGCGCGGAACGCCGCTCCATGGTCATGACCGACGACGAGAAGCGGATGACCGCCTATCACGAGGCGGGCCATGCCGTCGTCGCGCTGCACGAACCCGCGTCTGACCCGATCCACAAGGCGACGATCATCCCGCGCGGCCGTGCGCTGGGCATGGTGATGCGCCTGCCGGAACGCGACTCGTACAGCTATCACCGCGACAAGATGTACGCGAACCTGGCGGTCGCCATGGGTGGGCGCATCGCCGAGGAGATCATCTTCGGCTATGACAAGGTGTCGAGCGGTGCCAGCGGCGACATCCAGTACGCCACGGGTCTGGCCCGCGACATGGTCACCAAATGGGGCATGTCGGACAAGGTCGGCCCGGTCGAATACGCCCAGCCGGAAGGCGAGAGCTTCCTGGGCTATTCGTCCAGCCAGCCGGTGCGCATGTCCAACCAGACCGCGCAGCTGATCGACGACGAGATCAAATCAATCGTCGAGGGCGGTCTGCATCGTGCCAAGCACGTCCTGACCGAGCATGTCGACCAGCTCCATCTGCTGGCCGGTGCGCTGCTGGAATATGAGACGCTGTCGGGTGACGAGATCAAGAAGCTGATCGCGGGCGACGATATCGGTCGTGACGATCCCAAGCTGAAGGCGGCCCCCATCGCCAAGGCCGGGACCTCGATCCCGAAGACCCGGCGTGGGGCAGGACCGTTCGGGTCGCCAAGTCCGCTGGGGGCGTGATCGCTTCGATAGGCTGACGAAAGGGCCGCTCCCGGTGAGGGGGCGGCCTTTTTGTTTTGGGCGTCGTCCCACGCCCCGAAAGCCTAGCCGCGAGCCCGTCACACCATTAAGCTCCTCATCCGGGTCGCAAAAACACCGGCATCCATGCCGAACCCGCGACCATCAGTGGAGGATGCCGGATGACCGATTCGCTGCGTGACCGCGCCGTCCAGATCTATGACGCCTTTACCCATGAGCATCACGACCGCCGCACATTGCTGCGCCAGATGACCGCGCTCGCGGGATCGGTCGCCGCGGCCGAGGCGCTGATCCTGGGTATATCCGCCAGCCCCGCCGCCGCCGCGCTGACCGATGCGCATGATGCCCGGCTGCGCATCGACCGTCGCGAGGGCATGGAGGCGGGTGCGCGCTCGGCCGCCTATCTCGCCAGTCCCAAGGGCGTGAAGAAGCGGCTCGGCACGGTGCTCGTCATCCACGAAAATCGCGGGCTGACCCCGCATATCGAGGATGTCACGCGGCGTGTGGCCCTCGCCGGGTTCCACGCCATCGCGCCCGATCTGCTTGCCCCGCAAGGCGGCACGCCTGCCGATGAGGACCGCGCGCGGACGCTGATCGGCACGCTCGACTATGATCTGGCGCTGGCCCAGGCGCGGGCGATGATGGCCCATGCCGTGGCCGACAAGACGGGGACAGGCCAGGTCGGCGCGGTCGGCTTTTGCTGGGGCGGGGCGTTCGTCAACCGGTTGGCGGTGGCGGCGGGCCCGGCGCTGTCGGCGGGCGTAGCTTATTACGGCCCCGCACCGAGTGCCGGCGAGGCGGCGAAGGTCCAGTCGCCGCTGATGCTGCATTATGCGGGCAAGGATGCGCGGGTGAATGCCACCGGCGAGCCTTGGGTTGCGGCGCTCAAGACGGCGGGGCGGCCGGTCGAGGCCTTCACCTATCCGGGCGTCGACCATGCCTTCAACAACGACAGCTCGGCCGAGCGCTATAATGCGGCGGCGGCGACCCAGGCCTGGGCGCGGACGATCGCCTTCCTGCACCGCCATCTCGATCGTGCCTGATTTCGCCCCTCGCACCGCCATGGAGAGCCTGATGACCGCCGACCTGACGCTGTACACCAATCCCCAGTCGCGCGGCCGCATCGCGCGCTGGATGCTGGAGGAAACGGGGGCGACCTATGAGACGGTCGTGCTGGATTACGGGGCGACGATGATCGCGCCCGACTATCGCGCGATCAATCCGATGATGAAGGTGCCCGCCATCGTCCATAGGGATCAGGTGGTGACCGAGGCGGCGGCGATCTGCGCCTATCTCGCCGAAGCCTTTCCCGATGCCGAACTGTCGCCCTTGCCGCGGGAGCAAGCGCGTTATTTTCGCTGGCTGTTCTTCGCCGCCGGGCCGCTGGAGGCCGCGATCACCAATCGCGCGATGGGCGTGGACCCGACCGCCGAGCAGCAGCGTATGGCGGGCTATGGCGATTTCGACCGGGCCGTGGGTGTCGTCGGCGCGGCGGTGGCCGAGCATCCCTATATCACCGGCGAGCGCTTCACGGCGGCGGATGTCTATCTGGGGTCGCAGCTGATGTGGTTCACCCAGTTCGGGCTGATCCCCAAGTCCGATGCGATCATGGCCTATATCGGTCGCTTGCAGGATCGTCCCGCGCATCGGCGCGCCACCGCGCTGGACGATGGCAAAAGCGCGGAAGACGCCTGACGATCAGATCGAAGAGTCGGCTCCCGCCTGCTGATGGGCGTTGCGCAGCATTTCGAGCCCGGCGGCGATGTGGTTGCCCGCCAGCGGCTGGTTCAGTGCATCGGCGCCGTCCATCGCGGCCTTTGCGAAGGCGATGACCTGCTCGAAAGTAATGGCATGCTCGCTCATCTTCGGTTCCATTTCCACCACAACGCCTCTGTTCCAACGTCCCAACGACTCGACGTGAACATAATCCTAAGTCGCAATAAAGTTTCGTGCGATATATAAAAGCGGCTGATCTATCTTTGGACTGCCCCCCGGTGGGACACCGAGGGGCAGTCGAGCCTTCAGCGCATCAAGACCAGCTCTTCCGACATGGTCGGGTGCAGCGCGACGGTCGCGTCGAATTGCGCCTTGGTTAGTCCGGCCTTCACTGCGATGGCGGCGGCCTGGAGGATTTCGGGCACGTCGGGGCCGATCATGTGCAGCCCGACCACCCGGCCGGTGTCGCCGTCGCACACCATCTTGTAGAGTGCGCGCTCCTCGCGGCCCGCCAGGACATTCTTCATCGGGCGGAAGTCGGAGGTATAGACCTGCACCGAGCCCAGCGTCTGCTTCGCCTGCGCCTCGGTCATGCCGACGCCCGCCATCGGCGGATGGCTGAACACGGCGGCCGGGATGCAGTCGTAATCGACGCGGGTCGGCTTGCCGCCGAACACAGTGTCGGCAAAGGCCTGCCCCTCGCGGATCGCCACGGGGGTCAGCTGGACGCGGTTGGTTACGTCGCCGACCGCATAGATGCTGTCGCAGGTCGAGCGATTGTCCTCGTCCACCTTGATCGCACCATGATCGTCCAGCTCGACGCCCGCCGTCTCCAGCCCCAGGCCGTGGGTGTTGGGCAGGCGGCCGGTCGCGAACATGACTAGGTCGACGATGATCGGCTCGTGGTTGGACATGGATACCTTCAGGCAGCCATCATCCATCTTCTCGATCCCCTCGAACGTCGCGTCGAAGCGGAACTCGATCCCCTTCATCATCGAAATCTGGAGCAGCCGGTCGCGGATCGTCAGGTCGTAGCCGCGAAGGATGTCCTTGCTGCGATTGATGAGCGTGACGTGCGCGCCGAACTGGTGGAACACGCCCGCGAACTCGTTGGCGATATAGCCGGCGCCCGCGATCAGGACGCGCTTGGGAATGGCATCGAGATGGAACGCCTCGTTGGAGGTGATGCCGTGCTCGTGACCGGGGCAGGAGGGGACGGCCGGATGCGCGCCGACCGCGATCAGGATACGCTCGGCGGTCTTCTCGGTCCCGTCGGCCAGGCGGACGCTGTGCGGGCCGGTAACGACGGCGCGCTGGTCGATGATCTCGACATTGTGGCTTTCCAGCGTCTTCTTGTACGCGCCGTTCAGCCGGTCGACTTCCGCCAGCACATTGTCGCGCAGGGTCGTCCACGAAAACTCGCAGTCGCTCGGCACCTGCCAGCCGAAGCGGCGGGCGTCCTTCAGATCCTCGGCAAAATGCGCGCCATAGACGAGCAGCTTCTTGGGCACACAGCCGCGAATGACGCAGGTGCCGCCGACGCGATACTCCTCGGCCACCGCCACGCGCGCACCATGTGCCGCCGCGACCCGCGAGGCCCGCGTACCGCCCGAACCAGCCCCGATGATGAACAGGTCATAGTCATAGTCAGCCATGGGATCGGTTTCTCCGGGGAAATGGGGCGTCTGGCCCGCCTAAAAGCACAACGGGGGACGCCGAGCCAAGTTCAGCGTCCCCCTGACAGTGATCGGATATATGATCCTCCCCGGTACGGGGAGGGGGACCGCCGCGAAGCGGTGGTGGAGGGGGCGTTCCACAAAGCATGTCCTATGTGGATGCCCCCCTCCGTCAGGGCTACGCCCTGCCACCTCCCCGTGCCGGGGAGGATTTTTTACGCGCCAAAGGCCCGCTTGATCAGGTCCTCGGTCGACGGATCGAACTCCTGCCCGCCCTGATCGGCCGCCTTGGCCATTTCCTTGCCCAGCTCGACGCCGAACTGGTCGAAGCTGTTGATGCCCAGCAGCACGCCGTTCACGAACACGCGATGCTCGTAAAAGGCGATCAGCGCGCCCAGCGTGCGCGGGTCGAGCGTGTCGAGCAGGATGGTCGAGGACGGACGATCGCCCGAATAGCTGCGCGCGGGGTCATCGACCTTCTTGCCCTTCATCAGCGCGGCACCCTGCGCAAAGGCGTTGAGCAGCAGCTGGCGGTGATGATCGTCGCTCAGCACATCGCCCGGCTCGATGACCGCGATGAACTCGACCGGCACCAGATGCGTGCCCTGGTGGAGCAGCTGGAACACGGCATGCTGCGCGTCGGTGCCGACCCCGCCCCAGGTGATCGCGGCGGTCGGCCGTCCGACCGGCTGGCCGTCGACGGTCACGCCCTTGCCGTTCGACTCCATCTCCAACTGCTGGAGATAGGAGGGGAGCAGGCGCAGGCGCTCGTCATAGGCGAAGGGTGCGCGCGTCTCGGCATGGCGGACCTGGGTGTAATAGAGGTCGGCAAAGGCGGCGAGCGCGGGGGCGTTCTGTGCCAGATCAGTCAGGCGGAAATGGCGGTCCATCTCGGCCGCGCCTTCCAGCAGTTCCTCGAACGCGTCCCAGCCCAGGCCGAGCGCCGCCGGGAAGCCGATCGTCGACCAGAGCGAATAACGGCCGCCGACCGATTCGGCGAACGGCAGGATGCGCGTCTCGTCCACGCCCCATTCCACGGCCTTTTCGGGATTGGCGGTCAGTGCGATGACCTTGCCATAGGGGTCCTCGACGCCGCTCTCGGTCATCCACTGCAGCGCCGAGGTGGCGTTCAGCATCGTCTCGGTGGTGGTGAAGGTCTTCGATGCAACGACCAGCAGCGTGGCGGCGGGGTCGAAGCGCTTGAACACCTCCTCCAGCGCAACGCCGTCGACGTTCGACACGATCGCCACGTCGTAACGGTCGCTGTCGCGGCCCAGCGCATCGACCAGCAGGTCGGGGCCGAGCGCCGAGCCGCCGATGCCGATGTGCAGGACATGGCGGATCGGCCCCAGCGCCTCGGCCTCGATCGCGTCGATCAGCGCGCGCATCCGGGCGTGGGACTGGCGCGCGGTGGCGACGCTTTCGGGATTGCCCTCGCCACGCTCGGCGGTGTGCTCGACCGCGCGGCCCTCGGTGACGTTGACCACCTCGCCGCCGAACAATGCGTCACGCTTGGCGGCCAGCCCCTTGGCCTTGGCGAGGTCGGCGAAGGCGGCAACCGCTTCGCGCGTCAGGTGCGTCTTGGACCAGTCGAAATGGATACCCGCCACGTCCAGGCTGAGCGACGCCAGCCGATTGGGATCATTCGCGAAAAGATCGAGAAGCGGGGTCTGCGGGAGCGATTCGATCGTCGACCAGTCGGCAGCCATGATGCCTGTTCCTTCCTTGACGTGCCCGATGGGGCTTCATGCACGGCGTTAGCCAAAGCGGACGGGCAAAGCCAAGCCTTAGATTGGTATGGTGGGACGGGATGGGGCGATGATAATGGCGGTTGCTTGATCCAGGATGGGCGTGCCACGCTTCGCCCCGGCGGTGGGAGAGCCATCGATTTGGGGAGAGGGATCAATGCGCGGTCGAACGATGGGGGCTGGCGTGGCCATGCTGGCAAGCGTTCTTGCGCCGGAAATGGCCCAGGCAGCCGAGGTACGGCTGGTGGCGCCATCGTCGAAATGGCAGGTCGACTATGCGCCGACCGAATGTCGCCTGATCCGGACCTTCGGCGAGGGCAAGGACCTGACGATCCTGCAGATCAGCCGTTATAGCCTGGTCGACAGCCTGGAGATGCTGCTGGCCGGTCCACATATTCCGGCGACCGACCAGAATGTCCCGGTGCTCGTCGCGACCTCAACCGTGGCCGAGGTGCCGGGCATCCAGGCCCAGGGTTTCGTGAGCACCGGTAAAATCCCCGCGACCCTGCGCTTCCGCCCGGACGTCGACCTGCCCAAGGCATTTCGCAGCGATGTCGCGGCGGGCAAGCCGACGGTCATGCAGGTGCGTTTCCAGCGCGGCTATAACGTTCAATTCGACATGGGATCGATGAAGGGCGCGATGGCGGCGCTCGATCAGTGTTCGGACGACCTCATCAAAAGCTGGGGACTGGACCCCGCCGCACAGCGTCAGGTGAAGCACGGGCCGATCCCGATCGGCAAGATGGCCGACTGGTTCCGGCCCGGAGACTATCCCAGTGGCGCGGCGAATATGGGCTTGGGCGGCATCGTCATCATCCGTCTTCTGGTCGGGGCGGACGGTCGTGTCCAGAATTGTGCTGTGACCAAATCGGGTGGCGACAAGGTGTTTCAAGACGCGACCTGTCAGGCGGCCACCAAGCGCGCCAGCTTCGAGCCTGCGATCGGTGCCGATGGCAAACCGATCGCCTCGGTCTGGATCCAGCGGATCAGATGGGAACCCGGCGCGCCGTTTTTCGTGGTGCGTTGACGCACAGGTGGTCCGGCCCGACTTTCTCGTCGGGCCGGTATCGAATCACCGATGCTTCACCGCCACCGGATCGCGGACAACGCCGACATCGGCGAAGCGCTTCGGTTCAGCGGGGTGGGGGGCGGGTTCGGCGAGTTCGCGCTGCCAGTAGCCGACATCGATCCAGCGGCCATGCTTGTGCCCGACCTCGCGGAAGACGCCCGCGCGGCGGAAGCCGACGGCTTCGTGCAGCTTGATCGAGCCGTCATTGGGCAGCGCGATGACACCCATCGCCTGGGTGAAGCCTTGCGCGGTCAGCGTGTCGACCAACGCCTCGTAGAGTAGTCGCCCGATCCCCGAACGCTGCGACACGTCGGCGACATAGATGGTTGTCTCCACCACCCAGCGATAGGCCTCGCGCTCGCGGAAGCGCGCGGCATAGGCATAGCCGATCACGCCTTCCTCATGGCCCTCTTCGTCGGCCAGCGTCGCGACGATCCAAGGATAGAGGCCGTCCGCCCCCTCCATCCGCGCGCGCATCGTGTCGGCGTCGGGGGCCTGGGTTTCGAAGGAGACGACGCCCGCCAGGACGTGGGGTGCATAGATGGCAGCGATGGCGGCGGCGTCATCGGGGCGGGCGGCGCGGATGGCGATCATGGGTGCAGCGTCTCCTGAAGCGATGGGTCTGGGTAGCGCGGGGATGTGCGGTTCGGAAAGGGCCGATTCCTGCGACTTGGTTCGGCATGTCACAAACCCCACCTCCGTTCGCACTGAGCGAAGTCGAAGTGCACGTCCTGTGCTTTGCGCCGAGGGAATCCCTTGGCCTTCGACTTCGCTCAGGCTGAACGGGGGTGGGGGATCAGGTCGTAGAAGATCAGCTCAGAGCCCCAACCGCGCGATCAGCAGGTCGAGCAGCCGCTCGTCGCTCGCCGTACCCACCGGACCCAGCGCGCCGCATTCCAGGCATTTCGCCTGGACCGACCCGCCCCGCGCCAGCCGCGCGACGTCGCCCAGCGCGCGCGCCGCCACCGCACGGCGCTCGGCTGCCGCGATCGCGAAGACGTCGCCGCCTTGCTGGCTGTCATCGTCGCTGTCGAACCCTTCGGCGAGCAGCGCGGCGAAGCCCGGCTTCTTCTCCAGATATTCGGGATAGACCTTGGCCGGGGCCAACTTGGCGCGGCGGGCGGCCTCGGCGATGGCGTCGGACAGATTGCCGAAGCGATCGACCAGCCCGATCTGGCGCGCGGTGCCGCCGTCCCACACCCGACCCTGTGCGATGGTGTCGACCTTTTCGGGCGTCATGTGGCGCGACTGGGCGACGCGGGTCAGGAACTGGCGATAGCCATTCTCGATCCCCGCCTGCAGGATGGTGTCGAGCATCGGCGTCGTCCCGCCGAGCACGTCGGGCTGGCCGGTCAGCGGCGTGGTCTTCACCCCGTCGGTCGTCACGCCGATCTTGGCGAGCGTATTCTCGAAGGTCGGGATAATGCCGAAAATGCCGATCGACCCGGTGATCGTGCCCGGCTCGGCAAAGATCAGGTCGGCCGGGGTCGAGACCCAGTAACCGCCCGACGCCGCCAGCCCGCCCATCGAGACGATGACGGGCAGCTTCTGCCGCTTGGCCTCCAGGATCGCCTGGCGGATCTGCTCCGAGGCCAGCACCGACCCACCCGGCGAGTCGACGCGCACGACCAGCGCCTTCAGGTTCTTCTTGGCGAGGCCGTCGAGCAGCGCCTTGGACACCGTCTCACCCGCCGCGGTGCCGGGACCGGCCTCGCCATCGACGATATTGCCCGCGATGGTCAGCACGCCGATCGCATCGCCCTTGGTCGGCAACGGATTGGCGCGCACCCAGGAAGCGTAGGAGATGGTGCGGAACGAGCCTGCGGGCTTGTTCGCCTCGGCGCCTGCAATCTGCGCGACGCGCTTGCCGAAGGCCAGCTTGTCGCCCAGCTTGTCGACCAGCCCCGCCTTCAGATTGGCGTCGGCGATGCTGCCGTTGGACGCCAGCACGGCGCGGTCGGGCTGGGTCAGGAAGGCGTCGATCTGCGCCTTGGGACGCGCCTTGGCGACCGCTTCGCGCCACTGGGCGAACAGTGTGCCGTACAGCGCCTGCGACGCGGCGCGGGCATCGGGGCTCTGGTCGCTGCGGATATAGGGCTCGACGAAGGATTTGAACTTGCCGACGCGGTAGACATGGGTGGTGACGCCCAGCTTGTCGATCAGGCCCTTGTAATAGAGCTGGTTGCCGCCCGGTCCGGTGAACAGCGTGCCGCCCAGCGGATTGACCCAGACCTCGCTGGCGTTGGCGGCCAGGCGATAGGCGCCGTCGGTATAGGCGGTGGCATAGGCCAGCACCGGCTTGCCGCCCTTGCGGAAACGCTGGATCGCTTCGCCGACCTCCTGAAGGGTCGCGGGATAGGCCCCACCGAACGCGTCCAGATCGAGGACCAGCACCTTGACCCGGCCATCGTCCTTGGCGGTGTCGATCGCACGGACCAGATCGCGCAGGCGATATTCGTGCGGCACGCTGCGCCCCGACAGCATCGCAAGCGGGGCGACCGTTTCGGGCTGTTCGACGATCGGGCCGTCTAGCTTCAGCAGCAGCGCGCCGTCGGTGATCGCCTTGGTCCCCGGCCGGGCGTTGAGCGCGGCGAAGATCAGGCCGAAGAACAGCAGCATCGCGGCCAGTACCAGGAAATCCTTGATGCCGACCAGCAGTCGCCAGGCGCCGCGTACCAGCCGCCAGCCGCTGCGCCGTCCGGGCTTGCGCCCCGGTCGGCTGAAATCCTGGTCGAGCGGGGAGGCGGGCGGAAGCGCGTCGGCGCGGGCGTCGGTCATCCCCTATCGCTAGCCCAGCCGTGAAAGCTCGGCAATGGTCCGTGTTACCGTGCCAATACGCGCGCCGGGGCGCCCGGATTTTGTTCCCGGCTTTGCCCCGGTCCGTCGAAATTTTTTGGTGGTAGGCGTTGACGCCCTGAATGGCCGTTCACATATCCGGTCGCGTTGGCACTCGCATGGCTCGAGTGCCAGAAAAGTGTAACACGCCAGATTAAAGGGACATGGCAATGAACTTTCGTCCGTTGCACGACCGCGTTCTCGTCCGTCGCGTCGAGGCCGAAGAAAAGACGGCTGGCGGGATCATCATCCCGGATACCGCCAAGGAAAAGCCCCAGGAGGGCGAGGTCGTCGCTGCCGGCACCGGTGCCAAGGCCGAAGACGGCAAGGTCACGCCGCTGGACGTGAAGGCGGGCGACCGCATTCTGTTCGGCAAGTGGTCGGGCACCGAGGTCAAGGTGAACGGTGAAGACCTGCTCATCATGAAGGAATCGGACATCCTCGGCATCATCGGCTGAGACAGATACTTCTCCCGTTTTTCTGACAATTCCAGATTGAAAGGGTAGCCAACATGGCAGCCAAGGAAGTCAAGTTTTCGCGCGACGCGCGTGAGCGCATCATGAAGGGCGTCGACATCCTCGCCGATGCCGTCAAGGTCACGCTGGGGCCGAAGGGCCGCAACGTCGTGATCGACAAGTCGTTCGGTGCCCCGCGCATCACCAAGGACGGCGTTTCGGTCGCCAAGGAAATCGAACTCAAGGACAAGTTCGAGAACATGGGCGCCCAGATGGTGCGCGAAGTGGCGTCGAAGACCAACGACATCGCCGGTGACGGCACCACCACCGCGACCGTCCTGGCCCAGGCGATCGTCCGCGAGGGTATGAAGTCGGTCGCGGCCGGCATGAACCCGATGGACCTGAAGCGCGGCATCGACATCGCCGTCGCCAAGGTGACTGAGGACATCAAGTCGCGCTCGAAGCCCGTGTCGGGTTCGTCGGAAGTGGCGCAGGTCGGCATCATCTCGGCCAATGGCGACCGTGAAGTCGGCGAGAAGATTGCCGAAGCCATGGAGAAGGTCGGCAAGGAAGGCGTGATCACCGTCGAGGAAGCGAAGGGTCTCGATTTCGAGCTCGACGTCGTCGAGGGCATGCAGTTTGACCGCGGCTACCTCTCGCCCTACTTCATCACCAACCCGGAAAAGATGACGGTCGAACTGAACGACCCGTACATCCTGATCCATGAGAAGAAGCTGTCGAACCTGCAGGCGATGCTCCCGATCCTGGAAGCCGTCGTCCAGTCGGGCCGTCCGCTTCTGATCATCGCCGAGGACATCGAGGGCGAGGCTCTGGCCACGCTCGTCGTCAACAAGCTGCGCGGCGGCCTGAAGGTCGCAGCGGTCAAGGCACCGGGCTTCGGCGATCGTCGCAAGGCGATGCTGGAAGACATCGCCATCCTGACCGCAGGCGAGCTGATCTCGGAAGACCTGGGCATCAAGCTCGAGACCGTCACCGTCGGCATGCTGGGCACCGCCAAGCGCGTCACGATCGACAAGGACAACACCACCATCGTCGATGGTGCGGGTGAAGCCGACGCGATCAAGGGCCGCACCGAGGCGATCCGTGCGCAGATCGAGAACACCACCAGCGATTACGACCGCGAGAAGCTCCAGGAGCGTCTGGCCAAGCTCGCTGGCGGCGTGGCCGTCATCAAGGTCGGCGGTGCGACCGAGGTCGAGGTCAAGGAGCGCAAGGACCGCGTCGACGACGCGCTGCACGCGACCCGCGCGGCCGTCGAAGAGGGCATCGTCCCGGGCGGTGGTACGGCGCTGCTGTACGCGACCAAGGCGCTGGACGGCGTCAAGGGCGTCAACGACGACCAGACCCGTGGTATCGACATCGTTCGCAAGTCGCTGACCGCGCTGGTTCGCCAGATCGCTCAGAACGCCGGTCATGACGGTGCGGTCGTGTCGGGCAAGCTGCTCGACCAGGACGACACCTCGTTCGGCTTCAACGCGTCGACCGACACCTATGAGAACCTGGTGGCCGCTGGCGTCATCGACCCGACCAAGGTCGTCCGCACCGCGCTCCAGAACGCGGCGTCGGTCGCGGGCCTGCTGATCACCACGGAAGCCACCGTGGCCGAGCTGCCCGAAGACAAGCCCGCCATGCCCGCCGGTGGCGGCATGGGCGGCATGGGCGGCATGGACTTCTAAGTCGGATCGGGGACCGGCGGGGCTTGCCCGCCGGGAACCGGACCGGCCTGTCCTTGCGGCAATGCCAAAGAGAGGCTCGGGGAGCGATCCCCGGGCCTTTTTTGCGTCTTCGCCTTCTCAACGCCCGTTCAGCCTGAGCGTAGTCGAAGGCTATGGGACTCGCTTGGGGTGAGAGCGGGGCGTGCACTTCGACTTCGCTCAGTGCGAACGGAGGTGGGGTGGGGGGCTATGGAAACTCCCGTACCCCGGCGGAGGCCGGGGGCCAGTTTCGATGCGCCCGAAGGAGCATTGAACATGGCGTGGGAGGCCCAACGACCCGCTTCGTCATTGCTTCCCCCGCATCCGCACTGCGCGCCATCGGCCACATGGAAGCTGGGCCCCGGCCTCCGCCGGGGTGCATAAGCGACCAAGGCATAGAAAAAGGCGGCCGGACCATCGCCCGACCGCCTTTCCCGTAATCCGAAAGTCCGACCCGCTTACGCGCCCGCGTTCTTCAGCGCCGCCTGCACGTCCGGCCAGCTGATCGCGCCCTTCAGCGGCTTTCCATTCAGCAGGAAGGTCGGCGTGCCCGTCACGGTGCCGTCGGCGCCGCGATCCTGGGTCTGCTTGGTCAGACGGTCGATCTCCTTCATGTCGCCCAGGCACTGACGCGCCTTGGCTTCGGGGATGCCGCGCTGCTTGACGAAGTTGATGAGGTCCATCTGGTCGGCCAGCGCCTTGATGACGTCGACCGGCTTGGCGGTCTGCAGCGCCTTCTGCTGATCGGGGCTCATCGCCTGGAGCTTGTCGTTGAAGCCCTGCTGCGACTGGTACATCTGTTCCAGCACCGGGAAGAAGGTCGCCTCGCCCGCGCAGATGCCGAGCAGCGCCGGGGGCAGGTCGGGCGCGCCGTGGATCAGGAATTCGCGGAATTCCCAGCTGACCTTGCCCGACTTCACGAAATTGTTGACCAGCGGCTCATAGCCCTCACGCGCGAAGGCGCCGCAGGCCGGGCACAGGCGCGAACCATATTCGACCAGCTTGATGGGCGCGTTGGGGTTGCCCATCACATAGCCCTCGGCGGTCTTGTTCACCACCTGGGTCCAGTCCTGGCCCGCCGGGGCGGGGACTGCGGGCAGCGGGGAGGCTGCGGGCGCGCTGCTGTTGGCGTCACCATTGCCACCACCGCAGGCGGCCAGCGCGAGCGGAAGGGCGAGGAGGAGAAGACGAGACTTCATCGACATATGCTCCGAAGGAAAAAGAAGAATTTAGCGGGCGCCCGCCGCGCGCAACAGCGGCTGAAGCTTTTCCCAGGTGAAGACGCCCATGGCCTGTTTGCCGTTGATGAAGAAGCCGGGCGTGCCCTCGAACGATTCGGGTGCCGAGCTCGTCATCGCGACGATACGGTCGGTGGCGGCGCGGTCCGCCAGACAGGTAGCGATCTGCGCATCGGTCAGCCCGGCGCTCTTGCCGATCGCGGTCAGCCCGGCCCCGTCGGCGACCGCGCGCATTTGCGCGGCGGGCGGGTACATGCCGATACGCTGACCATTGGCCTGTTCGAACTCCATGGCGCGCGCGGCCCAGCTCTTCTGCTGGGCGAACAGCGTCTCGGTCAGCCCGACGAACTTGCCCGCGCCGCCGCACCGCGCGATGAGCGAGGCGGCCAGGTCGATCCGGTTGAGCAGGTAATGGCGGATTTCGACGCTGGTCGACCCCGACCGGACCATCTGCCTCTTCAGCACGGGCGTCGCGCTGTTGATGAACGCTGCGCAGTGCGGGCAGGTATAGCTGACATATTCGACCAGCTTCACCCGCGCGGCCGGATTGCCGATGACATAGGCCCCGGCCGGGGTCTGGGTGATATGGGTGGTCCAGTCGACCTTGGCTCGCGCCTGGGCGGCATCGGCCGGAACGGCGGACAGCGACAGGCCGAGCGCGGCCAGCGACAGGAAAAGGCGCATCACGAAACCTTGGGTAGGCCGCGCGTCGCAGCGACGCCTGCGGCAAGCGACTCGAGCACGGCGCGAAGCTCCGGGTCCGCGATCTGGCGCAGCCCTTCGCCCATTTCCGGCGGCACCGGCTGGGGCGGGGGGGCGGGCGCGCGACGCGGGGCGGCCATCGGCAGCTCGCCCTGCCGGATCTGGAGCCGGGCGACCGCCGGATAGCCGAAGAAGCGGTTCACCCGCTCGATGATCTCGGGCGCGATATGCTGCATCATCGGTGCGTGGGCGCCGCGCACGACCAGGGTCAGCACGCCGTTCTGCTTCTCGCCCTGCGGAAAGCGAATCGATTCGGGGGCGCTGGCGGTCGACAGGCGCGGGCCGACGATATCGGGCCAGCGGCTGACGATCGCGCTCTGGACGAAACCGAAGCGGCGAAAGGCCGCGCCGCCGATGGCGGGCAGCAATTCGGACACCGCGCGGGGGCGGTTGGAACGGGGGGGCGGCTCCTGGGGGGCGCGGACGCGCTTGCTCATATCCGTCCCCATGCCATAGCGGGCGGGTGGACGCCAAGCATTCATCATCGCCCGATACGCCCGCCACCCGGCTGCTCGCCTGGTACGACCGGCATGCCCGCGACCTGCCTTGGCGCAGCAAACCGGGGGAGGTGCCCGATCCCTACCGCGTCTGGTTGTCCGAGGTGATGCTGCAACAGACGACGGTGGCGGCGGTCACGCCCCGCTTCACCGCCTGGGTGGCGCGCTGGCCTGATGTCGTCAGCTTGGCGGCGGCGTCGGACGAGGACATCATGGCCGCCTGGGCGGGGCTGGGCTATTATGCCCGTGCCCGCAATCTGGTGAAGGCCGCGCGGGCTGTGGTCGCCGAGCATGGCGGGCGCTTTCCGACGACCGAGGCGGGGTTGCGGGCGCTACCGGGGCTGGGGGCCTATACGGCGGCGGCGGTCGCGGCGATCGCGTTCGGCGAGCGCGCGGTGGTGGTCGATGCCAATGTCGAGCGCGTCGTCGCCCGGCTGTTTGCCATCACGACCCCGCTGCCCGCCGCGCGGCCCGCGATCCGCGAGGCCACCGACCGGATTACGCCCGACACGCGCGCGGGTGATTTTGCGCAGGCGATGATGGATTTGGGCTCCTCCATCTGCACGGTGAAGAAGCCGCAATGCCTGCTCTGCCCGATCGCGGTGGATTGCAGGGCGAGGGCGGAGGGGGGCGCCGAGACGCTGCCCGCAAAGGCGCCCAAAAAGGCGCGGCCCTATCGTCACGGCACCGTCTTCTGGATCGAGCAAAAGGGGCGCGTCTGGCTGGTCCGCCGCCCGGACAAGGGGATGCTGGGCGGTATGCGCGCGCTGCCGACCGGACCCTGGGTCGATGAGCGGCCCGGGCTGGCCGATGCGCCGGGGCAGGGGCCGTGGACGATGCTGAACGAGACGGTCGTGCATGGCTTCACCCATTTCGAGCTGGAACTGGCATTGGCGCGGACCGAGGGCGAGCCGGACGATAGGAGCGTGGGGGAGTGGTGGCCGATAGGGGACCTTGGAACCGCAGGGCTGCCCACCTTGTTCGCGCGGGCAGCCGATCTGTTGAAAAGGGCCTGATAGTGATGAAGCGTCGAGTGATGATGACGGGCGGGGCGATGCTGGCCTTGCTGGGTGCCGCCGCCCCCGCGCAGGTGGCGCAGGCCCCGCAGACAAGGGGCGCAAGCGCGCTGCCCGCCACCCAGGCGCTGTTCGACGGCTATGTGAAGTCGGGCAAGATGCCGGGTATCGTCGCCGCGATCGGGCTGCAGGGACGACCGCCGATGTTCGTCGCCGCCGGGCGGACGGGGATCGAGCCGAATGCACCCGCCGCCACCCCCGACAGCCTGTGGCGGGTCTATTCGATGACCAAGCCGATCACCGCCATGGCCGCGATGATCCTGATCGAGGAGGGTAAGCTGAAGCTCGATCAGCCGCTGTCCGACATCTATCCAGCGTACAAGCAGATGCGGGTGCTGACCAATCCGCAGGCGTCGCTCGACAGCCGCCCGGCGACCAACCCGATCACGATCCGCGAGTTGATGACCCACACGGCCGGGCTGGGATACAGCTTCACCGCGAAAGGCCCGCTGCTCAAGGAATATGAGCGGCTGGGGCTGGTGCCCTTCGCCGCCAATGCGCAGGTCGAGGCGAAGGTCCGCCCGACCCGCCCCGCCACGCTCCAGCAATTCGCCGAGCGTGCCGCCCGTGTTCCACTGGTCGCCGAGCCGGGGACGCGGTGGAGCTATTCGATGGGCCTCGACGTGCTGGCGGCGGTGGTCGAAAAGGTATCGGGCATGCCGTTCGAACGCTTCGTCCAGACGCGGCTGTTCACGCCGTTGAAGATGACGTCGAGCTTTTGGCAGGTGCCCGCATCGGCGGCCAAGCGGCTGGTCAGCAACTATACCTTCTTGGGCGACACGTTGATCCCGGTCGATCCGGCGGCCGGGTCGGTCTTTCGCCAAGCGCCCAGCTTTCCCTATGGCGGCGCGGGGCTGGTAATGTCGGCGCGCGATTATGACCGCTTCCTCCAGATGCTCCAGAATGAAGGGCAGGTGGACGGGGTGCGGGTGATGAAGCCGGGGACGGTGAAGCTCGCCATGTCCAACCTGTTACCGCCGGGCGTGACCTTCGGCGGTGTCGGGGGGGCGACCGGCGGCGCGTCGGGCGAGGCGGCGATGGGCTTTGGTGCGGGCGGATCGGTGACACTGGCCGATATGCCGGGCGGGCCGGGCAAGGGCACCTATGGCTGGGGCGGCGCGGCGGGCACCATCGCCTATGTCGATCCGACCCGGCATGTGCGCGGGGTCGTGATGGTCAATTATTTTCCCGCCGACCGCTATCCGCTGCGTCAGGATCTGGCGAAGGCGCTGTATCCGGATCTGGGACGGATGGCGAAGTGACGGTGATCGGTTTTACCGGCGGGCGGCTGGACCGCGCCGATCCGCTGCGACACGATGCGGCGGGGTTCGCGGCGGCGCTGGCCGATCCGGCGGCGCGATTGCTGGTCCTGAACGACTATCAGCCGGTCATGGAGGGCGGGCAGCTGGGCTGGACCGCCGTTGGACCCTCGGCATCTCTGACCGAGCATGTTCTGCTCGGCATCGAGGACGGCGTGCCGCATTTCGCCCGGTTGACCGGCGAACCGGCGGTGGGTCGCTCTGTCGAGATGATCGCTGCGCTTCACGCGCTGGAGGCGGGCGAGGCGGCGACCTATGCGGCGGCGCGCTCGGTGCTCGACTGGCATGCGCGGCACGGTTTCTGCGCGAAGTGTGGTGCCGCGACCGAACCGTTCCGTGCGGGCTGGGGGCGGCATTGCCCCTCTTGCGGCACCGAGCATTTCCCGCGCGTCGATCCGGTAGTCATCATGATCGCCGAGCATCAGGGCCGCGCGCTGCTGGGCCGCCAGCCCGCCTTTCCGCCGGGGCGTTATTCGGCGCTGGCAGGCTTTCTGGAACCGGGCGAATCGATCGAGGAAGCCGTCGCGCGCGAGCTGTTCGAGGAAGCGGGCGTGCGGGTGAACAATGTCCGCTACATCGCCAGCCAGCCCTGGCCCTTCCCGTCGTCGCTGATGATCGCCTGCGTGGCGGAGGCGGTGGACGATCGGCTGACCATCGACACGACCGAGCTGGAGGACGCAATCTGGGTTTCGCGCGACGAGGTACGCGCGGCGCTGGCCGGGGACGGATCGCGTTTCGGCGTGCCGCCGTCCTATGCGATCGCGCATACGCTGCTGGAGGCGTGGGCAAAGTAAATCCTCCCCGGTACGGGGAGGGGGACCAGCGAAGCTGGTGGAGGGGGCGTGCCTCAGGGGACGCCCTTTGTGGAAGCCCCCCTCCGTCAGGCCTGCGGCCTGCCACCCCCCCGTGCCGGGGAGGAATAGGTCATCCCCGTTGCCGCGCCTGGGCGTACGTTCCCAGCATCCGCACCCATTTGCTGTGGAAGCCCAGTTCCTCGATCGCGCGGTCGAACGCCGCTTCGCCCGGCCGCCCGACCACGTCGCAATAGAATTCCGTCGCGGCAAAGCTGCCGCCGCGCTGATAGCTTTCCAGCTTGGTCATGTTGACGCCGTTGGTCGCGAAGCCGCCCATCGCCTTGTAGAGCGCGGCGGGGATGTTCTTCACCTCGAAGATCAGGCTGGTCATCCACGGGCCGTCGCCGACCGGCGGCTGGCCGCCACGCGCCAGCACGACGAAGCGGGTCATGTTGCTGTCGGCGTCCGAAATATCCTCGGCCAGCAGGTTCAGGCCATAGAGTTCGGCGGCGCGCGGCGGGGCGAGCGCGGCGACGCGCGGGTCGGCCATCTCCGCCACCCGCGCCGCCGCGCCTGCCGTATCGGCATAGGCGATCGGGCGGATGCCATGTGCGCGCAGCCAGTGGCGGCACTGGCCCAGCGCCTGCGGATGGCTCATCGCCTCGACCAGCCCGTCGCGCCCGCCCGTAGCCATCAGCGCGTGGCGGATCGACAGGAAATGCTCACCCACGATGACCAGCCCGGATTCGGGCAGCAGGAAATGGATGTCGGCCACCCGCCCGTGCAGAGAATTCTCGATGGGAATGATCGCGCGGTCGGCCTTGCCGCTCTTCACCGCGTCCAGCGCGTCGGCGAAGTCGAAACAGGGGAGCGGCAGGCCGTCCGGAAACACCTCCGTCGCGGCGACATGGCTGTTGGCGCCCGGCGCGCCCTGAAAGGCGACGGCGCGGGCCGGCTCGGCCAGGGCGGCGGCGGTCATGCCCGCGACGATGGGGCGGGCGGGGGCGGCGTAATTCTCCATGGGCCAGCGGCGTAGAGCGGGCACGCGGCACGATCAAGGCAGGCGACAAGGGAAGCAGAACTTGCCGTTCGCGAAAGCCGCACCTAAGGTCCGCGTTCAGGAGAGATATTGGCGGGGCAGCGAAACGCGATGGACCTAAAGACCAATACGATCGCGGGATGGGTGCTGGGTGCGGCAGGCACGGCATTGGGCCTTTCGATCGTCGGCGGCATGATCTTCCACGAAGAACGCCCCGAAAAAATGGGCTATGCGATCGAGGGCGTAGAGGCCGAAGGTGCGGGCGGCGGTGCCGCCGAAGTGCCGATCGCCTCGTTGCTGCCGGCCGCCGACGCGGCCAAGGGCGCCGAAGTCTTCAAGAAATGTGCCGCGTGCCACACCATCAATCAGGGTGGCGCGAACGGCATCGGACCCAATCTCTATGCCACCATGGGCGAAGCGATTGCGCAGGGTAAGGCGGGCTTCGCCTTTTCCGACGCGCTGAAGGCAGTCGGCGGCAAATGGGACTGGGACAAGATGAACGCGTGGCTGACGTCGCCGCGCAAATTCGCCCCTGGCACCAAGATGACCTTTGCCGGGCTTTCCAATCCGCAGGACCGCGCCAACGTGATCCTGTACCTCAACCAGCAGGGATCGAACCTGCCGCTCCCGGCAGCTCCGGCGGCCAAGGCGGAACCGGCGGCGGGCGATGCGCCTGCGAACGGCGCTGACGCGGCGGTCAACAAGGTCGAGGAAGACCCCCGCGCCGACACCGGATCGATCGCCAATACCGGCACGCCCGCCAAGGGCGCGCCCTCGGTCGATCCGCAAGCCGCCGTCGAGGGGGCCAAGGCCCCGCGCTGATGGGCGTGTTGGCGGGTCTGAACCTCGATCTGCCTATCTTGCAAGCGCCGATGGCGGGGGTGTCGACTCCCGCCATGGCGGCGGCGGTGAATGCGGCCGGTGGCCTGGGCGCGATCGCGCTGGGCGCGAGCGACCCGTCCAGCGCCGCGCGGATGATCGCCGAAACGCGTGAGCGAACCGATCGGCCGTTCAACGTCAATCTCTTCGTCCATGCGCCGCCCAAGCCCGATCCGGTGCGGGAAGCGGCGTGGTGCGAGGCGCTTCGCCTCGCTTTCGCTGCGTTCGACGCCGAGCCGCCAGCGACGTTGCGGGCGATCTATCCCAGCTTTGCGCAGGACGATGCGATGCTGGCGCTGCTGGTCGAGGTGAAACCAGCGGTGGTCAGCTTTCACTTCGGCTTGCCGGATCAGGCCCGCATCGCGACCCTGAAACAGGCGGGATGCCTGTTGCTGGCCAGCGTCACCTCGCTGGCCGAGGCGCAGGCCGCCGAGCGTGCCGGGATCGATATGCTGGTCGCACAAGGCTATGAGGCGGGCGGGCATCGCGGGGTATTCGATCCCGATGCGACCGACGACCGGTTGGGGACGCTGGCGCTGACCCGATTGCTGGTGATGCGCACGCGGCTGCCGGTGATCGCGGCGGGCGGGGTGATGGACGGGGCGGGGGTGTCGGCTGTCATCGCGCTGGGCGCGGTCGCGGCGCAACTGGGGACGGCCTTCATCGCCTGTCCCGAGAGCGCGGCTGATACGGCGTACCGCGCGGCGCTGATGGGCGAGGCGGCGGCGCATACGGTGATGACCCGTGCGATCTCAGGGCGTCCGGCGCGGTGCTTGGCCAATCGCTTTACCGCGTTGGGGGAGGGGCTGACGGCGGCGGTACCCGATTATCCGATCGCTTACGATGCGGGGAAGGCGCTCCATGCCGCTGCCATGGCGCGGGGTGAGGGTGGATATGGCGCGCAATGGGCGGGGCAGGGGGCGCCCTTGGCTCGTGTCATGCCTGCCGGGGAGCTGGTTCGGACGATTGCGGGAGAGATGCGGGGATAGGGCGGGGCGTGGGCTTCGACTTCGCTCAGCCTGAACTAAGCGAGGGAATAGCCTCCGTTCAGCCTGAGCCCTTCGGCTGGCTGGCAAGCCAGCCGCTCAGGATAAACTTCGGCGCTTTGCGCCGAAGTCGAAGGCCAAGGGAAACGGGATGCACCTCCGCCCTCACTCCGCTAAACCACCGGAATGACCACCAAGCCCCCCATCGGTCGCGATACGCGGCTATGCATGTCGCTATCGGCCCGGCCCGGCAATTTCGGATCGCGCTTCCACAACCGGCTCTACGAGCTGACCGGGCTGGATTATGTCTACAAGTCGTTCAGCACGACCGATCTGGCCGGAGCGGTGGGCGGTATCCGGGCGCTCAACATTCGCGGTTGCGCCATTTCGATGCCGTTCAAGGAGGCGGTCATCCCGTTGCTCGACGGGCTGGCCGGATCGGCGGCGGCGATCGACAGCGTGAACACCATCGTCAACGATGACGGGCGATTGACCGGCTACAACACCGACTATGCCGCCGTGGTCGAACTGATCGCGGATATCGATCCTGCCACGCCCTTCGTCCTGCGCGGATCGGGCGGCATGGCCAAGGCCGTCGCGGCGGCGTTGCGCGATGCAGGGTTTGCCAACGGCACCATCGTTGCGCGGAACGAGGCGCTGGGACGTGAACTGGCCGCGCTCTATGGCTTCGGCTGGTCGTCGGAACTGGACGAGGGCGCGCCGCTGCTCATCAACGTCACGCCGATCGGCATGACCGGGGGCAATGAGGACCAGCTCGCCTTCCCGGAGGTGATGATCGAACGCGCCGACATCGCCTTCGACGTGGTGCAATATCCGCCCGAAACGCGCTTCCTGGCGGCGGCGCGGGGCATGGGCAAGCGGGTAATTACCGGCACCCAGGTCGCGACGATCCAGGCGCTGGAGCAGTTCGTGCTTTACACCGGCGTCCGTCCGACGCCCGAACAGGTGCGCGACGCGGCGGATTACGCCTATCGCATGGGCTGACGACTTACAGTCCCGCCATCGCCATCAGCACGGCCCATTCGGCCTCGCCCACCGGCGATACGGACAGTCGCGACTGACGCAGCATCGACAGGGCGGCGAGCTTTCCTTCCGCCTTCATCGCCGCCAGCGTGACGGGGCGGGGGAGCGGGCGGTCGGGTGCGATCTCCACCGAGACCCAGCGTCCGTCATCGCCATCGGGTTTCGCGGTGCGGGTGATGGTCGCGATGCCGACCGCCGCCTTGTCCTTGCCGCTATGATAGAAAAGCGCCGAGTCGCCCGGCTGCATCGCCCGCAAATGCCCGGCGGCGGCGGCATTGCGCACGCCGTCCCATTCGGTCCGCCCGTCGCGGACCAGATCGTCCCAGCCATAGCTGTCCGCCTCCGACTTGAGCAGCCAATAGGCCATGTCCGCCTTTCCTCCTGAACCACGGCTAAACGCCACATTCCGTGTCCATTCAGCCCCATAGTGGCAGGGAAGGCAACACGGGCGCCGCCTGCGCGTTTTGCGATCAGCGGACCGGGCGTATTAGTATCGGAGGTTCGGTATGAACGGAGTTTGGAAGAAGCTGGGATTGGGCCTGGCCCTGGGGGCCACCGCGCTGACGGCTGCGGCTCCGGCCGAGGCACAGCGTTGGGGCCGTGGCTGGGGCGGTGGCTATGGCGGCTATTACCACCGCGATCGGGGCGGCGATGCCGTCGCGGGCGCGCTGCTGGGCGGCATCGTCGGCCTGGGTGTCGGCGCGGCCATCGCGAGCAGCAACCGGCCGCGCTATGTCGATCGCGGCTATTATTACGACCGTGGCTATGACCCCTATTATGCACCGCCGCCCCCGCCGCCGGTGGTGACCTACGAGTATCGCAGCTATGCGCCGCGCTGCTGGCAGGATTGGCGCTGGGATCCCTATTGGGGCCGCAGCGTGCCGGTGCGGGTCTGTAACTGACCGGACGAGCGGCGTCGGGAGCGATCCCGGCGCCGTTTTTCTTGTGCCCCCTGCTTGGCAGCGCCCCCGAGTCGGCGTTAAGGCCCAAGGCTATGACCGATACCGTTCCCGATCGCCTGTCCACCAACCCGGACAGCCCCTATTTCGACCAGGACCTCCTCTCGCGTGGGGTCGGCATCCGCTTCAAGGGCAATGAACGCCGCGACGTCGAGGAATATTGCATTTCCGAAGGCTGGATCCGCGTCGCGCTGGGCAAAAAGGTCGACCGCCATGGCCGCCCGCTGACCCTGAAGCTCAATGGCGAGGTCGAGGCCTGGATCGAGAATCCGGCCGATGGTGCCGAAGAGGGTTCGGAAGAAGCCGAAGCCTGATTGCCTGGCGTACCCCGGCGAAGGCCGGGGTCCAGTAGCGGGGCGCTTTCGAGGGGGCGAGGCTGTCGCCTCCCACGCGCCGGAGAGCGCGCCACCGGCTTGGTGGCAGCTGGGCCCCGGCCTTCGCCGGGGTACAGGCCAGCGTTATTGGCCCTTGGCCCCAGACCCCCGTTCAGGCTGAGCGAAGTCGAAGCCCAAGGGAATCCCTCACCGCACTTCGACTTCGCTTAGCGAGACACGGGGTTACGCCGCCTCCATCGCCTCCCCGGCTTCCATCCAGCGCGTTTCCGCCTCGGCCAGCTTGTCGACCACTTCGGCCCGGCGCTTGTTCAGCTCGCCCATCGACAGCTTGGCATGGCGCGGTTCGGCGGAGGCCGGATCGTTCATCGCCTTGTCCAGCGCGTCGCGCTCGCGGGTCAGCTTGGCCATCTCGTCCTCAATGCCGCGCAGCGTCTTCTTCATCGCATTGAAGCGTTCGCGCTGCTCGGCCGAGGCCTTTTTGTTTGCCGCCCGGTCCGCCTTGGACGCGGCGTCGCCCTGGCCCGCATCGCCCTTCAGCACGAAGGCGATATAATCGTCGAGCGACCCGTCGAATTCCTTCGCGGTGCCATTGTCGACCAGCACCAGCCGGTCCGCCGTCATCTCCAGCATGTGGCGATCGTGGCTGACCAGAACGACAGTGCCCTTGTACATGTTGAGAGCCTGGACCAGCGCCTCGCGTGCGTCCACGTCCAGGTGGTTGGTCGGCTCGTCGAGGATCAGCATGTGCGGCGCGTCGCGGGTGATCAGCGCCAGCGCAAGGCGCGCTCGCTCGCCGCCCGACAGCTTGCCGACCTTGGTCGTCGCCTTGTCGCCCGAAAAGCCGAAACGGCCCAACTGCGCGCGCACCGCCGCCGGGCTCGCGCCGCGCATGATGCGGGTCATATGCTCCAAGGCTGTGTCGTCGGTGTCGAGCTCCTCGACCTGATACTGGGTGAAATAGCCGACCCGCATCTTTCCGCTCGAATTCATGTCGCCTTCCATCGGCGTCAATTGCGCCGCGAGCAGGCGGGCGAGCGTCGTCTTGCCGTTGCCGTTGCGGCCCAAGAGCGCGATCCGGTCATCCGGGTCGATGCGCAGGTTCAGCCGCTTCAGGATCGGCGTCTCGGCATAGCCCACGCTCGCCAGGTCCAGCGTGATGAGCGGCGGGCGAAGCTGGTCGGGATCGGGGAAGTCGAAGGACAGCGACGGATCGTTCGCCATCTCGGCGATCGGCTGCATCTTGGACAGCATCTTGGCGCGGCTCTGCGCCTGCTTGGCGGTCGAGGCGCGGGCCGAGTTGCGGGCGATATAATCCTGCAGCTTGGCGCGCTGCGCGTCCTGATTCGCCTTGGCGGCGGCAAGCTGCGCCATCCGCTCGGCACGTTGGCGCTCGAACGAGTCGTATCCGCCCGGATAGAGCGTCACCTTGCCGCCCTGCAGGTGCAGGATGTGGTCGACGACATTGTTCAGGAAGTCGCGTTCATGGCTGACCAACAGGATCGTCGCGCGATAGGATTTGAGGAAATCCTCCAGCCACATCACCGCTTCGAGGTCGAGGTGGTTCGACGGTTCGTCGAGCAGCAGCACGTCGGGGGCGGAGAACAGCAGCGCGGCGAGCGCGACGCGCATCTTCCACCCGCCCGAATAGCTGGACAGCGGGCGTCCCTGCATCGCCTCGTCGAAGCCCAGGCCCTGAAGGATGCTGGAGGCACGCGCGGGCGCGGTATAGGCGTCGATCGCGATCAGCCGCTCATAGATATCGCCCAGCTTTTCCGGGTCGCTCTCGGTCTCGCTGCGCTCCATCAGTTCGGCGCGCTCGATGTCGGCGGCTAGCACCGTTTCGAACGGGGTCGCGGTGCCGTCGGGGGCTTCCTGCGCGATATAACCGAGCTTGGCGCCCTTGGGCATTTCGCACGCGCCGTCATCGGCTTCCAGCTGGCCCGCGATCACGCGGACGAGCGTCGACTTGCCCGCGCCGTTACGACCGATCAGGCCGACGCGGCTGCCGGGAGGGAGTGCGGCGGATGCACCGTCGAGGATCGTGCGGCCGCCCAGGCGCACGGTGATGCCATTCAGATTGAGCATGGGGGCGCGCCTAGCAAATTATGGCGCGGATGGGGAGGGGGGCTTTATTGAAGCAAAATCCTCCCCTGCAAGGGGAGGGGGACCATCCGAAGGATGGTGGAGGGGTGTAGCCGGTAGCGAAGTTGGTTTTACCTCACCGACCGCGACACCCCTCCGTCAGGCCTGCGGCCTGCCACCTCCCCTTACAGGGGAGGAGTGGTGGTCAGCGCGCCGCCAGGCTGGTTGCGCCGGCGGGCGGCCAGTTCTGGATGCCGCACTTCTTGACGACCCATTCCGCCTTCTTGTTCCAGCACAGCGCATCTAGGCGCGGCATGGTGGCGGCGAAATGCTCGCGGCCGATATAGCGGGGGAAACGCTGTTCGCCGTACGGGACCAGGCTGTTGCGCAGTTCGCGCATCCGGTCGACCGCCAGCTCGCCCAGATGGCCGCGCGGGGTGAACACCGCCTGATGCAGGATCGACGCCGCCGTGGTGCAGAAGCCCAGCTGCCCCGACACCGACGAGAAGCTGGCATAGGTGCGCGTGCCATATTGGTCGAGCGCGTCCTGCCCGGCCTTCACCGTCTTGTTCTGCCGCTTGAAATAGGCGCCGAGCGTGTCGAACGCGCCCTTCAGCTCGGCCTCGTGGTCCTTCAGCGTGGCGTTGTAGTTGGAGACGGTCGTCAGCATCGGTTCGAACTGACACTGCAAAGCGGCGACGTTTAGCGCCGCGCGCATGTTCCATAACAGACCCGCGCGCAATTCCGCCGGGGTCGCGCCGGGCAGCGGCTGGCCGATGCCGGGTTCGTCGCCCTGAACGGGCTTTCCCTGGAAATTATAGGGCTGCAGGAAGAATTGCGCCGATGCGGGTGCAGCGGCACCCATCCCCCAAAACGCCACGCCAGCTACCAGCGCGGTACGCACCACTTTCATTGTGTTCCGATCCTTCCCCCGTAGGGCCTTCGAGCGTCCCGAAACATAACGCTTTTCGGCTTTTTTCCCAAACGGAATTACGCCCGCACGGCCATCGAATTAACCGTGTCGGTCGTTACGGAAAGGTAGTGAAATCCGGGCTTTGTCCGCCGGGCAAAGCAGGGCGATAGTGTTCGCGGCAGCCCATGAAAAAGGGGCCGCCCGGTCGCCCGGACGGCCCCTCTCGTCGGGGATGACCCCAACGATGATTACATCGCGTTGGTCGCGTTGGTCGTCATCGTGTCGTTGGCCATCATCATGTCGTTCGACATGGTGTCGTTGGCCATCATGCCACCGTTCATGGTGCCGTCGACGGCGGTCATGTTGTCGGTGGCGGTGTCCATGCCTTCCGAAGCGTTCATTTCGGTGGTCATGTTCGCGTCGGTGGTGTTCTCGGTCTTCGAGCCGCAAGCCGAAACCGCGAGCGCCGCGCCGGCGATGATCGAGCCCGTCAGGACCTTGGAGATGATTGCACGCATTGGAAGCTCCCTTGATATTATGGATTTGGAACGGCTTGCTGGCCCTATTACCCAAATCGGGGTGGACATTAATCGGATACCGCCTGGTCCTCAAGCCTCGTTTTGTCAGTCCGATGCAAGGGTCTTGAGGAAAGCCGAAAAGCTGAACGCAAGCGCCTCGTCAAAGGTTTCCAACGACTTGACGCCGTTTAACGCAAAAAGGCTGGTCACCGGGAACTCGGGCAGGCCGCAGGGAACGATCCCGCCGAAATGCGAAAGGTCCGGCGCGACGTTGATCGCAAAGCCGTGCAGCGTCACCCAGCGGCGCACCCGGACGCCGATTGCGCCCACTTTCGCCTCGGTCCCGCCGTCGCGGGTCCAGATGCCGACGCGGCCCTCGGCACGGAACGCATTGACGCCCAATCGCCCGAGCGCGGCGATCAGCCAGTCCTCCAGCGTATGGACGAAATGCCGCACGTCGCGCCCGCGCTTGCCCAGGTCGAGGATCAGATAGCCGGTGCGCTGGCCGGGGCCGTGATAGGTATATTTGCCGCCGCGCCCGGTCTGGAACACGGGGAAGCGCGGGTCGACCAGCTCGACCGGATCGGCGCTGGTCCCGGCGGTATAGACGGGCGGATGTTCGAGCAGCCAGACAAGCTCGCGCGCCTCCCCCGCCGCGACCGCGGCGGCGCGCGCCTCCATTTCGGCGAGCGACTGGTCATAGGGGGTCAGGCCCGGACTGATCCGCCATTCGATATCGGGCCATTCTATATGGGACATGTCGGGAATATGGGTCACGATGCGCCGTACTTGCGCCCGCCACGACGCCGATGCAAGCCGCGCTCTCCGACAAGCCGCCGCGATGGCTTTGCACCCGGCAATCGGTTAGGCAGGCCGGGAAAGGCGGACGGGGTGGGCCGCCAAGGGAGGTAGCATGACCGTCAGGATTGGAACGGTGTGGGACAGCACGCAACAGGTGCTGGCGGGAAGGGCCGGGATGTTGGCCCCCTTCGCCGCGATCGGCTTCGTCCTGCCGAGCGTTCTGCAGATGCTGATCGCGCCGCCGGTGCCTGGCCAGGCGGTCGGTCCGGCGGCGCTGGCGATGACGATCCTGTCCGTCGTGCTGGGTATCTGGGGGCAGCTGGCCGTCATGGCGCTCGCCACCCATCCGGCGACGACCAGCGCGGAGGCCTCGCGCGCGGGGTTTCGACGCTTCCTGCCGGTGCTGGGCGTCGCGCTCGCGATCGGCTTCGTCTTCGCGCTGGTCGTGCTGGTCGGTTTCGTCGTGCTGGGGCTTTCCCATTACAACTTCGCCGCCGCGATGGCGGCCAATGGCGATCCGTCCAAGATGCCGCCGATGAGCGGCGGCGCGGCGCTGTTCCTGGTGCTTTATGTCCTGACGGTCATGGTGGTGTCGCTGTGGTGCGTCGCGCGGCTGATGCTGGTCTATGCGGTCGCCCTGAACGAGCGGCGCGGGCTGGGCGCGATCCGTCGCTCGGTCGCGCTGACGCGGGGGCTGACCTGGCGGCTGATTGGCGTGTTCGTGCTGTTCCTGATCGTCGCGGGCGTCGCGACGCTGGCGGTCCAGGGCGTGACCGGCGCGGCCTTCCGGCTGGTGCTGGGGGCGGATCAGGCGCTGACCGCCGTTCGGCTGGCGGCGCTGCTGGGATCGCTGGTCAGCGCGGGCTTCATGACCTTGGCCTATGTCTTCATCGCGCGGCTCTATGTCGCGACGGCGGGCGCGCAGGCGCATCGTGAAGAGGTCGGTTCGCCGTCGCTGTGATGGGGCTGGATGTCGTCGCCACCCTGCGGGACGCCTGGGGTCTGTTCCGGCGCGACCGCGCGCTGCTGATCCGGCTGGCCGCGCCCTTCATGTTCTGGCCCGCCTTGGCGTTGGGACTGCTCGTCCCGTCGCCGCCGCTGCCGGAGACGGAGGGCGGAGAGGCGACTGCGCGGGCCATGGCCTGGATCGATTCGGTCAGCGCCTGGGCAGGGCATTATGGCGGCTGGTATTTCGCCAGCTATGCGGTCGGCATGATCGGGACGGCGGCGATCCTGGCGCTGCAACTCAGCGGGCCGGTGACGGTCGGCGAGGCGCTGGGCCGCGCGCTGAGGATGGCGCCGCGTTTCCTGCTGGCGATGATCCTGGTCGCCCTGCCGGTGGGGGCGGGGATGCTGCTCTATATATTGCCGGGACTATATGTTTCTGGTCGGCTGCTGCTCGTCGGGCCGGTGCTGTTCGGCGAGCGGCGCATGCCCGCCATGGCCGCGCTCGCCCGCTCGGTCGGGCTGACGCGCGGGGCGGGACTGTCGATGGCGGCGCTGGCGTCGTGCACCACGCTGGGCGGCATGATCGCGGCCCAGCCCTTCCTCGCGCTGTTGGATGTGGTGCAGGGCGACGGGCCGGGCAATCCGGTCGCGGTCGCGCTGCTCCAGGCTGGATCGGCGGCGGTGGCGATGGCGGCGGGGCTGGCCCAGGCACTGGTCGCGGTCGCGGCCTATCGCCGACTGGTCAGTCGCGGGGGCTGAGCCGGGGGATTTGCGGCGCGGCGTCCTCGGGCAGGACGCCCAGCGCGCGCGGATCGAGGAAGGTCTCGACCGCGCGCGACACGGCCACGAAGCCCTGCTTGCGGTAGAAGTTGAGCGCGGAGGGATGGTCGAGCGTGCAGGTATGCACCCACACCCGCTCGACACGCGCGGTCCAGGCGCGCATCAGCGCCTGCGCCATCAGCCAGCGGCCATGGCCTTGCCCCGCCAGCTCGGGGATCAGCCCGAAATAGCCGATCTCGCATTCCCCCGCCTTGCGATGATCGAGTTCGAGCAGCCCGACTTCGATCCCCATCCGGTCGACCACCGCGAAGACGGAGACGGCGGGATCGTGGATGATCGCGGTCAGCGTCGCGTCGTCCATCACCAGCCGGGAGAACCACAGCCAGGGCTGGCCGACCCGCTTGAACAGCGTGCGGTATTTCACCGGATCGGGCTTGCCCCAGGCGACCAGTTGCAGCGGCGCGGCGGGCAGGGGACGCGGGCGGGGCCGCTCGCGCATCTCCAGCGTGGTGACGATGGTGGCGATCTCGGCGGGATCGACGGGGATCAGCGCCATCGGCCTACTCCCAGGTCGCCAGCGGCGGCAGGCTCATCAGGATCGCGTCGATATTGCCGCCGGTCTTCAGCCCGAACAGCGTGCCCCGATCATAGACCAGGTTGAACTCGGCATAGCGCCCGCGCCACGCGAGCATCTGCGCCCGGTCGGCCTCGGTGAAGGGCAGGCCCATGCGTCGCCGGACGATGCGCGGGAAGATGTCGAGGAACGCCTCGCCGACATCGCGGGTGAAGGCGAAATGGCGGTCGAAATCGCCCTCCAGATGGTCGTAGAAGATGCCGCCGACGCCGCGATGCACCTTTCGGTGGGGGATATAGAAATACTCGTCGGCCCAGGTCTTGAAGCGCGGATAGTGATCCGGGTCATGCGCGTCGCATGCGGCCTTCAACCGCGCGTGGAAATCCGCCGTGTCTTCCTCGATGGGCAGCGGCGGATTGAGGTCCGCACCGCCGCCGAACCAGCGCTTGGTCGTGGTCAGGAAGCGGGTGTTCATGTGGACGGCGGGCACATGCGGGTTGGCCATATGCGCGACCAGGCTGATCCCGGTCGCCACGAAGCGCGGATCTTCGCCAGCACCGTGGATGGTCTTGGCGAACGGTCCCTCGAAGGTGCCGCCGACGGTCGAGACGTTGACGCCGACCTTCTCGAAGACGCGGCCTTTCATCACCCCGCGCACCCCGCCGCCGCCGGGCTCGCCACTCGGATCGGCGCGGTCCCAGGCGGTATACTGAAACGCGGCGTCCGACCCCGCCTCACGTTCGATCGCCTCGAACTCGGCGCAGATCCGGTCGCGCAGGGACTCGAACCAGAGGCGGGCGGCGTCCTGCTCGGCGTCGAGCGTGATGTCGGGGGTACGGCTGTTCATCGCTGCGCGTTCTGGGCGGGGGCGAGGGCCAGGGTCAACCCGGCATTTGGTCCCAGCCGGTCTGGCGGCGTGCCTCGGCCAGCAAAATGCCGCCGGTTATCGCGACGTTGAGCGAGCGCACCCCGGTGCGCATCGGCACCCGCACGCGCATATCGACGGCGTTATGGACCGCCTCCGGCACGCCCGCCCCTTCGGAGCCGAGCAGGATTACGTCGTCGGGCCGGAACGCCATCTCGGGCAGCGGCACCGCGCCCAGCGTCGTCGCGAGCACGATCCGCCCGCGCGTCGCGGCGCGGAAGGCGTCCCAATCGGCATGGCGCACCACCTCGGCCATGGCGGCATAGTCCATCGCCGAGCGGGCCAGCGCGCGGTCAGAATAGGGAAAGCCCATCGGCTCGATCAGGTCGACCGCGACGCCGAAACAGGTCGCGGTGCGGATCAGCGTGCCGACATTACCCGCGATGTCGGGTTCGTGCAGCGCCAGGCGCATCAGTGGCCGGGAAAGGACAGCAGCGAGTCGACCGCGATGTCTTCCTTGCGGAGCGCATCGGCCCCGCCGAGATCGGGCAGATCGACCAGGAATTGCGCCTGCTCGACCACGCCGCCTGCCTTGCGGATCAGCCGAACGGCGGCGCGCGCGGTGCCGCCGGTGGCGATCAGGTCGTCGACCAGCAGCACGCGGGCGCCGGGGACCAGCGCATCCTCATGGATGGCGATCCGGTCCTGTCCGTACTCCAGCGCATAATCCTCGGCGATGGTCGCGCCGGGCAGCTTGCCGTCCTTGCGGATCAGCAGCACGCCGGCCTTCAGCGGCACCGCGAGCGCGGCGGCGAAGATGAAGCCGCGCGCCTCGATCCCGGCGACGAGATCGACCTTTCCTCGCGCCGCGGCGGCCATCCGCTCGATCGTCTGCGCGAACCCCTTGGGGTCGAGCAGCAGGGTGGTGATGTCGCGGAACTGGATGCCGGGCTTGGGAAAATCCGGAATGGTGCGGATCAGGGCTTTCAGGTCGTCATTGGCGGTCATGGGGGCGTCATGGGCCTGTGGGGCGCGGGGGTAAAGGGACAAGCGACCCATTCCCACCTCCGTTCAGCCTGAGCGAAGTCGAAGGCCAAGGGAATCCCGTTGCCAGGCAAGATGGAGAGGGCAGGGCGTGGGCTTCGACTTCGCTCAGCCTGAACGGAGGTAGGGGAAGGGGAGCCGTGCCTCCCCAATAAAAAGGGCGGCTCCCTCGTCGGAAACCGCCCCAGTTCTCTCACATCGGGCCAGCCCGATCTCAGTGTTTCACGTCGCGCCAGACATTCTGATACGCGCCCCAGGCCAGGAAGCAGAAGATCAGGATGAAGACGAACGCCCCGATTCCGGCCGCGTGACGCGATTCCAGCTTGGGCTCGGCGGTCCAGGTCAGGAAGGCGGCGACGTCCTTGGCCATCTGGTCGCGGGTCGCCAGCGTGCCGTCGGTATATTGGACCTGACCGTCCTGGGTCAGCGGCGGCGGCATCGCGATGTTCAGATTCGCGAAATAAGGGTTGTAGTGCAGGCCGGTCGGCGTCTTGGCGTCCGGGAACTTGCGCAGCAGCTCGGCGGGTTGCTGGCGATAGCCGTCGGGGCCGATCAGCGAATAGATGTAGTTGCCGCCGTCATGCCGCGCCTTGGTCATCAGCGACAGGTCGGGCGGCAGCGCGTTGTTGTTGGCTGCGCGCGCCGCGACTTCGTTGGCGAAGGGCGAGGGGAAGCGGTCGGCGGGCACGTTCTTGCGCGTCGTCGCCTCGCCCGTCTCCGGGTTGATGCTCGGCTGCTCGATCACCCACTGGTTGGCGATCGCCTTCACCTCGGCCTCGTTATAACCCAGCTCCTTCAGGTCGCGAAACGCCACCAGCCGCAGCGAGTGGCAGGCTGCGCAGACCTCCTTATAGACCTGGAAACCGCGCTGGAGCTGGCGGCGGTCGAAGCGGCCGAAAATGCCGTCCGACGCCAGATGCGCCTGCTTGGGGTGAAGGTGGAATTCCTCCTCGGCGGTGGGGACGGGCGGCTCGGAGACGAGTCCCGAGATGCTGCCCCACAACGCGATGGCGAGGACGAAGGTGAAGGCCGCCCCGACCAGGAATGCGATGCCACGAACCATGTTCTTTTATCCTCTCTCGGTTCGCGTCAGGCCGAGGCCGAAGGGGTGAGGGCCGACTTGGTGGGGGCCGTGCCGCCATGCTTGGACAGCACGGCTTCGGTGATCGAGTTGGGCAGCGGCGCGGGGCGCTCCGTCCGGGCGATCCAGGGCAGGATCACCAGGAAGTGGAGGAAATAATAGGCTGCGGTCAGCTGGCTGAGGATGATGAAGAAGGGCGTCGCGGGCGAGCCCCCGCACCAACCGAGCAGCAGCACGTCGACCACCAGCACCCAGAAGGCCACCCGCGCCTTGGGCCGGAAATTGTTCGACCGCACCGGCGAGCTGTCCAGCCAGGGGAGGAAGAACAGCAGCAGGATCGACCCGAACATCGCCAGCACGCCCCACAGCTTGGCGGGCAGAATGAAGTCAGCGGTGAAGGCGCGCAGGATCGCGTAGAAGGGCCAGAAATACCATTCGGGCACGATATGCGCGGGCGTTGAGAGCGGATTGGCCGGGATGTAATTGTCCGGGTGGCCCAGATAATTGGGGAAGAAGAACAGCAGGCTGGCGAAGACCAGCAGGAACACGCCCAGGCCCACCGCATCCTTGGCGGTGTAATAGGGGTGGAAGGGCACGGTATCCTGCTCGCCCTTCACGTCCACGCCGGTCGGGTTGTTCGACCCCGGAATGTGCAGCGCCCAGATGTGCAGGATGATGACGCCTGCGATCACGAAGGGCAGCAGATAGTGGAGCGAGAAGAAGCGGTTCAGCGCGGCATTGTCCGGCGCGAACCCGCCGAGCAGCCAGATGCGGATGGTGTCGCCGACCAGCGGGATCGCCGAGAAGAAGCCGGTGATGACCTGCGCGCCCCAGAAGCTCATCTGCCCCCAGGGGAGCACATAGCCCATGAAGGCGGTCGCCATCATGAGGAGGAAGATGACCACGCCGAGCAGCCACACCATTTCGCGCGGGGCCTTGTACGATCCGTAATAGAGGCCGCGGAAGATATGGGTGTAGACGACGATGAAGAACATCGACGCGCCGTTGGCGTGGGCATAGCGCAGGAACCAGCCCGCATTGACGTCGCGCATGATGCTTTCGACCGAGTCGAAGGCGACGCCCGCATTGGCGGCATAATGCATCGCCAGCACGACGCCGGTGATGATCTGGATGGCGAGGGCGGCCCCCGCCAGCACGCCGAAATTCCAGAAATAATTCAGGTTGCGCGGCACCGGATAACCGGCGCCCACCGCGTTGTAGACGAGGCGCGGCAGCGGCAGTTTCTCGTCCAGCCAGCGCATGACCGGCTGCTTAGGCTGATAGTGTTTGGCCCAGGGAAAGCTCATCTCTCGGGTCTCCCTTATGCGGCCACGCCGACCGTGACGGTCGTGTCGGTGTCGAATTTGTAATCGGGCACGAACAGGTTCTTCGGTGCCGGACCCTTTCGGATGCGCGCGGCGGTGTCATAGGCCGAGCCGTGGCAGGGGCAGAAATAGCCGCCATAGGGGCCCTTGTTCTCGCCCTCGCCCGCACCCAGCGGCACGCAGCCCAGATGGGTGCAGACGCCCAGCGTAATCAGCCAGTTCGTCTTGCCCGGCTTGGTCCGCTCCGCCAGCGTCTGCGGATCGCGCAGTTCGGACAGCGGCACGGCGTTGGCCTCGGCGATTTCCTTGGGCGTCAGGTTGCGCACGAACAGCGGCTGCTTGCGGAAGCTGGCCTTGATCGCCTGTCCCGGTGCGATCTTGGACAGGTCGATCTCGGTGGTGGACTGGGCGAGAACGTCGGCCGACGGATTCATCTGGTTTATGAGCGGCAGGACGATCGCCAATGCGCCCACGCCCGCAAAGGATACGGCGGCGACGTTGATGAAGTCGCGGCGGCGGGGATCATGGACCTCTTCGTGGAATGGCTCCGGCGCCTCGCCGGGGGGTACGGTGTTCTCCGTCATCGCCATTCGTCCTGTCCCTCCACCTTCGCTCGCGTTCGATACGATACGCTTTCGACGGTCGTGCCGGATTGTCCCCGGTCATGCGCCGCCTGTCTCGGCCCGTCCTTGATGAACGGTGCGTCAGGTTAGCCTTGCTTGACCGGCTTTGCCAATCCCCTTTGCGGGCGATGCTTTTCGGCCGTTCAGCGCGGATGCAGGGGGGATGGCGCAGGAACCAGCATTCGCGCTGCGGGGTTGACCGCTGATCGACACGGATGACGGACCCCTGCCGCACCCGCTCGGCCAGGATCAGGGGCATGGAGAGTAGGATGACCCTGAAAAACATGGGTTGGGCGACGGCGATCGCGGCCGGTCTGCTGGCGCTGGGCGGATGTACCGACGGCTATGGCTATAGCGGCGTGTCGGTGGGCGCGGGCTATGGCGGCGGTTACGCACCGGGCTATTACGGTGGCTATGGCGGCTATGGTTATGCGCCGTCCTATTTCGGCTGGTATGACGATTTCTATTATCCGGGCACCGGCGTCTACGTCTACGACCGGTATCGCCGTCCGTTCCGCTGGAACGACGGCCAGCGCGCCTATTGGGAAGGGCGGCGCGATGCTTGGCGCGGCGGTGCGATCCGGGATCAGTGGCGCGGATGGGGCCGGGGTGGATGGCGCGGGCCCGTGCCCGGCGCAGCCCCTGCGCCCGGTACGACACCCGGCTGGCGCGGCAACCCCGGTGGCTGGCGTGGCAATCCCGGCGGGTGGAGAGGGCAGCAAGGCGTGCGGCCGACGCCCTCCGCACCGCGTCCCGGCGGCTGGCGCGGCGGCCGACCGGGCGGACGCGGCGGCGGGCGTGGCCCGCGTTAACCGGCCTTGGGGCGGGTACGGACCATGACGGTGGGGCGCATCGTCATGACCGGCACATCGTCCTGGTTGAAGACGGTCCACCGGCTGATGACGAAGCCCATCTCCGGACGGCTGGCCGACGCCCGCGTCTCCAGCACCTCCGCTTCGCAATGAAGCGTGTCGCCGGGATAGACGGGCTTCGTCCAGCGCAGTTCGTCGACACCGGGCGAGCCGATGCTCTGAAAGCCGGTGTCGCGAAAATGCTCGACGATCATCGCCATCGCCATCGACGCGGTATGCCATCCGCTGGCCGACAGCCGCCCGAAATGGGTGGCGGCGGCGGCCTCGTCGGACAGGTGGAAAGGCTGGGGATCGTAACGCTGGGCAAAGGCGATGACCTCGTCCCGCTCCACCTTGTACGCGCCGAACCGCGACACGTCGCCGACCGCGATATCCTCCAGCCAGATCATCCTGTTGTCTCCTTAACGTCGGAACGCGCGGCGGAACGGTGCGTCGTTGCCGTCCAGCCCCTGGCCCGGCGGCAGGCCGATCAGGTCGCGCAGCAAGGGGGCAACGTCGACATTGGCGAATGGTGCCAGCCGGACGCCCGGCCGGAACGCCGGACCATTGGCGACGAACAGCGCCTCCATCGTCGGATCGGCATTGTCATAGCCATGCATCCCCCCGGCGAAGGGCTCGTCCGGCGCCTTTGCCTCGATCATCCACCCGGCATCGGCCAAGCAGAAATAAGGGGCGATGCGAGGATTGCGGCCGTAATGGAAACGCGTCGGAATCTCGCTCTTGCGCCAGCAGGTCATATGGCCGCGCCGACCCAGCAGGCGCGCCTCCAGCGCGGCCTCGCGTCCCGGCTTGGCGGTGATCGAGGCGAAGGGGCCGTCGTCGCTCAACTCGTAATCGGCCGGGTCCAGAAGCTGGTCGAGCGCGATCACCCGGTCGCTGGAGGTCGGCGCCATTCCGTGATCGGCGACGACCAGCAGGTTGGCGGGCTGGTGCAGGTCCGCCAGCCCCGCGACCAGCATGCCGATCGCCTGATCCGCCTTGGCGATGGCGGTGTTGATATACGGCGCATCGGGGCCGACCTCGTGCCCGGCGATGTCCACCTCGTCGATATAGAGAGTCAGGAAGCGCGGTCGGGCTGCCACCGGACGCCGCAGCCAGTCGATCAGCGCATCGACCCGCTGCCGGTCGGACACGGCGGAGCTATAGGCCTGCCAGTCATGCGGACGGATGCCGCCGGTGATGCTGTGGTGGATGTCGTTGTGCTGCACCCCGCCCCAGGCGACGGTGGAGCCGGGCCAGAACATGGTGGCGGTCGGGATGCCCGCCTTTTCGGCCGTCACCCAGACCGGCTCGGCGGCGTTCCACCAATAGGGCTGCTCCGACGCCATGGTGAAGCGCTCGCCCGGATGCGTCGGATCGGTGAAGCTGTTGGCGACGATGCCGTGGCGATCGGGGACCATGCCCGTCACGAGCGTCCAGTGATTGGGGAAGGTCTTGGACGGAAAGGACGGCCGCATGACCGCGCTCACGCCGCCCGCCGCCAGCCGCGACAGATTGGGGGTGATGCCGCGCTTCAGATAGTCGGCGCGGAAGCCGTCGATCGACACCAGGATCGTGACGGGCGCGCGTTCCTCGCCTATCGGGGCGACCGGCGTGGCGCTTGCGGTCGCGGGGGCGGCCTGCGTCACCGGTGGCAGGGCAGGCGGACTATAGGGATAGGCGCATCCGCCCAGCAGAGCGAGGGCAAGGGCGGCAAGGGGAAGTAGGATCACGGGAGAGGCTGTCCTTTCGGATCAGCCCGATAGCGCCGCAATATGACACTGGCGAGCGGAAGCTACCGCCCCGCGACGGTCAGTCGACCGGAAAGAACTGGCGGATGGTCGGGTCAGCGTTGCGCAGCAGCAGGCGAAGGCGCTCGGCGGCCTGCTCGGCATGGTCGCCGGGCAGTCCGGCCATCGCCCATTCCCCGAATTCGGGAGCGTCCGTCATGCGGTCGTCCAGGATACGGATGTCCGTATGACGGGGATCGCGCATGATGCGCGACAGCGTTTCACGAACGCTGTCCACCGGCCCTTCGAGCAGCTGGCAATACTCGCCGCCACCGATCCACAACAGGCCGGAGATGCCGTCCATGCCGTTGTTACGGCGCGAGGCGGACAGAATGGCCTGGTGGTCGGCGCGTTCGTCATCGCCGACGGCGCGGCTGGTGTAGATGACACGGCGAAACGCACTAACATGGATCATGTTCTTTGCGTAGCGGGCCAAGCCGCTTCTGCAAAGTGACAATAAGCGGGACAGGACGCCGGTCGAGCGAACCCGACCGGCGCCGTTGGGATCAGACGTTGAACCGGAACAGCATCACGTCGCCGTCCTGGACGACATATTCCTTGCCTTCCGCGCGCAGCTTGCCCGCATCGCGGGCACCGGCTTCGCCCTTGAAGGCGATATAGTCGGGATAGGCGATCGTCTCGGCGCGGATAAAGCCGCGCTCGAAATCGCTGTGGATTTCGCCCGCCGCGTTCGGGGCCTTGGCGCCGCGATGGACGGTCCAGGCGCGCGCTTCCTTCGGGCCGACGGTGAAGAAGGTCAGCAGGTCGAGCAGCGCATAACCCGCACGGATCACACGGGCGAGGCCGGTTTCCGACAGGCCCAGCTCCGACAGGAACTCGCCGCGGTCTTCGGCGGGCATGGTGGCGATCTCGGCCTCGATGGCGGCAGAGACGACGACGGCCTGCGCGCCTTCCGCGGCGGCCTTCTCGAACACGCGCGCCGAATGCGCATTGCCGTTCGCCGCGTTCGATTCCTCGACGTTGCAGACATAGAGGACGGGCTTGGCGGTCAGCAGCTGCGCCTGCGAAAAGACGCGGGCTTCCTCTTCGTCCTTGGGCACGGTCAGCCGCGCAGGTCTACCGTCGCGCAGCAGCTCGAGCGTCTGGCCCAGCACCGAGGCGGCGATCTTGGCTTCCTTGTCGCCCTGCTGGCCCTTCTTGATGAAGGCGGGGACGCGCTTTTCGAGGCTTTCGAGGTCGGAGAGCATCAGTTCGGTCTCGACCGTCTCGGCATCGGCGATGGGATCGACCTTGCCCTCGACGTGCGTGACGTCACCATCCTCGAAGCAGCGCAGGACATGGACGATCGCGTCCACCTCACGGATGTTGCCCAGGAACTGGTTGCCCAGCCCCTCGCCCTTGGACGCGCCGCGCACCAGGCCTGCGATGTCGACGAACGCCAGTTGCGTCTCGATGATCTTGGCGGAGCCCGCGACCTCGGCGAGCTGGTACAGGCGCGGATCGGGGACCGCGACGTTGCCGACGTTCGGCTCGATCGTGCAGAACGGATAATTGGCGGCCTGCGCCGCCGCCGTTTCGGTCAGCGCGTTGAAAAGGGTGGACTTGCCGACATTCGGCAGGCCGACGATGCCGCAGCGGAAACCCATGCGTCGCTTATCCTGTGGATCAAGGGGAAAGCGCCCCTCTAGCGACGATGGCGGAATTTCTCAACCGATGGTGGTTGAAGGGAGGGCGAAGCCACCCCAACCCCCGTTCACTCACCATACCCCGTTCAGCCTGAGCGAAGTCGAAGGCCAAGGGAATCCGTCCAGACAAATTGCCCCGTGGCGAAGGTCAGCCGTTGCCTTCGACTTCGCTCAGGCTGAACGGAGCGTGGGGAGGGGGCGGGGATTGCCCGCCCGTCAGGCACTCACCGCCAGCGCGGCGGCATAGCCGAGCAGCATGACGCCCATCGCGCCCGAAAAGCCCATCAGCACCAGACCCATGTAGCGCAGGATCGGCGGATTGGCGCGCTGCGCCTTCTTGTTCCGGCCCAGGCCCGACAGCACGAAGCTGGCCAACATACCAAAGGTGAAGACAGCGAATTCGAGCATCGGGTGTACGTCCGGGATAGGGGTGCGATCGCCTTTCCCTTACCCAATACAGGTTAACGGCACGATATCGCCGCGACCAAATGCCCTCCACGCACGACCAATGGAGGGAACTTTTCATCTGATCGCGGGTGCGGCGCATATCGTCGCCCCCGTTCCGGTCGGATCAGCGATAATTGAAGCTGACGCTGATCCGTTCGCCCTTGGCGCCGTTGGGCACGACCTCATGCCGCAGCCAGCTTTCCCAGAGCAGCACCGTGCCCGGCTCGGGCGTGGCGGTGGCGAAGGTCGCCAGGTCGTCGGGCGCATCGGGGCGGCGCGGCGGCGCCGCCATCAGCATCGGCAGGCGCGGGTCCTCCAGCTTCAGCGCGCCCGAGCCTTTCGGCATCGCGACATAAAGCGTGCCCGAGACGACCGAATGCGGGTGGATATGCGCCGAGTGATGCCCGCCCGGCTTCAGGACGTTGACCCAGAGGCTGTCGAGCTTCAGCTTGCGCCCGCCCAGATCGAAGGCACATTCCTCGGCAAAGCGCGCGACATGGCGGTCGAGCTTCTTCTTCAGATCGGCGAAGACCGGATCGCGGATCGGCAGGTCGTTGAGCGAGGCATAGCTGGTATAGCCGCGATAGCCATGCTCCTTGCTCCAGCGCCGCCCGGCCCGGTCGTCCTCGGCCAGCGCCCAGCAACTCTGTTCGATGTCCGCCAGCAGATCGGCATCGTCCAGCTGCCCCTCATAAAGCAGCGAGGCGAAGAGGCGCCGCACGCTCATGCCGCATCTCCCAGCCGCAGCGCGATGTCGTTGACGAAACGCACGTCGTCGCCCTCCGCCAGCCAATGCGCCTCCGCCGCCAGTGCGCCGAGCAGGTCGGACAGCGGCTCGATCTCGGCCTTGGCGTAATTGCCCAGCACATGGCCGGTCACCCGGTCCTTATGCCCCGGATGGCCGATGCCCAGCCGCACGCGGCGAAAGTCCGGCCCCAGATGCTGGTCGATCGAGCGCAGGCCGTTATGCCCCGCCGTGCCGCCGCCGGTCTTCACCTTCACCCGGAAGGGCGCAATGTCGAGCTCATCGTGGAAAACGGTCAGCGCCTCGATGCCCAGCTTGTAGAAGCGCAGCGCGTCGCCGACGCTGCGGCCGCTCTCGTTCATGAAGGTGGCGGGTTTCAGCAGCAGGATCTTCTGCCCGCCGATCCGGCCCTCCTGGGTCCAGCCCTGGAATTGCTTCTTCACGGGGCCGAAATCATGCACCTCGGCAATCGCGTCCATCGCCATGAAGCCGACATTGTGGCGGTGCATCGCATATTGCGCGCCCGGATTGCCCAGCCCGGTCCAGACCTGCATGTGGTGTTCCTCATTCGTGATCGGAACGGCCCCTAGCATCGGGGGGCGGGGGTTTCCAATGTCGGGCTTTGGGGGCGTGGGCTTCGACTTCGCTCAGCCTGAACGGCTGTTGAAAAGCTGGGCCATTCTTCCTCGCTCCGTTCAGCCTGAGCGAAGTCGAAGGCCAAGGGCATCCCCCTCAAATCAACCCCTGCGCCCGCAGGCTGACATGCCCCGAGGTGCCGATGATGATATGGTCATGCACCGTGATGCCCAGCCTCTTTCCCGCCTCGGCGATGGCGCGGGTGACGTCGATATCGGCGCGGCTGGGGGAGGGGTCGCCGCTGGGGTGGTTGTGGACCAGGATCAGCGCGGCCGAGCCGAAGTCGATCGCGCGCCGGATCACCTCGCGGACATAGACGGGCGCCTGGTCGATCGAACCCTGTCCCATCAGCTCGTCGCGGATCAGCATGTTGCGGGTATTGAGATGCAGGACCCGCACCCGCTCGACGCCGTGATGCGCCATATCGGCATGAAGATAGTCGAGCAGCGCCTGCCAGTTGGAGAGGACGGGGCGCTTCATCGCCTCCGCCTGGACCAGCCGCAGCGCACAAGCCTGGGCGATCTTGATCGTCGCCGCCGCCGTCTCGCCGATCCCGTCGACCCGCTGGAGCGCGATCGGGTCGGCGGTCAGGACGCCGCCGATATCGTGGAACTCGCGTAGCAGCGCTTTGGCAACCGGCTTGGTGTCGCGGCGGGGAATCGCCGTCGTCAGCAAATATTCCAGCAGTTCATGATCGAGCAATCCGCCACCGCCCAGCAATCGGTCGCGCAACCGCGCGCGATGCCCGGCATGATCGTTGGCGTCTGTTTCGCTGGCGTCGCGCATGTCCCGTCCCCCGTTGCGGGGCATCATAAAGCGGGCGGCGGGAACTGTCGCCGGGCTTCGCGCGATTGCTTGGGCGCGATTGCGTGGCGCGGGAACCGGCGGCTATGACGTGGGTCAAGAGTGAGGGAGTGGCATCGGGGTGGAGGGCGCGAGCGAGGATATCGAGACGCGCGTGACCCCGGTCGCGAGCTCCCGCCGGCGTTTCCGCCGCCTGCAATTCACCCTGATCGCCATCGCGCTCGTCATCCTCATCGCGCTGATCGCACTGTGGATCGAGCGCAAGCCGCTCGCCGGGCATGTGCTCGACCGCGAACTGGCGAAGCGCGGCGTGCCTGCGCGCTACAGGATTTCCGATCTGGGTTTCGGTCGGCAGCGGCTGACCAATGTGGTGATGGGCGATCCGCGCCATCCCGACCTTGTCGCCGACTGGCTGGAGACGCGGACCCGCATGACCCTGTCGGGGCCGGAAGTGACGGGGGTGCGCGCCGGACGCGTGCGCCTGCACGGGCGGCTGATCGATGGAAAGATCAGCCTGGGCACGCTCGACAAGCTGATGGGATCGTCCGGTGCGTCGGGCAAGCCGTTCCAACTGCCCGCGCTCGATGTGGTGGTGCAGCATGGCGGCATCCGGCTCGACACGCCGCACGGGCCCATCGGGCTGAGCGTCTCGGGGCAGGGGGTGTTGCGCGACGGCTTTACCGGGCGGCTGGCGGCGGTGGCGCCCCGGCTGGTGATGGGCGATTGCGTCGCCACCGGGCTGGCCGCGCCGTTGCGTGTCCGGGTGGTGCGCGAACAGCCGACGCTGACCGGGCCGCTGCGGCTGGGCAATCTGCGCTGCGGCGAAGTGGCGGTCGCCGATCTGGCGGCGCGGGTCGACGTGACCTTCGGCGCGACGCTCGATCGTTGGCAGGGGCGGGCGTCGGTCGGCAGCGGCGCGATCCGCCATCCGGTGATGGCTGCCGCCGCGATCGACGGACAGATCGACTTTTCGGGCACGGCCAAGGGCACGCAAGGCCGGATGCAGGTCGCGGCGCGCAACGTCGCGGCGCGCTTCGGACGGGCAGAGCGGGCGATGGTCGCGGGCCGCTATCTGGTCGGCGCCGCGACCCGTTTCGATGGGCAGGCGCAACTCAGCGGCGCACAGGCATCGGCCGCCACGCTGGCCCCTATGCTGAAGGCGAGCGAGGCGGCGGCGGGCACACCGGTCGGGCCGGTGCTGCGCGCCATGGCGCAGGCGGCAGCGCGGGCCGGTCGCCGCTTTGCCGCCGATATGGCGCTGGCGATCGACAGCGATCGCGGGTCGCGCGGCCCCGGCTTTGCGGTGCGGGTGCCGCGCCTGACGGTCGCGTCGGCCAGCGGCGGGCGGCTGGCCTTCGCAGGGAGCTATGGGCTGGCTTATGATGCGCGGGGGCTGCGCGTGGATACGCGGGCCGCGATGGGCGGCGGCGGCCTGCCGAGCCTGCGTGCGACGCTGCAACAGGATGGTCCGAAGCAGCCGATGCGCGGCACCGCCGAGCTGGCGCGTTACGAGGCAGGCGGGGCGGCCCTGGCCTTCGACCGGATGATGTTCCGCTCCGCCGCCAATGGCGAGACCCAGGTGACGACCCGCGTCGCGCTGTCCGGGCCGATCAGCGGCGGGCGGATCGACGGGCTGGTCCTGCCGATCGCGGCGCGCTGGGATGGCGGGCGGCGCTTGCTGGTCAATCCTGTGTGCCAGCCGCTGGCGATCGACCGGCTGGCGCTGTCGGGCCTGAGGCTGGCGCGGGTGGCCACGCGGCTCTGTCCGCTCGACGGCGCGCTGGTTCGGCTGGACGGTACGCGCCTGAGCGGTGGTGTGCAGCTGGGGCCGACGAAGCTGGTCGGGCAGATCGGCAGCAGCCCGCTGACCCTGGCGGCGGCGGCCACCCGCTTCGCGCTGGTGGACCGCAGCTTCACCCTGACCGGCGTACAGACCAGCATCGGCCGCCCCGAATCGCCGACCCGGATCGACGCGGCCGAGCTGAACGGCCGGATCACGCCGGAAGGGATCGCGGGCCAGTTCACCGGCGGCGCCGGGCAAGTGGGGCAGGTGCCGCTGCTGCTCGGCGAGGCGGGCGGCGACTGGCGGTTGGCGGGCGGCGTGCTGACGCTGAACGGCGCGCTTCAGGTCCGCGATGCGCGCGCCGATTCGCCGCGCTTCCTGCCGATGGCGGCGCGCGACGTCACGCTGACGCTGGCGGGTAGTCGGATCGACGCCAAGGGTACGCTGTTCGAGCCGACAAAGAATGTGAAGGTCGCCGACGTCACCATCACCCATGCGCTCGACAAGGGCGCGGGCGAGGCGGACCTGAGTGTCCCCGGCATCACCTTCACCAAGGACTTCCAGCCCGAATTGCTGACCCCGGTGACGAAGGGTGTGATCGAGGATGTGCGCGGACCGATCAACGGACGCGGCCATATTGCCTGGGACGCCAGTGGCGTACGCTCGACCGGGCGGTTCGGCACCGACGGTATCGACCTGGCCGCCGCGCTCGGCCCGGTCAGCGGCATAGCGGGCACGATCGACTTCACCGACCTGCTGGCGCTGGAAAGCGCGCCGGGACAGGTGGCGACGGTCAAGACGATCAATCCGGGCATCCAGGTGACGAACGGCGTCATCCGCTATCAGACGCTGTCGGGCGCGCGGGTGAAGGTGGAGAGCGGCCGCTGGCCGTTCGCAGGCGGTACGCTGACCCTCGACCCGACGCTGCTCGACTTCTCGCAGCCGGTCGAGCGGCGCATGACCTTCCATGTCGAGGGGGCCGCGGCAGACCAGTTCCTGCTTCAGTTCGACTTCCAGAATCTGAACGCCACCGGCATCTTCGACGGCACCCTGCCGATGATCTTCGACGAGCGCGGCGGGCGGATAGAGGGCGGGCGGCTGGTCGTGCGACCTGGTGGCGGGAGCATCGCCTATCTGGGTGAGATCAGCCAGAAAGACCTCGGCTTCTGGGGCAACCTGGCGTTCGGGGCGCTGCGCTCGCTCAACTATCGGTCGCTCCGCATCGATATGAACGGGCCGCTGGCGGGCGAGATGGTGACGGACGTGCGCTTCGCCGGGATCAGCCAGGGCAAGGGCGCCAAGTCCAACTTCATCATCCGGCGGCTGCAAAGCCTGCCCTTCGTGTTCAACGTGCGGATCAAGGCGCCCTTCCGCGGACTGCTCGATTCGGCGCAGTCCTTCTACGACCCGCGCCGCCTGATCCAGCGCAACCTGCCGGCCCTGCTGGAAGAACAGAACAAGCGCGCCGCGCCGCCCGCATCGACCCCTCCCGTTCCCATTCAGCCTTCGGCAAGCGAGACCGTGCCATGACCGTAACAGGATTGAAAATGCAGGACAGAATGCCGATCTTGATGATGACACGATGGATGCCGGTCGCGCTGACCCTGCTCGGCGGAGGATGCGTCAACATCTCCGCGCCGGAAAAGCCGATCGAGATCAATCTGAACATCAATGTGACGCAGGAAGTGGTATATCGCCTGGATGGCGAGGCCAAATCGCTGATCCAGCAGAATCCGGGGATATTCTGAGATGAAGACGAAGACGGTGATCCTGGCGCTCGGCGCGGTGGCGCTGCTGGGCGTGTCGGGCATGGCGATGGCGCAGCGCGATCCGGCCTATGCCGCCGCGCGCGCCGAGGGTCTCGTGGGCGAACAGCCCGACGGCTATCTGGGCATCGTCGGCGCGGCGACGCCCGCCCTGCGCACGCTGGTCAACAGCATCAACATCCAGCGCAAGGCCGCCTATACCCAGAAGGCGCAGGCCAGCGGCGCGACCGTCGAGCAGATGGCCTTCACCAGCGGCTGCAACCTGATCGCGCAAACGGCGTCGGGTGAGAAATACAAGACGCCCGAAGGCGTGTGGAAGACGCGCACCGGTGCGGCACCGGAACGCGCACCTGCCTGCGTGTAATTCCTTCTAACTCCCCTCCCGCAGGCGGGAGGGGTTGGGGGAGGGGAGTCCGGTGGCGATGGGGCGAGCGGGCGTGAGGCGCGCCTGATCCCTCCACATTCGACGGCATCGCGCGCGGACAGCGTCAGCCCTCCCCCGCCCCCTCCCGCCTGCGGGAGGGGAGAAGAAAGAAGGCCCGGCGAGGGGGAGTAGAAAAGAGGGCGGAGGGCCGGTTTCCTGTCACTCCCCGGCAACAATGCTTAACACATCTGTCACAAGCCTACCCCCAGGCGGTTGACTTGGGGGGAGGGGCTTTCTAAACGGGCCTCGCCTTGGCGGGGTCGCTCGCCGTTCGCGCGCATTCTCCCCTTCGGTGACGAAATCAGGTGAGGGTGGCTGCGTGGCGGAGAAGGAACCCGGACAGGACTTTGGCGATGCGGACGATCCGCGTCTGGCCGCGCTGGATCAGCGACTGGCTAAGGCGAAAGCGGAAGGCGCAGCGCGGCAGGGGGTGAAGGTGGATGCCGACAGGGGATATTCCCAGGGCAGCCGTGTGATCTCCGCGCTGATCGGAAGTCTTGTCGGCAGTGCGTTGATCGGCTGGCTCTTCGACCGCTGGTTCGGCACCGCACCCTGGGCCCTGATCGTGATGCTGTTCCTGGGGATCGGCGTGGCGTTCAGGCAGATCATTCGGATTTCTGGCGAACGCCCGGAGTAACCGGGCGTTCGTCATATGTGGGAACGAAGCAGCGTGGCGGCAGAATCGGGCGGCAAGATTGATCCGATGCACCAGTTCCTGATCGAGCCGGTGCTCGGTCAGCACTGGGTGGTCGGCGGCTACGACCTTTCCTTCACCAATTCCGCTCTGTGGATGGTGGCGACGCTGGTCGCGCTGTGGGTTTTCATGATCGGCGGCATGAAGCGCGATCTGGTCCCCGGACGCTGGCAGGCGGCGGTCGAGGGGTTCACCGGCTTCGTCAATTCGATGCTGACGTCGAATATCGGGCCGGAGGGCAAGCGCTTCCTGCCTTACGTCTTCTCGCTGTTCATGTTCATCCTGTTCGCCAACGTGCTGGGCCTGCTGCCCTTCGGCGTGGTGCCTGGTGTCCACCCCTTCACCGTGACCAGCCATGTGACCGTGACCGGCGTGCTCGCGCTGATCTCGTTCGCGATCGTGCTGATCGTCGGCTTTGGCCGCCACGGCTTCCACTTCTTTGCGCTGTTCGTGCCGCACGGTACGCCCAAGCTGATGATTCCGCTGATCTTCGTGGTCGAGTTGATGAGCTTCCTGGTGCGCCCCTTCTCGCTGGGTCTGCGACTGTTCGTCGCGATGACCGCGGGGCATATCCTGCTGAAGGTTCTCGCTGCCTTCGTCATCAACGGCATCAACATGGGTCCCGGTTACGCCGCGCTCATCACCCTGCCGAGCTTCCTGCTGATGATCGGCATCACGCTTCTCGAACTGCTGGTCGCCGCGATCCAGGCCTATGTCTTCGCGCTGCTGACCTCGGTCTATCTGAACGACGCCGTCAACCTGCACTGATCCGGTAACGCCGGATCGGGCGGGCGGACGCGCCGCCGACTTGAATACCCAAACGACCCTTTTTGAACTGGAGTGATTGAAATGGACGCAGAAGCCGCGAAGCTGATCGGTGCCGGTCTGGCCGCTATCGGCATGGGCATCGCCTCGCTCGGCGTAGGCAACGTGTTCGCCAAGTTCCTCGAAGGCGCGCTGCGCAATCCGGGTGCGGCGGACAGCCAGCAGGGCCGCCTCTTCATCGGTTTCGCCGGTGCCGAGCTTCTGGGCCTGCTTGCCTTCGTGACGATGATCATCCTGGTGTTCGTCGCCTAATCATTCGGATCGGCCGGGCGTGTCGCTGACGATGCGCCCGGTTGATATGGCAACGAGGACTCCATGCCCCAGATAGCACAGATCAGTGCGACCTATGCGTCGCAGATCTTCTGGCTCCTGATCACTTTCGGCCTGCTGTATTTCGTGGTCGGTCGTGGGATGGTGCCCAAGATTCAGGCGACCGTCGACGCTCGCGAAGGCCGTATCGCCGGCGATCTGGCGGCAGCCGAGGCCGCGCGTGCCGAGGCCGACCGGGTCGAGGCGGCATGGCGGGCCGAAATGGACGCCGCCCGTGTCGCCGCGATGGCCGAAACCAACGCTGCCAAGGCGCGGGCCACCCACGCTTTCGAGGCGCAGGTGAAGGCGGCCGATGCCGACTTGGCCGAGCGTCTGGGTCATCATGACCTGGCGATCGCCAATGCCAAGGTCGAGGCGATGGCCAATCTTCAGACCGTGGCGGCCGAGGCCGCGCGCGATCTCGTCGCCAAGCTGTCCGGCGTCCAGGTGGGCGAGGATGCGGCGGCCGACGCGGTGCGAAAGGTGAGCGCGCATGGCTAATCATTCCGCAAGCGGTGCAGCGGCCAATGCCGATGCGCTGGTCGCGCAGAACCTGGCCGACGCGGCATCGGCCGAAGGTATGACGCAGAAGCCGATCCGCGAGGGCGATGGTCTGACCGGCAACACGGTCGCAGCCGCCGAGACCGAGCATCACGCCGCCAGCCCGACCGCGCTGGGTTTCGATTCGACCGGCTGGGTGGCGCTTGCCGCTCTGGTCGTGCTGATTGGGATGCTGGTGAAGAAGGTCCCGTCGATGATCGGTCGTTCGCTCGATCAGAAGATCGCCGGTATCCGCGCCCAGCTCGACGAAGCCAATAAGCTGCGTCAGGAAGCCGAAGCGCTCAAGGCCGAATATGAGGCCAAGGCGAAGGCCGCCCATGCCGATGCCGAGGCGATGCGTGCCCAGGCCCAGCATGAAGCGGGTCAGCTGCTGAGCAAGGCCAAGGCCGATGCCGAGGCGCTGATGGAGCGTCGCGCCAAGATGGCCGAGGACAAGATCGCCGCTGCCGAGCGCGCCGCGTTGGCCGAGGTCCGCGCCCGTGCCGCCGAGGCCGCCGCGAAGGCCGCCGGTCTGCTGATCGCCGAGCATCACTCGGCGGATGCGGATCGCGCGATGATCGACCGCACCATTTCGGGGCTCGGTCGCCCGAACTGATCGGCTTTCGGGCCGGAGACAGGACCGCGCTTCGGGAAGCCGAGGCGCGGTTCGGTCGTTTTGGAAAGCCAAAAGACCACCACCTCCGTTCAGGCTGAGCGAAGTCGAAGCCTAAGGGAATCCCTCTCCTCTGCTTGGGGATAGGGCAGGGCGTGGGCTTCGACTTCGCTCAGCCTGAACGGAGGGTGGGGAAAGCCCATTCCTCCCCGAGCTCGGCTTGGGGGGGGGGGGCGCCGGGCAAAGCCCGGTGGTGGAGGGGCAGAGCCCCAAATCACATAACCCCGTCACTACGGGGCCGCATCGCCGTCTCTTTCGGGTTTCCGGCGACGATGCCCATATCCCCGAGCCCGTGACAAAGGAGACGCTCCGATGGCATGGGTCATTCTGGGCATTGCCGTAATTACCGAGATTTGCTGGGCGCTCAGCCTGAAATGGGCCGCGACCGTCGCCACCTGGCAGGCGTCGAGCGTGCCGATCATCCTCAGCTTCGTGAACATGGGTCTGTTGGCGCTGGCGATGCGCGGGCTTCCGGCGGGCACCGCCTATGCGGTGTGGACGGGCTTGGGCGCGGTGGGCGTCGTGATCGGCGGGGCCATCGTGTTCGGCGACAAGATCGCGCCGATCCAGGCGGGCTTCATGGTCCTGACCGTGATCGGCGTAATGGGGACCAAGCTCTTCGCGCAGGGTTGAGATATCTTTCCTCCCCTGGAAGGGGAGGTGGCAGTCCGCAGGACTGACGGAGGGGTGTCACGGCCAGCGGGGACACCCCTCCACCAGCTTCGCTGGTCCCCCTCCCCTTACAGGGGAGGAATCGCCTTTGTGTCCTCTGCGCGAACAAAAAACCTTCGCGTCTTCGCGTCTTCGCGTCTTCGCGTCTTCGCGTGAACCAAAGCCATCGCACAGGGTAGCGATCCGCCCCCCGCGCTCCTAAATCGCACCCGATGTCCGAGCCTCCCGTCGACCGCTTCAACGAAGAGAAATCCACCTTCACCCTGCGCGGGGCCGATGCGCCCGATCTGAAGGCGGGGGTGGCGGCGATCCGCAACGTGCTGGCGACGCTGCCGCTGCGGCCGGGCGTGTACCGGATGCAGGATGCGCGCGGCGACGTGCTGTATATCGGCAAGGCCCGCGCGCTGAAGAACCGCGTCGCCAACTATACGCAGGTCGACCGCCTACCCAAGCGCCTGCAACGCATGGTGTCACAGACCCGGTCGATGACGATCGTCACGACCAACAACGAAGCCGAGGCGCTGCTGCTCGAGGCGCAGCTCATCAAGCGCTATCGCCCCGCCTTCAACGTCCTGCTCCGCGACGACAAGAGCTTCCCCTTCATTCTGCTGCGCAACGACCATGACTTCCCGCGCATCCAGAAGCATCGCGGCGCGCGGCGTGCGGTCGGCAATTATTACGGCCCCTTCGCCAGCGCGGGCAGCGTCAACAACACGCTGAACGCGCTGCAGAAGCTGTTCCTGCTCCGCTCCTGCACCGACAGCTTCTTCAAGGGGCGCGACCGGCCGTGCCTGCTCTATCAGATCAAGCGCTGCTCGGCGCCCTGCGTCGGCCGGATCGACGAGGCCGCCTATGCCGAGCTGGTCGCCGACGCCAAGAACTTCCTGGGCGGCAAGTCGACCCAGGTCCAGGCCAAGCTGGGCACCCAGATGCAGGCGGCGGCCGAGGCGATGGACTTCGAGCTGGCCGCGATCCTGCGCGACCGGCTGAAGGCGCTAACCTTCATCCAGGGTACGCAGGCGATCAACGCGGAAGGGTTGGGCGACGCCGACATTTTCGCGCTGGCCAATCGCGAGGGGGTGATGGGCATCCAGGCCTTCTTCATCCGCGGCGGCCAGAATTGGGGGCATCGCAGCTTCTTCCCCGCACACACCAATGACGTGCCCGAGGAGGAAGTGCTGACCAGCTTCCTCACCCAATTCTACGAGGAAGTGCCGCCCGCCAAGACGATCCTGCTCGACCGCGAACTGCCCGAGGGTGAATTGCTGACCGAGGCGCTGGGCGAGCGCGCCGGGTACAAGGTACAACTCACCGTGCCGCAGCGCGGCGACCGCCGCCGGCTGCTCGACCAGGCCAAGCGCAACGCGGTCGAGGCGCTCGACCGGCGGCTGGCCGAGTCGACCACCCAGGCCAGGCTGCTGCGCGAAGTGGCCGACTTCTTCGACCTGTCCGAACCGCCACAGCGGATCGAGGTCTACGACAACAGCCATATCCAGGGCACCAATGCGCTGGGCGCCATGGTCGTGGCGGGGCCGGAGGGTTTCCAGAAAGGCCAGTATCGCAAGTTCAACATCAAGGGGAATGAGGCGGCGACCAACGACGATTTCGGCATGATGCGCGAAGTCTTCCGCCGCCGCTTCGCCCGCCAGCTGGAGGAAAACCCCGACCGCGACGATGCGACCTGGCCCGACCTGGTGCTGATCGACGGCGGCCGCGGCCAGCTCAACGCGGCCAAGGCGGTGCTGGAAGATCTGGGCATCGAGGATGTCTGCCTGGTCGGCGTCGCCAAGGGCCCGCATCATGGCCGCGAGGGGCGCGAGGTCTTCCACATGATGGACGGCAGCGAACGGATGCTGCCTGTCAACGCGCCGCTGCTCTTCTACCTCCAGCGGTTACGCGACGAAGTCCACCGCTTCGTGATCGGCGCGCACCGCGACAAACGCGCCAAGGCGATGGGGGCCAGCCCGCTCGACGAAGTGCCCGGCATCGGCCCGGCACGGAAAAAGGCGTTGTTGATGCACTTCGGCACGGGGCGCGCGGTGCGCAACGCCAGTCTTGAGGACTTGCGGAAAGCGCCGGGAGTCAGCCAGGCGGTCGCGCAGCAGGTGTACGACTTTTACCATAGCCGGTGAAGAAAATTCACCTGAAGTTGTAATAAATAAAAGTTATCTGATAATAAATTGCGCAACGTAGGGTTAAAAGTTTGTGAAAATTTCAGTTTGTGATATTTTAAGCGGGGCTGTTGAAAATTTGGAGGCGTAAAGTTGACAAAAATTTGGCTTACATATGCTTGGAAGGACAATGAGGAGGAGGATGTAGATCATATTATTGCTGAGCTTTCCGCCAGAGGCCTGGATGTCGGATATGATCGCGTTGAACTTTTGGCTGGTCGGAGGCTTTGGGAGCAAATTGATGTTGCTATTAAAGATCCAGGCGTAGTCGCATGGGCCATATACGTCACTGAGAATAGCCTTAAAAGTGAACCATGCCAAGAAGAACTCGCATATGCGCTAGATCGTGCTCTACGTACCAGAGGGGCAAAGTTTCCCCTCATCGGCTTATTTCCGGGAAATCTAGATAGGGAAATTATTCCATCCGCAATTGCAACCCGATTATATGTTAACCTTAGAACCAATGATTGGGCGGAACAGGTTGTAAACGCGGTTAAAGGTGCGAGGCGCGGATCGCAATCCCCACCAACACCTTACGGTCACGCGTTGCACAAGCGACCAAACGGATATTGTCTAGAGGTTTGGCCAAGGACTGGCACATGGTCGCCATCCTATGGGATCGTGCCTGAAGCGGAAGCGGAAAAATTACGTGGCATGTCGACTGGACCGCGAGGCGTCCTTGATGGAATGCGTATGGTGATAGACGGTGAGGGCTACCAAAATGGCGTGTTCGGACGTGTTATCAACAATCCGGTCGATGCCGTGAATAGCCTGCAGATAAACTTGGCTGAGCTTCCCAGTTGGATTGAATTTGGACCGGCATCAGGTCAAAGGTTTCGCCTATTTTTTCAATAATGTTGGTTGGATAATGATGCGAGGAAAGTGAGCATCTAGGGTTTGGTATAAGAAAGTTCTCGATTTAAACTTATTGTATATCGCTCGGCGTTAAATCCTGTTCGGTGTATATGATCTATATAGGTAGTTGGAATGGTGGTATAAATCGAAGCAATTTATGCCCGCCATGCACCCATTTTGTCTTCGAGTGGTCGTGGTCTAACGCCTTGCCCTTGGATGGATGAACATCATAGCATCCCACCCCATTCCCCCCTACATCCTCACCCATGCACCGGATCGCCCCCGCCATAATCCTGTCGGTCCGGCCGCATGGCGAGCATGGGGCGATCGTGCGGGCTTTGACCCGCGGTGACGGGGTGCAGCCCGGTTATGTGCGGGGTGGGCGGTCGCGGGCGTTGCGGCCGGTGCTGCAGCCGGGCAATGCGATCCGGGGGGAGTGGCGGGCGCGGACGGCCGAGCAGCTTGCCGCGCTGACCGTCGAGCCGGGGCATAGCCGCGCGGGGTTGCACGGCGAGCCGCTGGCCGCCGCAGGGATCGAGTGGCTCTGCGCGCTGACCGCCGCCGCGCTGCCCGAGGAGCAGCCTTATCCGGTTCTCTACGACGCGCTCGACGCGGTGTTGACCGCGATCGAGTCGGCGCCGTCTGCGCGGGGCTGGGCGGGGGCGTTGGTGCGCTATGAGCTACTGGTGCTGGGGCAGCTCGGCTTCGGGCTGGATCTGGAGCAGTGTACCGTGACCGGCGCCAAGGCCGATCTGTCCTATGTCAGCCCTCGCAGCGGCGGTGCGGTGTCGATCGGTGCGGCGTCCGGTTATGAGACACGGTTGTTCGCCTTGCCGGATTTCCTGCGCGAAGGCGGGACGGCGGAATGGCCGGATATCTTCGCCGCAGGGCGGATCACCGCGCATTTCCTGGCCCGCGACGTGCTGGCCGGGCTTCGTGCCGACCCGCTCCCCGCCCGGACGCGGCTGTTCGATCGGTTCAAAAGGGCGGTTGCGTGATCCCGACCCCCAAGGCAAAGGGCTGTGAACACAGGTAACACAGGGGGCCAGCCATGGCATTGATCGCGATCCTCGCCGGTGACGGAATCGGACCGGAAGTGACGGCGGAAGCGCGGCGGGTGCTGGAGGCGCTGGACCTCGGCCTGACCTTCGAAGAGGCGAAGGTCGGCGGCGCGGCCTATGCGGCGGCGGGGCATCCGCTGCCCCCCGAAACGCTGGAGGTCGCGGGCCGCGCCGACGCGCTGCTGTTCGGCGCGGTCGGCGATCCGCGCTACGACAATCTGGAACGCGCGCATCGGCCTGAACAGGCGATCCTGGGCCTGCGCAAGGCCTTCGGCCTGTTCGCCAATCTGCGCCCCGCGCGGCTGTTCGAGGGGCTGGAGGATGCCAGTTCGCTGCGCCCCGACATCGCGCGGCGCATCGACATGGTGATCGTGCGCGAGCTGACCGGCGACGTCTATTTCGGCGCCAAGGGGCGCGGCACCACCGAGGCGGGGCTGCGCGAAGGCCATGACCTGATGCGCTATGACGAGGAAGAGGTCGCGCGGATCGCCCGTGTCGGCTTCGAAACCGCGATGCGCCGCCGCCGCCGCCTGTTGTCGGTGGACAAGGCCAATGTGCTGGAAACCTCGCAGCTGTGGCGCGACGTGGTGATCGAAGTGGCGCAGGAATATCCGGACGTCGCGCTCGATCACATGTATGTCGACAATTGCGCGATGCAGTTGGTGCGCGATCCGGGCCAGTTCGACGTCATCCTGACCGGCAATCTGTTCGGCGACATCCTGTCGGATCAGGCGTCGATGTGCGCCGGGTCGATCGGGATGCTGCCCTCCGCCGCCTTGGGGGCGACGGGCAAGGGGCTGTACGAGCCGATCCATGGCTCGGCCCCCGACATCGCCGGGCAGGGCAAGGCCAATCCGTGCGCCGCGATCCTGTCGTCGGCGATGATGCTGCGCCACTCGCTGGGGCTGGGCGAGGCGGCCGACCGCATCGACGCCGCGGTGGCGGGCGCGATCCGCGAAGGCGCGCGCACGGCCGATCTGGGCGGCACCCTGTCCACCCGCGCGATGGCCGACGCCATCGTGTTGCGGCTCTGACGCCGGTGAGCGCGCTCCTCGAACTCGCCGTCGTCATCCCGACCTTCAACGAGCGCGCCAATGTGCCCGTGCTGGTCGCCAAGCTGGACCAGGCGTTGGCCGGGCGGCGCTGGGAAGCGATCTTTGTCGACGACAACAGCCCCGACGGCACGGCGGATGCCGCGCGCGAGCTGGCGCGGGTCGACCCGCGCGTTCGCGTGATCCAGCGGATCGGGCGGCGCGGCCTGTCCTCGGCCTGTATCGAGGGGATGTGCGCCACCGGCGCGCCGATGGTCGCGGTGATCGACGGCGACCTTCAGCATGACGAGACGCTGCTGCCGGCGATGCTCGACCGGTTGCAGGCGGAGCCGGACCTCGACATCGTCGTCGGCTCGCGCTTCGTCGATGGCGGCGGCACGGGTGACTGGGACCGCGACCGCGTCGCCAAGTCGGCCTTTGCGACCAAGCTGTCGCAGCGGGTGCTGAACGTGAACCTGTCCGATCCGATGAGCGGCTTCTTCATGGTCCGCACCCAGGTCGCGCGCGACACCGTGCCGCATCTGTCGGGCATCGGTTTCAAGATCCTGCTCGACATCATGAGCGCCTCGCCGCGCCCGCTTCGCGCGGCCGAGATGCCCTATGTCTTCCGCCTGCGGACCGAGGGCGAGTCGAAGCTCGACCATGTCGTCGCGATGGAATATCTGATCGCGCTGTACGACCGGCGGTTCGGCAAGGTCATTCCGGTGCGCTTCGCCATGTTCTCGGCGATCGGCGTGCTGGGCGTGGGCGTGCATATGGCGGTGCTCAGCCTGTTCTTCATCCTGCTGGGGGCAAGTTTCCTGGCCAGCCAGATCGTCGCGGTGACGGCGGCGATGACGTTCAACTTCTTCCTGAACAACGCGCTGACCTATCGCGACCGGCGCCTGCGCGGGTTCAAGCCGCTGCTCGACGGCTGGGTATCCTTCTGCCTGGTCTGCTCGGTGGGGGCGATCGCCAATGTCGGCGTTGCGGCCTTCCTGCACGATGCGCGCGCGAACGAGTGGGCGCTGTCGGCGCTGATCGGCGTGCTGATCGGGGCGGTGTGGAATTACGCGCTCTCGTCGCGGTTCGTGTGGGGGCGGTATTGAGTTTGGGGTGAGGGCAGGGCGTGGGCTTCGACTACGCTCAGCCTGAACGGAGATCAGGGCAAACCCGCCGTTCAGCCTGAGCGAAGTCGAAGGCCAAGGCCAAGGCCAAGGGAATCCCTCACCGCCAATCCATAAACCACGCATATCGGGCGAAGGACTTCGGCCCCGCCAGCGCCCCCGCCGTCAGGATCGGATAGAAATAGACGAACAGGCACGCGACCGCGACCAGATAGGCCTCGTCCCAATCGCGTAAGGCGGCCCGCCACCGATCGATCGCCACCGCCAGCGCCACCGACAGCCAGATCGCGGGCAGGATGTAATAATAGTAAAAGCCCAGCGACTTGGGGATGATCGCCCAGACCGCAAAGCCGCCGATCCACAGCGCCGCCGCGACCCCCAGCCGCACCTCGCGCGTCCGCAGCCAGCCGAGCGCGCACGCTGTCACCGCGACCAGCCCGCCCCACATCACCGCCGGATTGCCCAGCAGGAAAATGCCCCGCTGCGCCCCATCGGCCATTTCGTAGAAATACCAGATCGGTCGCCCGATCACGGGCCAGCTCCACCAGGTCGACTGGTAATGATGCGGCGGCAGGACCTGCGTCTGGCGCGCATACATTTCCAGCTGGAAGGGCAGCAGTTCCGCCAGCGTCATGGGCTCGCGTATGTAGAAAAAAGCGGGCGCGAAGGTCGCCGCATAGGCCAACCCCGCGCCCAACCCGAGCAACGCCCAAGCCGACCACCAGCGCAGGCCCGGCCAGCGGCTCGGGTCCTGGCGCTTCATCAGGACGAAACCGATCGCGGCATAGCCCAGATAGGGCACCGCCGCCCATTTCACTCCGACCGCCAGCCCCAGTAGCACCGCGCCCATCGTCCACCGCCAGCGGCTCTGCACTGGGCTGCTACGCATAGCCCAGCCCATCGCCGCGACCGCCAGCACGACGAACGCCGCCATGAACCCGTCGAGCATCGCGATCCGCGCCTGCACCAGCACCATGAAGTTCAACATGGTCAGCAGCGCCCCGATCGCCGCCGCGCGGGTCCGCCGGGTCATCAGCCAGACGATGCCGAAGATACCTCCGACAGTGGCGGTCCCCGCCACCGTCGACAGCGCGCGCCAGCCTAGCGGATCGTCCCCGAACAGCAGCATCCCGGCCGCGATCAATGTCTTGCCGAGCAGCGGATGCTCGATATTCACCGGCCCTTCCAGCGCCATCAGCGTGCGGGCGGCGGGGACGTAATGGATTTCGTCGAAGACCAGCGCGTGCGGCACGGTCAGCCGCCAGCAGAATAGTGCCTGCGCCGCGACCAGCAGGGCCAGCAGCGCCGGGACCGGACGATGAAACGGGGCGAGCAGGCGACGCATGGCCCCGGTCATGGCCGGGCGGGGCGAGGGGGACAAATGGTTTTTCCGCTATGCCGTTATGGAAGCGCCCCTAACCCATCCTTCAGACTTATTCGCTAGGCCAGCGGGTCATGAGCGGAATCGGTGTTCGGCGACCGAACCGATGCTGGCAATTGACGGATGGGTGCGATGGGGTTGTTCGGCAAGAAGGATGTAAGCCTAGGGGACCGGTTGGCACTGGCGGTGTTCCAGTATTCGCCCGATGCAATGCTGCTTTTGTCCGACGGCAAGTTCATCGCAGGCAACGCCGCCGTCGAGCGGATCTATCATCGCCGTCTGTCGGAGGTGCTGGGCCACAACCCGTTGGATTTCTCCGCCTCCTGTCAGGCGGATGGCCGCCCGACCGATGTGCATATCGGTGAGCGCGTGGGTCAGGCGCTGCGGGATGGCTTTGCCCGGTTCGAATGGCTCAACCAAGCCCCCAATGGGCAGGTGGAGCGCCTTCTCGTCACCTTGATCCCTGCGCATGTCGTGACGCCGCAGGATGTGCTGGTGCTGATCCAGGACATGGGCGAGACGATGGACATGGTGAACCAGCTCGGCGACGGGCTGTCGCGCATCTCCAACGGCGATCTGTCGCACCGTATCACCAAGCCCTTCCGCGACGATTACGAACCGCTGCGCCTTCACTTCAACGAGGCGGCGCAGATGCTGGGCGGATCGATCCAGTCGATCGACTCGTCGTCGCGGCGGGTGCACAGCGCGGCGCTGGAGATCGGCAAGGCGGCCGGCGACCTGTCGCGCCGTACCGAGCATCAGGCCGCCTCGCTGGAGGAAACCGCCGCCGCGATGCGCCAAGTGACGAGCGCGATTCAGGAAACCGCGCAGTTCGGCAACAAGGCCGCGCAGGTCGCCGTCTCCGCACAGGAAAATGCGGCGCAGAGCGGCGTGGTGGTGCAGCGGGCGATGGACGCGATGGGCGGGATCGAGCGCACCTCCAACGAGATATCCGAGATCATCGGCGTCATCGACGGCATCGCCTTCCAGACCAATTTGCTGGCGCTCAACGCCGGGGTCGAGGCCGCGCGTGCCGGTGACGCGGGCAAGGGCTTTGCGGTCGTCGCCAGCGAAGTTCGTGCACTCGCTCAGCGGTCGGCCGATGCCGCCAAGGACGTGAAGAGCCGCATCGGTGCCTCCGACGCGCAGATCCGTTCGGGCGTGCAGGAAGTGGACGCCGCCGGATCGACGCTGCAACGCATCGCGGCACAGGTCAGCGAGATGGCCACGCTGATCGGCGACATCGCCAGCGCATCCCAGCAGCAGGCGAGCAGCGCGTCGCAGATCACGATCGCGATCGGCGACCTCGATTCCGTCACCCAGCAGAACGCTGCGATGGTCGAGCAAGCTTCCGCCGCCGCCCGCGAAATGGTGAGCGAGGCGAGCGCGATGGCCGATCAGGTCGGTCGCTTCCGCGTGGGCAACCACTCCGCCGCGATGGCGCAGCCGATGTGGAAGGCGGCCTGAGCAGCTCATCCTCCCCGGTACGGGGAGGGGGACCGCCGCGAAGCGGTGGTGGAGGCGGCGTGCCGCCAATGATGCCGTGCGTGGAAGCCCCCCTCCGTCAGGCCTGACGGCCTGCCACCTCCCCGTGCCGGGGAGGATAATCTCGTTCATTCGTCAGACAATTTGACGAAACCCCGTCCCGCATGGCACCCATGGGTCCGAAGCGGGGGCGGGATGCGATATGTCCCAAACCCCGTCTGTGCGAAATGCGACAGAATGAACGGGAGAGTGACGTGACGCAGCGGTTCCGACCGATGATCCTGACCCTATTGGCGGCCAGCGCGCTGTCGCCCCTATCGGCGCAAAGTCCTCTATCGAATGACGGTCCGGCCAGGACCTTCGAGGTGAAGGGCAAGGGTTTCCTGCGTAACGGCCAGCCGCATCAGGTGATCTCAGGCGAGATGCATTACACCCGCATCCCGCGCGCCTATTGGCGCGACCGCTTGCGCAAGGCCAAGGCGATGGGGCTGAACACCATCACCACCTATTCCTTCTGGAACGCGCATGAGCCGCGTCCGGACGTCTATGACTTCAGCGGCCAGAACGACATCGTCGCCTTCATCCGCGATGCGCAGGCCGAGGGGCTGGACGTGATCCTGCGCCCCGGTCCCTATGTCTGCGCCGAGTGGGAGCTGGGCGGCTATCCGTCCTGGCTGCTCAAGGACCGCAAGCTCGTGCTGCGTTCGACCGACCCCAAATACACGGCCGCCGTCGATCGCTGGCTGATGCGGCTGGGGCAGGAGGTGAAGCCGCTGCTGCTCAAGAACGGCGGGCCGATCGTCGCGGTGCAGCTCGAGAATGAATATGGCGCATTCGGCGACGATCAGGCCTATTTGCGCGGGCTGGAGGCGAGCTACAAGCGCGCCGGGCTGGGCGACGGCATCCTGTTCACCTCCAACCAGGGGGGCGATCTGGCCAAGGGGTCGCTGCCCAACCTGCCCTCGGTCGTCAATTTCGGGTCGGGCGGCGCGCAAAGCTCGGTCGCCAAGCTGGAGGCGTACCGCCCCGATGGCCTGCGCATGGTCGGCGAGTACTGGGCGGGCTGGTTCGACAAATGGGGCGAGGAGCACCACGAGACGGACGGCAAGAAAGAGGCCGAGGAAATGGCCTATATGCTCAAGCGAGGCTATTCGATCTCGCTCTACATGGTGCATGGCGGCACCACCTTCGGCTGGATGAACGGGGCGGATTCGCACACCGGCAAGGACTATCATCCCGACACCACCAGCTATGATTATGACGCGCCGATCGATGAGGCGGGCAATCCGCGCTACAAATACGGCCTGATCGCCGCCGCCATCGCCGAGGTGACCGGCAAGCCCGCCGCGCCGACGCCTGCGCCCACGGTCGCGACGACCTTCCCGGTTTCGGCGGTGCGGCGCAGTGCCTCGCTGTGGGAGAATCTGCCCGTGCCGGTGCGCGCGGCGCAGCCGAAGACCTTTGAGGAACTGGACCAGAATTACGGCTATGTCCTCTACCGTGTCGCGGTTCCGGCGGGGCCTGCCCAGACGCTGACGCTGAAAGGCATGCACAGCTATGCGCAGGTCTATCTGAACCGCGCGCTGGTCGGCACGCTGGACCGGCGTCTGGATCAGGAAACGGTGGAGCTACCGGCGCGCGCCAAGCCCGCGACGCTCGACATTCTGGTCGAGAATACCGGCCGGGTGAATTATTCGCACGCGATCCGCACCGAGCAGGCGGGCCTGACCGGCGCGGTGACGCTGGCGGGGCAGCCGCTTAGCGACTGGCAGATGTTCCGCCTGCCGATGGATAACCTGTCGTCGCTCAAGCTGTCGGCCAAGCCTTGCACCGGTCCGTGTTTCTACGAGGCGGAGATGACCGTCGCCAAGCCCGGCGACACCTATCTCGACATGCGCGGCGCGCATAAGGGGCAGTTGTGGCTGAACGACCATAATCTCGGTCGTTTCTGGAGCGTCGGGCCGGTCCACACGCTCTACACGCCGGCCCCGTGGCTGAAGGCAGGGGCGAACCGCATCTTGTTCTTCGACCTTACCGGTGACGCCAGCGACAAGCTGACCAGTGTGGCCAAGCCGATCTATGGTAAGGTCACGAACCACCGCGAGGCGCAGTAGTCACAATCCTCCCCTGCAAGGGGAGGGGGACCAGCGAAGCTGGTGGAGGGGTGTCCCCGCTGATGGTGACACCCCTCCGTCAGTCCTGCGGACTGCCACCTCCCCTTGCAGGGGAGGAAATTGCTGCCTCAGCGCACCGCTGCCGCCTGGTTGTCGATGACCGCCTCGCGCTGCTCGGGGCTCATCGCGGCGGCATTGACGTCGGCGGCCTTTATCGCATCGGCGCGGTCCTTGGCATAGTCGCGAGTCTTTTCCGCCTGCTTGTCCAGCATCTTGGCCTGGTTGCGCAGCGCGTCGGCCTGGTCTTCCATGCCGTCGGCGCGGTTGTCGGCGGCCTTTTCGACATTCTCGGCCAGCTTATCGGTGCCCTTGCCGTTGCAGGCGGACAGCGACACCAGGCTGGCGGCCATCAGCAGGCCGATGCGGATCTTCATGACTATTCTCCCTGTTTGGATCGGTGGAATAACCGGATCGGGCGCTTTTCCGTTCCGCTGGCGTAACGCGGACATATCGGGTGCGCGACCGAATATCCTTGAACCCCGCCCCCCGGACCGGCAAATGGACGGGCATGAAGCGCAAGACTGGCCAGGACCGTTCGATCACCTCCCAATGGCGCCCCGCGACGCAGGCCGTGCGCGGCGGCACCGCGCGGTCGGAATATGGCGAAACCTCCGAGGCGCTCTTCCTGACCTCGGGCTATTGCTACGACCGGGCAGGGGACGCGGCGGCACGGTTCGCGGGCGAGCAGGAGGGGATGACCTATTCCCGCCTCCAGAACCCGACCGTCGAGATGCTGGAGCAGCGCATCGCGCTGCTGGAGGGCGCGGAAGCGTGCCGCACCATGGCGTCGGGCATGGCGGCGATGACGGCGGTGCTGCTCTGCCAGTTGCAGGCGGGCGACCATCTGGTCGGCGGGCGTGCGGCGTTCGGGTCGTGCCGTTGGCTGACTGATACGCTGCTCCCCAAGTTCGGCATCGCCACCACCGTCGTCGATGCGCGCGACCCGCAGGCGTTCCTGGATGCGGTGCGCCCCGAGACCAAGGTCTTCTTCTTCGAGACGCCGGCCAACCCGACCATGGACGTGGCCGATCTTCAGGCCATCTGCGACATCGCGCGCGAGCGCGGCATCACCACGGTCGTCGACAATGCCTTTGCGACCCCGGCGCTCCAGCGGCCGATGGATTTCGGCGCGGACGTGACCGCCTATTCCGCCACCAAGATGATGGACGGGCAGGGGCGCGTGCTGGCGGGCGCGGTCTGCGGGACCGAGGATTTCATCACCAACACCCTGCTGCCCTTCACCCGCAACACCGGCCCGACCCTATCGGCGTTCAACGCCTGGGTGGTGTTGAAGGGGCTGGAGACGCTGGACCTGCGTATCCATCGCCAGTCGGAATCGGCGCTGAAGGTCGCGACCTTCCTGGAGGGCCGCGTGCCGCGCGTCCTGTGCCCTGCGCTGCCCAGCCATCCGCAGCATGAACTGGCGATGCGCCAGATGAAGGCGGGCGGCAGCATCTTCGCGCTGGAACTCGATGGCGGTCGCGAACAGGCGCACGGCCTGCTCGACGCGCTGGAGCTGATCGATATCTCGAACAATATCGGCGACTCGCGCTCGCTGATGACCCATCCCGCCTCGACCACCCATGCGGGTGTCGCCGAGGACAAGCGGATCGAGATGGGCATCGGCGAGGGCATGCTGCGCCTGAATGTCGGGCTGGAGGATGCGGACGACCTGATCGACGATCTCGACCAGGCGCTACGCGTCGTGGGTCTGTGAAGGCGCTCTTCCCCCATGCGCTGACCACCGGGCCGGTGACGGTCCGCGTGTCGGTCAGCTATCTGCCCGAACAGTCCGAGCCGCAGCGCGGGCGCTGGTTCTGGGCCTATCATGTCCGTATCGAGAATGAGGGCGACCAGCCGGTCCAGCTTCTCACCCGGCGCTGGATCATCACCGATGCGCGCGGTGCGCGGCATTCGGTCGAGGGCGAGGGCGTGGTCGGCGAACAGCCGGTGATCCAGCCGGGCGCGTCCTATGACTATGTCTCGGGTTGCCCGCTCGCCACGACCAGCGGCGCGATGCAGGGCAGCTATCGCATGGTCGGCGCGGACGGCGTGACCTTCGACGTGGCCATCCCGCATTTCGCGCTCATCGCCCCGGCGGTGGAAACATGAAGCGGACGCACCTGCCGCTCAACGGCCTGCGCGTGCTCGACGCCGCCGCGCGCCATCTGAGCTTCACCCGCGCCGCCGACGAGCTGGCGGTGACCCCGGCGGCGGTCGGCCAGCAGATTCGCGCGCTGGAGGATACGTTGGGCGTCGTCCTGTTCCGCCGCACCACGCGCGGATTGGAACTGACCCCTGAAGCCGAGGCGGGTCTTGCACCGTTGCGGGCCGGTTTCCTGCAATTCGAGGATGCCGTGCGCGCCATGCAGGCGGGGCAGTCGTCCAAGTCGCTGACCATCGCCGCCCCGCGCGACGTGACCGAGAAGTGGCTGATGCCGCGCCTCGCCGCCATCGCCGCAAGCGACCCGGACCTGCGTTTCTCGCTGATCGCATCGGACGAGGGACTGGACTTCACCGAGGCCAATCTCGACCTCGCCATCCGCTGGGGTGACGGACCCGGCGGACTGGAGGGCGAGGCGATCGAGTCGGACGGGATGATCGCGATCGGGCCCGAAGACGCGCCGCTGATCGCCTGGCCAGGTGCGCCGGAGGAGGGGACGCCGTTGGTACGTGTGACGGATGCCGGCCTGGCGATCGACGCGGTCGCGGCGGGGCTGGGCCGGGCGATCGTGCCGCAACTGCTGGCCGAGCGCGATCTGGCCGAGGGGCGGGTGATCGCCACCGGCGAGGCGGTGCCCTCGCGCATGGGCTATTGGCTGGTTGCCCCGCTGCCGCAATGGCGCCAGCAGAAGGTCAAGGCGCTCGTCGAGGCGCTGGGGGGGTAAGCGCCTGCCCCTGTACCCTGGCGAAGGCCGGGGCCCAGTTGCGATACGATTCCAGAGACGGCTTCCCTTTGCATGGGAGGCAAAAGCGAGCGAGGAGCGATGCCTCCCACGCGTCGTACCGCGCCGTCTCCCTGACATGGCAGCTGGACCCCGGCCTTCGCCGGGGAACACGGCGGTATTCTAATCCTCCCCTGCAAGGGGAGGAAGGAGATTTAGGCCGCAGGTTCTGCGTCGAACGGCACCGGAAACTTCTTCGCGCAGAAGGCGCAGTCCACCTGGATCAGGCCATCGGCATCCGCCATTTCGCGCCGTTCCTCGACCGAGAATTTCGTAATGACGCTGGCGATATATTCCGCCGAGCAGCGGCAGCCGCGGACGATGGCGGGGCTTTCCGATACGCGCACGTCCTGCTCCTCATGGAACAGCCGCCACACGAGCGTCTCCAGCGGCAGCGCGGCGTCGGCCAGTTCCTCGACCTGCATCGTCTGGCCGAGCGCCTGGACATGCTCCCATTCGGGATGGTCGAGCTTGACGTGCAGGCGCTCGCGGCCTTCCTCGCCCTCGGGCAGGTGCTGGAGGAACAGGCCGCCCGCGACGGTCCGGCCGTCCGGCCCCTTGCTGATCCCGACGCGCAGCAGGCTGGGGATTTGCTCGGACTGGATGAAATAGCTCTCGGCGGCGGCCGACAGCGTCTCGCCGTCGATCGGTACGATGCCCTGATAGCGCTCGCCCGTCACCGCCAGATCGAAGGTGATCGCCAGATAGCCCTGGCCGAACAGCGCGAACAGGGTCGGGTCAGCGGGCAGCTCGGCGAGCCGTTCCTCGTCATACTGGATATAGCCGCGCAGCTCGCCGCCGCGATAATCGCAGACGAGCAGCCGAATCACGCCGCTGTCGCTGCGCGTCTGGATGGTCAGCTGGCCGTTCGTGTCCTTCAGCGTCGCGCCCATCAGCGCGGTCAGGGTCAGCGCCTCGGCCAGCAACCGCTCGATCACCGGGGGATAGGCGTGCGCCGCCAGAATCTCGTCCAGCACGGGGCCCAGCCGCACCAGCCGTCCGCGTGCATGTTGCTCGGGGATGGTGAACGCGATCGCGCGGTCGAGGTCGGGCAGGGTGATGTCGGTCATGCTCGTGCCTTTACGCACCGGAGGATGTCCGGGCGATATGGTGCCGGTGGGCGGGGAAAGAGAAAAGGCCGACGAACCCGCCGGCCTCTCCATAGATAGTATGAGCTTGGCCGCGATCAACCGATCTGGCCGAAGCACCAGCGCAGTACCGATTTCTGCGCATGCAGGCGGTTCTCCGCCTCGGGCCAGATCAGCGACTGCGGACCGTCGATCACTTGCGCCGTTACTTCCTCGTCGCGGTGCGCGGGCAGGCAGTGGAGGAACTTGGCATCGGGTTTGGCCAGCGCCATCAGGTCGGCATTGACCTGATAAGGCATCATCGCGGCCAGCTTTTCCTCGGCATGGGCCTGGCCCATCGAGATCCAGGTGTCGGTGACGACGATGTCCGCGCCTTCGACCGCCGCACGCGGATCGGTGGTGCAGGTCGCGCGGCCCTGGCCCAGTTCCAGCGTACCCGGCTCCGGGTGATAGCCATCGGGGCAGGCGGCGACCACGTCGAAGCCGAGCAGCCCGCCCGCCTCGACGATCGAGTGCAGCACGTTGTTGCCGTCGCCCAGCCACGCGACCTTCATGCCCGACAGGGTCTTGCCCGCCTCGATCACGGTCAGCAGGTCGGCCATGATCTGGCACGGATGCGACAGGTCGGTCAGGCCGTTGATGACCGGCACGGTGGCATAGTGCGCCATCTCCTCAACCTTGGCATGGTCGTCGGTGCGGATCATGATCGCATCGGTATAGCCCGACAGGATGCGCGCGGTGTCGGCGATCGTCTCGCCGCGCCCCAGCTGCATGGTACCCGCATCGAGCACGATCGAGGTGCCGCCCAGCTGGCGGATCGCCATGTCGAAGCTGACGCGGGTGCGGGTCGAGTTCTTTTCGAACACCATGGCCAGCGTGTGCCCGGCCAGCGGGGCATCGGCATCGACGCGGCCCTTGGTGAAACCGGCGCGCGCGGCCTTGCGGGCCTGCGCATCGGTCAGAATGGCGGTCACACCCTCGGGACCGGCGTCGGCGAGGTTCAGGAAGTGGCGGATCGTCATGGGTCTATACTCCGTCCCCCGGCGGTTTGCCGCCGCCGGGGTGCCAAAGATCAGTATTTGGGATCAGTCGTCGGCGGCGGGGACGTAGACGCGCGCGGCGTCCGACAGCTTCGTCGCGAACTCGGTGATGTGGCTCTCGTCGATGACCAGCGGCGGCAGGATGCGGATGACGTTTTCGCCCGCCGCGACCAGCAGCAGCCCGTGGTTGTCGCGGCAATGTGCGACGAAACGACGGCTGTCACTCTTCATCTTCAGGCCCTGCATCAGCCCGTGGCCGCGCACTTCCTCGAACAGATGGTCAAAGTTCGGGATCATCTGCTCCAGCGTCGAGCGCAGGCGCTGGCCCATCGCCTCGACATGCTCCAGGAAGCCCGGCTCCTGCATCACGTCGAGCACCGCCTCACCGGCGGCCATGGCGAGCGGGTTGCCGCCATAGGTCGAGCCGTGGGTGCCGATCACCATGCCCTTAGCCGCTTCCTCGGTCGCGAGGCACGCGCCGAGCGGGAAGCCGCCGCCGATGCCCTTGGCCGACGCCATGATGTCGGGCTTCACGCCGTACAGCTCATGCGCGAAGAATTTGCCGGTGCGGCCATATCCACACTGCACCTCGTCCAGCACCAGCAGCAGGCCATGCTCGTCGCACGCCTTGCGCAGCCCTTGCAGGAATTCCATGCTCGCGGGGCGCAGACCGCCTTCGCCCTGGATCGGTTCGACCAGGAAACCGGCGGTGTTGTCGTCGATCAGCGCGAGCGCGGCTTCGAGATCGTCAAACGGCGCATAGGCGAAGCCCGGCAGCAGCGGCTCGAACCCGTCGCGCATCTTGGGCTGATTGGTCGCCGAGATCGCGCCCAGCGTCCGGCCGTGGAACGCGTTGTTGAACGTGATGAGCGTGTGGCGTTGCGGATTGCCATTGGCGAAATGATAGCGGCGCGCGGTCTTGATCGCGCACTCGACCGCTTCCGCGCCCGAATTGGTGAAGAACACCGTATCGGCAAAGGTCGAATCGACCAGCCGCTGGGCGAAATGCTCGCCCTGCGGGCTGCCATACAGGTTCGACACATGCATCAGCGTCGCGGCCTGCTTGGCGATCGCCTCGACCAGCTTGGGATGGCCATGGCCCAGCGCGTTCACCGCGATACCGGCGGCGAAGTCCAGATACTGCTCGCCGTCCTCGCCATACAGATAGACGCCCTCGCCTCGGACCGGACGCACCCCGCACCGTGGGTAAACGGGCATCAGGGCGGTGATGGTCACGGGACGTCTCCTTCAAACAGCAAAGGGCGGCACAGGTGGCCGCCCGATGTCACGTTAGCCGATCGCAAAAAGCGAAACAACACCTGGCCGATCAGGCGTCGATGACCTCTTCGTCCAGCCGCGCCGCATTTTCCTGGATGAAGGCGAAGCGGTGCGCCGGGTTGTTGCCCATCAGCCGGTCGACCAGGTCCTTGACGCCTGCGCGCTCCTCATATTCCTGGGGCAGGGTGATGCGGATCAGGCTGCGGGTGGCGGGGTCCATCGTCGTTTCGCGAAGCTGGCCGGGGTTCATCTCGCCCAGGCCCTTGAATCGGGCGACGTCGACCTTCTTGCCCTTGAAAGCGGTGCGTTCCAGCTCGGCGCGGTGGGCGTCGTCACGGGCGTAGAGCGACTTGGCGCCGACCGTCAGGCGATAGAGCGGCGGCTGGGCGAGATAGAGGTGCCCGCGCCGCACCAGATCGGGCATTTCCTGGAAGAAGAAGGTCATCAGCAGCGTGGCGATATGCGCGCCGTCCACGTCTGCGTCGGTCATGATGACGATCTTTTCGTAGCGCAGCTGGGTCGGGTCGCAATCCTTGCGCGTGCCGCAGCCCATGGCCAGCGTCAGGTCGGCGATTTCCTGATTCTGCAGGATTTTGGTCGAGGTGGCGCTGGCGACGTTCAGGATCTTGCCGCGGATCGGCAGGATCGCCTGCGTCTTGCGGTCGCGTGCCTGTTTCGCCGAGCCGCCTGCCGAGTCGCCCTCGACGATGAACAGCTCGGTCCCCTCGGGGCTGTCGGCCGAACAGTCGGTCAGCTTGCCGGGCAGGCGCAGCTTGCGTGCCGACGTGGCGGTCTTGCGCTTGACCTCGCGCTCGGCCTTGCGGCGCAGGCGCTCGTCCATCCGGTCGAGCACATAGCCGAGCAGCGCCTTTCCGCGCTCCATATTGGCCGAGAGATAATGGTCGAAATGGTCGCGCACCGCCTTTTCGACCAGACCGGCGGCTTCCGGGCTGGTGAGGCGGTCCTTGGTCTGGCTCTGAAATTGCGGTTCGCGGATAAAGACCGACAGCATCAGTTCGGAGCCGACCATGACGTCGTCGGCGGTGATGTCCTTGGCCTTTTTCTGGTTCACCAATTCGCCGAACGCACGAAGCCCACGCACCAGCGCCTGGCGCAGGCCCTGTTCGTGGGTGCCGCCATCGGGGGTCGGGATGGTGTTGCAATACCAGCTATAGCTGCCGTCGCTCCACAGCGGCCATGCGACCGCCCATTCGACGCGGCCCTGCTCGGCGGGGAAATCCTGATTGCCCGAGAAGAAATCGGCCGTCGCGCATTCGCGGCCGGCAATCTGTTCCTTCAAGTGATCGGCCAGGCCACCGGGGAACTGGAAGACCGCCTCGGCAGGGGTATCGTCGGTGATGAGCTCGGGCGCGCAATGCCAGCGGATTTCGACGCCCGCAAAGAGATAGGCCTTGGAGCGGACCAGCTTGTGCAGGCGCGCGGGCTTGAAGTGCAGCTCCGGCCCAAAAATCTCTGTATCGGGGGTGAAGGCGACGCTGGTGCCGCGCCGGTTGGGGGCGGCGCCCACCGTCTCCAGCGGACCCAGCGTCGCGCCTTTCGCGAAACGCTGGCGATAGAGGACACGCTCGCGCGCCACCTCGACCACCGTGTCCGACGACAGTGCGTTGACCACCGAAATGCCGACGCCGTGCAGACCGCCGGAGGTCGCATAGGCCTTGCCGGTGAACTTGCCGCCCGAGTGGAGCGTCGAGAGAATGACCTCCAGCGCCGACTTGTCGGGGAATTTGGGGTGCGGATCGACCGGGATGCCGCGCCCATTGTCGACGATGGTCAGGCGGTTGCCCGGTTCCAGCTTCACCTCGATTCGGTTAGCATGGCCCGCCACCGCCTCGTCCATCGCATTGTCGAGCACTTCGGCCGCCAGATGATGCAGCGCGCGCTCGTCGGTGCCGCCGATATACATGCCCGGGCGGCGCCGAACCGGCTCCAGCCCCTCCAGCACCTCGATCGAGGAGGCGTCATAGGCGGGCTGGGGACGGGCACCGCCCGCGAACAGATCATTGGACATAACGGGAACTATAGGCGCTGCGGCGCGCTTGCGCCAGCTTCGTGGCGCGTGGCAGGTTTGCAACAAAACTTTGCCAAAAATCTAACCTGGGATATTTCCACGGGGCCGGACCGTTTGCCCGTCACCTTTATGCCAAGGGTACGGGAGTGATAATGATGAAATTCTGGATGGCGGGGGCCATGGCCTCGGCGTTGATCGCCGCGCCTGCCATGGCGCAGGACGGCACCTATGCGGGCGAGGACGATGCGCCTTTCTCCGGCGTCTATGTCGGCGGCAGCTTCGGCTATGACGTGCAGCCCAATGATGTCGGTTCGCGCTTTCTGTTCGACCGCAATCTGGACGGACGGTTCGGCGACACGGTGACGACCTCGACCGGCGCCAACGCCTTCTCGCCGGGCTTCTGCAACGGCCGCGCGCGCAGCGTGCTCTCGCCGCAGAATGCCGCCACCGGTTGCGACAACGACAAGGACGGCATCGCCTATTATGGCCGTGTCGGCGTCGACCATCAGGTCGGCAACATCGTGTATGGCGCGGTGGGCGAGTTCGGTAAGTCGGAGATCACCGACAGCGTCTCGGCCTTCTCGACCACGCCTGCCTGGTACACCTTCACCCGCAGCATCGACTGGGAAGCCTCGGTCCGTGGTCGCGCGGGTTATGCGGCGAACAACACGCTGTTCTACGGCACGTTCGGCGGCGGCTATGCGCGGATCAACCGCGAGTTCGCGACCTCGAACGGGTCGAACGCCTTCGCCCTCAGCGGCAAGCGCAACCAGTTCGGCTTCCTCGGCGGCGGCGGTATCGAGCAGAAGATCGGGCGCAACTTCTCGATTGGTATGGAATATATGTACCACCAGTATCGCGACGACGATACGCGCGTCCGGGTGACGCAAGGCTCGGCGCCCGCGACCAATCCGTTCGTGCTGGCGCCCAATACGGCGGGTACGGATATCCGGCGGTCGGACGACAAGTTCCGCTGGCACTCGCTGCGCGCGACGGCGGCGTTCCGGTTCTGATGTGAGGGGTGCCCCGCCGCTTTTGGAGAGCGGGGGGGCGTGCACTTCGACTTCGCTCAGTGCGAACGGCGGTGAGGTAGCTTGTCCTGCCCCCGTTCAGCCTGAGCGAAGTCGAAGGCCAAGGGAAACCGCCAAAGAAAAAGCCCGCCGGTCACGAAACCGGCGGGCTTTTCATCAACCCCGACTCAGCGGACGCGCGGGCCGCCAAAGGGCAAAGGCGGCGGCGGGCGACGGTCGCGGCGGGGCAGCTGCGCCTGATAGGCGTGGCCGCAATGCGCAACGCAGTACGGAAAGCCCGGATTCACCTTGTCGCCGCAGAAGTGGAAGTCCGGCTCGCCCGGATGGCCGATCGGCCATTTGCAGATGCGGTCGTTCAGGTCGAGCAGCGAGGTCTTGCCCGCCATTTCGGGGCTCGGCTTGGCGGGCACCAGGCGGCGGGGCGGGGCGGGCGAGGGCGGGGGCTGCTGCTCGCCAGGCGACTGGCGGACGAAGCCGCCGGGGCCGACCGAGCGCAGGATCGGCTGCGGCTCGCGCGCCTTGGCGGGTTCGGCTTCGATCTCCGTGTCCGGTTCATCCTCGGCCACAAAGGGCGAAGGCTCGGGCTCGGGTTCCGGCGCGGGCGGGGGCGGCGGCGGAGCGGCCGCGACCACCGGCTCGGCAACAGGAGCCGCGGCGGGCTCATTGGCCTTCACCGGCGACGGGCGCGCCTGCAGGCCCAGGCGGTGTGCCTTGCCGATCACCGCGTTGCGGCTGACCCCGCCCAGTGCTTCGGCGATCTGGCTGGCGGTCTGACCCGCTTCCCACATCGTCCTGAGCGTATCGATCCGCTCATCGGTCCACGACATTCGAAACCTTTCCTCACTTCATCATCGCAACCGCCAGTCATCGTACCGGGTTGCGGGCGGCCACGGCAACCGTTACGCGCTATGGCGATGAGCAGCCAGCCCCCCCTCGGTGAAATCCACTCGGCGGTGCGCGCCGCCCCCGGTGAACCCGTAATCCGGAACATCAACTGGGGCGGCCTCAAGACCCTCTATATCAAGGAGGTGCGCCGTTTCTTCAAGGTGCAGCTCCAGACGATCTGGGCGCCGTCGGTCACGACGCTGCTTTATCTCATCATTTTCACCACCGCGCTCGGCGGCCGTCATGCCGTGCCGGTGGCGGGCGCGCAGGTGCCTTTCGCCGATTTCATCGCGCCGGGCCTGATCGTGATGGGCATGATGAACAATGCCTTTGCCAATGCCAGCTTCTCGCTGCTGGTCGGCAAGATCCAGGGCACGATCGTCGATTATCTGATGCCGCCGCTTTCCACCGCCGAGCTGCTGGCCGCGCTGGTCGGCGGCGCGGTAACGCGCGCGGTGCTGGTTGGCCTGACCGTCTGGGTCGCAATGGCGATCTGGCCGGGGGTGCATGTGACGCCGCACGCGCTGTTCGCGGTGCTGTGGTTCGGCCTGCTCGGCTCGGTGTTCCTCGCGCTGCTGGGCGTGCTGACCTCGATCTGGGCGGAGAAGTTCGACCATGCCGCCGCCGTGACCAATTTCGTGGTCGTGCCGCTGTCGCTGCTGTCGGGCACCTTCTATTCGGTTGATGGCCTCGCTCCGGCGTTCCGCGCGATCAGCCATGCCAACCCGTTCTTCTATGTCATTTCAGGCTTCCGCTACGGCTTTCTGGGGCTGGCCGACTCGCCGGTGACGCTGGGCGGGTTCGTCGTGCTTGGCATCGACATCGCGATGGCGGTCCTGTGCTACGTCCTGCTGCGCAAGGGCTGGAAATTGAAGAACTGAAACGGATCGGCTTTTCCGTTTTTTAACTATCATGCTGCTACAAGGGGGTTCTGCTTCAGCAGCAGATTTCTCCCTCGCCCGGGTCCTCAGCATGCCCGGTCAGGTCCTTGGCGGGACTGATTGTTCGGTCCCGCCCTTTCTTGCAGCTCCTACGCTCGGCCCCAACGCACCATTGCAACCGCGCGCCAATGGGCGTAGCGATCGGCCCCATCATGACATCTTCTGCTCCTATGGCGGTCGTGCTCGTTTCGGGCGGGCTGGACTCGATGATTTCCGCTGCTTCGGCCAAGGCCGCCGGCTATCGCGTGCTCGCGCTTTCGGTGGACTATAACCAGCGCCACAAGGTCGAACTGGCCGCCGCCGCGCGAGTCGCAGAGGCGCTGGGGGCCGAACGCCATATCGTCCTGCCGCTCGACCTGTCGGCCTTTGGCGGCTCTGCGCTGACCGCGGATATCGATGTGCCCAAGGACGGTGTTCAGCCGGGTATTCCCGTCACCTATGTGCCTGCGCGCAATACCATCTTCCTCAGCCTCGCGCTCGGCTGGGCCGAGGCGGCGGGCGCGCGTGACCTATTCATCGGGGTCAATGCGCTCGACTATTCGGGCTATCCCGATTGCCGCCCCGAGTTCATCGCCGCCTTCGAAGGTCTGGCCGAGATCGCGACCAAGGCCGGCGTCGAGGGCCAACCGTTCAAGATCCATGCGCCGCTCCAGTACATGACCAAGGCCGATATCGTACGCGAAGGCACGCGGCTGGGCGTCGACATGGGGATCAGCTGGTCATGTTACGACCCGACGCCCGAGGGGCTGCATTGCGGCGAGTGCGACAGCTGTCGCCTGCGTTCGCGCGGCTTCGAGGAAGCGGGCATCCCCGATCCCACCGCCTATGCGGTCAAGCCGCAGGGCTGAGCCGATGAGCTATGCCGTCAAGGAAATGTTCCTGACGCTCCAAGGGGAGGGCGTGCAGGCCGGGCGGCGCGCGGTGTTCGTGCGCTTCGCGGGCTGCAACCTGTGGTCCGGCCGCGAGCAGGACCGGGCGAGCGCGATCTGCCGCTTCTGCGACACCGATTTCGTCGGGGTCGATGGCCTGGGCGGCGGGCGTTTTGCCGATGCCGCCTCGCTGGTCGCGGCGGTCGAGGGCTTTTGGGGCGAGTCGCGCGATGAGCGCTTCGTCGTGCTGACCGGGGGCGAGCCGATGCTCCAGGTCGATGATGCACTGGTCGATGCGCTGCATGACGCCGGGTTCTTCATCGCGATCGAAAGCAACGGGACGATCGCCGCGCACCCGCGACTCGACTGGGTGTGCATCAGCCCCAAGGCGGGGTCTGACGTCGTCCAGCGTTCGGGGCAGGAGTTAAAGCTGGTCTGGCCGCAGGCGGGGATCGATCCGGCCGAGGTCGAAGGCTGGGATTTTGCGAACCACCTGCTCCAACCGCTCGACGATCCGCGCGCGGACGAAAACCGGGAGGCGTGCATCGCCATGGTGATGGATCGCCCGCGCTGGCGGTTAACGCTGCAAACTCACAAGATGCTGGGGCTGCGTTAGGGTTTTTCGGCCGCTGTCGGGGCGTGCGCTTCAGCTTCGCTCAGCGTGAACGGCTGTTGGGTTTTGGGTTAGCTTCAAGCCTCCGTTCAGCCTGAGCGAAGTCGAAGGCCACGCTCCTTCCGCTTAATCCAGCGTGGAACGTGCACTTCGACTTCGCTCAGTGTGAACGGAGGTGGGGTCCGGACCTCAGATCAATGAACGAACCGCGCCACGACGTCGCGGTAGCTGCGCGACACCTTCACCTGCGCGCCCGATTCCAGCAGCAGGAAGCATTCGCCATTGGTATGCGGCTTCACCTGCTTCACCAGGTCCAGGTTCACGATGGTCGACCGGTGCACCCGCTGGAAACGGCGCGGGTCGAGCCGCTTTTCCAGGTCCTTCATCGTCTCGCGCAGGACCAGCGAATTGTCGCCGGTGTTGATGACCATATAGTCGCCCGCCGCCTCGATCATCTCGATCGTGTCGACATCGACGCGGAAGATCTGGCCGCGATCCTTGATGTTGATGAGCTTTTCGAACCGGCTCGACGCGACTTCGCCGCCCTCGCTCAGGTCGGTCACCGCGTCGGGGGCGTGTTCGGCGAGCACTTCCTTCAGCTTCTCGACCTCACCCGCGCCGCGCTTCTCGTTCAGGCGCTGGCGCACACGGTCGAGGGTGTCGGCAAGACGCGCCTCCTCGACCGGCTTCATCAGATAGTCGACCGCCTGTGCCTCGAACGCGCGCAGCGCATGGTCGGAATAGGCGGTGACGAAGACGAACAGCGGCGGCTCGACCTCCATCAGGCCCTGGACCACCGAAAAGCCGTCGAAACCGGGCATCTGGATGTCGAGGAAAACGAGGTCGGGTTTGTGCGTCTTGATCGCGCGGATCGCCTCGCGCCCGTTCGAGCAGCGCTCGATGATCTCGACGTCGTCGTGCGCCTGGAGCCGAAGCTCCATGCCCTGGATCGCCAGGGGCTCGTCGTCGACGAGGATGGTACGGATGGTCATGCGGCCTCTCTGTTCACATTCTCAAGCTGGAAGGGGATTTCGATCTCCACCGAGAATCCGCCAGCCGGCGCGGAGCGGGATTCGAAACGGTGGTCCGGGCCATAAGCCTGGGCCAGTCGTTCGCGGATATTGGACAGTCCAACGCCGGTCGAAACGCTTGAGGAATGACGGATTTCGTGCAAGCCGGGGCCGGTGTCGGATACGGCGATCCGCACCCGTTGCCCGACCAGTCGCACATCGACGCGGATTTCCGCGCCTTCCTCCTGTGGCGTGACGGCGTATTTGATGGCGTTCTCGACCAGCGGTTGCAGCAGCAGCGAGGGCAGGCGCGCCCGTTCGGCGCGCGGGTCGATCTCGAAACTGGGACGCAGGCGGTCTTCGAAGCGCATCTTTTCGATTTCGAGATAGAGTTTCAGCGTTTCAACCTCTTGCGCCACAGTGACATGCGCGGTCGGCTCATTGGCCAAGGTGTAGCGGAGGAAGGCTGACAGCCGGCTTAACATCGCATTGGCGCGCTCGGTCTGTTTCAGCAGCACCAGCGTCGAGATCGAGTTGAGCGTGTTGAACAGGAAATGCGGGTTCAACTGATAGCGCAGCATCGCCAACTGCGCGGTCGAGGCCTGCAGCTCCAGCGCACGCATCTCGTCGATCTGGCTTTCGACGATCAAATAATAGTTAATCGCGAAATACAGTGCCGACCAGCCCGCCAGCACCACGAAGGTGATGAACAGGTTGCCGATCAGCAGCGTGACGGTGACGCCCGGCTGGGTCGTGGTGATGAACGAAAAGGAAAAGGCATTGAGCGCGGCGTAGAGGAACGTCGCCGCCGCCAGCGTCGCCAGCGTCAGGAACACCCCCATGATGCGCGGGATGCGCCGATAATAGCCGTACAGCGTCGAGAGCAGCAGGGTGATGCAATAGCCCAGGATCGCCTCGATGATGACGGGGATGATCTTCTCCAGCGAAAAGCCGTTGGAGATGCCGACCACCGATCGCAGCACCAGATAGCCCGACCACCCGGCCGCCTGCAGCGTCCAGAAGGCACGCGCCTTGTTCTCGAAAAAGGGGCGAACCGACAGGGGATCGGAAGCGGGGGGCGAAGCGGAGGACGTCGCGACGGGCGAATGACTGGCCATGGCCGGGTGACATCTACACGGCCTGCGGGGGAAGGGCAAAAAAGAAGGGCCGCCCCTCCCGAAGGAGGGGCGGCCCCGGAATGTCCGTCGCCGGACGCGTCAGCTTAGAAGCTGAAGCGCGCGCCGATGCGGATCTGGTAGAGCGACTCCTGCGACGAGATCGTGTCGGTCGGCGTCGAGTTCGGCGCCAGGTAACGATACTGGGCGCAAGCCTGGCTCGAGGTGGTGGCCACCGCCGAACCCGCCGCCGTGCCGGTCGCGACCGGTGCGGTCAGGCACTGCACGCGCACAGCCGCCTGCGTGTAGGGGAAGCTGTACTGACGCAGCTGGCCCCAGTTCTTGTTGAGCAGGTTCGCGAAATTCTCGATATCCATGAAGACCTGAATGCGCGAGGCACCCAGACCCGTGGGAACTTCCTGCGCCAAGTGAAGGTCGATCTTCGTGAACCACTTCGAGTTGAACGCGTTGCGCGGCGCGATCTGACCACGATACTTGTCCAGGCCGGTGGCGTTGATCAGCGCATTGAAGGTGTCACGCGTCGCAGTGCTGTCATACGACACGCGCGCATCGTCCAGACCGGTCGGCACGTACAGCAGATAACGGCTGCTTGAGCCGATCGTCCCGAAGACCGGGCTGCGCTGGTTCGAGGCGTCCTGCATGGTCCAGCTATACGGACGGCCGATGCGGGTTTCACCGAACAGCGCGAAGGTGGTCTTGTAGTCACCGAAGAACGCGCGCTCGAAGGTCAGGTTGTACTTGATGTTGTACTTCACCTGCTCGTTCGAGATGCCGTACGCCGCCCCGTTGGGATCGAGGAACGCGCCGTTGCCATAGTTGGAGCTGGCGGTCGACGAGGTGGCCGGGGCCTGGTCCTTGATGTCCTGATAGGTGAAGCTGGCGCCCAGGTTCAGGCCCAGATCGAACGTCTTATCCACACGGGCGACCGCGATATAGCTGCGGCCACGGGTCGTGTTGGTCAGGATCAGGTCCGAATTGGTATCGGTGAACGAGGTAAGCGATGCATAGCGCACGCGGCCATCGGGCGTACGCAGTGCGGTCGGCACGACGCGCGCATCGGTGAAGAACACCTGGTTGCGCACCTTCGAGTAGAAGAAGTCGGCACCGAAGTTGAAGCCCGGCAGCGCGTCCGGCGCATAGTCGAACGACAGAGTCGAACGCCACTGCGAGGGCAGCTTGAAGTTGGGGCTGAGCGCGTTGGTCGGCGAGGTCGCCGAGATCGTGCCCGCATTCAGATAGTTGTTCACGACACCCGGAATCTGCGTTCCGTTGACGTTGGTCAGTGCGGCGGCGCCGACGCCCGCCGGCAGGCCGGTGCCCGAATAGGAACCATCGTTGTTCTGACGAATGTCGATCGCGTTCGACAGGAAGCCGGTGTTCGAGAAGCTGTTCGAGACATAGACGTCGGGCGAACCGCCCGAGAAGATGCCGACGCCGCCACGGATCGACAGGTCCTTGGTGGGACGCAGGTCGAAGCCGATACGCGGCTGGGCGATGCCGCGACCGCTGATATAGGCGGTGTTCGCATAGCCGAGGCGGTTGAAGAACGCCTGGTTGAACGCCGGACGGCTATGACCGCCATACATGTCGTAGCGGATGCCATAGTCCAGGCTGAACCAGTCGGTGATCCGCCAATTGTCCTGAATGCCGAACGCATAGGACTGGTAGCGGAAACGCGCGGCCGCATCGACCGGGTTCAGGCTCGGCACGGCGTTACCGTAGCGCAGGCGCTGGGCATTGCCCGCCTGGAAGTCGGCGATCGAGTCGAAATAATAATCGCCCGCCGTACGCTGCAGGAAGACGTTCTCGATCTTCGTGTCCTGGAAATCAGCGAAGATGCGCAGGTCATGATTGTCGCGATTCAGGCGACCCTGCAGCAAGCCGCCATAGGTGCGGCTGGTAAGCGAGTTGGACTGACGCGAAACGTCCGGGCCGAGATAGACCGAAGCATAGCCGGGCGCGCAGGTCGTAGAGGCGTTGGCACCCGCCGAACCGGGGTTGGAACGGTCCGAGGTCGGCGCCGAGCAAACCTGGAACTGGGCGAAGCCGCGACCCAGAACCGGGTCCTGACCGCGCTTGTAATCCTTGTAGAAGGCACGGAATTCGGTCGAGAAATCGTCCGACCAGTCGCTGTTCAGCTGGAACACGCCGGTGTGCAGGCGGTTGCTACCGATATAACCGTTCGATTCTAGACCCAGGCTCGGCGCGGTGACCGAGGCGTTCTGGTTATAGCGGATCGAATCCTTGGTATACAGATAGGTCAACGACGCGCGCTGCGTATCGGACAGGTTGGCGTCCAGGCGGGCGGTCAGGCGGTCGTCGCTGTCCTGCGAGTTGTTCAGGACACCGCCCGCATTGTAATTGTACCGGGACTGCGCGATCGAGGTGATCTGATTGACCGTCGCGTTGGTCAGCAGGCCGCCGGTATCGCCGACGTTCGGGATGACCGTACCGGCGTTGTTCTCAACGGTGCCCTCGACGATCGGAGTGCCCGCACGAATACGCTCACCGGCGACCATGAAGAACAGCTTGTCCTTGATGATCGGTCCCGAGAGTTCGGCGCCGAAATTCTCGATCTTGAACTTGGGCAGGTTGACGCGGCCGGTGGGGACGCCCGGACCCGCCTTGGTCTCGTTGCCGGTCAGCTTGTTCGACGAATAGGAATAGAAGCCGGTGCCGTGGAATTCGTTGGTGCCCGACTTCAGGATGGCGTTGATTGCGCCGCCCTGGAAATTGCCTTCGCGCACATCATAGGGCGCGACCTTGGTCTGGAACTGGCCGATGGCGTCCAGCGGCACGGGGCTGCGGCGGGTCGGCAGGCCATCCGGGTTGAGGCCGAAATTGTCGGTGATCGGCACGCCGTCCACCGAGAAGCGGTTGAAGCGCGCATTCTGACCGGCGAACGAGACGGCGCGGCCCGAACCCGAAGCATAGTCGAGGCGTGCGAAGGGATCGCGGCGCATCAGATCGCGGATGTCGCGATTGACGCTGGCCACCTTGGCGATGTCGGCGGCGGTCAGCACGGTGACCGGACCCAGGCTCTTGCTGCCCGCGCCCACGATCGACGAGGCCGTGACGACGATGTCGCCGCCCGTCTGTCCCTCAGCGGCCAACTCGACCGGCAGTTCATAGGGAAGGCTGGTCACGGTGAAGATGTCCGTGACGCGGGTTTCCGGATAGCCGGGAGCCGAGACGGTGACGGTGAAAGGTCCGCCGACGCGTAGGCCGGTCGACGAGAACGAACCGTCCGCACCCGAAACCGTCGAGGTCGTGGTGCCCGAGGGAACGTTGACGATGGTGACCGTCGCGCCGGCGACCGGCGCGCCGTTGGCGGTCACGTTGCCGCGGATCGACGACGTCGTTTCCTGTGCGGCAGCCGCCGCCGGAATGGCGAGCGCGATGACAGCCGCGCCCAGGAAAAGCGAATTACGCATGAGTTATAGGTCCCCTTTTCGCGCGCGAAGCGGCGCGTTCCGGCCGCTTGTGCGGCTCGGTTGAGCGTGCCCTGCGCTACGAACATTGCCGTTATGTTACAAAGAACGGGGCGGGGACAGGGGGGCTTTCACTCCGTTGGAGGGCGTTGCAGTTTGGCAACGGTTATGGGAGCGATAACAGTCGTATGGCCTTCATTCGACGTCGAAATTTTCGCATCGCTTGCGCGGTTCGGTGGCTTTAGGCGGGGCGTGAACCCCGCCGGGGCGTAACCAGCCAGACCGAAATCGTGACGGGGGAGTCGCGATTCCACCGTGCTCAGCTTGCGGCGACCAGATCGTTCCAGGCGGCTTCGTCGATCACCCGGATGCCCAGATCCTGCGCCTTTTTCAGCTTCGATCCGGCGCCTGGCCCGGCGATGACGAGGTCGGTCTTGGCGGAGACCGATCCCGATACGCGCGCGCCCAGCGCTTCGGCCTGCGCCTTGGCCTCGTCGCGCGACAGGGTTTCGAGCGTGCCGGTGAAGACTAGGGTCTTGCCGGTGACCTCCGACTCGCGGGTCTGGTGGACGGTGTCGGCGGGCGTGACTTCGCTCAGGAGGTCATCGACGACGTCGCGGTTATGCGCCTCGGCAAAGAAGTCGAGCAGCGCGTCGGCGACTTCGGGGCCGATCTGGGGCGTGTCGATGGCGGCCACGATGGCGCGTTGGCGGCGCAACTCGAACTTGCGGTCGGGCTCGCCCAGTGCGGGGACGGTCTCGGCTCGGACCGTCAGCGCCGCGTCGATCATCGCGCGGAAGCCGGCCATCGACACGAAACGGCGGGCTAGGTCGCGCGCGGTGATCTCACCGACATGACGGATGCCGAGCGCGAAGAGGAAGCGGTCGAGCGAAATGTCACGCCGCGCATCGATGGCGGCGAGCAGCTTGTCGACCACGAGTTCCGACATGCGCTCGCGCTGGATCAGCGCCTCGCGGTGCCGGTGCAGGCGAAAGATGTCGGCGGGTGAGGCAATCAGGCCGTCGCGGAAGAACTCCTCGACGCGGACCAGCCCCAGGCCGGTGATGTCGAAGGCATGGCGCGAGACGAAATGGATCAACCGCTCGACCCGCTGCGCCGGGCAGATCAGCCCGCCGGTGCAGCGGATAACGACCTCGCCCTCCTCGCGCGTGGCGAGGCTGCCGCACTCCGGGCAATGATCGGGGAAGACGAAGGGGGCGCGGGGCGTGTCGCGGGTCAGGTTCTCGACGATTTGCGGGATGACGTCGCCCGCGCGTTGCAGGACCACGCGGTCGCCGGGACGGACTCCGAGCCGCTCGATCTCGTCGGCATTGTGGAGCGTGGCGTTGGTCACGACGACGCCGCCGACCGTCACCGGCTCCAGCCGTGCGACGGGGGTCAGAGCGCCGGTCCGGCCGACCTGGATGTCGATCTTCTCCAGCGTGGTCTGGGCGCGCTCGGCGGGGAATTTGTGCGCGACCGCCCAGCGCGGGGTGCGCCCGACGATGCCGAGCCGTGCTTGCCAGTCGAGCCGGTCGACCTTGTAGACCACGCCGTCGATGTCGAAGGGCAGGTCGGCGCGCTGCGCCTCGATGGTGCGATAGATGGCCAGCGCGGCACCGGCACCGGCATCGGGCACGCGGGCAAAGGCATCCGCAATGGGAAAACCCCAGCGGCGCCACGCCTCGACCATGTCGAATTGGGTCTCGACCGGCACGTCGCTTGCCTCGCCCCAGCCATGCGCCAGGAAGCGCAAGGGACGCCCGGCGGTGATCGCCGGGTTCTTCTGGCGCAGCGATCCGGCGGCGGCGTTGCGCGGGTTGGCGAACTGGCGCGCCTCCTTGCCCGTCTCGGCCGCTTCCTGCGCCAGACGCGCGTTGAGCGCGGCGAAATCGGCCTTGCTCATATAGACCTCGCCGCGCACCTCGAAGATGGCGGGCGCGTCGGCGGGCAGGGTCTGCGGGATGTCGGCGATGGTGCGGACATTTTCGGTCACGTCCTCGCCGATCGCGCCGTCACCGCGGGTCAGCGCCTGGACCAGCCGCCCGTCGACATAGCGCAGCGAACAGGACAGGCCGTCGATCTTGGGCTCGGCGGTCAGGGTGACGGGTTCGTCCTCGGGCAGCTTCAGATAGCGGCGGACACGGCCGACGAAATCCTCGACCTCTTCATCGGTAAAGGCATTGTCCAGGCTGGTCATCGGCCGGGCATGGGCGACCTTGGCCAGATGGGCGGCGGGGGCGGCTCCGACCCGCGTGTTGGGCGAATCGGGGCGGATCAGGTGCGGGAAGGCGGCCTCGATCGCCGTGTTGCGACGGACCAGAGCGTCATAATCCGCATCCGAAATCTCGGGCGCGTCGTCGGTATGGTAGAGGCGGTTATGGTGGGCGATCTCCCGCGCCAGGCGGTCCAGCTCGGCGGCGGCTTCGAGATCGGTTTGCGGCAGGGTCTGAGGTGCGGTCACGCCGCCCGTGCTAGTCCAGCGGTGACGGCGGGATCAAGCCGTTGCGCGAAACGCAGTGGCTATCGTCAGGCGAGCTGGTCCGCCGGGCGCGGGCTTTCCGGGGCGAGGCCGTGGTCCGTCATCCAGCTGGATGCTTGTTCGATATGGATCGCGACCATCGGCAGGTCGAGCTTGTCGGCCAGCGTCAGGCAGGACCGAAGGCTCGCGACCAAGGCACTCATATCGTTTGTATCGACGGTCGGAGCGGCAGAGGCGAAATTGTTCGGCATCCGATGGGTCCATCACGTTCAGGGGACAGCCCAACATCCCCAGTCGCCGCTGACTTTATCAGATATAAAATAATTTTCTACGAAAATCCGTCACGATTCCAGCAGCCGGTCGGCCTGGGCGCGCGCTTCGTCGGTGATGGTGGCACCCGACAACATCCGCGCGATCTCCTCGCGGCGTTCCCGGTCGCTCAGCGCGCGGACGCCGGTGCGGGTGACGGTGCCGTCATGGCTCTTGGCGATCAGCAGATGCGCCGCGCCGCGCGCCGCCACCTGCGGGCTGTGGGTTACGACCAGTAACTGGGTGCGCCCCGCCAGCCGGTGGAGCCGGTCGCCGATCGCGGAGGCGACCGCGCCGCCGACGCCCCGATCGATCTCGTCGAAGATCATCGTTGTCGCGCCGCCTTCCTCGGCCAGCGCGACCTTCAGCGCCAGGATGAAGCGCGACAATTCGCCGCCGCTGGCGATTTTCATCAGCGGCGCGAAGGGGGCGCCGGGGTTGGTCGAAATCTCGAACTCCACCCGGTCTTTGCCCGCCGCCGACCAGCCTGATGGCTCGAGGGCTGCGACGATGGTGCGGAAGCGCGCGGCATCCAGCTTCAACGGGGCCAGTTCGCCCTTCACCGCCTTGTCCAGTCGTTCGGCGGCGGCGGTGCGGGCGGCGGTGACCTTCTCGGCCGTTTTGTCATAGGCCGCACGCGCGGTCGAGACCGCTGCCTCCAGCCGCCCAATGCCTTCCTCGCCTGCGTCCAGCCGTTCCAGCCGTCCACGCAACTGCTCGGTCAGCTCGGCGAGGTCGTCGGGCTGGACCCGGTGCTTGCGCGCCATGCCGCGCAGCTCGAACAGTCGGGCCTCGTCTTCCTCCAGCGCGCGCGGATCATAGGCGAGTTCGCGCTGCGCTTCGATCAGCCGCTCCTCGGCCAGCGATGCTTCGATCACCGCACGGTCGATCGCGGCCAGCGCCTCGGCGAGCGCGGGGTGATCCTCGCCGATCCGCTCCAGCACGCGCGCGGCCTGGCGCAGGCCCGCCAGTGCGCCGTCCGACCCTTGCAGATGTTCGTCGATCGCCCCCAGCTCGCCCGCGATCTTTTCCGATCGCTGCATGGTGCGACGACGGTCGGCCAGCGCCTCTTCCTCGCCGGGTTCGGGGGCGAGCTTGGTCAGCTCGGCGACGGCATGTTCCAGCCATTCGCGGTCGCGTGCCGCCGTCTCGATCTCCTCACGCGCGGCGGTCAGCGCGGCTTCGGCTTCGCGATACCGGGCCCAGGCGGCGGCGACCGCGCCGGTGTCGATTCGCCCGAAGCTGTCGAGCATCATCCGGTGCCCGCGCGGGTTCAGCAGGCCGCGATCGTCGTGCTGGCCGTGGATTTCGACCAGGAAGGGCGCGATCTCGCGGAGGAGCGCGGCGGAGGCGGGCTGGCTGTTGACGAAGCCCCGACTGCCGCCATCGGCCTTGACCTGACGGCGCACGATCAGCGGCTCGCCCGGCTCGATTTCGATCCCGGCCTCGTCGAGGATGGAGGCGAGGCGGCTGTCGGGGGCGGGCGCCTCGAAGCTGGCGGTGACGATGGCCTGGCCTGCGCCGTGGCGGACCAGCCCGCTATCGCCGCGCCCGCCCAGTGCCAGCCCCAGCGCGTCGAGCAGAATCGACTTGCCCGCTCCCGTCTCGCCGGTCAGGACGCCCAGGCCCCGGCCGAAATCCAGGTCCAGCGCCTCGATCAGGACGACATCACGAATGGACAACGCGGTCAGCATGGCGCGCGATATAAAGCGAAACGCGGGCCGATGTTATCCCCCGCAGGAAAAATGATCCCGATTTGTTCGGGAGTGCATCTATTCCTCCCCTGCAAGGGGAGGTGGCGCGCCCGCGCGTCGGAGGGGTGTCCCCCTCTCGATAGCGGGACACCTCTCCATCAGGCCTGCGGCCTGCCACCTCCCCTTCCAGGGGAGGAATATCAAGCGTGACTCAGCCCGTCGGCGAGCTGTTGTTACCGGTCGGCGTCGGGCGGCCCGGTGCGGCCGCGCTCGGCGTGGCGGTGTTGCCGCCGCCCGGCAGGCCGATATTGACCGAACCCGGCGTGCCGGTCGGCACCACGGGCTGGCCCGGCTGGATCGCGGGGATCGGCTGCACCGGATATTCGCGCATCAGCTTGTAGGCGCGATTATACCAGTCGCTGCCCGGATAATTGGCGCCCAGCACGGCGGCGGAGCGCTCGGCCTCCGGGCGTACACCCAGCGCCAGATAGGTCTCGACCAGACGCATCAGCGCCTCCGGCGTGTGGCTGGTCGTCTGATACTTGTCGACGACGGTGCGGAAACGCATCGACGCGGCCAGCCACTGATGGCGATCCTCGTAGAAGCGGCCGATCTCCATCTCCTTGCCCGCCAGGTGATCGTTGACCAGATCGACCTTCAACCGCGCATCGGCGGCGTAGCGGCTGTTGGGATAGCGGCGCATCAACTCGCCCAGCGCATCGAGCGCCTGACGCGTGATCTTCTGGTCGCGGGTGACGTCCTGGATCTGCTCGTAATAGCCGAGCGCGATGAGATAATAGGCATAGGGCGCGTCGCGGTTGCCGGGGTGGACCGAGATGAAGCGCTGCGCCGACTGGATCGACTGGGTATAGTCGCGGCCCAGATAATAGCTGAACGCGCTCATCAGCTGCGCGCGGCGGGCCCAGATCGAATAGGGGTGCTGACGCTCCACCTCGTCGAACAGCAGCGCGGCCTCCTTATAGCGGTGCTGGTCCAGCCGGTTTTTGGCGGCCGTGTACAGCGTGCCGACGTCGCGCGCGACATAAGGCAGGTCGGTGCGGTTACGGTTGCGGGCGCAACCCGCGATCGGAAAGGCCAAAGCGGCGATCAGCGCCAGCGACAGCGCACGGGAACGGGGGTTACGCATCGCGCATGTCCTTAGCGCAGCATTGGGGCGGGGAACAGTCCTTCCCGCACAACCGTAACGATAGGTCCCAATGATAGACGACTTGCCATTCCGGTAGCGCTCGCGGCATGGGATTGGGATGCGCCGGGCGACACGGAACGCCGCCCTTGCCCCGACGGTTCTGCCGTCGCCCGATCGGAAGGAATCGAACGACCATGCCCGCCACGATGCTCCATACCCACCGCGTCGAAAAGCCCTGGGGCCGCCACAAGCTGTATCCGGGGTTCGAGGATGTCGCACCGGGCGGCGCGCCTGTGGGTGAGGTGTGGTTCCAGGAGCCGGGCGACACTTCGCCCGACCTGCTCATCAAATATCTGTTCACCAGCGAGAAGCTGTCGGTACAGGTCCACCCCGACGACGAGCAGGCCCAGGCCCGTGGCCTGCCGCGCGGCAAGGACGAGTGCTGGACGATCCTGACCGCCGAGCCCGATTCGACCATCGCGCTGGGCCCGAAGGCGCCGATGACCAAAGAACAGCTGCGCGCCGACGCGCGGGACGGCTCGGTCGAGGCGGATCTCGACTGGGTGCCGGTGAAGGAGGGCGATTTCTATTACGCTCCTTCGGGCACGATCCATGCGATCGGCGCCGGACTGACCGTGATCGAGGTGCAGCAGAACAGCGAAACCACCTATCGCCTCTATGACTATGGCAGCGACCGCGAGCTGCATCTGGAAGACGGCGTCGATGTCGCGCATCTGACCCCGTATCAGCCGATCGTTTCGCCGGGACCGGCAGGCGAGGGGCGCGACATTCTGGTCGAAGGGCCGAAATTCGTGCTCGAACGCTGGGCCGCGGGTGAGCATCCGGTCGCTCTGCCGGAGGGGCGGACGGCGTGGCTGATCCCGATCACCGGATCGGGAGAGGTCGCGGGTGTGGCGTTCCACGCGGGCCAGTGCCTGACCGTGACCGGCGAAGAGACGGTCACCCTGTCGTCGGACGGCGACGCGCTGTTCGCCTATGCGGGCACGACGCGGCTGTAAGAAAGACTTCCCTCTCCCCTGGACAGGGGAGAGGGTTAGCGGAGCTTGCCAGCTTTGCTGGCTAGCGCAGCTTGGGTGAGGGGTTGAGCGAGCCCAAGGCTCGCGCGCGCGCTTGGGCGAGCGCTGCTCCCCTCACCCAGCTCCGACTAGGCCTTTGCTCCCGCAAAGACCAAGTCTGCGCAACCCTCTCCCCTCAAAGAGGGGCGAGGGAAGGGCGACCCCTCAATACAACCCGGGCACGTCGCGTTGCGCGACCGAGGGACGGTCGGGCTGGAGCAGCTTGCGCGGTCCCGTCCCGGCCGCCTGTGCGCTGGCGGACGCGCTGATCGGGGTGCAGCTCTTGCCCTGGAGGAAGTCGAGCGCGGCGCGGGTCGAGGCTTCCTGCGGGTCGCCCATCTTGCGGGTCAGGTCGTCGCCGGCGCGGCAGCTGGCAGGCACGATACCTGCCAGGCCGTTATAATAATCGCCCTGCTTGTTGGCGTTCTGAAGCGAGATGGCGATCACGCGCAGCCGGTCGTCGCACTGGGCATTGTCGCGCGCGATCTGGCCCACCGGCTTGCCGTACGTGTTGGCGCCGATCAGCCCGGTGTTCGCGCCCATATAGGGCAGGGTGCGGTTGAGCACGAGTTCGCTGGCCGAGGCGGTGCCGCCGGTGCCGATAAAGGCGAGGCGGGTCGGCACGATCGACTGGGCTTGCGGCGTGAAATAGGTCGTCTCGTTGTTCGACGCCTTGCTGGCGCGGAAGGCGACATAGCCCATCACGTCCGAGGTCTGGCGATTGCCGCCCAGCAGATTGTTGAACAGATCGGCGATATCGATGCTGCCGCCGCCATTATAGCGAAGATCGACCACGACCTGGGTGATGCCCTGCTGCTTGAAGGTCGCGAAGGCGGCGCGCAGCTGCGGATCGGCGGTGCTGATGAAGGTGCGCAGGTTGATATAGCCATAGCGCTGGCCGTTATCGGTGATGATCTGCGTCCCGTAATTGGGCGACACCGGCTGGAGCGTATAAGTCGATTTGGTCAGGGAAACGACGCGCACATTGCCCGAGGGGTCGGCCACCTGGAAATAGCGCGTCGTGCCGGTGGTGTCGGGGCCGAGCGCGTTGGTCAGGCCGTTATTGGGATCGGCGCGAACGATGTCGGCGATCGACTGGATATTGGTGGAGCTGGTCCCGATGCCCCGAATCTCGGACCCACGGTCGATCCCGGCCGCCAGCGCCGCGCCGCTTTCGAAGGATTCGGCGATCATCAGCTTCGACTGGGTCGAATCAACCGTCAGGCGAAAGCCGAAACCGGCAGAATCGCCCGAGCTGTAATAGGCGTTCTCTTCCTTGATCGACGTCAGATAGGTGAAATACCGATCCTTGCGCTGCGCCCGCGCGGTCGCGGTCAGCGCGTCGATATAGTCGCTGACCGTCGTATAGGCCGAAGGGTCGAGCGAGGCGGGCAGGGTATCCGGGAAGAGATACCATTCGTTCATCTGCGCCGAGACCCAGTTCTGGCGATTGCGCAGCGAGCAGGCGCCGTCCACCGTACCCGTCGCGGTGCCGCCGCTGCCGCCCCCGGTATTCGATCCGATCGCGCTGCTGCTGCCGCCATCGCCGCCGCAGCCCGCCAGCGTCGCACTCAGCGCCAGCGCCGCGCCCAAACGTCCGAATCGGCTCATCGAAATCCCCCACCCAAAAGCTATCGAAAGGATAGCTGGTTGCCTCAACTGTGTCAGGCGCGATCTGTCGCGTTGATGAATGGCGTATATCTTGGTTGTCGGATTTATGATCTTGTAAACGCAAGTCGTGGTTCAGGCGGACGGCGCCGATCATAATGTTCCGATATCGGCGCTTTTTCCGCCTCGACAGGGAGTAAGAGGTCTCATGCTGAACGTGCTGACCCTGTCGAGCCTGTTTCCCGATGCGACGCGGCCCAATTTCGGGATTTTCGTCGAGCGGCAGACCGCAGCGCTGGCGTCGCGTCCGGGCGTCGCCGTCCGGGTGGTCGCGCCGATCGGCTTGCCGGTCTGGCCGCTGGCGCGGTCAGCCCGGTTCCGCGCGCAGGCCGCTTTGCCGCTTCGCGAAGAATGGGCGGGACTGGACGTCAGCCGCCCGCGCTTCGTGACGATCCCCGGCACCGGCGGGCGGTTTCATGTGCCCGCCTTGGTCCGCGCGCTGATCCCGGTGCTCGACCGGCTGCGCGACGAAGCCCGGTTCGACGTGATCGATGCATCCTTCTTCTTCCCCGACGGCCCGGCGGCGGTCGCACTGGGGCGGCGTTACGGCGTGCCCGTCTCGATCAAGGCGCGGGGGGCGGACATCCATCTCTGGGGTCGTGCCCCCGCCACTCGGCAGCAGGTGGCGCGGGCGGCGATGCGGGCCGAGGGCCTTCTCGCGGTCAGTGACGCGATGGCTGATGACGTGGCGGCGCTGGGCGTGTCGCGCCACCGGATTCGCGTCCACCATACCGGCGTCGACCAGAGCCGTTTTCAACCGATCGACCAAGACGCTGCCAAGCAGGCGCTGGGCGTCGCCGGGCCGCTGGTGATCTCGCTGGGCGCGCTGATCCCGCGCAAGGGGCACGGCGTGGTGATCGATGCGGTCGCCCGGCTGCCCGGCGTCACGCTGATGATCGTGGGGGAGGGGGCGGAACGCGGCGCGCTCACCACGCGGGCCGAGCGGGCGGGGATTGCCGACCGGGTGCGGCTGCTCGGGGCAATACCCCATGCCGAGCTGCCTGCGTTGCTGGGTGCGGCAGACGTGATGGCGCTGGCCTCGGTATCCGAAGGGCTGGCCAATGCGTGGGTCGAGTCGCTCGCTTGCGGAACGCCGATCGTCATCACCCCGGCGGGCGGAGCGGGCGATGTCGTGACGAGCCGGGTTGCGGGGCGCATCGCGCAAGCCGATCCGGGCGAGTTCGCCGCCGCGATCCGCGACGTGCTGGACCAGGCGGCCGATCCCTGGGCGGTGCGGGCGGTGGTGCGGGATTTTACCTGGGCGGCCAATGCGGCGGCGTTGCACTCGCATCTGGCGGAACTGGTCGCGCGGGGGTGGTAGGATCACCGATTCCTCCCCTGCAAGGGGAGGAAAAGCCATAATTATGCGTCGAGCGGGTAGAGCGCCGCGCAGATCTTGCGGCCTTCGCTGCGCAGCACGCCCCAAGCACGCGCAGCGGCGCGGCTGTCCATCACTTCGACACCCAGCCCGCGAGCCTCCAGCGCCGCGACGAAGGCGACAGGCGCGCGGCGCAGGTTCGCGCCGGTGCCGAGCAACAGGAATTCCGGCGCTTCATCGACCAGCGCGGCGACCGATTCGGGGCTCAGCGACTCGAGGGGCGGCGGGCTCCAGGGCTCGTGCCAGTCGGGCGACAGGAGCAGCGCGGGATAGGCGATCTCGCCAACCCGAAAGCCCGTGGCGGCAAAGCCACGGACGATCGGGCCGGGCGCGGTGGGATCGCGCGTGATGCGGATCGAAACGCTCACGCTGGTGCTCAGCCCTCGCGCGGGGTGATGCGCTCGGCGTCGGCCACCTTGCGCTTGTCGGTAGTGCCCGGCTTCTCGCGATTCGGCTCGGCGCGCAGGCCCAGCGTGATGAGCAGCGAGGACGAGACGTAGATCGACGAATAGGTGCCGACCACGATGCCCAGGATCATCGCGGCAGTGAAGCCGCGCAGCACATGGCCGCCCAGCAGCAGCAGCGCGATCAGCGCCAGCAGGATCGTGACCGAGGTCATGACCGTGCGCGGCAGCGTCTCGTTCACCGACAGGTTGATGATCTCGCGCATATCCATCTTGCGATAGCGGCGCATATTCTCGCGGATGCGGTCGTCGATGACGATCTTGTCGTTGATCGAATAGCCGATGATGGTCAGGAACGCCGCGATGATCGTCAGGTCCAGCTCGAACTGGGTGATCGCGAAGAAGCCCAGCGTGACGAGAAGATCGTGGACGATGGCGACGATGGTCGACACGCCGAACTGCCATTCGAAACGGAAGATGGCGAACAGGCCGATGCCCAGGATCGCCAACACCACCGCCAGCACGCCGTGCTTGATCAGCTCGTCGGAGACCTTGCCCGACACCGTGTCGTAACGGCTGAAGGTCGCGCCGGGGAATTGCTGGCCCAGCGCGGCTTCGACCTTGCGGACGACGGCGTTGGTGGCGCCTTCGTCCTTCGACGGGGGCACGGGCAGGCGGATGCTGATGGTGCGGCCGTCGCCGACCGTCTGGATATTGGCTTCACCGACGCCCAGGCTGTCGACGACCGAACGGACCCGGTCGGCCGAAGGCGGGGTGGGAAATTTCTCTTCGATCATCAGGCCGCCGACAAAGTCGACGCCCAGATTGAGCCCGCGCGCGAACGTCACGCCGACCGCCAGCAGGGTGAGCGCGAGCGTCAGCCCGAACGCCCAGCCGCGCAGGCGGACAAAGTCGATGTTCGTATTGTCGGGGACGAGTTTCAGGAGGCGCATGATCTGTTCTCCTGCCTCAAATATTGATGGTCTTGGGCTTTTCGCGGCGCAACCACAGCGCCACGAGCATCCGCGTGAAGGTAACGGCGGTGAACACGCTGGTCACGATGCCGATCAGCAGCACGACCGCGAAGCCCTTGACCGGGCCGGAGCCGAGCACGAGCATGATGACGCCCGAGATCGCGTGGGTCACGTTCGCCTCGAAGATGGTGCGGCTGGCTTCCTTGTAACCCAGCTCGACCGCCTGGACGACATTGCGTCCGCGCCGTCGTTCCTCGCGAATACGCTCGTTGATGAGCACGTTCGCGTCGACCGCGGTGCCGATGGTCAGCACGAAGCCCGCGATGCCCGGCAGGGTCAGCGTGGCGTTCAGCATCGCCATCACGGCCAGGATGACCAGGATGTTGATGATGACCGCGATGTTCGCATAGATGCCGAACCGGCCATAGGTGAGGGTCATGAAGATGACCACGGCCAGCGCCGCGATCGCCGAGGCCAGGATACCCGCATGGATCGAGTCCGCGCCCAGATCGGGACCGACGGTACGTTCCTCGACGACCTTCAGATCGATCGGCAGCTTGCCCGAGCGTAGCGAGATTGCCAGCTGGTTCGCGGTATCGACGGTGAAGTTTCCGCTGATCGACGCACGACCGCCGAGGATCGGCTCGTTGATGTTGGGCGCCGACAGCACCTGACCATCGAGAATGATCGCGAAGGGCATGCCGGTATTTTCCTGAGTGATGCGCGCGAACTTGCGACCGCCCTGTGCGTCGAAGGTGATCGCCACTTCCGGCGCGTTGGTCTGCTGGTTGAACTGCTGCTGCGCGTCGATCAGCTGGTCGCCCGAGATGATGACCGGCCGCTTGACCGCGATCACCGGCGCGCCCAGCGGATTGCCTGGATAGGGCAGAACTTGGCTGCCTGCGGGTGCATTGCCCTTGGCCACGTCCACCGGATTGGCGGTGGTGTCGACCAGCTTGAATTCCAGCTTGGCGGTCTTGCCGATCAGGTTCTTCAGCGCCTGCGGGTCCTGAAGACCGGGCACCTGCACCACGATGCGGTTGCTGCCCTGCTGAAGGATCGTCGGTTCCTTGGTGCCGAGCGCGTCGATGCGGCGACGCACGACTTCGGTCGCGGTCTTCATCGCGGTGTCGACCGCCTGGGTCAGCCCCGCCTGGGTCGGTTTCAGCACGAAGCGCGAGGTGTCGACGACCTGGATGTCCCATTCCCGCTGGCCGGTCATGCCCGCGCCGCCGCCGGTGATCGCCAGCAACCGCTCGCGCGCCGCATCCACCTGGGACGGATCGCGCAGCATGAAGCTGAGCTGGCCGTTCCGTACCGAGATGTCGCCGATGTCGATGCGCGGATTGCCGCGGCGCATTTCGGCCGCGACCTGATCGCGCATCGTCTCCAGCCGCGTGTTGGCGAGGTCGGACGTGTCCGCCTCCAGCAGCAGATAGCTGCCGCCAGCCAGGTCAAGGCCGAGATTTACGCGCGGATGGGGGATGGGCCCCCATTTGCTGGTGGTGCTTTCCGGCAGAAAGCTCGGGATCGCGAGCAGGCACAGGGCGGCCAGCAACGCAACGATGGAAGCGACCTTCCAGCGGGGGAAATCCAGCATGGGGTCAGTCGTTCGCGGGTTTGGCGGTGGGGTCGATCACGTCGGTCAGCGTCGCCTTGACCACGCGGACGCGGACGTTCGGCGCGATCTCGACCTCGACCAGCTGGTCCTCGACGCGGGTCACCTTGCCGACGATGCCGCCCGCCGTGGTGACCTGATCGCCCTTCTTGACCGCCTCGATCGACGCCTGCAGCGTCTTCATCCGGCGCTGTTGCGGGCGGATCATCAGGAAATAGAAGACGACGAAGACGAGGAGCAGCGGCGCGAGGCTGAGGAACGAGGCGGCTCCGCTCGATGCGGCGGCCCCGGAAGCGGCTGCCATCGCGGCGACTGGGGCGGTGATGGGAATGAACATTCGGACCCGTCTATGCTGAATGGGCACGGGTACGTGCCGACCGATGACGATCGACAAGCCCCCATGTCGGATAGCCTGCCCGCTACCATCGCAGGCGGACAGGCGCAATGGAGAGGCGGATGTGGTGTCGGCGGTATCGCAACATCAAGGCTTGCATCGCGAAGAAAACCCGCCTAGAGGCCGCCGCTCGGTCGGGGCGTAGCGCAGCCTGGTAGCGCATCACACTGGGGGTGTGGGGGTCGCAGGTTCGAATCCTGTCGCCCCGACCAATCTTCTACTGACATCGGTGGACGACGACGAAGCGGGCGAAAGCCCGCTTTTTTCGTTTCTGGCGTGTTCTGTCCGTTTGGCGCAACGGCGAAGGCAAGTGCTTGCATGCACAACACAAGAGGACGCATTGTGCCAAAGCGGTGACGAAACGTCAGAGGGTTGGGGGGGCGATGGCAAAAAAATTGGGTGCGAAACAGGAACGCACAACACAGGCGGTCTGCAAATTGCTTGCCGCCTGTACGGCGATTTTTGGTGTGTCGTCGTTTGTTGCAGCACAGGAAGTTGCTGCCCCTTTGCCCGCCACGTATACAAACCCGCCGTTATTCTGGATGCCCGATGCCGGATCGGGTTGGATCGACTTCGATCCTGATGGGGACCATATCATCATCCCCGTCATGTTGAACGGTCAGCCAGCTAAAGCCATGGTCGATACGGGATTCGACTATCTCGTCGTCAGCAAATCCTATGCGGATGCCCATCATCTCCCGCTGACGCCATGGGGCAAACCGCTCAGCGTTGGGGGGCCGACCCAATATTATACGACGTCCTCCGTCTCGATCGACGTCGGCGCCTTTCGCACGGTAAAGCCCGGTGCCGTCACCGTCATCGATCTCAGTAAGCTGGCTGTTCTCGATCTGAAGGACGTCGATGTCGTTATCGGCCTGCCCTTGCTTGGCCCATTCGAATGGCAGGTCGATCAGGATCATCATCGCTTCCGATTGATGAAAAGCGGTAAGGTTCCCCTGAAAAACGGCACTCCGATCAGGGTTGGCCCGAACAATTCGAGGCTGGTCACTGACATTTCAATTAACGGCAAATCCGTGTCTCCGGCCATGATCGATACCGGCGCCGATGACCAGGTATCCCTGTCCGTGAATACGGTCGAGGTGACGGGCTTTAAACCTCAGACGGACAAGGCATCCGTCGGTGCGGGTGGCACCATGATCCAGCCGTTCGGACGATTGACGGATTTCAAGATCGGCCAGCAGAAAATTACCGGAGCTTATGCCACCATTGATGCCAGCAATTGGTGGGGAGCAGGCATCCAGGCGCTGGTCGGAATGGGTACCCTGCGGGCCTATAACATGACGGTCGATCTCACGGCAGGCCAGATGACATTGGAGCCCCGGATCCGACCCGTCGCTCCAATCCACAAAAGCCGAGACGGCATACAGGGGTTCGTTCGCGACGGTCGGTGGGCCGTCGCGCATGTCATGCGGAACTCGCCAGCGATGACGGTGGGGCTGAGAACGGGGGCCGAGATATGCGGGATCGACGACAAGCCGGTGTCGCAAGAATTGCTCAATGGCTATTGGAGCCGGGCGGCAACCGGCACGCGCCACATACTGAAGCTTTGCGACGGTACGTCCCGGATCATCACACTCCGCTTATTCTATTGACTTGGGCGGGCATTCTTTACCGCACCGCCATCCCTGCCGCCGCGATCTGTGACAGCAGGTTCGCCCGCACCGCATCCGAAACCGGTGGCAAGGGGCGCGCCGCCTTGCCGTGGCGCAGGCGCTCGCGGTCCTTTTCGTCCGGCTCGACGACGCGCACCCGCACCGCCGCCTTGCCGACCGCGCGCAGGCCGAGCTGCTCGGCGGCACCGCGTGACAGGTCGATGATCCGCGACGATCCCGCGAATGGTCCGCGATCGTTGACCCGCACGATGATCCGCCGCCCGGTGTCGAGCGCCGTCACCTCGACATAGCTGGGCAAGGGGAGGGTGGTATGCGCGGCCGTCGCCCAGCCGGGGCGGAAGCGTTCGCCGTTCGCGGTGCGCTTGCCCGATTCGCTGCCATACCAGCTGGCATAGCCGAGCATGTCATAGGTCGTATCCTCGGCGGGGACATAGGTGATGCCCCGCACCGTATAGGGCTTGCCGATCCGCACCGGAAAATCGCTGACCGGCCGGTAATTGCCACCCGAGCAGGCCGCGACCAGGCAGGCCGCCGCCGGTGTCCATCGGCGCATCGCTTTCCAAACCACCATGCGCTTCGATTAGGCTGACCGCGCGGCGGGATAAAGCCGTTTGCGTGTCCGTTCGGCGCAGACTATTCCCGTGCCGACCGGCAGCGGCTTTCAGCCACGCCGCCGGACTATCGCATCGGTGCCCCTCGGGGCTTCAAACGGGAATATGGTGCAAATCCATAGCTGTCCCTGCAACTGTAAGCGGTGAGCGCGTGATGCCGGTTCCTGCAACAGGGAACAGCCACTGGAGCGATCCGGGAAGGCCGCATTGCCGACGCTTCGACCCGCAAGCCAGGAGACCTGCCGATGCGAGTCGCTCTTGCCGCGATCCAGGGGATGGTCATGGCTAGGATATATTGTATCATGCGAGCGACGCCATCCGGCCGACCCGAATCGGAATCCTGCCCGGCGTGCGCCCGCTCGGGCCTGGGGACCGCCGCGAAAGCGGAGGGGCGGCCTTAGTCGCAACGGCGCTGTGCAAGGCGTGATCCGCCCATGTCCGAAGTTTCCGCCCATCCCCCGCTGACACGCCCTTCGCTCAAGCGTCGCGTCACGCTGCTGATGGGGGCATTGGTCATCGTCAATATCGCCGTCTGGGGCTGGGCGTTCAGCGTCTTTGCGGGCAACAGCCTGATGCTCGGTACGGCTTTGCTCGCCTACAGCCTGGGCCTGCGCCACGCGGTCGATGCCGATCACATCGCCGCCATCGACAATGTCACGCGCAAGCTGATGCAGGACGGCCAGAGGCCTATCGCGGTCGGCCTGTGGTTCGCGCTCGGCCATTCCGCCATCGTCCTGATCGCCGCGACCACCGTGGCGCTGGCGGCGAGCACTCTGTCCGACTTCGAGGCGTTCGGGCAGAGCGGCGGGACCATTGCCACCATCGTCTCGGCCAGCTTCCTTTTCGCCATCGCAATCATGAACCTGATCATCCTGCGCGATGTCTGGACCCGCTTCCGCCGGGTGGCGCGGGGCGAGCCGATGGCGGAGGCCGATGCCGACATGATGTTTTCGGGGCAGGGGCCTTTGTCGCGTCTGTTCCGGCCGCTCTTCCGGCTGATCCGGCGCAGCTGGCACATGGCGCCGCTGGGGTTCCTGTTCGGGCTGGGCTTCGACACCGCGACCGAGGTGGCGATCCTGGGCCTGTCGGGTTCGCACGCGGCGGACGGGGTGTCGCTGGCGACGATCCTGGTATTCCCGGTGCTGTTCGCGGTCGGCATGGCGTTGATCGACACGGCGGATGGGCTGGTGATGCTGGGCGCCTATGAGTGGGCGTTCGTCCATCCGCTTCGCAAGCTCTACTACAACATGACGATCACTTTGGTCTCGGCGCTGGTTGCGCTGGTGATCGGCGGCATCCAGGCGACCGCGCTGCTCGCCGAGCGGTTCGGCTGGACGGCGGGGCCGTTCCGCTATGCGGGCGCGCTGGCCGAGCATTTCAACGTGCTGGGCTTCGCGATCGTCGGGCTGTTCGTGGTCTGCTGGGGCGCGAGCTTCCTCCTCTATCGCTGGCGCGGGTTCGCGGCGATGGAGGCGCGAATTGCCAAGCCCGGCGCGGCGGGATAAATGCCGCTGATCGGAGGGTGATAAGCCGTCCGAAGATCGCGCCGGTGCCCGCAAGGGCTTTAAACGGGAATGGGGTGCAAATCCCCGGCTGTCCCTGCAACTGTAAGCGGTGAGCGAGCGATGCTGGTGCTCTTATGAGGGCACGGCCACTGGAGTGATCCGGGAAGGCGCATCCCTTCGCTTTGACCCGCAAGCCAGGAGACCTGCCGGCGTCATGGTCGCTCTTGCCTGGACCCAGGGGGTGGTCGGGGCACGGTTCTCCGTCGGGGAGCGACGAAGCCATGCGGCCGGGGCCGCATCGGTCGCCGGTTCAGCGGGGTGGACGCATGTCGCGCGCCCGTCCGTCACCGCTCTGGCGATCGGCCCCGCGTCCGCGCTCGCTCGTCCGGCGCGTCGGAGAATTACCATGCGTGACCTTTCCAAGGTCCCCGTCACCATCGTCACCGGCTTTCTGGGCGCAGGGAAAACCACGCTTATCAGCCATCTGATTCGCAACGCGGGCGGCCGTCGCCTGGCGGTGGTGGTCAACGAATTCGGCACTTTGGGCGTCGACGGCGACATCCTGCAATCCTGCGCCATCCCCGATTGCCCGGCGGAGAATATCGTCGAGCTGGCCAATGGCTGTATCTGCTGCACGGTCGCCGACGACTTCATCCCGACGGTCGAGAAGCTGCTGGCCATGGAGCCGCGCCCCGATCACATCCTGATCGAGACCTCGGGTCTGGCGCTGCCCAAGCCGCTGTTGAAGGCCTTCGACTGGCCCGCCATTCGCTCGCGCATCACCGTTGACGGCGTGGTGGCGCTAGCCGATGCCGAGGCCGTCGCGGCGGGCCGCTTCGCCCCCGATCTCGACGCGGTGGAGGCGCAGCGGGCCGCCGACCCCAGCCTCGACCATGAAACGCCACTGTCGGAGGTGTTCGAGGACCAACTGGCTTGTGCCGACATCGTCCTGCTGACCAAGGCGGACCTCGCCGGGCCGGAGGGCGTCGCCAAGGCCCGCGCGATCATCGCCGCCGAAGCCCCGCGCCCGCTGCCGATGGTCGAGGCGGTCGACGGCATCGTCTCTGCCGAGATCGTGCTGGGCCTAGAGGCGGCCGCCGAGGACGACATCGCCGCACGCCCCTCGCATCATGACGGCGCGGACGATCACGAGCATGACGATTTCGACAGCATCTCGGTGATTCTGGGCGAGGTGGACAGCCCCGAGGCGATCGCCACGCGCATCGTGACGCTGGCCGAACAGCAGGATATCCTGCGGGTGAAGGGCTATGCCGCCGTTACGGGCAAGCCAATGCGGCTGCTGGTCCAGGCGGTCGGCCGCCGGGTGCGCACCAGCTACGACCGCCCCTGGGGCGCGGGCGAGCCGCGCGGCACGCAACTGGTCGTCATCGCCGAGCATGACCGCATCGACCGGCCTTCGATCGAGGCCGTGCTGAAGGGCTGAACACGTGCATCTCGTCTTTCGCGAGAGCCATGGGCTGGAGGAACAAGCCGTTCCACAGGATCTGGGGCAGCGCCCCGGTGACGTGGTCGTGCTGTCCTTCTCCGACAGCGACCTCAGTGCCTTTGCGGCGGGCTGGCGGGCGGGGGGATTTTCCTGGTCGCTGCGGCTCGCCAATCTGGCGGCCTTGATCCACCCGCTGTCGGTCGACACCTATGTCGAGCAGACCTTGGTGCATGCGAAGGCGATCCTGATCCGGCTGATCGGCGGCGCGGCCTATTGGGATTACGGCCTGCGTGAGGTCGAACGGCTGGCGCGGGAGCGGGGGATCGCGCTGGCGGTGCTGGCGGCGGACGGGCGCGAGGACCGGCGGTTGGTGGCGGCGTCGACCGTGGATGCCGGGTTGGTTCGGCGGTTGACGGCGTTGTGTGATGCGGGCGGGGCAGATGCGGCGGCTTTGGCTTTGCGTGAAATCGCGGCGTTGTCGCCTGTGGCTCTTGCCCCTCCCCAACCCCTCCCCCTGCCGGGAGAGGGGCTTTTGCGCGAAACAGTCGCCCCGAGCATGCCCCTCCCGCAGGCGGGAGGGGATGGGGGAGGGCCCTCTCCACAAATCGCTCCCGTTGGCAGCTGGTCCCTCGAGGGCGTCGCTTGCCCCGCCGCGACCCTGCTTACGACGACCCGCCCCCGCGTCCTGATCACCTTCTACCGCGCCTATCTCGCCGCCGCCGACATCGAACCCATCGTCGCCCTCCACACCGCGCTGTCCGAACGCGGCTTCGACCCCATCGCCCTGTTCGTCCCCTCGCTGAAAGCCGAGGGCGCAGGCCCCTGGGTCGCGCGCTGGGTCGAAGCCCTCACCCCCGCCGCGATCATCAACGCCACCGCTTTTTCTGCACGCGGCGAGGACGACACCACCTCGCTCGACGGCGCAGGTGTGCCGGTCTTTCAGGTGGCACTCGCCACCAGCGACCGGGCGGGCTGGGAGGGCGCCGCGCGCGGCCTGTCGCCCGCCGACCTCGCCATGCACGTCGTCCTGCCCGAGATCGACGGACGCCTGTTCGCGGGCGTGGTCAGCTTCAAGCAGCCGGGAGAGCGCGACCCCGACTTCGATATCGCCCTGCGCCTCCATCGCGCCGAGCCCGGGCGGATCGCCGCCGTAGCGGACAAGGTGGCGGGCTGGGCGAGGCTGGCGGCGACTCCGGCGGCGGAGCGGCGCCTCGCGATCCTGCTGTCGACCTATCCGGGCAAGGACTGGCAGGCGGCGCATGCGGTCGGGCTGGACGGCTTTGCCTCGACTGCGGCGATCCTCGCCGATCTGGGTGAGGCGGGTTATGATGTGAAACCGCAGCCCGATCTGCCCGCCGCGCTGCTCGGCAACCGGATCGCCTGGCCCGTCGCCGCCTATCGCGAGGCCCTGGCCGCTCTTCCCGAAAGTCTGCGCGTCGACCTTACCGAAAGCTGGGGCGCGGTCGAGGACGACCCGCTGGTCGAGGGCGACTCCTTCCATTTTCCGGCCCTGACGCTCGGCAAGGCCATCGTCGCGCTCCAGCCCGAGCGCGGGCGGCGGGGGGCGCGGGCCGACGATTATCACGACCTCTCGCGCTGCCCGCGCCACGGTTACGTCGCTTTTTATCTTTGGCTCCGCGCGCAACGGATCGACGCGCTGGTCCATGTCGGCGCGCACGGGACGCTGGAGTGGCTGCCGGGCAAGGCGGTCGCGCTGTCCGATGGCTGCTGGCCGGAAGCGCTGACCAAAGACTGGCCGGTCCTTTATCCCTTCATCGTCAACGATCCGGGCGAGGCGGCGCAGGCCAAAAGGCGGCTGGGCGCGGTGACGATCGGGCATGTTCCCCCGGCGCTGGTGCAGGCGGAGACAGGTGCGGGGCTGGGGCGGCTGGAGGCGCTGCTCGACGAATATGCCAATGCCGACGGCCTCGACCCCGCCCGCCGCGACCGGCTGCGCGCCAGCATCGCCGAGGAGGCAGACAGCGTCGGACTGGGCGAGACGCTGGGGCTGGCGGGGGCGGAGGATCCGCTGGCGCGGATCGACGCATTCGTCTGCGACGTGAAGGACAGCCAGTTCGGCGAGGGGCTTCACGTCTTCGGGCGCGGTGAACAGGGCGTGGCGGAGCGGGCGGGGTTGCTCGCCGGGCTGGATGGAAAGCGCGTTCCGGCGGGGCCTTCGGGTTCGCCCTATCGTGGGCGCGCCGATGTGCTGCCCACGGGGCGCAACCTTTACGCCATCGATCCGCGCGCGTTGCCGAGCCGGGCCGCACATCTCCAGGGCGTGAAGCTCGCCGAGGAACTGATCCGCCGCCATATGCAGGAGGAGGGCGATCACCTTCGCACCCTGATCGTCGATCTCTGGGGCTCGGCGACGATGCGCACGGCGGGCGAGGAATTCGCCATGGCGCTGCACCTGATCGGGGTCGAGCCGGTCTGGGACCATCGTTCCGAGCGGGTGACGGGGTTCGAGGTGATGCCGCTGATGCGCTTCGACCGGCCGCGTGTCGATGTGACGCTGCGCGTGTCGGGGCTGTTCCGCGACGCCTTCCCGCATCTGGTCGCGCTGTTCGGGCAGGCGGTGCGCGCGCTCGGCCAGCGGGACGAAACGGCCGAATGGAATCCGTTCGTCGGACAGGCGAGCCCGCGCGTCTATGGCCCCGCGCCGGGACGCTATGGCATCGGGCTGGACCCAAATGCGGGCTATGACGAGGCGGCACGGATCGAGGCGGGGCAGAGCTGGCTCGCGGCTTCGGCGACCGCGCTCGACGATGGCGACCGGCGCGATGTGGCAGGGATCGCCGCGCGGGTGGCGGGGGCGCAGGCGTTCGTCCACCTTCACGACCTGCCCGAAAGCGACCTGCTGCTCGCCGCCGACTATGCCGCGCATCAGGCGGGGTTCGCGGCGGCACGAGCGGCTTTGGGGGAGGGCGGGGCGGCGCTCTATCATCTCGACACGCGCGATCCCGCCAACCCCAAGGCGCGGACGCTCGCCGAGGAGATCGCGCGCACCGTCCATGCCCGCGCCGCCAATCCGCGCTGGGTGGCGGGGATGATGGCGCATGGTTTCCGGGGCGCGGCGGAGATTGCCGCGACGCTCGACCATCTGGGCAGCTTCGCGCATCTGGCGGAGGCGGTGCCCGCCGCGCTGATCGACCTGTATTGGGATGCGACCTTGGCGCAGGATGCCGTGCGCGACTTCATGGCGCAGGCGAACCCGGCGGCGTTGAAGGCGATGGAGGCGCGGTTCGCGGCGCTTCACAAGGCGGGGCTGTGGCGGACGCGGCGCAATTCGGTGCTCGCCATGCTGGACGGCGCGGCATGAGCGGCTTCGTGGTCAAGGGCTGGTGCCCCGATGCGTTCCGGCCGATGATGGCGGGCGACGGGCTGCTGGTCCGCGTTCGGCCGCCGCTGGGACGGTTGACGGCGGAACAGGCCGAAGGGCTGTGCGCGGGCGCGATCCGCCACGGCAATGGCCAGATCGACCTGACGGTGCGTGCGAACCTGCAAATCCGGGGTGTGGCCGAGGCGAACTGGTCCACGCTGCTGGCGGAGTTGCAGGCGTTGGGGCTGGTTGATCCCAATCCGGTGTCGGAGGGGCGGGGGGCGATCCTTATCAACCCGGATTGGCGTGAGGGCGACGATAGTCATGCCATCGCGAGCGAATTGCGGGCGCGCCTGGCCGAACTGCCCGAACTGCCGGGCAAGGTGGGCTTTATCATCGATGCGGGGCCGTCGCCGATAGTCATGGATGCGCCCGGGGATTTCCGTATCGAGAGGACCGCCACTGGCACCCTGGCGCTGCGTGGGGATAGGCGGTCGAGCGGTGTCGCCGTGACGCGGTCCAACGCGGTCGACGCCCTGATTCGGCTGGCGCACTGGTTCAGCGAAAGCGGCGGACACGCGGCCGGGCGAATGGCGCGCCACAAGGTGGCCCTGCCCGACTGGGCCCAAGGCGACGCCGTACCCGCATCCGGCAAACCGATGCAGCCGGGCGCGCATCCGATCGGGGCGGTTTATGGACTGCCCTTCGGCCGGATCGACGCCGCCTCGCTGGCGGCGTTCGTTCGTTCGCATGGTTGCGCCGTTCGCCTCACCCCGTGGCGGTTGCTGATCGCGGAGGGCGTCGCAACCGTGCCCGTCGCCGGAATGCTTCTCGCCGACAGCCCGATCCTGCACGTCGATGCCTGTGTCGGCGCGCCTGCCTGTCCGCAGGCGAGTGTCGAAACCCGTGGGTTGGCCACCCGGCTCGCACCGCTGATCGACGGCCGCCTGCACGTCTCGGGTTGCGCGAAGGGCTGCGCACGGGCACGGGCAGCGGACTGGGTGCTGACCGGGCGGGAGGGGGCTTTCGATCTGGCCAGACACGCCCGCGCCGGGGCCGCGCCCCTTCACACCGGATTGACGCCCGAGCGGGCGGTCGCGCTTCTCGGAGCCTGTTGATGCCGTACACTTACGAAACCGATGGCGCGGCGATCTATCGCCAGTCCTTCGCCATCATTCGCGCCGAGGCGGAGCTGGCGCGCTTCGATGCGGAGGAAGAGCCGGTCGCGGTGCGCATGATTCATGCCGCCGGGCTGGTCGAGCTGGCGCCGTCGATCCATTTCTCCGCCGGTTTCGCGGTGGCGGGGCGGCAGGCGCTGGCGAACGGCGCGGCGATCCTGTGCGACGCGCATATGGTCAGCGAGGGGGTTACGCGCGCGCGGCTGCCCGCCGACAATCCGGTGATCTGTACGCTGCGCGATCCCGCTGTGCCCGCGCTGGCCGAGGAAATGGGCACGACCCGTTCCGCCGCCGCGCTGGAGCTGTGGCGGCCGCATCTGGCAGGCGCGCTGGTGGCGAT